>NZ_JAVDWE010000011.1:0-190714 GCF_031457235.1 Hydrogenophaga laconesensis
CTGCAGCAACTGCAGGACGAGCTGCTCGAGTCGCGCATGCGCATGTTCAGCGCCGGCAACTTCAAAGCCTCACCTGTCGAACGCGGTCCACAACCCGAAAGCTTCTTTATCTGAGCCCCACCCCAACGCCGCCACCCCATGATGCACAACGACAAGACCCCCATCGTTCCCCCCGCCCAGCGATCGGCGCAGTGGCTGGACGCGCACTGGATGCCGTTCTCCGCGAACCGCCAGTTCAAGGCCGATCCCCGTCTGATCGTCGGGGCCAAGGGCGCGTACTACCTCGACGCCGACGGGCGACGCATCTTCGACGGCCTGTCGGGCCTCTGGTGCTCAGGGCTCGGACATGGGCGGCCCGAAATCACGGATGCGGTGAGCCGCCAGATCGAGCAGCTGGACTATTCACCGGCCTTCCAGTTCGGCCATCCGGGTTCCTTCGCGCTGGCCAACAAGCTGCGCGAACTCACGCCCGAGGGGCTGGACCACGTCTTCTTCACCAGCTCAGGCTCCGAGGCGGCCGACACCTCGCTCAAGATGGCCCGGGCCTACTGGCGCGCGAAGGGCAAGGCCAGCAAGACCCTGCTGGTCGGCCGCGAGAAGGGCTACCACGGCGTCAACTTCGGTGGCATCGCGGTCGGCGGCATCGGGGGCAACCGCAAGACCTTCGGCGCGTCGGTGGATGCCAGCCACCTGCCCCACACGCTCCTGCCGGAGAACCGCTTCACGAAAGGCCTGCCAGAGCACGGCGCCCATCTCGCCGACCGGCTGCTGGACCTGATCGCCCTGCACGACGCCTCCAACATCGCGGCAGTCATCGTGGAACCCTTCTCCGGTTCGGCCGGTGTGGTCGTGCCACCCAAGGGCTACCTGAAACGTCTGCGCGAGATCTGCACGCAGCACGACATCCTGCTGATCTTCGACGAGGTCATCACCGGCTTTGGCCGCTGTGGCGCGCTGACCGCGGCCGAGGCCTTCGGCGTGACACCCGACATCATGAACGTGGCCAAACAGGTGACCAATGGCGCGCAGCCCCTGGGCGCGGTGATTGCCAGCCGCGCGATCTACGAGGCGTTCATGGAGGCGGGTGGCCCCGAGTACATGCTCGAGTTCGCGCACGGCTACACCTACTCGGCCCACCCGGTGGCCTGCGCCGCGGCACTGAGCGCGCTGGACGTGCTGGTCAACGACCGGCTGCCGCAGAGGGTGAAAGAACTCGCGCCCTACTTCGAGAACGCGGTGCACAGCCTGCGTGGCCTGCCCCATGTGCTCGACATCCGCAACTGCGGCCTGGCCGCAGGCATCACGCTGGAAGCCGCGCCCGGAGAACCCGCGCTGCGACCCCACCAGGTCGCCATGGCGTGCTGGAAGATGGGCTTCTATGTGCGTTACGGCGGCGACACCATCCAGCTGGCGCCCCCCTTCATCACCGAACGCGAAGAGATCGACAGCCTGGTCAACGCGCTGGGTGAAGCGATCGAAGGCCTGCAGGACCGGCCCGTGCGCGTGGCCGTGAGCCAGTGGGCCGCCGAGGTGCGGGACAACGCCTGACCCGGCGGTTCCGAACCTACGAAGAGAACAGGAAGTTCATCACGTCACCGTCCTTGACGACGTAGTCCTTGCCTTCGGCGCGCATCTTGCCGGCGTCCTTCGCGGCCTGTTCGCCCTTGTAGGCGATGTAATCATCGAAGCCGATGGTCTGGGCACGGATGTAGCCCTTCTCGAAGTCGGTGTGGATCACCCCGGCGGCCTGCGGGCCGGTGTCGCCCACGTGGATGGTCCAGGCGCGCACTTCCTTCACGCCCGCGGTGAAGTAGGTCTGCAGGCCGAGCAGTTGGTAAGCCGCGCGGATCAGCCGGTTCAGGCCAGGCTCTTCCTGGCCCAGTTCCTTGAGGAATTCGAGCCGGTCGGCGTCGTCCATCTCGGACAGCTCCGCCTCGATCTTGGCGCAGATGGCCACCACCGGCGCGTTCTGCTTCTGCGCGAATTCCTTGAGACGGTCCAGCAGCGGGTTGTTCTCGAAACCGTCTTCCGACACGTTGGCCACGAACATCGCCGGCTTGGCGGTGATCAGGAAAAACTGCTTGAGCTGTGCGCGCTCTTCCTTGCTGAAGTCGATGGTGCGCACGGGCTGGGTGTCGTTGAGCGCGGTCTGGCAACGCTCCAGGATCGCCACCTGTTTCGCGGCTTCCTTGTCGCCCGAACGCGCGATCTTGCTCACGCGCTGCAGCGCCTTCTCGACCGCGGCCAGGTCAGCCAGGCAGAGCTCGGTCTGGATGACTTCGATGTCGGCGATCGGGTCAACCTTGTTGGCGACGTGGATCACGTTCGGATCTTCAAAGCAACGCACCACATTGACGATGGCGTCGGTCTCGCGGATGTGCGCGAGGAACTTGTTGCCCAGGCCTTCGCCCGTGCTGGCACCGGCCACCAGGCCCGCGATGTCCACGAACTCGACGATGGCCGGCACGATGCGCTCGGGCTTCACGATCTCGGCCAGTTGCGCCAGGCGCGGATCGGGCACCTCGACCACGCCGGTGTTGGGCTCGATGGTGCAGAAGGGGTAGTTCTCGGCCGCGATGCCGGCCTTGGTCAGCGCGTTGAAAAGGGTGGACTTGCCCACGTTGGGCAGGCCCACGATGCCGCATTGGAGACTCATGGAATACCTCGGAAAAACAGCCGTGAAGTGTATGCGATGCGTGTTTTTTCAAGGACCGGTGCGGTTTGGCGCGATTCTTCAAGACGCGCGCCGCGGTGCTGGCGACAGTGCGGCATCGCCATCCACGGAGCCCGCCATGCACGTCCTCGTCAACCGTCAGCGATTCGACATCCCGCCCGGGTGGCAGGACGAGACCCTGCTCGCCGTGCTGCGCGAGCACCTGGGGCTGGTCGGCACGAAGTTCGGTTGCGGCGCGGGCCAGTGCGGTGCCTGCACCGTTCTGCTGGACGGCCACGCCCAGCGCAGTTGCCTGCTGCCGGTCGGTGCGGTGCAGGGGCGGGCGGTGGAAACCATCGAAGGCCTGTCGGACGCGAACGGGCGCCTGCACCCGGTGCAGCAGGCCTGGCTCGACGAAGCGGTGCCGCAGTGCGGCTACTGCCAGGCGGGGCAGATCATGGCCACCGTCGCGCTGTTGCGGCAGGAGCCCACGCCCAGTCCGGCCCGCATCGACGAGGCGCTGTCGGGCAACCTGTGCCGCTGCGGCACGCAGCAGCGCATCCGCGCTGGCGTGCAGCGCGCCGTGGCCCTCCAGGGCGAGCGGTCATGAGGCGGCGGGCATTCCTGCAGGCCAGCACGGTGCTGGGCGTGGCTTTCGTGTCGGGGTGCGCGCTGCCCGTTATCCCGCAGCGGCCCACCGCCCGTTACGAGGACGCGCTGGGCTGGATCCGCCACAGCGAGGGACGCTACGAACTGCTGCTGCCGCGCGTGGAGATGGGCCAGAACATCGGCACCGCGCTCAAGCAGATCGCGTGCGAGGAACTGGGCATCGAATGGCACCAGCTCACGCTGTGCCTGCCGCACACGGGAGAGATGGCTCGGGTGCGCGCCACGGTGGGCAGCGAATCGGTGAAGGATTTCGCCCTGCCGCTCGCCCAGGCCTGCGCCACGCTGCGCGATGCCCTGGCGGCGGGCCACATGCAGGGCGAACGCATGGCCGAACCACGCCCTGCTGGCGAACTGCGGGCCTTTCGCCGCGACGCCCGCCACGTGGGGTGTTGCGCCCCGCTGGAGCAGGGGCATGCCATCGTCACGGGCGAACCGCTCTACGCCGCCGACGTCCGCCTGCCCGGCATGATGTTCGGCCGCGTGCTGCGCGCCCCGGTGTCGGCGGAACTCGTATCGACACCCGGCTGGGTGAACGAGGCCGCCGCGCGGCAGGTGCCGGGCTTCGTCGCCCTGGTGCGCGATGCGCGGCTGCGGCAGGGCCTGAGCGACGGCCTGGGGATCGTCGCGCGCACACCCGGAACGCTCGACCTCATCGAGGCCGCGCTCGATGTGCGCTGGTCGACCGAGGGCAGCTTCGACCAGGCCGACATCGACCGTGCGATGGACGTGGACCGCCACCTCGCTGGCGACGGATGCCGCTACCGGGTGCACGACGATGCCATCGATGCGCCGGGACCGTGGGACGTGGACCTGCGCATCGACATCCCGCTGGCGGCACACGCGCCCATCCAGCCGCGCGCGGCGGTGGCCGCCTTCGATGCCGACGGCGGGCTGGACCTCTGGGTGGGCTCGCAGGACGTGTACTACCAGCGCGACGTGGTCCGCAAGCGCCTGGGCCTCGACGAAGACCGCGTGCGCGTGCATGGCACGCGCGTGGGCGGGGCCTTCGGGGGCAAGACGATCTGCACCGTGGAACTGGAAGCGGCCGTACTGGCCGAGGCGGTGCGCCATCCCGTCAAGCTGCAATGGACACGCGCGCAGGAATTCCGGCAGGGGTTCCACCGCCCGCCATCGAGCCACCGCATCCGCGTGCGCCTGCGCGAGGGCCGGCTGGACCAGTGGTGGCACGCGTTCGCGAGCAGCCACATCCTGTTCACCAACGCCGGCCTGCCGGTGTGGATGCAGCGCCTCACCGACTTCGTGACCGACGCCGGCGTGGCGCGCGGCGCGCAACTGCCGTACCGATGCCCCACCCGGCGCGCGGAGTTCGCCCTGAGCCGCCTGCCCGTGTTCACCGGCCCCTGGCGCGGCCTGGGCGCCGGCCCCAACGGCCTGGCGATGGAATCGGCCATCGACGAGTGCGCGAGGCACGCCGGCCTGGACCCGGTGGCGTTCCGACTGCAACACATTGGCGACGCCCGCCTGGCCGGCGTGCTGAAGGCGGCGGTGGCACAGGCCGGGTCATGGCGCGCCCGCCCCGCCGGCACGCGACAGGGACGTGGCGTGGCCTGCGGCACCTACAAGCAGGTGAGCCACGCCGCCGTGGTGGCCGAGGTGGAAGTGGACGAACAAGGCCGCACGACCGTGACGCGGCTGGTGTGCGCACACGATTGCGGCACCGTGATCAACCCTGACCAGGTGCGCGCGCAATGCGAGGGCAACCTGGTCTGGGGCCTGGGCATGGCGCTGAGCGATCGGCTGCACGCGGCTGGGGCGCGCATCGCGGCGGGCAGCTTCGCCGAAGCGCCGATACCATCGCTGCACCAGATTCCACGGCTGGAGGTGGTGCTGGTGGACGAAGGCGGGGCCCCGGGCGGCGCAGGGGAGACCGCCATCGTGGCCACGGCGGCGGCCATCGCCAACGCCGTGCGCGAGGCCACTGGCGTGCGCATCCAGCGGTTTCCGATCGATCCTCTCGTGCTGGCCCTGCCATCCAGAACATGAACGACTTCGCTTCCGAAGCCATGCTGCGCCTGATGCGCGCCGGCCTGCAGCGCCAGGGTCTGGTGCCCGATGGACCTCCACCGGTGCCCCATGCACACGTTGCGCTCGCGGACAAACGCACCTGGCTGGAACGCCTGTGGCGCGACCATGGGCCGGGCGTGATCGTGCGGCTGGGCGAAGCGCTGCAAGACCTGGAAGACGAACCACTGGGCATCGCCCTGTCCCTGGCACGCGATCCCCTGGATCTGTTGCAGCGCTGGCAGCGCCTGGAGCGCTTCGTGCACGCGCGGCATCGCACACGCGTCACCCACTCCGCCCGGGGCCTGCTGCGCATCCAGCATGTTTCCCGGGATCCGCGGCAACCACCTGCCCCTGCAGAGGATGTACTGGTGTTCGGCTTCCTGGCTGCGCTCTTCGAACGTGCCGGAGCCCCCGCTCTGCGGGCACGCCCGGTCGGCCATGCGGCCTGGTGCCGCGTTCGGGGAAACTGGCAGACACCAGCATGGCCAGATGACCTGTCGCACTGGGAATTCCGCTGGACCGCCCAGCCCGATCGGTCGCGCCATGCAGACCGTCGGATCGAGGCCGACCACTGGATCGCGCAGCTGCAGCAACGCCTCGTCACCGACCCGGGACGGGGCTGGACGGTGGAGCTCCTGGCCAGCGAGATGGCGGCGTCGCCACGCACGCTGCAGCGCCGGTTGGCCCGGCAAGGTCAGAGCTTCACCCGCCTGCTGTCGGGGGCGCGGCTGTCCAGCGCGGCCCGCCTGCTGGCTTCGAGTTCCATGGCAACGGCAGAGGTCGGCTATGTCTGCGGCTTCGCCGACCAGGCCCACTTCACGCGTCAGTTCAAGCAGCACACAGCCATGACACCGGGGTTGTACCGCCACGAATTCGCGATGCAGGACGGGGCCTGATCAATCGAACTTCCAGTCGGCACCGACGGCCTGCCCCACCCGCAGCATCTGCCCGTCGCCTTCCAGCACGATGGCGTTCATGCCGAAGGTGATGGCGCCGCCGAGGCGGGGGTCCTGCCGGTAGGCCTGCAGCGTGTCGTTCACTTCGGGGCTCGAGATCGCGGTGGCCGGATCGATGTTGGGAATCGGACAGCGGCCGCAGGGCTTCACCGGCTCGATCAACGCCGAGACCCCGTCCCCGGTGTCGATGCGCATCGCGCCCACACGGTCCTCATCGTGGGCGTCGATGCCGGCCAGCACGATGTTGGGCCGGAAGCGCAGCATCGCCACCGGTGCGTGGCCGGCCGAACCCAGCCGGGTATTGAGCTCGTCCAGCGACGCGGTGCTGGTCACGAGCACGCTGAATCCATCGGCGAATTGTGTGATGGCTTCGCGGCCACCGGTCCATTTGCGGCTGCTCACGCGCCGCACCTCGGGGTCGAAGCGCGCCAGGCGCAGCCGCTTGAGGCCGACCGGCGCATCGGGACCGAGAAAGTCGCTGAACCACTGGGCCGCGAGATCGCCCATGTCGCAGGCCATCACCTCGTCGTCCCACACACGCACTTTCAGCGGGCCTTCGGCCGCGTCCAGCGCGAGGTGCAACGACAGCATGCCGGGGGCGCGAAGAACCAGCTGGCCCATCCTGAAGGCTGTCTGGATCAGCGCCATGCGGGGCAGTTCGCGCTGGGTGACGAACTCGCCGTGCTCGTCCACCACCATCCACGCGCGGTCGTACAGCAAGCCTGTCTCGGTCAGCTCGGCCTCCGTCAGCTGGATGCCTGCACAGGACTTGACCGGATAGACCCAGAGCTGGGCGATGGTGGCCTGGACGTCGGCGGTGGGGCTGTCTGCGCTCATGGTGATCGTTGAAAGCGGTGGATGGGTGAAGGCGGCGGCGGCCGTTCGGCGGGGCGGAGCCCCCGGTGGTCGGGCCATGCCCGGGATGGGGGTCGGGGTATCGTCGGCGCGAGGCCCGGATTGTGCCCTGCTCCTAAAATCCCCACATGAACTCCCCTGCCCCCCGTCCCGGCGCCGCCCGGCGTTTCGACGTCACCATCCGTGGGGCCGGCGTGGTGGGCCAGACCCTGGCCCTGCTGCTGGCGCGTGACCGCCTGCGCGTGGCCCTGGTCGGCACGCCACGCAGCCCGCAGGACGCGCCCGACGTGCGCGCCTACGCCATCAACGCCGCCTCGCGCGACCTGCTGCGCTCGGTGCGCGCCTGGCCCGAGGTCGATCCGCAGGATCTGCGCGTGCCGCCCATCACCCCGGTGTGCGAAATGCAGGTGTGGGGCGACGACGGCGGCGAACTGCAGTTCTCGGCCGAGGACCAGGGAGCCGACGCACTCACCTGGATCGTGGACGTGCCGGCACTGGAGCAGCGGCTGTCCGACGCCGTGGGTTTCCAGGGCGGCATCGAACGCATGACCGAAGCACCGCCTGCCGCCCTCACCGTGGTCTGCGAGGGCAAGCGCAGCCAGACGCGCGACGAGCTCGGTCTGGACTTCGACGTGCGCCCTTACCCGCACAAGGCGGTGGCCGCGCGTCTGCATTGCGACCAGCCGCACGGCGGCATTGCCCGGCAATGGTTTGCCGATGGCGAGGTGATGGCCCTGCTGCCACTGGGCGGCATCTCGGGGAACTCCGTCGCGCTGGTGTGGTCTGTCCCTGCACAGCAGGCCGACACCTGGCTGCAAGCCGACCCCACCACCTTCACCCAGGCCGTGCAGGCGCGTTGCGCCCATGCCCTGGGGCACATGCACATGGAAAGCCCCGCCCAAGCCTGGCCCCTCGAACGCTCCCGTGCCCGACGCTGGATCGCCCGCACCCCTCAGGGCGGCGTGGCGCTGGCCGGCGATGCCGCACACGCCATGCACCCGCTGGCGGGCCAGGGCCTCAACGTGGGTCTGGCCGATGCGGCGGAACTCGCGCGCGTGCTGCAGCAGCGCGAGTACTGGCGTGACCTGGGCGACCTGAAACTGCTGCGCCGCTACGAACGGGCACGCGCAGCCGAAGTGGGCGCCATGGGCTGGGTCACCGACGGCCTGTTCAGCCTGTTCTCCCAGGGTGATTCGCGCCTGCAGGCGTTGCGCAACTGGGGCCTGAGCGGTTTTGACCGCAGCGGCCCCCTCAAGCGCTGGATCGCGCGGCAGGCCATGGGCCAACCCGGCATGTGAGCGCTTCGCTCACCCACCCACTCTTCCGAATGCCCACGAGGCCCTCACGATGAAACTCCTCAAATCCCTCCTGATCACGGGCCTCGCCGCCCTGTCCATGGCCGCCCTGGCACAGGAAGCGACCATCCGCAAGAACCTGACCGAGCGTCTGCCCAACCTGCCACCCATTGACGAGATCAGCAAGACCCCGATGCCCGGCATCTTCGAAGTGCGCGTCAACCAGAGCGATCTTTTCTACACCGATGCCGAGGGCAACTACCTCATCCAGGGGTCGATGATCGACACCAAGGCCCGGGTCGACCTGACCGAGCAGCGCGTCGAAAAGCTCACCGCCATTGCGTTCAAGGACCTGCCCCTGAAGGACGCGTTCACCATCGTGCGCGGCAACGGCAAGCGCAAGATGGCGGTGTTCGAAGACCCGAACTGCGGCTATTGCAAGCGCTTCGAACGCGACCTGCTGAAGATCGACAACGTGACGGTGCACGTGTTCCTGTACCCGATCCTGAGTGCCGACTCGGGTGAGAAATCGCGCAACATCTGGTGCGCGAAAGACAAGGGCAAGACCTTCATCGACTGGATGGTGCGCGACGTCGCACCGCCTTCCGCCACCTGCGATGCCGCCGCCGTGGCGCGCAACTTCGAGTTCGGCAAGAAGGCCCGCATCACCGGCACACCGACCATCATCTTCGCCAACGGCACGCGCGTGCCCGGCGCCATCGGCGCTGAGCAGATCGAGAAGCAACTCGCGGAAGCCAAGCCTTGAGCACGCGCACCAGGGCCAAGGCCGTGCGCGCCGGTGTGCGTTACACCGTCTCGGTGCTGAACGCGCACGCGCATCTCTTCGCCGTCACCCTTTACATCGAGCGACCGGCCAGAAACCAGCGCGTGAGCCTGCCGGTGTGGATTCCTGGCAGCTATCTGGTGCGCGAGTTCTCGCAGAACCTGCAGCAGATGCAAGCCCGGCAAGGCGGCAAGCCATTGCCCCTGAAACAGCTCGACAAACACCGCTGGCAGGTCCCTTCGGTCGCGGACAAGGCGCTCGAGCTGCGCTACGAGGTCTACGCATTCGACGCCTCGGTGCGCACCGCCTTCCTCGATGCCTCACGCGGCTTCTTCAACGCCACCAGCCTGTGCCTGCGCGTGCTCGGGCAGGAAGACCAGCCACACGCTCTTGAACTGGTCAAGGGTGACGCCACGGCGGGTTGGGAAGTGGCCACTGGCCAGACCCCGCACGACGTCGACGCCCAGGGCTTCGGGCACTACCGCGCCGCCAACTACGATGAGCTTGCCGACTGCCCCTTTGAGATGGGCCGCTTCTGGAGCGCCCGCTTCACCGCCGCCGGCGTGGAACACCGTTTCGTCGTCGCCGGCGCGGGCGAATGGCTGGATGGCGAACGCCTCCTCCGGGACACACGGAAGATCTGCGAAACGCAGATCGCCTTCTGGCACGGCAATGAGGCACCACCCTTCTCGCGCTACGTCTTCATGCTCTACGCCAGTGCCGACGGCTATGGCGGCCTGGAGCATCGCAACTCCACCGCGCTGATCTGCCAGCGCAGCGACCTGCCGCGCGCGCCCGCAGCGGGTGAGAAACCCGCCGCCCTCAAGGCCGCCGACGGCTACACCACGCTGCTCGGCCTGATCAGCCACGAGTACTTTCATACCTGGAACGTCAAGCGCCTGCGCCCGACCGAGTTCGCGCGCTACGACTACGACACGGAAAACCACACTGAACTGCTGTGGTTCTTCGAAGGCTTCACCAGCTACTACGACGACCTGATGCTGCGCCGCGCCGGCCTGATCGACGACGCCACCTACCTGCAGCTCGTGGCCAAGACGATCAACCAGGTGCAGCAGACCCCGGGCCGTCTGGTGCAGACCGTGGCCCAGGCCAGCTTCGACGCCTGGGTGAAGTACTACCGGATGAACGAAAACACGCCCAACGCGACCGTGAGCTACTACACCAAGGGCTCGCTGGTGGCGCTGTGCCTGGACCTCACGCTGCGCGCCGAAGGGCACAGCTCGCTCGACGCCGTGATGCGCGAACTCTGGCAGCGCTGCGAAGGCGGACCGATGCGCGAAGCGGACCTGCTGCGCGCCCTCAAGCGGCAGGGAAAACGCAGCTATGAGAGCGAGATCGCGACCTGGGTGCACAACACCGAAGAACTGCCTCTGCCCTCGTTGCTGGAAACGCGCGGTGTGAAAGCCGCGCACGACAAGGCCCCCATTGCGCAGCAGCTCGGCCTTCGGGTGAGCGAGGCCGGCGGCAACGTGGTGATCAAGACCGTGTTGCGCGGCGGTGCGGCAGAAGCAGCGGGACTGGCGGCCAACGACGAGTGGCTGGGGGTGGAATTTCCACCGGCCCGCAAAGGGGCCGAGGGCGAGTCGTGGCGCATCCACAAGCTGGACGAACTGCCCCCGCTTCGCGCACGGCGGCCCCAGCTCACCGCCCTGGTCTCGCGCGACAAGCGCCTGCTGCGCCTGCCGCTGGTCTGGCCCACGGAATCGTTCACCGTCCGGCTGTCGGTCGGTGACGCAGAAAAGCTGACCCCCTGGCTGGGCGACACCCGCAGCGCTTGAGGCAACTCCCTCCGGAACTGCCGCGGAACCGGCTTTGCCGGGCCGCAGGCAGTCGCCCCTGGAGGGGGTGGCGCACAGCGCCGCGGGGGTGCCTCACCTCTGATCGAGCACGCGCCTGGCCTTCCCCTGGCTGCGCTCGACGCCGCCTTCCGGCCTGAGCTGCACCAGCACCGTACTGCCCACGAACACCTTGATGTCGTGCTGCAGCTGGCGCGAAGCCTCCAGGGCTTCCTCGCTGTCGGGCGCCAGACCCGCGCGCGTTTCCACCACCACCGTGAGGTCGTCCATGGGCCCCTGCCGCGTGATCACGCACTGGTAGTGCGCGCTGAGCGCGTCCCGCTTGAGGATCAGCTCCTCGATCTGCGTGGGAAACACATTGACGCCGCGCACGATCATCATGTCGTCGCTGCGGCCGGTGATCTTCTCCATGCGACGCATGGGGCGCGCGGTGCCCGGCAGCAAACGCGTCAGGTCGCGCGTGCGGTAGCGGATGATCGGCAAGGCCTCCTTGGTGAGGCTGGTGAACACCAGCTCGCCCATCTCGCCGTCGGGCACCGGTTCACCGGTCTCCGGGTCGATGATCTCGGGATAGAAATGGTCTTCCCAGATCGTCGGGCCGTCCTTGGTTTCCACGCATTCGTTGGCCACGCCCGGCCCCATCACCTCGGACAGGCCATAGATGTCTACCGCGTCGATGCCCATGCGCTGCTCGATCGCCAGGCGCATGTCGTTGGTCCAGGGTTCGGCGCCGAAGATGCCCAGGCGCAGGCTGCTGTCGCGCGGGTCCACGCCCTGTCGCTCGAACTCGTCGGCAATCGCAAGCATGTAGCTCGGCGTGACCATGATGATGTCGGGCCGGAAATCCTGGATGAGCTGCACCTGGCGTTCGGTCTGGCCTCCGCCGAAAGGCACCACCGTCAGGCCCAGTTTTTCAGCCCCGTAGTGCGCGCCCAGGCCACCCGTGAACAGGCCGTAGCCATAACTCACGTGCACCAGGTCGCCCGGTCGCGCACCGCTGGCGCGGATGCTGCGCGCCATCACCGTGGCCCAGGTATCGATGTCATTCAGCGTGTAGCCCACCACCGTGGGCTTGCCGGTGGTACCGCTGCTGGCGTGAATGCGCGCGCACTTCTCGCGCGGCACGGCAAACATGCCGAAGGGGTAGCTGTCGCGCAGGTCCTTCTTGGTGGTGAACGGGAACTTCGCCAGATCGGAGAGGCTGCGGCAGTCGTCCGGATGCACACCGGCGGCATCGAACTTGGCCCGGTACACCGGTGAGTTCTGGTACGCATGTCGCAAAGTGGCCTGCAGGCGCTTGAGCTGGAGACCGCGCAGTTCGTCGATGCTGGCTTTTTCGATCGGTTCCAGGGGAAGGGTGTTCATGACGGGTTGTCCTCGGGAAACACGGTGCCGGCGATCACGGCGCTCTTGCCGCGGAACATGGCCACGACTTCGCCACGCTGGTTGCTCACACGCATGTCATAGATGCCGTGGCGGCCCGACAGCGTCTGTTCCACGCCCTCGCAGGTCAGCACGTCACCCGCATGCGCGGGCCGCAGGAATTCGATGCTGCAGCCCGCAGCGACCGCATTGCGGTTGTGGCTGTTGCAGGCGAAGGCGAAGGTGGAATCGGCCAGCGTGAAGATGAAGCCACCGTGGCAGATCTGGTGTCCGTTGAGGTGCAGAGGCTGTACGGGCATGCGCATCACAGCGCGCCCCGGTTCGCAGGCCAGCAGTTCCATGCCCATGGTGTTCTTGCTCGCGGTATCCACCGCGAACATGGTTTCACCCACTTTTCTCGCGCGTTCTTGTGGGTTCATCGCTCATTCACCCTTGAACTTTGCAGGACGCTTCTCGAGGAACGCCATCACGCCCTCGATGTAGTCGTGCGTGCGCCCCAGCGCCGACTGCGTGTCGCGCTCGGCGTCGAGCTGCTGGTCCAGCGTGCGTGTACCGGCGTCGCGCAGCAGGCCACGTGTGGCGACCAGCGCCCTGGTGGGCATCACGGCGAGTCGGTCGGCCAGCGCGAGCGCGGCGGCCAAACAGTCGTCGGAAACTTCCCAGACCAGGCCCCACTCCTTCGCCTGTGCGGCGGGCAGCTTGTCGCCCGTCATCGCCAGGGCCATGGCCCGCGCCAGGCCCAGGCGCTCGACCAGGAACCAGCTGCCACCGGCATCGGGGATCAGCCCGATCTTGCTGAAGGCCTGGATGAAGCTCGCGCCGGTGGCCGCGATGGCGATGTCGCAGGTCATCGCCAGCGAGGCACCGGCACCGGCCGCCACACCGTTCACGGCGGCGATGGTCGGCATGCGCAGCTTCTGCAGACGGCGAACCGTGGGGTTGAACGCCTGGTCGATCACCGGGCCGGGGTCGGCGCGCTTCACCAGATCGGGGCCGGGTGCCAAGTCGAACTCGGAGAGATCGGCCCCCGCGCAGAAACCGCGCCCCGCCCCGGTGATGACCAGTGCCCGGACCTGGGCGTTGGCCTCGGCGCGGTCCAGCGCGGCCCAGAGATCCGTGTGCATCTGGCGCGTGAAGCTGTTCAGCGCTTCAGGGCGGCTGAGCGTGACCAGGGCCACAGCCCCACGCTCTTCATAGACGACGGTGGCGTTGCTCATGTCGGCTTGTCTCCTGCGGAATTCGTTGGTGTCGGCTGCAATTTACCATTAACCAACCAATCGGTCGGT
Source organism: Hydrogenophaga laconesensis (assembly GCF_031457235.1). NCBI lineage: Bacteria > Pseudomonadati > Pseudomonadota > Betaproteobacteria > Burkholderiales > Comamonadaceae > Hydrogenophaga > Hydrogenophaga laconesensis. Next base: position 13,724 of record NZ_JAVDWE010000011.1, read on the forward strand.
TAATGTTTTCCCTTGGTGCGGCCCGATATAGTGATGGGCTTTCATCGATACCTTCCGCAGGAGACGCCATGACCGCCACCTCACCCGAATGCATCACCGTGCGCACCGAAGGCCGCGTGGGCATCGTCACGCTCAACCGGCCCAAGCAGCTCAACGCGCTCAACAACCAGCTCATGGACGAACTGGGTGCGGCGCTTAAGGCCTTCGACGCGGACCAGGACATCGGCTGCATGATCGTCACCGGCAGCGAGAAGGCCTTTGCTGCCGGTGCCGACATCGGCGCGATGGCCACCTACACCTTCGCCGACGTCTACAACGGCGACTACATCACCCGCAACTGGGAAACCATCCGCGCCATCCGCAAGCCGGTGATCGCCGCCGTGAGCGGTTTCGCACTGGGTGGCGGCTGCGAACTGGCGATGATGTGCGACTTCATCATCGCGGCGGACAACGCGAAATTCGGCCAGCCGGAAATCAAGCTGGGCATCATCCCCGGCGCGGGCGGCACGCAGCGCCTGCCGCGCGCGGTGGGCAAGGCCAAGACCATGGACATGGTGCTCACCAGCCGCATGATGGACGCCACCGAGGCCGAGCGCGCGGGACTGGTCAGCCGCGTGGTGCCGCTGGACAAGCTGATGGACGAGGCACTGGGTGCCGCGCTGGTGATCTGCGGCCTCTCGCTGCCCAGCGTGATGGCGGCCAAGGAAGCCGTGAACCGCTCCTTCGAGGGCACGCTGTCCGACGGCGTCATGTTCGAACGCCGCCTGTTCCACGCGCTGTTCGCCACCGAAGACCAGAAGGAAGGCATGGATGCCTTCGTGAACAAGCGCAAGCCGGACTTCAAGAACCGGTGAACTGAGGACGCCCAAAAAACTGTCTATAATGCGCGCTTCGCTGGCGATATAGCTCAGTTGGTTAGAGCGCAGCATTCATAATGCTGATGTCGGTGGTTCAAGTCCACCTATCGCCACCAGCATCTCAAAAAGCGGGTTCCGGCAACGGGGCCCGCTTTTTTTCGTTCAATCCATATTTCGCCCTGCTCGAGGCGACGCCCACCAGAGACACCGAGGGTCCGGCTCCGCCGGCCCAAGGTGTCGCCCCCCTCGAGGGGGGTGGCGCCGAAGGCGACGCGGGGGGTGTTTCGCTCATGGCCCTCAAGTCCACCATCTTCAAGGCGAACCTGCAGATCGCCGACATCGACCACGGCTACTACGCCGACCACGCGCTCACCCTGGCCCGCCACCCCAGCGAGACCGACGAGCGCATGATGGTCCGCCTGGTGGCCCTGGCGATCCAGGCCCACGAGCTGCAGGACACCTGCCGCGGCGACGGCACGCTGGCTTTCGGTGCCGGGCTGTCCGACCCGGATGACCCGGACGCCTCGCTGACCGACTTCACCGGCCGCAAACGCCTGTGGATCGAAGTGGGCCAGCCCGAAGACAAGCCGCTGGCCAAGGCCTGCAGCAAGGCCGATGCGGTGGTCGTCTACGCCTTCGGCAGCGCCGCCGACGTCTGGTGGCGCGGCATCGAGAACAAGCTCACCCGGCTCGACCGGCTGCAGGTCTGGCGGCTGCCCACCGAAGTGGCGCCCGCGCTGGCCGAACTCGCCGAGCGCAGCATGCAGCTGCAGGCCACGGTGCAGGAAGGCGCACTCACGCTATCCAGCGAGAAGGGCAGCGTGCACATCGAACCCGTGCGCTGGAAGTAGACCGGCCGCCTGCCATGCGCTGCCCCGTGTGCGAAGGCCAGGAGGGCCGGCCGTTCCAGGTCGTCGGGGAGCGCGCCTACGGCCGCTGTGAACGGTGCGAGGCCACCTTCCTTTTCCCGGACCAGCGGCCCTCGATCAAAGCCGAACGCGCCGAGTACGCGCTGCACCAGAACACCGACGACGACGACGGCTACCGATCGTTCCTGGCACGCCTCGCCACGCCACTGCTGCAGCGCCTGCGGCCGAGAAGCGATGGACTGGACTTCGGTTGCGGGCCCGGGCCGGTGCTGGCCGGCATGCTGCGCGAAGCAGGCCACACGGTCGCGCTGTACGACCCGTTCTTCCACCCGGATGGCGCGACGCTCGAGGCCACCTACGACTTCATCACCTGCACCGAGGTGGCCGAGCATTTCCACGACCCGGCCACCGAGTTCCGCCGACTGGACCGTCTGCTGCGGCCCGGTGGCTGGCTGGCGCTGATGACCCGCTTCCAGACCGACGACACGCGATTCGCCCAATGGCACTACCGGCGTGACCCCACCCACGTGGTCTTTTACCGGGAGGCCACACTGCGCTGGCTCGCCCGCCACCACGGCTGGCGGGCCGAAGTGCCCTGCCCGAATGTCGTTCTGATGTACAAGCCCTGAATTGATTTCCTGTACACCGTACAACGATTCCTGTACATTGGACAGCACCAGATCGACACCGGAGACCTGAGCATGAGCCAGTCCACCCTTTCCCGTGACGAGGCACTCGTCGATGCCGTTGCACAGGCCAGCAGCCAGTTTGCGCAACGCAACCCGGCCAGCCGTGCCCAGCACGAGCGCGCCCTGCAGGTGATGCCCGGTGGCAACACACGCAGCGTGCTGTTCTACGCCCCCTTTCCGCTGGCCATGCGCCGCGGCGAGGACTGTCGACTCTGGGATGCCGATGGCCATGAGTACACCGACTTCCTGGCCGAGTTCACCGCCGGCCTTTACGGCCACTCCCACCCAGTGATCCGCGCCGCCGTGCAGGCCGCGCTCGATGGCGGGATCAACCTCACTGGCCACAACCTGCTGGAGAGCCAGCTCGCGCGCCTCATCTGCGACCGCTTCCCCTCCATCGCCCAGCTGCGCTTCACCAACTCGGGCACCGAGGCCAACCTGATGGCGATCGCCGTGGCCAAGGCCTTCACGCAGCGTGGCAAGGTGCTGGTGTTCAAGGGCGCGTACCACGGTAGCGTGCTCACCTTCGCGGGGGGGCCTTCGCCCGTGAACGTGCCGCACGACTTCCTGATCGGCCGCTACAACGACGCGGCCGGCGCAATGTCGCTCATCCAGGCGAACGCGAACGATATCGCTGCCGTGCTGGTGGAACCGATGCAGGGCGCGGGCGGCTGCATTCCCGCCGAGACCGCGTTCCTCGAGGCATTGCGAAAGGCCACATCGGACACCGGTGCGCTGCTCATCTTCGACGAGGTGATGACCTCGCGCCTCGGGCCGCATGGACGCCAGGGTCAGCTTGGCATCACACCCGACCTCACCACGCTGGGCAAGTACATCGGCGGCGGCATGTCTTTCGGCGCCTTCGGCGGCCGGGCCGATGTGATGGCGCTGTTCGACCCGCGCCGTGCGGGCGGGCTGGCACACGCCGGCACCTTCAACAACAACGTGCTCACCATGTCGGCGGGCATCGCCGGCCTGCGCGACATCTACACCGCCGAGGCCGCGCTCGCCCTCAACACGCTGGGCGACAGCATGCGCAAGCGCCTGAACGCGGTGTGCCGTGCGCAGGGCGTGGCCCTGCAGTTCACCGGACTGGGTTCGCTCATGAACCTGCAGGCCACGGCACATCCGATCGCGCACATCGACGACACCACCGAAGGCGACCCGCGCATCCGCGACCTGTTCTTCTTCCACATGCTCGAGGCCGGCGTGTACGTGGCACGGCGCGGCTTCACCGTGCTCTCGCTGCCGATTCGCGCCTCGCACGTGGACAAGTACGTGCAGGCCTTCGAAGCCTTCGTGCAGCGCTACCGAGACCTGATCGGCACTGCCGCATGAGCGCAGCGCCGGGCCGTTCCCAAGCTAGCTCGCACCGCAGCCCGCAGGGCGAAGGTACCCCATTGAGCACCGCCGCGAAACGCCCCCGCGCGCGCAAAGCGGCTCCGTCGCCCGACGGCCTCACGCACGAGAAGATCGTGGCCGTGGCGCTGGCACTCATCGCGCAGAAGGGACTGGACGCGTTCAGCCTGCGCGACGTGGCGCGTTCGCTCGGTGTCTACCCCACCGCGCTGTACTGGTATTTCCCGAACAGGAATGCGCTGCTCGGCGAAGTCTGCACCACCACCATGGCACAGGCCATTCCGGCACGAGGCAGGCTGGGCTGGCAGGACTGGTTGCGCACCCTGTTCCGCCAGTACCGCAAGACCATGCGCAAGCACCCCCACATGGCCCAGCTGGTGGGCGCACGGTTGCTCTCGAACTCGGAGAACAACACCCAGCTCATCGAACGCATCCTGCAGGCGCTGGAAGACGCCGGCTGCCCGGATGCGCACATCGTCGCGGCCTACAACGCCATCGTGGCCGCCATGTGCGGCTACCCGACCATGGAGTTCGCGCCCGTGCCCACCGAGGACACCGAGGCCTGGCAAGCCGCCATGCAGGCGCGCGCGCACGAGATTTCGGCCCTGCGCTACCCGGCGGTGGCACGCCATTTGCCCGCGCTGGTCAATCGGTCCTTCATCCTGCGCTGGCAGAGCGGGCACGAACGGCCGCTGGATGCTGGCTTCGACGCCTACGTGGCCGCGTTCATCGGCGGCCTGCAACAACAGATCCACGGCTGGCGCACGTCGACAGGCTGAGCGCGTGCCATGGGCCGCGCGTGAGACAATCGCCCCTCGCGCGCGGGAGCGCCGCGCCCCACCCCACAGCCTCTGGACACATACCATGAACCGCTGCAGACCCGCCTTCGCGGCCACCCTCATCGGCCTGAGCACGATGCTCACAGCCGCCCTCGTCCCCATCCATTCGGCCCAGGCCCAAGCCGTACAGCGCAGCTTCCCCGCCAAGGCCCTGCGCGGCACCATGGTGGTGTCGCAGCCGCCCCTGCTGACCATGGACGACCGCGCCACGCGCTTCGCACCGGGTGCGCGCATCCTGGACAGCCAGAACAAGATCGTGATGTCCGCCACCCTGATCAACCAGGAAGTGGTGGTGAACTACACCCTCGACCAGCGCGGCCAGGTGCACCAGGTGTGGGTGCTGACAGAGGCCGAGGCGAAGGAAAAGCGCGCGGGCTATGGCACGCAGCGCAACTTTGTCTTCGAGTCGCAACAGGCTTCGCCCGCCGGTACGCCGGCACGCACCACCAACTGACCACTGCGGCGCCTGCAGCGGTATCGCCCGCGGCGCTCGCCCGCCGCGCAGCGCCGTTTCCCGATCGGAATTCCCCATGAGCAAAAAAGTCTTCATCAAAACCTTCGGCTGCCAGATGAATGAGTACGACTCGGACAAGATGGCCGATGTGCTGGGCGCCGCCCAGGGCTACGAGCCCACGCAGGACGTGGAGGAGGCCGACCTCATCCTGTTCAACACCTGCTCGGTGCGCGAGAAGGCACAGGAAAAGGTGTTCAGCGACCTCGGCCGCGTCAAGCACCTCAAGGAAAAGGGCGTGCTGATCGGCGTGGGCGGCTGCGTGGCCAGCCAGGAAGGCGCCGAGATCATCAAGCGCGCGCCCTATGTGGACGTGGTCTTCGGTCCGCAGACGCTGCACCGCCTGCCCGACATGCTGAACCAGCGCGCGCGGCTCGCCATGCCGCAGGTGGACATCAGCTTCCCCGAAATCGAGAAGTTCGACCACCTGCCGCCCGCCAAGGTGGAAGGCGCCTCGGCCTTCGTCTCCATCATGGAAGGTTGCTCGAAGTACTGCAGCTACTGCGTGGTGCCCTACACGCGCGGCGAGGAGGTGAGCCGTCCGTTCGACGACGTGCTGGTGGAAGTCGCCGGCCTGGCCGACCAGGGGGTGAAGGAAGTGACACTGCTCGGCCAGAACGTGAACGCCTACCGCGGTGCCATGGGAGACACCAGCGACATTGCCGATTTCGCGCTGCTGCTGGAATACGTGGCCGAGATCCCGGGCATCGAGCGCATCCGCTACACCACCAGCCACCCCAACGAATTCACGCCGCGCCTGATCGAAGCCTACGCCCGCATTCCCAAGCTGGTGAATCACCTGCACCTGCCGGTCCAGCACGGCAGCGACCGCATTCTCATGGCGATGAAGCGCGGCTACACGGCCATGGAGTTCAAGAGCACCGTGCGCAAGCTGCGCGCCATCCGGCCCGAGCTGTCCCTGAGCAGCGACTTCATCGTGGGATTCCCGGGCGAAACGGAGGACGACTTCCAGAAGATGATGAAGCTCATCCACGACGTGGGCTTCGATGCCAGCTTCAGCTTCATCTTCAGCCCACGCCCCGGCACCCCGGCGGCCAATCTGCCCGACGACACACCGCACGAGGTGAAGCTGCAGCGGCTGCAGCACCTGCAGGCCGTGATCGAGGACAACGTCAAGCGCATCAGCGCGAGCCGCGAGGGCACGGTGCAGCGCATCCTGGTGGAAGGCCACTCGCGCCGCCCGGGCAGGAATGGCGAGCCCGAGCTGATGGGCCGCACCGAGTGCAACCGCATCGTCAACTTCGAGGGCGGCCCGCAGGCCGCACGCCTGATCGGCCAGATGATCGACGTGCGCATCACCGAGGCGCGACCGCACTCGCTGCGCGCCGAAGTTCTGGTGCGCGAGGCCGCCTGACACCACCGTGAAAGCCTTGCGTTTCTCCTTCCAGCAATTGCTGCTGGTCGCCTTCGTGCTGATCGGGGCGTTGCTGGGTGTCGCTGCGGTGCGCGCGCTGTTCTCGCTGGAGACGCTGATGGCCCAGAGCCGCGAAAGCGCAGCGCAGGCGATCGCGCTGTCGACCGCCGCGCAATCGCTGTCCGAACGCAGCCTGACGATGGAGCGTGCCGCGCGCCAGTCGCTGGTGCTGCGCGACAACCAGCTGCGCCAACGTTTCAACGAAGCCGCCGGCAACGCGCGCGACATCCTTCGTCGGCTGGAAGACAACGAACTGCCGGCGGACTACGCCATCAACTGGCGCGACCGCCTCGATGCGATCACCCGGCTGCTGGACGGTCCACCCGAGACGGCCCTCGACCGCGAGCGCGAGGTGGCGGCGGTGTTCCGGGAAATCGACGGCCACAGCGCGTCGATCGCGCAGAAGGTCCAGTCCATCATCACCGGGCGCAACGAGGCGCTGCAGGCGCGTTTCGAGACCAGCCGTCAGGAACTCACGCAGCAGGTGGTCGGCTCGATCGGCATCGCGGCCATCCTCGCGCTGGCGTTCGGCATCTGGCTGGCGCGGCCGTTCAAGCGGCTGGAAAGGGCGATCCAGGGGCTGGGCGAAAACCGCCTCGACGTGCCCATCGACATCCATGGCCCGTCGGACGTGCGGCGTGTGAGCCAGCAGCTGGAGTGGCTTCGTCTGCGCCTGACCGAACTGGATGCCGACAAGGCGCGTTTCCTGCGCCATGTCTCCCACGAACTCAAGACGCCGCTGGCCTCGTTGCACGAAGGCGTGGCGGTGCTGGGCGACGGCGTGGCCGGCCCGCTCAACACCAGCCAGGCCGAGGTGGTTCACATCCTTCAGCACAACACCCAGTTGCTGCAGCACCAGATCGAAGCCTTGCTGCGCTTCAACGCCGCCGCTTTCGAGGCGCGCCAGCTCAAGCGCGAGCGCACCGACCTGATGGCGCTGCTGGAAGACCAGGTGGACATCCAGCGCCTGCAATGGCAGGCGCAGGCGCTGTCGGTGCGTGTTGAAGGTGTGCCGGTGACCATGCCACTGGACCGCGAGAAGATTGCCTCGGCGGTGGGCAACCTGCTGTCCAACGCCATCCGCTTCTCCCCCCACGGTGGCCACATCCGGCTTCTGCTGCTGGACCTGCCCGGACGCGCCTGCATCGACATCCTCGACCAGGGCCCTGGCGTGGCGGAAGCCGACCGCGAACGCATTTTTGAACCCTTCTACCGTGGCGAGCGGCAACCGGTGGGTGCCGTGCGCGGCACCGGCATCGGCCTGTCCATCGTGCACGAGTACATTCTGGCCCATGGTGGCCGCATCACCCTGCTGCCCCAGCGCCAGGGTGCCCACTTCCGGATCGAACTGCCCCATGCCAACTAGTCCTTCCCCCACCCGCCACACCGGGCGCCTTGCCGGTCTGGTCACAGCTCTCGCCCTCTCGCAGGCAGCCTGTGGAACGGCGCCCACCGCGCCCGAACCTGCCGACGGCGGTACCGTGTCCATCCGGGTCAGCCCGCCCGCCCCGACCACGGCCCCGACCGCCCCTGCACCCGCGACCGTGACACCGCTGACGGCTGCGCCGTCGCAACCGCCTGTGGTGCTCAACGCGGAGACGCCGGCGGCGCCCGACGTGATCACCGCGCTGCTGAGCTACGCCGACCGCCTGCACGCCCTCAGTCCGGCCGACCTCGCCGCCGAAATCGTGGTGCAGGGTGACCCCGGCAACGTGGCGCTGCGCCAGATGCAGCTGGCCCTTGCGCTGATGCACCTTCGCCAGCCGGCGGAGACCGCCCGCGCGCTGGGCCTCCTGCAGCGGGTGATTGCCCACCCTGGCCCGGAGAGCGTGCCCCTCAAACCCCTGGCACGCCTGCTGGCCAACCGCCTGATGGACCAGCGCCGTCTGGAGGACGGTGCCGAACGCCAGGCGCAGCAATTGCGCGACAGCCAGCGTCGCATCGACCAGCTCAATGAGCGCCTGGAAGCCATGCGTGCGATCGAACGCAGCCTCACCACCCGACCGCCTGCCGCACCCAACGGTGCGCGCCCTGCGCCATGAGCGGCGCACCGAACGGCGGCCCGGAGGCGGCCGGATGAACGCACAACCCGTGCTCAGCCCGACGCCGCGCGCGCGCCTGCTGGTCGTCGACGACGACGCCGACATGCTGCGCCTGCTGGCCATGCGCCTGGGGGCGGCGGGCTACCAGGTCACCTCGGTCGGGTCGGCCGAGGCCGCCCTCGCCCAGCTCGACATCGAGCGGCCACAACTGGTGCTGTCCGACGTGCGCCTGCCCGGGCGGGACGGGCTGGCGCTGTTCGACGAGATCCGCGCGCGCCACCCCTCGCTGCCGGTGATCCTGCTCACGGCGCACGGCACCATCCCGGATGCGGTGGAAGCCACCGCACGCGGCGTGTTCACCTACCTCACCAAGCCCTACGACGCCAAGGAATTGCTCGAGAAGATCGCGCAGGCGCTGGCGCTGGGCGCACCCGCGTTGCAGAACACGCAGATCGACGAAGCCTGGCGCAACGAGATCGTCAGCCGCTCCAACCGCATGGCCGACCTGCTGGCCGAAGCGCGCATGGTGGCCCAGTCCGACGCCAGCGTGCTGTTGCGTGGCGATTCGGGCACCGGCAAGGAGCTGCTGGCGCGCGCCATCCACAAGGCCAGTGCGCGCGCGAACCGGCCCTTCATCGCGGTGAATTGCGGTGCGATACCGGAAGCGCTGCTCGAATCCGAGCTCTTCGGCCATGTGAAGGGCGCTTTCACGGACGCGGTGGCCAACCACAAGGGCCTGTTCCAGGCGGCCGATGGCGGCACGCTCCTGCTGGACGAGATCGGTGACATGCCGCCGGCCCTGCAGGTGAAGCTGTTGCGCGTGCTGCAGGAACGCGCCGTGCGCCCGCTGGGCTCCAGCCAGTCGCTGCCGGTGGATGTGCGCATCATCTCGGCCACACACCGCGACCTCGAAGACGCCATGGCGGCGGCCCAGTTCCGCGAGGACCTGTACTACCGCCTCAACGTGGTCACGCTCACCCTGCCCACGCTGGCCGAGCGCCGCGAGGACATCGCCCTGCTGGCCAACCACTTCCTGGCCCGGCTCGCGGCCAAGTACGGCAAGCGCAGTTCCGGCTTCGCGCCCGAGGCGCTCAAGGCACTCACCATGGCCGCGTGGCCCGGCAACGTGCGCCAGCTGTACAACGTGGTCGAACAGGTCTGCGCGCTGTCGACCACGCCACTGGTTTCGCTGGCGCTGGTGCAGCGCGCGCTGCGCACGCCCTCCGTGGAGGTGCTCAGCTTCGCCGACGCCAAGCAGCGCTTCGAGCGCGAGTACCTGGTGGACCTGCTCAAGATGACCGACGGCAACGTGGCCGATGCCGCCCGCCTGGCACAGCGCAACCGCACCGAGTTCTACCGGCTTCTGCAGAAACACGCCCTGACGCCGGGGCTCTTCAAAAGCGATGCCCCCGGGGGTTCCAGCGACGCTGTCGCCGATGAGTGACAGCGAAAATTCGTTGTTTTCATTGGATTTTTTCTGAACCTGGTTCGGGGCTGTCGCCATCTGGCGACAAAAACAGGGGGTCAGAGCCCCCCCGCAGGCGGTTTTGCGCCGCATACACATCTCGATACCACTCAAGATGTTGATCTGTATAGGTTTTTTTGTGTTGGCACAGGGTTTGCCCTTATATGCCCATGCCTCACACGATTCGACCGTTTCCCACCCTTCAGCGCCTGCGTCGCTGGACCGTGCTCGGCGCGCTGCTGGCCTCGTTCTGCGGGGCGTCGGCCCACGCACAACGCTTTGACTGGGACCAGCTGACCCGGCTCGCGCAGACCCGCGCCCAACAACCGTATCAAGCAAACAGCGACAAGCTGCCCGGCGAACTCGCCACCATCACGTACGACCAGTTGCGCGACATCCGGTTCAAGACCGACCGCTCCGTCTGGCGTGCACAGAACCTGCCTTTCGAGGCCCAGTTCTTCCACCTCGGCCTGTACCAGACCGAGCCGGTGCGCATTCACGAACTCATGCCCGACGGCACGGTGAACCACCTGCCCTACCGGGGAGCCGATTTCGACTACGGCAAGAACACTTTCGACGCCAGCAAGTGGGGCGACCTGGGCCACGCCGGTTTCCGCCTGCACTACCCGCTCAACGGCCAGGCCTACAAGGACGAACTGGTCGTGTTCCAGGGCGCAAGCTATTTCCGCGCGCTCGGTGCCGGCCAGCAATACGGCCTGTCGGCACGTGGCCTGGCCATCGACACCGTGGGTGGCAACGGCGAGGAGTTCCCGCGCTTCTCCGAGTTCTGGCTGCAACGCCCGGCCGCTGGTGCGACGGAAGTCACCGTGCTCGCGCTGCTCGAATCGCCGCGCGCCACCGGCGCCTACCGTTTCGTGATCCGACCCGGCCAGCAGACCACCACCACGGTGAACGCGCGCGTGTTCCTGCGCGCTGGTGCCGGCCCGGTCAACACCCTGGGCATCGCCCCACTCACCAGCATGTTCCTCTCTGGTGAGAACCAGCCCATGCCGGGCGACTTCCGTCCGGAAGTGCACGATTCCGACGGCCTGATGATGGTCAGCGGCGAGGGCGAATGGCTCTGGCGTCCGTTGCAGCGTCCGAAGGGCATCCAGGTCAGCTCCTTCACGATGCAGAACCCGCGCGGTTTCGGGCTGATGCAGCGCGACCGCAGCTTCGCGAACTACGAAGACGTCGAAGCGCGTTACGAGCGCCGCCCCAGCGCCTGGGTCAAGCCGTTGGGCGACTGGGGCCCGGGCCGCGTTGAGCTGGTGCAACTGCCCACCCCCGACGAGACACACGACAACATCGTCGCCTACTGGGTTCCTGCCCGTCTGCCCGCCGCCGGCCAGCCGCTGGAATTGAGCTACGAGCTGGCCTGGCAGGGCGACGTGCAGCAGCGCCCACCGTCGAGCTGGGTCACCCAGACCCGCAAGGGCTACGGATTCACCCGCCTCTCGCCCGCCGAGCAGGCGCGCCAGCCGCAGTACGTGATCGATTTCGCCGGCCCTGCGCTGGATGCACTGCCCGCCGACGCGCCGGTCAAGGCCGTCGTCACTGCCAATGCCAACGGCCGGGTGCTCGAAACCCTTGCCTATCCCAACCCCGCCACGCGCGCCTGGCGCGTGACCGTGCGCGTCGAACGCGTGGACGCGACGCAGCCTGTCGAGCTGCGCGCTTATCTGCAACACCACAACGACACCGTGAGTGAAACATGGACACATCTGCTGTTACCCGAGTGAACGCCGTGCCCCAGGCTCCCCGAGCCCTGCTGCGCGAAGAGCGCCACCCCAACGCGGTGACGGCGCCCCCGATCAACCGCGGTTCCATGGTGCCGCGCCCCTGGCGCGGCTTCTGGAACAGCATCGGCACCGCGCTGTTGAGCACGGCCAGCCGCGTGCTGCCCCCGCGCACGCCCTCCGAGGCCGAAGGCCCCGCCGAACCGCCGATGGCCTGGGAGAGCGCTGCCAACCGCCGCCGTCTGGTGTTTGCCCTGCTCACGGTGCTCAGCACGGCCTTTGCGACCACGCTGTTCGCCAACGCGCAACCCGAGCACCACAATGTCTGGCTGCAATACGGCCAGCTCGGTCTTTTTGGCCTGCTCTCGGCCTGGGTCGTCACCGGCTTCGTCACCGCCCTCATGGGTTTCTGGGTCTCGCTCTTCGGTGACCGGCACACGCTGCGTGCCGCCGATGTGCGCGACCACGCGATGAACCCCGAGGCGCGCACGGCGATCATCATGCCGATCTGCAACGAGGACGTGGCCACCGTGTTCGCCGGCCTGCGCGCCACCTGCGAATCGCTCGCTGCCACCGGCCACGCGGGCCAGTTCGATGTGTTCGTGCTGTCCGACAGCTACAACCCCGAGATCGCCAGGGCCGAGCGTGCCGCCTGGGAAGACCTGCGCGCCGCGCTGGCCGCCCAGCCGGATCTGCCGCCCATCGAGGTCTACTACCGCCTGCGCACCCGCCGCACGCACCGCAAGGCCGGCAACGTGGCCGACTTCTGCCGCCGCTGGGGCAAGGACTACCGCTACATGGTCGTGCTCGACGCCGACAGCGTCATGAGCGGCAACTGCCTGGTCTCCATGGTCAAGCTCATGGAAGCCAACCCCAGGGCCGGCATCATCCAGACCGCCACGCAGGCCATCGGCCACGCCACCCTGCACGCCCGCGCGCAGCAGTTCGGCTCGCGCGTGACCGGCCGCCTGTTCACGCTGGGCATGCAGTTCTGGCAACTGGGCGAATCGCACTACTGGGGCCACAACGCGATCATCCGCGTCGAGCCTTTCATGAAGCACTGCGCGCTGGCACCCATCAAGGGCACAGGTGGCATGTCGGGCGGCATCATGTCGCACGACTTCGTGGAAGCGGCCCTGATGCGCCGCGCCGGCTACCACGTGTGGCTGGTCTCGGACCTCACCGGCAGCTACGAGCAGCAGCCACCGGACCTGCTGAGCGAACTGCAGCGCGACCGCCGCTGGTGCCAGGGCAACCTGCAGAACTCGCGCCTGATGGCCGAGCCCGGCATCCACCGCGTGCACCGCACGATGTTTGCCATCGGCGCCATGTCCTACCTCTCGGCACCGTTGTGGCTGGCCTTCCTGTCGATTGGCACGGCCCTGTGGGCCGCCGATTCCAGCGCGATCCCGAGCTGGGCGGCCGTGCCCGAGGAACTTCGCGCACTCTGGATGTGGACGCTGACGATGCTGTTCATGCCTCGCGTGCTGGGTCTGCTGGCGGTGTTCATGCGGCGCGAGCAGAAGTCGTTCGGCGGTACGCTGGGCCTGCTCGGCAGTTCGGTGGTGGAAACCTTGCTCGCGCTGACGCAAGCGCCGATCCGCATGCTGGCGCACTCGCTGTTCGTGCTGGTGGCGATCACCGGCCTGAAGCTGGAATGGAAGTCGCCGCCCCGGGAAGCGAATGGCGTGGCCTGGCGCGATGCCGTGGCCCGTCTGGCGCCAATGACGATCGTGATCGGTCTGCTGGGTCTGGGTGTGGCCATGATCAATGCGAACGCGCTGATCTGGCTGGCACCTGTCGCCCTGCCATTGCTGCTGGCGGTGCCGCTGACCGTGGCCACCAGCCACGTGGACCTGGGTGCCTGGATGCGTTCGCGGGGCGTGCTGCTGATTCCCGAGGAGTCGTGGTCGCCTGCCGTGCTGCGCCGTGCGTGGCGGCATGCCAGCCGGTTCTCCTTGCCCCAGGCTGCCTGAGTTTCTTGCTGAGCTCCCGGTTTCGCCCCACTGTTGTGGGCGAGGTCGGGTGGTCCGGTCAATCCAGGCGCCGGCTCGTCGCGGGTGTCTGCCCGGGTTCTCCGCCAGCCCTGTGTCAACAACAGGATTTGTGCACTGCCACTGGTTTGACGCGAGGTCTACCCCTTGCGTCCCCTGAAAAGCCCACCCAGCTGATTCACCACCAACCCCAGCAGCACGAGCCCCGTGCCCAGCCACTGCTGCAGCAAGGGCAGTTCGTCGAAGAACATCCACGCCGCCCACAAGCCCACCACCGGCACCAGCAAGGAAAACGGCGTCACGCGCCCAGCGGGATGGCGCTTCAGCAACTGCGTCCACAGGCTGTAGGCCAGCAGCGTTGCCAGCCACGCCAGGAACAGCACCGCCAGCGCGGCGGGCCAGCGCATCCCCGCGAGTTGCGCCACCACGGCCTGCGGCCCGTCCATCCACAGGGCCAGTGCGACGAAGGGCAGCACCGGAAACAGGCTGCTCCACACGATAAAGGGAAACGGGTCGTAGTCGCCCAGTCGGCTGGCCAGACGCGCCACCAGATTGGAGATGGCCCACATGAAAGCAGCGCCCAGCGTCAGCACGAAACCGGCCAGCGTCATCTGCCCCGGGCCCTCGCCGTGCGCGGTGGCGATCAGCACCAGCCCACCCAGTGCCACCGCCAGGCCCAGGCCCTGTGAAAAGCGCGCACGTTCACCGAGCACCGGCACAGCGAGCAACAGGGTGAAGAACGCCTGCGTCTGCATCACGACCGACGCCATCCCTGCGGTCATGCCCATCTGCAGTCCCAGGAACAGGAAGCCGAACTGACCCAGGCCCTGTGCCAGACCATAGGCCACCACGTAGCGCAGCGGCAGGTTCGGGAACCGCACGAACAACAGGAACGGCAACGCGGCCGCGGCGAACCGCAGCGCGCCCAGCAACATCGGCCCCACGCCTTGCAGGCCCACCTTCATCACCACGAAATTCAGGCCCCAGATCACGACCACCGCGAGCGCACGCAGCAGATCGCCGCGCGACAGCGGCACGGTGCTCACCGCGAAACCTTCACCGGCCGCCCCTGGGCCTCGCGCGCCGCGACGAAGGCATCGAAGGCCTGCGCGCTGGTCTTGTGCGGCCGATAGCCGAAGCGTTCCTTCAGCGCGGTGTTCAGCAGCACAGGCCGGTAGCGCAGGAAATCGAGTTGCTCCGGCCCGTAGCGGCTCACACCCAGGGCCGTGCCCACGCGCAGCGCCAGGCGCAACAGGCCTGCAGGCAGGACGAGCGCGCGCTTGCCCAGCCGTTCGGCGATCTGGTGGATGGTGAGCGCGCCATCGCCCGCCAGGTTGTAGCAACCCGGCACGGCGCGACCACTCAGCGCGTGCAGGATCGCGCCGGTCACGTCTTCGTCCCACACGAACACGAAGGGGCTGTCGCTGCCCGCGATCGCGATCGGCCTCGGTTTCTCGAACAGTGCGGTGATCTGGTTGTCCACCCGGTCGCCCAGGATGGTGCCGATGCGCAGCACGGTCTGGTGCAACCCGGGGTGTTGCGCCCGTGTCTCGGCCAGCATCTCCTCCACCAGGCGCTTGTGGTGCGCATAGGCGAACACCTCGTTGCCGCGCAGCGGGTGTTCTTCGGTCAGCCACGCCGGGTTGTCGGCGTGGTAGCCGTAGGCCGCGCCGCTGCTGGACACCACCAGATGCGCGACACCGTGCCGCAGGCAGGCGTCGATCACGTTGCGCGTGCCACCCACATCCACCGAATGTTCGAACGCGCGGCTCGACCCTTTGCCGGGCGTGACGATGGAGGCGAGGTGGACCACGGCGTCGATGCCGTGCGCATCCACCGTGTCGGCCAGCACGCGGTCGCGCACATCCTCCGTCACATACGCTACGCGGGGCAGGCGCTGGTTCGGCGGCACCTCACGCACGTCCACAGCCACCAGATGTTCGATGTGTGGCTGGCGCGACAGCGCCTCGATCACCCCACGGCCCAGAAAACCGTCGGCTCCCGTGACCAGCACGCGCCGTGCGGCTGGCGCCTGTCCTGTCGCTGTGTTCATCACTTCCCCGTATCCGGCACGCCACCTTCCAATGGCCGTTTGGCCCACCAGCCCGCCAGCAGCAGGCCGGCGATGATGTCCCAGAAACCCCAGACGCCGGCCACCACCGCCATGCCACCCAGGCCACCGAAGAAGCTGAAGATGATGACCAGCCCGAGACCCGCGTTGCGGATGCCGACCTCGATGGACAAGGCACGACGGTCGTAGTCGGGCAGGCCGACGGCGCGTGCGATGGCATAGCCGGTGCCGAAGGCCAGCGCGTCGTGGATCACCACGGCCAGCAGCACCAAGCCGACGTAGTCGAGGAAGTAGCGCCAGTTGCCCGCGATCGCCCCGACGATGAAGGCGATCAGCGCGACAAAGCTCAGGATGCGCACCGGCTTCTTGAAGCGCGTCGTCCAGGCCGGAAAGCGGTGCGCGCACCCGATGCCGAGTACAAAGGGAACGCCGATGATGAGCAGGATATGGACGAGCATCTCCAGCGGGTCCAGCGCGATCGTCTTGAGCAGCGGCGCGGCCGTCGGATGGATGCCACCCCAGAACGCGAAGTTCAGCGGCATGGCCACGATGGCAATGGCATTGGACACCGCCGTCATCGACACGCTGAGCGCCACATTGCCATTGGCGCGGTGCGTGAGGATGTTGCTCACGTTGCCTGGCGGGCAGCAGGCCACCAGGATCATGCCCAGCGCGATGCTGGGGCCCGGCTGCAGCAGCAACGTGAGCACGTAGGTGATGGCCGGCAGCGCGATGAACTGCGCGACGATGCCGACAGTGAATGCCAGTGGCATGCGCATGACACGGCGGAAATCTTCCAGCTTCGTGTCCAGCGCGATGCCGAACATGAGAAAGGCCAGCACCGCGTTGAGCACCGCCAGCGAAGCGGGGTTGAAGTTCAGCCGGATTTCGTCCACGGGCAGCATCGGTGTCTCCTTCTCGTTGTGGTCTCGGGTCGCCTCGATGGCTTCAGGTCAACGCCTCGGCCGCCTGGCGCACTGCGTCGCGGTACACGTCCTTGTTCACGTAGTAGGCCATGCGTTCGAGCTGCAGGTACTTGTAGCCCCCCGAGAGGTCTGGAGCGGGGCCAGCCTTCGCCGCACGGAACGCGGCAGCACTGGCCTTGCCATCGTCAAGCCCCTTGAAGTAGCGTGCCACCAACTCGGCCTGTTCATAGCGGCCCTGCCAGCCCAGACCACTGGCCTCGACCATGCCCAGCACAGCGAGGCGGTCGAAGCGTGGCGCGAAGATGTTCAGGTAGAGACGCGGCGCCATGCCCTGCCAGTTGAGCAGCGCATGATCGAGAAACGGGTAGTGCAGCTTGTAGCCAGTGGCTGCGAGCACGAGGTCGTAATCGCGGTGGCTGCCGTCCTTGAAATGCACGGTATGGCCATCGAAGCGCGCGATGTCGGCGCGCACGCCCACGTCGCCATGGCCGATGTGGTACAGGATGAGCGAGTTCACCACCGGATGCGATTCGTACATCCTGTACGTGGGCTTCGGAAAACCGAAGCGCACCGGGTCGCCGGTGAACCACTTCAGGATGGTGCTGTCGATCTTCTGCTTGAGCCAGGGCGGTAGCCGCAGCTTGCCGCCAATGGAGTCGGCCGGCTTGCCAAACACGTACTTGGGCACGAAGTAGTAGCCACGGCGCACCGAGATGTCCACACTGCGCGCCTGGTGCACCGCGTCGACCGCGATGTCGCAACCCGAGTTGCCCGCTCCCACGATCAGCACCCGCTTGCCCCGGAACTGGTCGGCATGCTTGTAGGCCGAGGTGTGCAGCAGCTCGCCAGTGAACTCACCCTCGAAGGCCGGCATGTTGGGCTCCGCCAGCGTGCCATTGGCCACCACCACGCCCTTGTACTCCGCGGTGTGCCGCTCGCCGCTGGCATCTTCGGTGGTCAGACGCCACAAGGTATCGGGTGCGTCGCTCATCGGCACCGCCTTCAGCACGCGGGTGCCGAAGCGGTAGTGCTCGCGCAGCCTGAAATGGTCGGCGAAGGCGCTGAAGTAATCGAGCAACTCGCGGTGGCTTGGGTAGTCGGCCACCCAGTCGGGCATGGGAAATTCGCTGAACTCCGTCATACGCTTGCTGGAGATCAGGTGCGCCGACTGGTAAACCGTCGAACGCGGGTTGTGGATGTTCCACAGACCGCCCACGTCGGTGTGAGCCTCGAAACCCTGGAAGGGAATGCCGTGCTTCTGCAGGCAGCGCGCGCCGGCCAGGCCCGAGGGCCCGGCACCGATGAGGGCAATCTGTTGTTCGGTCGGTGTCGTCATTTTTTCAGGCCCGGGATGTCGGTGGCACCGGGTTCGCCGGCACGGGGTTTGCGCGGCTGGCCGAGCAGGATGCGGTCGTGCAGACGCGCGGGCAACAGGCTGAGCGCTCGCGAGAGCCAGCCGATGCGCCGGGGCAGCACGATGTGTTCGGTGCCGCCGGCCACGCCGGCCAGCAGCCGGCGCGCGGCTTCGTCGGGTTCGAGCAGACCCGGCATGGCGAAACGGTTGCCCGCGGTGAGCGCGGTGCGCAGGTAACCCGGGCTGACGGTGTGTACGGTGATCGCGGTCGGGCGCAATTCCGCTCGCAGGCTCTGCAGGTAGGCGATCAGGCCGGCCTTGCTCGCGCAGTACGCGCCATTGCCCGGCATGCCGCGCCAACCCGCCACGCTGGCCACGCCCACCAGCGCGCCACGCCGCCCACCGGCGCGCATCGGCGCCATGAAGGGTTGGAAAGTGGTGGCCACCCCGAGCAGGTTGATTTCGAGCATGCGGCGCATCACGGCAAGGTCGCCGGCCTGCGCGGTGTCGAAACCGCCGGCCACCCCCGCGTTCGCGATCACCAGATCCGGTGCGCCAGCGCGGCCCAGCCAGTCCGCCGCCATCGCCTGCATCGCGCCTGCGTCAGACACGTCCGGCTGGTAGATGGCGCAGCGCTCCGGCGCCAACGCGGCCAGCGCCTCCAGCGCGGGCCGCTGCAAGCCGACCAGTGCCACGCGCGCGCCACCGGCGATGAGTTCACGCGCCAACGCCTGGCCCAGGCCACCGCAAGCCCCGGTCACCACCGCGTTGTGAAAGCTCGGTGTCGTCACCGCCCATCTCCTCGAAGTTGTGCCCGCAATGTAGGGGCCCCTAGAATTCGTCTCGAAATAATTTCATGATTCATCTCATTTTTCGAGACATGAGCACCGAAACAGACAGCAGTCCCGGCTTGCGGTTGATGGAACTGCTGGAGCGGATCACCCGCACCGACCAGCCGCTGGCGCTGCCCGACATGGTGACACTGACGGGCTGGCCCAAGCCCACCGTGCATCGCATGCTCTCACAACTGGAGCACGGAGGCTGGCTGGTGCGAGAACCCGACGGCCGGCGGTACGCGATGGCATCGCGCCTGCTGCGTCTGGCCGAAGCCGCCCTGAGCAACAGCACACAGCAGGGTGTGCGACATGCTGTGCTGCGGCAGCTGGTGGCCGAGGTGGGCGAGAGCTGCAACCTGACGGCGCTGTCGGGCGCGGAGGTGGTCTACCTCGACCGCGTGGAGTCGGCCTTTCCGCTGCGGCTGGAACTGCGGCCCGGCACACGCGTGCCGGCGCATTGTTCGGCCAGCGGCAAACTCTTCCTGGCGTGGATGAGCGCACGCCAGCGGCGCGCCGTGCTGGATGGCCTCACGCTCACACGCTACACCGCCAGCACGCTGACGCAGCGTGAAGCGCTGGACGCCCAACTGGACGCCATCCGCCGTGATGGACATGCGGTGGACGCCGAGGAATTCGTCGAAGGCCTGGTGTGCGTGGCGGTGCCGGTGTTCGCACCGGGCCAGCGCACCGTGCGCTGCGCGCTGGCGCTTCAGGCCCCCGCCGCGCGCATGTCATTGGCCCAGGCGCGGTTGCAGTTGCCCCGTCTGGAGGCGGCCGCGCAGGCGCTGGCCCGCACCCTGGGTTGACGCCGTCGCTCAGTAGAGCGTGTTGCGCTGGCGTTCAGGCAGGGCGCTGTCGTAGGCGACCCCGTCGATGGCATCGTTCGTCAACGCCGCCAGCATCGCGCCGGCGGTGGGCACGGCAGCCGGTTCTTGCACGTCCCACAGGCGTGAACGCTTCATGGCGCGCGCACACTGGAAGAACACCGTCTCCACGGTGATGACAATCACGCAGCGCGGTGGCTTGCCTTCCATGGCCAGCCTTTGCAGCAGGTCCGGCTCGACCGAGATGAGCGCACGACCGTTCACGCGCACGGTCTCCCCCACACCTGGCACGAAGAACAGCAAGGCCACGCGGGGATCGGCCAGAATGTTCTTCAGGCTGTCGATGCGGTTGTTGCCCGCGCGCTCGGGCAGCAGCAAGGTGTGCTCGTCCTGGATCGTGACAAGACCCGGCGGGTCGCCACGCGGAGAGGCGTCCAGGCCGTCGGACCCCACCGTGGCCAGCACCGCGAAGGGGGAAGCTTCGATCCAGCGCTGGTAGACCGGGTGAAGGCGCGAGGTTTCCTTGCGCAGCGAGGCTTCGCCCACCGGGCCGAACAGGGCCTGGAGCGAGTCGAGGTCGCTGATGGTGTGGGGATCGGCGGGTGCGGTGCCCATGTATTCGAATCCTGTCAACGGCCCATGCCGGGCAGCTTGGGCATGCCTTTCATGCCCCCCATGCGCTTCATCATCTTCATCATGCCGCCGCCTTTCATCTTCTTCATCATGTCCTGCATCTGCTCGAACTCCTTGAGCAGGCGGTTGACCTCCTGCACCTGCACACCCGCGCCTGCGGCGATGCGGCGCTTGCGCGTGGCCTTGATGATCTCGGGCTTGCGGCGTTCGCTGAGCGTCATGCTGCAGATGATTCCTTCCTTGCGCTTGATGTCCTTCTCGGCGCGGCTCATGTCCACCTCGCCGGCCTTCGCAGCCATGGCCGCAGGCAGCTTGTCCATCAGGCTGGAAAGCCCCCCCATCTGCTTCATCTGACGGAGCTGGTCCAGGAAGTCGTTGAGATCGAACCCTTGCCCGCTCTTCACCTTGGCGGCGAGCTTCTGTGCCGCCGCCATGTCCACGCCCGCGGTGACCTGCTCGACCAGCGCGAGAATGTCGCCCATGCCGAGCACGCGCTGGGCATGGCGATCGGCATCGAACACCTCCAGACCGTCGATCTTCTCGGACACACCGGCGAACTTGATCGGCGCGCCGGTGATCTGGCGCACCGAGAGCGCTGCGCCGCCGCGCGAGTCGCCATCGAGCTTGGTGAGCACGATGCCGGTCAGGGGCAGCGCATCCTTGAATGCCTTGGCGGTGTTGATCGCGTCCTGGCCCTGCATCGCGTCCACCACGAACAGCGTCTCCACCGGCTTGAGCACGGCGTGCAGTTCCTGGATCTCGCGCATCAGCGCCTCATCGATCGCCAGGCGGCCTGCCGTGTCCACCAGCAACACGTCGAAATAGTGCTTGCGCGCGTGGTCGATCGCGGCGCGCGCAATGTCCACCGGCTTCTGGTCCGGCGTGCTGGGAAACCATTCGGCCCCGGCTTGTGCGGTCACAGTCTTCAACTGCTCGATGGCAGCCGGGCGGTAGACGTCGCCAGAAACGGTCAGCACCTTCTTCTTGCGCTTCTCGATCAGGTGTTTGGCCAGCTTGGCGGTGGTCGTGGTCTTGCCGGCGCCCTGCAGGCCCGCCATCAGGATCACGGCCGGCGGTTGCGCCGCCAGGTTGATGTCGGCCACGCCCTCGCCCATGGTCGCGGCGAGCTCGCGATGGACGATGGCCACCAGCGCCTGCCCGGGCGTGAGCGAGCCCACCACTTCCTGGCCCAGTGCCTTCTCCTTCACGCGTGCGATGAAGTCGCGCACCACCGGCAGCGCGACGTCCGCCTCGAGCAGGGCCATGCGCACCTCGCGCAGCATGTCGGTGACATTGCTCTCGGTGATGCGGGCCTGGCCGCGCATTTCCTTGACGATGCGTGAGAGACGGTCTGAAAGGGCTGATGCCATGCTGCGCTCGGGTAGGGAGGAAAAGAACGGAAACCCGCGCCGGACGGGCCGTCGGGCGGCGATACAGGCCGGCGGGCCGGTGTGGTCGGGCCAGACAAGGCCGTTAAACTGTGCGGATGATTTTAGCTGCGCCCTTCCCTTTCACGCTTGGCGCGCTGCCCCGGTGATGAGCCTGCTGCCCGCACTCGCGTCCAACCTTCCCGTCACCGTGTTCTCCGGTGGTGCGGCACTCGCCTACGCGCTGCTCGCCTGGGCCCACCCGCGCATGTCGGCCCCGCAGAGCCGCGGCCTGCTCGGTCTGGCCTGGGCGCTGCACCTGCTGGTGCTGGTGCTGGGCCTGTTCGAGCAACCGGCACGCTTTGGTTTCGCACCGGCGTTGTCCGTCACGGGCTGGCTCGTGCTCACCGTCTACCTCATCGAAAGCCGCCTGTATCCACAGATGCGTGCGCGCTGGACGCTGGCCGTTCTGGGCATGGCCGTCGTGCTGCTGGCCCTGGTGTTTCCCGGTACACCCTATCCCGCCCTGCACTCCGCCTTGATGCCACTGCATTGGGCGTTGGGCATCGCGTCCTACGGCCTGATCGCGGCGGCCGTGGTGCACGCCTGGCTGATGCAGCGCGCCGAAAAAGCCATCCGGCTGGGCAACGCGAGCGAATCCTCCATGCCGCTGCTCACACTGGAACGCCTCACCTTCCGCTTCGTCGCGGCCGGCTTCGCGCTGCTCAGCGCAACGCTGCTGGCGGGCTGGTTCTTTTCCGAAACCCTCAACCACCGCTGGGTCTGGGACCACAAGACCACATTCTCGCTGCTGTCCTGGCTCACCATGGGCGTGCTGCTCTGGGGTCGGTGGCGCCTGGGCTGGCGAGGCCGTGTCGCCGTGCGCACGCTCTATGTGGCCGCGGGCTTCCTGCTGCTGGGCTACGCCGGCTCCCGGTTCGTGCTGGAAGTGCTGTTGCACCGCGCCTGATGCATCGACCATGAAATACCTGATCGTCCTGGCCGTGGTGATGGTGGCCTTCTACATCTGGCGCAACAACCGCGTGAGCGACCGCGCCGACGCCGCCCGCCGCGCCCCCCCCACGCCCGGGCGCCCCAAGCTGCCCACGGTCATGGTGGCCTGCCCGCACTGCGGCACACACCTGCCCGAGAACGAAGCCGTGCAAGGCCGGCAGGGCGCGTATTGCAGCGTCGAGCACCGCCGGCTTCGCGAAGGCGGCGCGGTATGACCCTGATCCATCAGGACTGACATGGCCCGGGACGTCAGCTCTCAGTTCTCCCCGTCCTGGTACTCCGCATTCGAGGGCACCCACACGCAGAGCCGTGAGCAGCGCATGCGCGCGTTCTCGCGCTTGTGGAGCGCCTTCATGCGCGCCCGCGTGTTCATTGCCGCCGTGCTGCTCTCGCTGCAGGTATTCACGCTGGTCACCCAGTCCGCCGGCCCGCAATGGCTGGTGGTGGTGTGCTCAGCTCACCTGTGCGCTGCCCTGGTGATGATGTATTTCTGGCGACCGGTGGAACACCGCCACCCCATGCACATCCAGTGGGTGTTGACCATCGGGGTGGATGTGCTGGTGTTTGCGCTGCTGCAGTCCTTCCAGATCAGCAACATCAACTACACCGCACTCTTCGCCTTGCCCGTGCTGCTGGCGGCCATCCTGGGCTCCCTCACGCTGGGCATGGCAACCGCCGCGAGCGTCACCCTGTATCTGCTGGGCGAAGCCGGCTTGAGCGCCCTCTGGACGAGCGACCTCTCCACCGCCCGCTTTCTGCAAGCGGGTCTGACCGGTACCGGTTTCTTCCTGGTGGCAGTGCTGGCCCACCAGTTGGCGATCCGCCTGGCGAGAGAAGAAGCGCTGGCTGCCAGCAGCCAGGCCGCAGCGCGCGCGCAGGCGCAGGTGAACGTGCTGGTGATCGAGAGCCTCACGGTGGGCGTGCTGGTGGTGGATCCGCACGGCGTGGTGCGCAGCGCCAATCCCGCCGCGCAGTCCATGCTGCTCGGCCAGGTCTCGCCCCAGGCCGCGAAGCTGCTGCTCTCCGCGCGTTCGAGCTGGCAGCATCTGGCTCATCTCGTGAACGAGACTTTCGCCCGGGGTGAAGCACTCGAAACAGAAACCACCATCGACGACGAGAATCGGCCCAGCCAACGCCTGCATGCACGCACCCGGTTGACCGCCCAGAGCGGTCGCAGCGCAGGCCTGTGCGTGCTGTTCCTGGAAGACCTGCGCGAGGTCGAAGCGCGCGTGCGCACCGAGAAGCTCGCATCCATGGGACGCATGTCCGCCGCCGTGGCGCATGAAATCCGGAACCCTCTGTCGGCCATCACGCAGGCGAATGCCCTGCTTGATGAAGAAGTGCAGGCGCCAGCACAGAAGCGCCTCACCCGCATGATCGAGCAGAACGCGCAGCGGCTTTCGCGCATCGTCGACGACATCCTCAACGTGGCACGCGCACAGCCCAACCAGGACACCACCACGGCGCCCGCTCTGCCGCTGGACCAGACGGTGCGACAGGTCGCACTGGAATGGGTGAGGCAGAGCCGCGCGGATCGCATTCTTGGCGTGCACGTCCATGCGCCGGCTGCCCATGTGGGTTTCGACCCGGAGCACCTGCGCCGCCTGCTCATCAACCTGCTGGACAACGCCCTGCGCCACGCCAGCGGCAAACCTTCCTCGATCCGATTGATCACGCAACCCAGCGGCAATGACCATATCCGCCTGTCGGTCTGGAGCGACGGGCAGGCGCTGGAGGCCAGCGTGATGCGCCACCTGTTCGAACCCTTCTTCTCTTCCGAAAGCCGCTCCAGTGGCCTGGGACTCTACATCTGCCGTGAGCTGTGCGAGCGCTATGGCGCCCAGATTGCCTACAGGCGCACCCGGCTGGACCAGCAGGAGGGCAACGAGTTCTATGCGCTGATTCCGGCTGCCGGTCCGGCCCCGGCGCGAGAGCCCACGCAGCAGAGCCTCTCGTACCCGGCCGGCGATTCCATCGCCACACGTGCCGAACCCCACAGCCGCCCCATGACAACCGGAGGCGCGTCCCTGGGGGCCCGCTGAATTCAACCCGATGCCCAACGCGCCTTCCCCCGCCTCCGTGCTGGTCGTTGACGACGAGCCCGACCTGCGCACGCTCTACGAGCTGACGTTGTTGCGCGAGGGCCATGCGGTGGTCGCCGCCCCCGATATCACCCAGGCACGGGAATGGCTCGCGCAACAACGCTTCGATGTGGTGATTTCCGACATGCGTCTGCCCGATGGCCTGGGCCTGGATCTGCTGCGCGAAATCGGCGACGCACAGCGCTCAGAGAAATGCATCGTGATCACGGCCTACGGCTCTGCGGAGAACGCGGTGGAATCGCTGAAGGCTGGCGCGTTCGACTACCTCACCAAGCCGGTGGACCTCAAGCAGCTGCGCAGTGCGGTCACGGCCGCCGTGCGAAGCTTGCGCGACCAGCAGGGTGGCGCGCTCAACGGTGCGGCCACTCCGGGCCTGCCACAGGGCGGCGCGACGGGCGATGTATCGCGCAAGCCCGAAGCTCCATCCAGCGGCACGCAATCGCTGCGCCGGATCGTGGGCAACTCACCCAGCATCACCCAGATCAAGTCACGTATCGAAAAGGTGGCCTCCAGCATGGCACCCGTGCTCATCCTGGGCGAATCTGGAACCGGCAAGGAGCTGGTCGCCCGCGCCGTGCACGACTGCAGCCACCGCAACGCCGGGCCCTTTGTCGCGGTCAACTGCGGCGCCATTCCCGAGAACCTCATCGAAGCGGAATTCTTCGGCGCGCGCAAAGGCGCCTACACCGGCGCCACCGCGGACCGCGAGGGGTACTTCCAGGCAGCGCGTGGCGGCACCCTGTTCCTCGACGAGATCGGCGACCTGCCACTGGCCATGCAGGCCAAGCTGCTGCGCGTGATCCAGGAACGCCGGGTGCGTGCACTCGGTGGCGTGCAGGAAGAAGCCGTCGATGTGCGGCTGGTCAGTGCCACGCACCGCGATCTCGGTGGCCTGGTGCAGAGCGGTCAGTTCCGCCAGGACCTGTTCTACCGCCTCAACGTGATCGGATTGCGCACGCCGGCCTTGCGCGAACGCCGTGACGACCTGCCAATGCTGGTGAACGCGCTGCTGGTTCGCCTGTGCGCCGAATCCGGCCAGAATGTGCCATCGCTTTCGCCGCGCGTGCTCGCCTGGTTGCAGTCCCGTGAGCTGCCGGGCAACGTGCGCGAGCTGGAAAACCTGCTGCAGCGCGCCCTCGCCTTGAGCAACGGAGACACGCTCGAACCCGAAGACTTCGGCGAATCCGACGATCTTCCCGAGCAACCGACCCAGCCGGACGAACTGTCACCCACCAGCGGGCATATGGGCGCGTCGACCGCCTCCCCCACGGACATACCGCCCGACCTGCAGACCTACCTGGACGAACAGGAGCGGCAGGTGCTGCTCAAGGCGCTGCGCGAATGCGACTTCAACCGCACGGCGGCGGCGGCCCGGCTGGGCCTGAACCTGCGTCAGATGCGCTATCGCATCCAGCGGCTGGGCATTGCCATGCCCTCGGACGATGACGACACCTGACGAAAGCATGCGAGGCGCCTGGCGCGGTGGCTGGCTGCAGACAGCCCGCCACTGCGCTTCGCCCAACCACGGACCGAGGCCCGAAGGAGCCATCGTCGACCTGATCGTCATCCACTCCATCAGTCTGCCGCCGGGCGTCTACGGCGGCCCTGAGGTGGAACAGCTCTTCACCAACCAGTTGGACTGGAAGGCACACCCCTACTTCGAACAGATCCGCGGCATGGAGGTGTCGTCGCACTTCTTCGTGCGGCGCGATGGAGAAGTCATCCAGTTCGTCGATGCCGACGCGCGGGCCTGGCACGCGGGCCGGTCCTGCTGGCGCGGCCGCAGCAATTGCAACGACGACTCCATCGGCATCGAGCTCGAGGGGCTGGAGGGCGATGTGTTCGAGGTCGCCCAGTACGCGGCGCTCGTCCAGTTGTGCACCCAGCTGGTGCAGCGTTACCCCATCGCGCATGTCGCCGGCCACGAGCACATCGCCCCTGGGCGCAAGCAGGATCCCGGTCCGGGTTTCAGCTGGTCACGTCTGCGAGCAGGTCTTGGCTGGTCAGATGATTTTTTTCCACCCGATGCGTTGCGCCAGAGCATCGCGGGCAACTGATTGCAACGCTGGACGAAGCCGCTTCGCGCCCAAGCCATGAACGGCGCGCCGATCCAAGGCAAATCTGGCTGGAGCGCCCGTCAGCGTTGATCCCACCTCCACAAGGCAAGGCGTCTCGCGCGCTCGACAGCGATCACTTCGTGCATGACATCAACGCGCCATCGATCAATTTCTGTCTAACGTAAAGCGCTTCGCGCATGCCCTCCCTCGATTTTGGGAAAACACTACCCGTAGTGGCTTGAACGTGACATGGACACCAGATATAGTGTTACCTTGTGACGTCCAAAACGTACTCCCACCCGTATCGCCACCCACCGGATGCAGCCCGCCTGGCTGCTGTGGCAATCACCTGTGGCCAACGTTGATACCGGCACCCAGTCACTATGCAGCCATCGGGCAACGCGCACCCGATGCCGTCACCACACAACAATCAAATGAAAGAGGAATCATGCTGACCGCTTCCCCCATCACCACCCCGTCACCCGCCTCCCTGAAGCCTCCTGTCGGCATGCCCGCCGCAGCTTCGCTGGCCGCGAGCAGCTCGGTTTTCTCCAATTACCAGATCATCCGCCGCAACGGTGCCGTGGTGCCGTTCGAGCCCAGCAAGATCGCCGTGGCCATGATGAAGGCGTTCCTGGCGGTGCACGGCACCCAGGGTGCCGCATCGGCCAGCGTGCGCGAAACGGTGGATGAATTGACCCAGAACGTGGCGCGCGCCCTGATGCGCTCGCGCCCGGGCGGCGGCACCTTCCATATTGAAGATGTGCAAGACCAGGTCGAACTCGGCCTGATGCGCAGCGGCCACCACGAAGTCGCCCGCGCCTACGTGCTCTACCGTGAACGCCGCACGCAGGAACGCGCGCACCAGGCGGAAGTGGCTCACCCGACCGAGCCTGTTCTGCACGTGCTCGACGGTGGCCAGCGCGTGCCGCTCGACCTGCCGCGCCTGCAAGGCCTGATCGCCGCCGCCTGCAACGGCCTGGGCAAGGACGTCAAGGCCGAGCCCATCGTCGCTGAAACCAAGCGCAACCTGTACGACGGTGTGCCGATGGAAGAGGTCTACAAAGCCTCCATCCTCGCTGCGCGCACGCTGATCGAGAAGGATCCCGACTACACCTACGCCACCGCGCGCCTGTTGCTGCACACGATCGTCAAGGAAGTGATGGGCGAGGAAGTGCCCGCCGCCGAGATGGGTGCCCGCTATGCCGAGAACTTCCCGCAGTTCATCAAGAAGGGCGTCGACAACGACCTGCTCGACGAGAAGCTGCTGCAGTTCGACCTGGCCCGCCTGGGCGCGGCACTCAAGCCCGAGCGTGACCTGCAATTTGACTACCTCGGCCTGCAGACCCTGTACGACCGCTACTTCCTGCACGTGCGCAAGACGCGCATCGAGCTGCCGCAATCTTTCTTCATGCGCGTGGCCATGGGCCTGTCGCTCAACGAGATCGACCGCGAAGCCCGCGCCATCGAGTTCTACGAGGTGCTCTCCAGGTTTGATTTCATGTCGTCCACGCCCACGTTGTTCAACAGCGGTACGCTGCGCTCGCAGCTCTCCAGCTGCTACCTGACCACCGTGCCCGACGACCTCGACGGTATCTACGAGTC
The DNA here is from genome assembly GCF_031457235.1 of Hydrogenophaga laconesensis. Lineage (NCBI taxonomy): Bacteria > Pseudomonadati > Pseudomonadota > Betaproteobacteria > Burkholderiales > Comamonadaceae > Hydrogenophaga > Hydrogenophaga laconesensis. The sequence goes on from NZ_JAVDWE010000011.1 coordinate 42,312, forward strand.
GATCAAGGAAAACGCGCTGCTGTCCAAGTTTGCAGGTGGCCTGGGCAACGACTGGACGCGCGTGCGCGCCCTGGGCTCCCACATCAAGGGCACCAACGGCGAGTCGCAGGGCGTCGTGCCGTTCCTGAAAGTGGTGAACGACACCGCCGTGGCCGTCAACCAAGGCGGCAAGCGCAAGGGCGCGGTCTGCACCTACCTGGAAACCTGGCACCTCGACATCGAAGAATTCCTGGAGCTGCGCAAGAACACCGGCGACGACCGCCGCCGCACGCACGACATGAACACGGCGAACTGGATTCCCGACCTGTTCATGAAGCGCGTGCTGGAAAAGGGCGAGTGGAGCCTGTTCTCGCCCTCCAACACCCCGGACCTGCACGACAAGTTCGGTGCGGACTTCGAGAAGGCCTACGTGGCCTACGAGGAAAAGGCCGCACGCGGCGAAATCAAGCCCTACCGCAAGGTGCCCGCCAGCGACCTGTGGCGCAAGATGCTCTCGATGCTGTTCGAGACCGGCCACCCCTGGATCACCTTCAAGGACGCCTGCAACGTGCGCAGCCCGCAGCAGCACGCCGGCGTCGTCCACAGCTCCAACCTCTGCACCGAGATCACGCTGAACACCAGCGACACCGAAACCGCGGTCTGCAACCTGGGATCGGTCAACCTGCTCAACCACGTCAAGCTGGGCAACGACGGTGCCAAGGTGCTGGACCACGAAAAGCTGCAGGCGACCATCAAGACCGCCATGCGCATGCTCGACAACGTGATCGACATCAACTACTACGCGGTGAAGAAGGCGCGCGATTCCAACATGCGCCACCGCCCGGTGGGCCTGGGTGTGATGGGCTTCCAGGACGCGCTGTATGAACTGCGCATCCCCTACGCCTCCAATGAAGCGGTGGAATTCGCTGATCGCTCGATGGAAGCCGTCTGCTACTACGCCTACTGGGCTTCGACCGAGCTTGCCCGCGAGCGCGGCCGTTACGCCAGCTACCGCGGTTCGCTGTGGGACAAGGGCATCCTCCCGCCCGACACACTGGACCTGCTCGCCCGTGAGCGCGGTGGCTATGTGGACGTGGACCGCTCCAGCAGCCTGGACTGGGACGCCCTGCGCCAGAAGATCGCCGCCGATGGCATGCGCAATTCCAACTGCGTGGCCATCGCACCGACCGCGACCATCTCCAACATCATCGGCGTGGACGCGTCCATCGAGCCCTGCTTCGGCAACCTCTCGGTGAAGTCCAACCTCTCGGGCGAGTTCACCGTCATCAACAGCTACCTGGTGAAGGATCTCAAGCGCCTGGGCCTGTGGGACGACGTGATGGTCATGGACCTCAAGCACTTCGATGGCTCGCTGCGTCCGATCGACCGTGTGCCGCAAGACGTGAAGGCGCTTTACGCCACGGCCTTTGAAGTGGAGCCGCTGTGGTTGGTGGAAGCCGCCGCACGCCGCCAGAAATGGATCGATCAGGCACAGAGCCTGAACATCTACATGGCCGGCGCATCGGGCAAGAAGCTCGACGACACCTACAAGCTGGCATGGCTGCGCGGCCTCAAGACCACGTATTACCTGCGCACCACGTCGGCCACGCAGATCGAGAAATCCACGGGCCGCACCGGCCAGCTCAATGCAGTCTCGGTCGGCAACACCAGCCCCGTCGCGGCTTCGGCAGCGGTGGCCCCGACTGCGGACAGCACCGATATGAAGCCTGCAACCGACATCAAATTCTGCGCAATTGACGACCCGGGTTGTGAAGCCTGTCAGTGATTTCGAGCGTCGTGCGTGCATGTTTTGTGATGTTCATTGAATGCAATTCGATGCAACACCGCAACACAAAATGTGCGCATATCGCCTGATCACTTTGCATTTCATGCACACACTTTCATAATCCGCACATTGGAAACCTCTATGTTGACCTGGGACGATCACACCACGCCCTCATCGAAGCCAGCGAACAGCCCACTGCCCACCGGCATGTCGGGCCTGCAAGCCTCACTGTCCTCACCATCCGGTGAGCGCGCCGCCACCCCTTCCGCTTCGATCAACACCGCGGCCACACCGAAGGCCGCAGCAGCTCAGCCTTCGGTGCGTCGCGTCAATGCGGCTGACAAGCGCATCATCAACGGCCAGACCGACGTCAACCAGTTGGTGCCATTCAAATACAAGTGGGCCTGGGAAAAGTATCTCGCCACCTGCGCCAACCACTGGATGCCGCAGGAAGTGAACATGAGCCGCGACATTGCGCTCTGGAAAGATCCCAATGGTCTGACGGAAGACGAACGCCGCATCGTCAAGCGCAATCTTGGCTTCTTCGTGACCGCCGACTCGCTCGCCGCCAACAACATCGTGCTGGGCACCTACCGCCACATCACGGCGCCCGAGTGCCGCCAGTTCCTGCTGCGCCAGGCTTTCGAGGAAGCCATCCACACGCACGCCTACCAGTACATCGTGGAGTCGCTCGGTCTGGATGAGTCCGAGATCTTCAACGCGTACAACGAAGTCGATTCGATCCGCGCCAAGGATGAGTTCCTGATTCCCTTCATCGAAGCGATCATGGACCCGGACTTCCACACCGGCACGCCAGAGACCGACCAGCGCCTGCTCAAGAGCCTGATCGTGTTTGCCTGCCTGATGGAAGGCCTGTTCTTCTATGTCGGCTTCACGCAGATTCTGGCGCTGGGTCGCCAGAACAAGATGACTGGCGCTGCCGAGCAGTATCAGTACATCCTGCGCGACGAGTCCATGCACTGCAACTTCGGCATCGATCTGATCAACGCGATCAAGATGGAGAATCCGATGCTCTGGACCGCCGAGTTCAAGGCAGAGATCAAGGAGCTGTTCCTCAAGGCCGTCGAACTGGAGTACCGCTATGCCGAGGACACCATGCCGCGCGGCGTGCTCGGCATGAACGCGTCGATGTTCAAGGGTTATCTGCGCTACATTGCCAACCGCCGCGCCACGCAGATAGGCCTTGAGCCCCTGTTTCCGAACGAAGAGAACCCGTTCCCCTGGATGAGCGAGATGATCGACCTCAAGAAGGAACGCAATTTCTTCGAAACGCGTGTGATCGAATACCAGACCGGCGGGGCGTTGTCCTGGGACTGATTTCCCATAACTGCCAGAGCCGCATTGCCCGTATCGACCAAGAACATGATTTCCGTACATACAGAACCCTGTCACCGACGCGCAGACGCCGGGAACAGGGTTTTGTCACAGGATTCAAATCCTTGGGGCCAGCCGTGGATGCATCCACACGGCCCCAGGGCGTTGAATCACTTCACCGGCAACAAGGCTGGATGAAGTGCTCTTTGCAACTTGATCAAGGAGAAAACAATGGCAACTGCAAAAAAAGCCCCGGCCAAGAAGGCCGCACCGGCTAAGAAGGCTCCGGCCAAGAAACCTGCTGCGAAGAAGGCAGCACCGGCGAAGAAGGCACCGGCCAAGAAGGTCGCTGCCAAGAAGGCACCGGCGAAGAAGGTCGCTGCCAAGAAGGCAGCACCGGCGAAGAAGGTTGCGGCCAAGAAGGTCGTCGCCAAGAAGGCACCGGCGAAGAAAGCCGCTGCCAAGAAAGCGCCGGCGAAGAAGGTCGTCGCCAAGAAGGCCGCGCCCAAGAAGGCTGCTGCCAAGAAAGCGCCGGCGAAGAAAGCCGCTGCGAAAAAGGCTCCTGCCAAAAAGGCCGCTGCGAAGAAGGCCCCTGCGAAGAAGGCAGCCCCAGCAAAAAAAGCTGAGCCGGCCAAGAAGCCGGCAGCCCCTGCTGCTCCTGCGGCGCAGACGAAACTCAACCCTCAGGCTGCCTGGCCGTTCCCCACGTCCAGCAAGCCCTGAGTCTCTCGTTGAGATGACCTGCAAGCCCGGCGCGAAAGCGCCGGGCTTTTTTTTGTCAGTTCGTCAGCGTGTAGTTCTGGCCGCCCCGGCTGGCGATCTTCACCGCACCCATGCGGTTGCCGAGTTCAGCGCATCGCTGCAGCGGCCAGCCCTGCTCCAGCCCATGCAGCAGGGCGGCACGGAACGCATCGCCGCAACCGGTGGGGTCCACCACCGACGTGGCGGCAACACCCGCCACCCGCACCTTCGCCGCGCCGCCGTCCCACACGTCACAACCTTCCGCACCCAATGTGACGATCATCCCGCGCACACTCGCCGCGATCTCATCCAGGGTGAGACCGGTGCGCTCACTCAGCATCTGGGCTTCGTAGTCGTTCAGAGTGACCCAGCTAGCCAGCTCGATGAACTGCCGCAACTCCTCGCCATTGAACATCGGCAGGCCCTGTCCGGGGTCGAACACGAAGGGCACACCGGCATCGTGCAGCTGACGCGCGTGCGAGAGCATCGCATCGCGGCCATCGGGAGAGATGATGGCCACCGCAATGTCGCTCCGCGGAGGCACAGGGTTCTCGTGCGCCATCGACATGGCGCCCGGGTGGAACGCGGTGATCTGGTTGTTGTCGCGGTCCGTCATGATCATGGCCTGCGCGGTGTAGCTGTCCGCGTCCGACAACACGTGGCGCGTGTCCACCCCGAGCGTGCGCAGCCGCTCCAGGTATTCGCCTCCATCGTTTCCAAGCATCGCCAATGGCACGGCCTGCGCGCCCAGCTGGCGCAAACCATATGCGATATTGCCCGCGCAGCCCCCATATTCACGGCGCAAACCCGGCACCAGAAACGACACATTGAGAATGTGCAATTGACTCGGCAGGATCTGCTCGGCGAAACGGCCTTCGAAGGTCATGATGGTGTCAAAGGCGAGCGAACCGCAAACAAGAATGGGCATGGAGTGTTTCCGTATCAGGGGTAGAAAACCAGGGCGTTGTAACCGGCCATGGGAGTGTCGTCGCCGAGGGCGAGCGACAGCCGGAAGTTGATCGTGACCGATGCCTGTGCCGGCAGCAGGGCCGGCGCATCGGGCCACTCGTCAGGGAGGAAGACGCGGCGCGAGATCACGCCACCGCCAATGTCGGTCAGACTCAGCTCGAGTGCCGGCACGGCCAGCGCCATCGGCGCCGTGTTCTTGAGCACGAGGTCGAACGAGTAGAAATTGCCCAGGCGCCGCACCAGCGACGTGCTGTCGATGACGATGGCATCGATGCGGCGCACGGGCGCCAGCTTGCAGCCCAGGTGGTTGCAGACCTGCTGCAGCATGGGTTGCAGCTCAGGCCGCCACGCGGCCAGCCGATCCCGTTCGTGCACAGCCCACTGTCCAGCGAACAGCGCCACCAGAACCAGCGTGAGCGAAGCCAATGTGGCGCGCATACCGCGCGAAGACCAGAAGGCCTGACGCTGGGCCTGGCGCACGAACCCCGGCACGGGGTCGGTGGCATCGGGTTGAGCGGGTGGTTGTTCCTCTGCATCCTGTGCCTCCTGCGGCGCGGGTGCCTCTGGCATCACCGAGACGGCAGCATCAGCGCCCGCCTCCGCCACCACCGGGCTGGCGCCCCCTTCCTTCAACCGTCCGAGGCCGGCCGCAAAGCGCTTCAACTCGGCCTGGAAGTCAGATTCCGCGTCGTCGGCAACTGGCTCGCTGATGGGTGCGACACTGAAAGGTGGAGGCATGGTCTCGACCGCACGCTCGTCCATGGAGGCCTCTGCGGACTCCCACATCGGCTCATCGAGCAAGACATCCGGCGTCAATTCCTGCCGAGAATCGACCTCGCCCGGCTCATGGTTGAGCTCATCGGCGAGCTCCACATGCGGATCCAGCTCGGGCTCGAGCGGAGGTTCGGGATCAGGCTCTGCTGCGGGTCCGGGCTCGGGTTCCGGCGCGGCGGCCAAGAACTCCTCGGACGCCGGCTCCTCACCTGGTGGAATCCAGGGCTGAAGGTAGAGCGTGGCATCGAACACATCGGCACAATGCCCGCAACGCACCCAGCCTTCGGAGATCTTCAGCTGGTCGGCAACGACCCTGAACATCGTTCCGCACGAGGGGCAACGGGTGGTGAAACTCATGCGCCGATTATCGCGGGCGCGGCAGCGGCTTCAGGCCTTGACGGCGGTCATGAGGATCCAGCCATCCTCTTCGTCGCTGACCTGCAACGTCACCCAGGGGGCGTAGGCTTCGATCAGCTCTTCGGCCTGACGCGCCAGGATGCCGGCCAGCACCAGATGGCCGCCTGCGCGAACATGCGAACAGAGCAGCGGCGCGAGCACCTTCAATGGCGTGGCCAGAATGTTGGCCAGCACCAGATCGTGCTCGCCACGCGCCCGATCCGGCAGACCTGCGGACAGGATGGCGTTGTTGGCCTCGGCATTGAGCTGGGTCGACTCCACCGCCGCCGGGTCGATGTCCACCGCCACGATCTCACGTGCACCGAACTTGGCTGCACCGATCGCCAGAATGCCCGAACCACAGCCGTAGTCCAGCACATGCGGACCAACAGGACCGTGTTGTGCAATCCAGCGCAGGCACATCCGCGTGGTCGGGTGCGTGCCGGTGCCGAAGGCCAATCCCGGATCGAGCCGGATGACCTGCTGCGCGGCCGCCGGGGGTTCGTGCCAGCTCGGCACGATCCAGAAGCTGGGCGTGATCTCCACCGGCTCGAACTGCGATTGCGTGAGCCGGACCCAGTCCTGCTCGAGCACCGCACGCACACCCTGCACGGCACATCCTTCAAAAAAATCCTGGGCCGACAGCAGGCGCGCCGCCTCCCGCGCCGCAGCGTCGGTCGGGAACAAGGCCACCAGGCGTGAACGCTGCCACCCTTCCTTGGGCGGCGGCATGCCGGGCTCGCCGAACATCGCCGTCTCCGCATCGGTCATCGCGTCGGCGTCTTCCACCGAGACGCTGAGCGCATCGAGCGCCACCATCGCGTCGCTCACGTCGTCCACAGCCGCCTCCGAGACCAGAAGAACCAGCTCAAAAAGGCACCCAGCTGGCGGCTGGGTCAGCAGGGAGGCTTCAGCGCTCACGTTGCGACAGCCACTCTTCCAGGTAGTGGATGTTGGTCCCGCCGGTCACGAAATTGGCGTCCACCATCAACTCGCGATGCAGCGGGATATTGGTGCTGATGCCTTCGATCACGGTCTCGGCCAACGCCGTGCGCATGCGGGCCAATGCCTGCTCGCGCGTATCGCCATGCACGATGATCTTGCCGATCATCGAGTCGTAGTTGGGCGGCACGAAGTAGTTCGCGTAGGCGTGCGAATCCACCCGGACGCCCGGGCCACCCGGTGCATGCCAGGTCGTGATGCGGCCTGGCGAAGGCGTGAACTTGTATGGATCTTCCGCGTTGATGCGGCACTCGATGGCATGGCCACGCAGCTCGATCTGGCGCTGCGTGAAAGGCAGCTTCTCCCCCGCGGCCACTGCAATCTGGGTGCGCACGATGTCGACGCCGGTAATCCACTCGGTCACAGGGTGCTCGACCTGCACGCGGGTGTTCATCTCGATAAAGTAGAACTCGCCGTTCTCGAACAGGAACTCGAAGGTACCTGCTCCGCGATAGCCGATCTTCTTGCAGGCAGCCGCGCAGCGCTCGCCAATCTTCTCGATCAACCGACGAGGAATACCGGGCGCTGGCGCCTCTTCGATCACCTTCTGGTGACGGCGCTGCATGGAGCAGTCGCGCTCCCCCAGATACACCGCGTTGCGATGCTGGTCGGCAAGAACCTGGATCTCGATATGCCGAGGGTTCTGGAGAAACTTCTCCATGTAGACCTCGGGATTGCCGAAAGCCGCACCGGCTTCTGCCTTCGTGGTCTGCACCGCATGCAGCAGAGCCGCTTCAGTGTGCACCACGCGCATGCCACGTCCGCCGCCGCCGCCGGCTGCCTTGATGATGACGGGATAGCCCACGGCTTTCGCGGTGCGCTTGATCACCACGGGATCATCGGGCAATGCCCCCTCGGAGCCCGGCACGCAGGGCACGCCGGCGCGGATCATGGCCTGCTTGGCCGACACCTTGTCGCCCATCATGCGGATCGAGTCGGGCGTCGGACCGATGAACGTGAAGCCGCTCTTCTCGACGCGCTCGGCGAAATCGGCGTTCTCCGACAGGAAGCCGTAGCCAGGATGGATGGCTTCGGCATCGGTCACCTCGGCCGCCGAAATGATGGCCGGCATGCTGAGATAGCTCTGGGCGCTCTGTGCCGGGCCAATGCAGACCGCCTCGTCGGCCAGGCGCACGTACTTGGCGTCGCGGTCGGCCTCGGAATACACCATCACCGCCTTGATGCCCATTTCCCGGCAGGCGCGCTGGATACGCAACGCGATCTCCCCCCGGTTGGCGATCAGGATTTTCTTGAACATGGGCTCGGAGCCTTCTTTATTCGATCACGTACAGCGGTTGGCCGTACTCCACAGCCTGACCGTTTTCCACCAGGATCTGGGTCACGGTGCCCGATTTGTCGGCTTCGATTTCATTGAGGATCTTCATGGCCTCGACGATGCAGATCGTCTCGCCTTCCTTGATGGTGTCGCCCACTTCGACAAAGGGCTTGGCGCCCGGGCTGGACGCGCGGTAGAACGTACCGACCATGGGTGACTTCACGGTATGACCGGCAGGCGCAGCAGGCGTTGCTGCGACGGCGGGCGCGGCAGAGGCCGCTTCCACCGCAGGCACCACCGTGGGAGCCACGGGCGCAGGCGCCATGCTGTAGGTGATGGGAGCGGCGGCCACGACCGGAGCGCTCTTGACGATGCGTACCTTGCCTTCGGCCTCGGTGATTTCGAGCTCGGACACGTTCGACTCGGACACGAGATCGATCAGTGTCTTCAGTTTTCTTAAATCCATGATTTCTCCAACGAAGATCGGTCAAGTTGATCTAAAAGCACTCAATTTCATTGAAATAATAGGTGCATCAACCCGCCGGGGTGCCGCAGTGTACACGAACGGACCGGCTGTCCAACCCCGCGCCCGTGAGGGTCTTGAGGCGCGGAGAAGCGCCATCAACCTCGGGCTGTTCTTGTAGAAGGGAGGAATTTACCCCTTTTTCGGATCACGTTCGCGCGGATTGACGAAAGGTCACCCGAGCTCTGCCCACTGGGCCAGATCTGTCTCGGATACCTTCCCGATCTTGCGATGAAGAATCGCGCCGTCGGTGCCGAACACAACGGTATACGGCAAGGCACCGGTGGGATTGCCCAGACTCTTGCTGAGCTCGGTGCCGGCAAAGCCGGCCATGCCGACCGGGAACCGGAGGGGAAGCTTCTGCATGAAGCCGCGCACTGCGCTGGGCTGGTCCACCGCCAGACCGACCACCTGCCACCCCCGTGCGGCATGTGCCGCATGAAACTGGTTCAGAAGCGGCAATTCCTCCACGCAGGGGGGGCACCAGGTCGCCCAGAAATTCACCAGCAAGGGTTTGCCCCGGAAGTCGGCCATGCGCAGGGATTCCCCGTTCGGCCCATCGAACGAGCCAGCCCAGAATGCGGTCTCGGCCTCGCTCATCACAGGCTGAAGCTGGAAGCGGTGCGTGGCCACCAGAGCGCCAGCGCCGCCAGCAGCCACTGCCACCCCCGCCATCCAGAGGGTTCTTCGCTTCAGGCTCATGCCACGGCCTCCCCAGCCAGCAGCCGGCGCAAGGCAGCCACATCCCCCCTGGGCTTTCGCCCCTGCGCATCGGGCTTGAGGGCTCCCCGAAGATCGTCCAGGTCGTGCACCATGAGGTGCACCAACACCCACTGCCCCAGCGTTTCGCTGCGGGCGCGCAATGTCAGCGCTTCCACCGGCTCGCCCCTCCAACCATTCACCGTGCCGGGGTGGTACTCGACACGATGGTCGAGCAATGTCCATTCAGGTGCCTTGGGGTCGTCGCAGAACAACTGGAGATAGATATCGCTGTGCCTCGTCGCCGTCCCATGCCACACCGAACCGCCGAGATGAGGGCGGAAGATCTGCAGACGGTCCATCCACAGCAGTGCCAGCTCACGCAGCGCCTGCAGTTCCACGGACTGGGTTTCGGCGCAGAACACGGCAATGTCCTCGCGCACCGCCACTTCCAGCATCACGTTGTCAGGAAGCGGTGTGCGGGCCGGCAAACCCAGCTGCTTGACCGCGCGCCGCTTGGCTGCAGCGTACTCCAGGCCCTCCTCGACAACCAGCCGGGCGGCCACGGCAGCGATTTCATGGAGGGTGTCATCTCGGGTGGCGTCCATGGGAGGATTGTGCCGCGTCATCGAGATCCGCATCGAGCCCGCCGGCCATACCCTCGAAAGCGGTGTGCACGCCCCCTAGAATCCCGGGATGCACATACACATTCTGGGCATCTGCGGCACCTTCATGGGGGGGCTCGCCGCCCTGGCCCGCGAAGCCGGCCACCGCGTGACCGGCTGCGATGCCGGCGTTTATCCGCCCATGAGCGATCAGTTGCGCGCCCTGGGCATCGATCTGGTCGAAGGCTTCGGTGCCGATCAGCTGGCGTTCAAACCCGACATGTTCGTGATCGGCAACGTGGTCAGCCGAGTCCGCCAACCCGACGGCACCCCCAGGTTCCCGCTGATGGAAGCCATCATGGACAGCGGCGCGCCTTTCACCAGCGGCCCCCAGTGGCTGGCGGAGCATGTGCTCCAAGGCCGCCATGTGCTGGCCGTTGCCGGCACCCATGGCAAGACCACCACGACGGGCATGCTGACCTGGATACTGGAAGCCAGCGGCCTGCAGCCAGGTTTCCTGATCGGCGGCGTCCCGATGAACTTCGGCGTGTCGGCCCGTCTGGGCCAGGGCCATGTGTTCACCATCGAAGCCGATGAGTACGACACGGCCTTCTTCGATAAGCGCAGCAAATTCGTCCACTACAGGCCACGCACCGCCGTTCTGAACAACCTGGAGTTCGATCACGCCGACATCTTCGATGACCTGGCAGCGATCGAGCGCCAGTTCCACCATCTCGTTCGCACCGTTCCTTCCAGCGGGCGTGTGATCGTGAACGGACTGGAAGACAGCCTGGAGCGCGTGCTGCACAAAGGGCTCTGGAGCGAGGTACGCAGCTTTGGGGCGGCGGTGAGCGACTTCACCGCCCACGGCGAGCCACATGCGTTCGACGTGCTCCGCCATGGCATGCCCGTGGGCCGCGTGGAGTGGGCACTGACCGGCGTGCACAACCAGCTCAACGCGCTGGCGGCCATTGCGGCAGCCGAGCACGTCGGCGTATCGCCGGCCGATGCCGCTCGTGCGCTGGGCAGCTTCCAGAATGTGCGCCGGCGCATGGAAATTCGTGGCACCGTGGCGCGCACCGGAGGTGCGATCACGGTCTATGACGACTTCGCCCATCATCCCACCGCCATCCGCACCACGCTCGATGGACTGCAGCGCAAGCTGGGCAGTCCGCGTGGGCGCATCCTGGCGGTGTTCGAGCCGCGCAGCAACACGATGAAACTGGGCACCATGAAGTCCCAGTTGCCATGGAGCCTGGAAGCGGCCGATCTGGCGTTCTGCCATGCAGGCGGGCTCGACTGGGACGCGGCGGAAGCCCTTGCCCCCATGGGTTCACGCGCCCAGGTGGGCCGGAATATCGATGAGCTGGTGCACCAGGTGACCGCAGCCGCTCTGCCAGGCGACCACATCGTGTGCATGAGCAACGGCGGCTTCGGCGGTATCCACGACCGCCTGCTGAAGTCGCTGGCTGGCTGATCTCATCGCAGGGGCTGGCCACACCCCTGTCAGTATGAGAGCGAGTGCCGGGGCACGTCGATCGACACCACGGGCTTGGCCAGCGCCGCACTCGCGGCGCGGGCGAAGGCCATGGCCCAATGGCGGTGAGCGGCATCCCGGAAGAAGCCCTCTCCGGCCGCCTCGGCCACACAAAGAATCTTGTCTGCCGTCAGCACCTTGCCCGTGGGCCGGATCGGGTCACAGCCGAGGACGGTGAATTGCTCGTCGAGCCAGGCGCGGGCGAGGTCGTGCGGCATGGGTTGCACTTCTTCGAGATCGAACGGGTAGCTGGCGGAGTCGCCCCAGCTCACGGTCACTTGGCTGCGCATGTCGGATTCTCCTGATCAATCTTCTGCAGCATTGTGGCCCGTGCGCCAATTGCGATCCACCCCGTGAAAGCCCGCGGACTTATCCGGCACGAGCGGTCCGCACTGCGGTTGACAGCATCTCCAGAGCCTGCAGCGAATCGTCCCAGCCCAGACACGCGTCGGTGATGCTCTGACCGTATTTGAGTCCGCGCACGTCATCTTTCCCAGGGGTGAATTTCTGCGCACCCGCTTCGATGTGGCTCTCGATCATCACGCCGAAGATGCTGCGCGATCCACCCACGATCTGGCCCGCGATGTCACGAGCCACCTCGAGCTGTTTTTCGTGCTGCTTGCTGCTGTTGGCATGGCTGCAATCGACCATCAGGCGCGCGGGCAGCCTGGCCGCCTCGAGCTCCTTCACCGACGCAGCGACGCTCGCAGCGTCGTAGTTCGGCGTCTTGCCACCGCGCAGGATCACGTGGCAGTCCTTGTTGCCATTGGTCTGCACGATGGCTACCTGGCCATTCTTGTGCACCGAGAGGAAGTGGTGGCCACGCGAAGCCGCCTGGATCGCATCGGTCGCGATCTTGATGTTGCCGTCCGTGCCATTCTTGAAGCCGATCGGGGCGGACAGGCCCGACGCCAGCTCGCGGTGCACCTGGCTTTCGGTGGTGCGCGCGCCGATCGCCCCCCAGGCAATCAGGTCGCCGATGTACTGCGGCGAGATCACGTCCAGGAATTCGCTGCCGGCCGGCAGACCCAGCCGGTTGATTTCGATCAGCAGCTGGCGCGCGATGCGCAGGCCCTCGTCGATGCGGTAACTCTCGTCCAGGTACGGGTCGTTGATCAACCCCTTCCAGCCCACCGTGGTGCGCGGCTTCTCGAAATAGACGCGCATCACGATCTCCAGCGTGTTGGCGTACTTTTCACGCAAGGGCTTGAGGCGGCGCGCGTAGTCCACTGCTGCCGCCGGATCGTGGATCGAGCACGGTCCGATCACGACCAGCAGGCGATCGTCCTGCCCGTGCAGGATGCGGTGGATGCGCTGGCGGGTCTCGCTGATGAGCGACTCGACCGGGGTTCCGCCAATGGGGAAAAAGCGGATCAGGTGTTCGGGAGGCGGAAGCACGGTGATGTCCTTGATGCGTTCGTCGTCGGTCTGGCTGGTTTTGTCGACAGGACGGGCATGCCAGGCGTCGCTGCTGGCGGGGGCGTTCTTGACGGTCATCACATGGCTCCTGGGTAGGCTTGGTTAGAAAAAAGTATCGGTGGGGCAAAAAAAAACCGCCGGGCTTGGAGCTCCGGCGGTTGTTTCGAGATTCGGTGATGCGCTTACAGCTTCGCCTCTCGTCCGCCGGGGACTGAGAACCAAAAATAAAAGGCAAAAAAGGCGAAGCGCAGGGTCATGGGAGCGGAATGTAGCACAAGCAACTGACAGTTCAATCTCAGGCCGTTCCGCCCACGGTGAGACCGTCGATGCGCAAGGTTGGCTGGCCCACGCCCACCGGCACGCTCTGGCCTTCCTTGCCGCAGGTGCCGACTCCGCTGTCGAGCCTCATGTCGTCGCCGATCATGCTCACACGGGTCAGTGCGTCCGGGCCGTTGCCCACCAGCGTGGCCCCCTTCACCGGGTACTGGATCTGGCCGTTTTCGACCCAGTAGGCCTGGCTGGCCGAGAACACGAACTTGCCACTGGTGATGTCGACCTGGCCACCGCCGAAATTGGTGGCGTACAGCCCCTTCTTGATGCTGGCCACGATCTCCTCGGGTGCCTTGTCACCACCGAGCATGTAGGTGTTGGTCATGCGCGGCATGGGCACATGGGCGTAGCTTTCGCGGCGGCCGTTGCCGGTGGGCTTCACACCCATCAGGCGCGCGTTCATCGCATCCTGGATATAGCCACGCAGGATGCCGTCCTCGATCAGCACATTGCGCTGCGAGGCATGGCCTTCGTCGTCCACGTTGAGCGAGCCTCGGCGGTCGGCAATGGTGCCGTCATCCAGCACCGTCACACCCTTGGCCGCCACGCGCTGGCCGATCTTGCCGGAGAAGGCGCTCGAGCCCTTGCGATTGAAGTCGCCCTCCAACCCGTGGCCCACGGCCTCGTGCAGCAGGATGCCTGGCCAGCCTGAACCGAGCACGACCACCATCTCGCCGGCGGGGGCGGGCCGGGCGTCGAGGTTGGTCAGCGCATACGACACCGCTTCGTCCACGTACGACTGCACCACGCCGTCATCGAAGTAAGCCAGCCCGAAACGGCCACCGCCACCGGACGAACCGGCTTCGCGCCGACCCGCCTGCTCGGCGATCACCGTCACCGACAGACGGATCAGCGGCCGCACATCAGCCGCCAGGGTGCCATCGGCACGGGCGACCAGCACCACGTCGTACTCACTGGCCAGGCCGGCCATGACCTGCTTGACGCGCGGGTCCTTGGCCTTGGCCATGCGCTCCACCTTTTCCAGCAGCGCCACCTTCGCGGTGCTGTCCAGCGTGGCGATCGGATCCAGGCTGGGGTAGAGAGAGCGCGACTTGGGCACCTTCACCGTCGGAACACGCGCCTTGCGACCCTGCCCCTGCGCGGAAATCGAGCGCACGGTGTGGGCGGCATCGATGAGGGAATCCCATGACAGGTCGTCGGAATAGGCGAACGCCGTCTTCTCGCCGCTGACAGCACGCACACCCACACCCTGGTCGATGCTGAAACTGCCCGTCTTGACAATGCCTTCCTCCAGGCTCCAGCCTTCGCTGCGTGTGGTCTGGAAGTAGAGATCGGCATCGTCGACACCGTGAGACATGATCTCGCCGAGCGCACGCTGGAGGTGCGTCGGGCTCAGGCCGAACGGTTCGAGCAGCAGGCTTTGGGCGGTGGCCAGGCGGGCCAGGGTGGGTTCGCGTGAAATCATCGGGCCATTGTAAGAACCCCGGCCCCACACACGAGCACCAGGGTCTTGGCCATTGCAGTGCCTAGGACTGCATCAGCCGCTTGGATTTGGCGATCGACATCAGGATGCCCAACCCCACGCCCAGCGTCACCATGGCGGTACCACCATAGCTCACAAACGGCAGCGGCACGCCCACCACCGGCAGGATGCCGCTCACCATGCCCATATTGACAAAGGCATACACAAACACGTTGAGCGTGACCGCCGCCGCCACCAGTCGCGAAAACTGGGTGGGTGCCTCCACGGCAATCAGCAGGCCACGCACAATGAGGAAAATGAAGCCCGCCATGAGCCCGAGCACACCCATGAGCCCAAACTCCTCGGAAAAAGCGGCATAGATAAAGTCGGTGGTGCGCTCCGGAATGAACTCCAGATGCGTCTGCGTCCCCTGCATGAAGCCTTTGCCCCAGAGCCCGCCTGAACCGATGGCGATCATGCCCTGGATGATGTGGAAGCCCTTGCCGAGCGGGTCCTTGGACGGGTCGAGCAGCGTGCAGACACGCTGTCGCTGGTACTCATGCAGGATCTGCCAGTCGACCCCGGGCGCGCACATCTGCGGCTCCATGATGATCAAGGCCACCACGCCAATCGCACCCAGCACCACAGGCGGCAGGATCAGCTTCCAGCTCAATCCGGCGAAGAAGATCACGCACAGCCCGGACGACAGCACCAGCAGCGAGGTGCCCAGATCGGGCTGCTTGAGGATGAGGGCCACGGGCATGGCAAGCAGCACACCCGCCACCACGAAATCCAGGGACTTGAGCTGGCCTTCACGGCGGTGGAACCACCATGCCAGCATCAGCGGCATCGCGATCTTCATGAGCTCGCTTGGCTGGATGACGGTCACACCGATGTCCAGCCACCGCTGCGAGCCCTTGCGCATGATGCCAAACACCTCCACGCCGAGCAGCAGGAGCACCCCCACGGTGTACAGCGGCAGCGCGAGCGACATCAGGCGCTGCGGTGGCACCTGCGACACGATGAACATCAGCCCGAGCGCCAGGGCCATGTTGCGACCGTGCGCGGAAAACCGGGTGCCATGGTCGAAGCCCACCGAGTACATGGTGATCAGGCCAGCGCCGGCCATGAGCAGGATCGCGAACAGCAGCCACCCATCAAACCCCTGAAAGATCGGGGCGATGCGCTGCAGCAGGGTGGGTTTGTCGAAGACGGCGGCCATGTTGGGCCCCGATTATCCTTCCCCCATGAAACCCGCCACCACCCACCTCCTGTACCTGCATGGTTTTCGCTCCTCGCCGCAGTCGATGAAGGCGCAGAAGGTGGCCGTGCGCATGCGGACGCGGCACCCGGGGGTGGTCTGGTGGTGCCCCCAGTTGCCGCCATCGCCACGCGAGGCGATGGCCCTGGTCCTTCGTGACATCGAAGCCTGGCCGCGGGACACCATGGCGGTGATGGGCTCATCCCTCGGTGGCTTCTATGCACGCTGGGTGGCGCTGCAGAACGGCTGCCCGTCAGTGCTGCTCAACCCGGCCCCTTTTCCGGCCCGCGACCTCGCCAACCACATCGGTGAGCAGACTGCGTGGCACGCTCCCGAGGAGCGCTTTTTCTTCGAGCCAGGCTTCGTGGCCGAGCTGCAGGCACAGCAGGACGACATCGACCGACTCTCGGCCGTGGCACCAGCCACGCCGGAACGCCAGTTCGCCATCGTGGCCAAGGGTGACGAGGCGCTGGACTGGCGCGAAATGGTGGCTTTCTGCGCGGGCGGCACGATTCGCCTGCTGGAAGGCGGCGATCACGCGATCAGCGACTTCGACGCCCATATCGACGACCTGTTCCGTTTCCTGGATCTGTAGCGCATGCGTGGGACAATCCCGCGCATGCATATCCTGTTTGATGAAGCCGGCAAGCTGCTGACCGGCCGTCTCCTGTCCGAAGCCGAAAGTTCCCTGCAGGTCGAGCTCGAATCGGGCAAGCGCGTCAAGGTCAAGGCGCCCCACGCGCTGCTCCGTTTCGAGAAGCCCGCCCCCAGCCAGTTGATGTCTGCCGCCACCGCGCTGGCCGACACCATGGAGCTCGATCTGGCGTATGAATTTGCGCCCGAGGACGAGTTCGGTTTTGCCGATCTCGCCCACGAGTACTTCAGCGACAACGCTGGCACCACCGAGCAGGTCGCGGCGCTGTTGTGCCTGCAGGGCGCTCCGCACTACTTCCGCCGGGCCGGCAAGGGCCGCTACAAGAAGGCCCCGCCCGAGATCCTGGCCCAGGCGCTGGCCGCGATCGAGAAAAAGAAGCAGGTGCAGGCGCAGATCGAGGCCTGGGCCGCCGAACTGGCCAGCGGCACCTGTCCCGAGCCGGTGCGCCAGCAGCTTTACAAAATCCTTTTCCGGCCCGACAAGAACGCGCCCGAATACAAGGCCGTGGTGGAGGCCGCACGAAGCAGCCACACCGCGCCGTTGACGCTGCTCCAGAACGCCGGCGCGATCCGCAGCGCCTACCAGTTCCACTGGCAGCGCTTCCTGTTCGATCAGTTTCCCAAGGGCACCGGATTCCCCGCCTTGCAGGCACCGGGGATTGCCGACGAATTGCCGCTGGCGCCAGTGCAGGCTTTCTCCATCGACGATTCGGCCACCACCGAGATCGATGACGCCCTGTCGCTGCAGGGCCTGGGCAGCGGCAGTGTCACGCTGGGCATCCACATCGCGGCACCTGGCCTGGCTGTGGCTCCTGACAGCGTCATCGACCAGGTCGCGCGCACGCGGCTGTCCACCGTCTACATGCCCGGCCACAAGCTCACCATGCTCCCCGATGACGTGGTGCAGGCCTACACGCTGCAGGCTGGGCGCGACTGTCCCGCCGTGTCGCTCTACGTGACGTTCGACGAAACCACGCTGGCGGTCACCGAGAGCCGCACCGCGCTCGAACGCGTGCCGATCGCCGCCAACCTGCGCCACGATCAGCTCGACTCGGTGATCACCGAAGCCTGGCTGACCGGCGAAGCGCCCACCGGCGGTGCCTCCGCCGAGGTCGCGGCGCTGCAGCCATCACTGGCCTTCCTGTTCCGGCTCGCCCTGCACCTGAAAGCCCAGCGCGAGGTGGTGCGTGGCAAGCCAGAGAACTTCACGCGGCCGGACTACACCTTCCGGCTCGAAGGCGTGGATGGCGAGGCGCCCCAGGGCGACGAAAGCGTCGTGATTGGCACCCGCAAGCGCGGTGCGCCGCTGGACCTGATGGTCGCCGAAGCGATGATCCTGGCCAACAGCACCTGGGGCACCTGGCTGGCCGATTGCGGCGTGCCCGGCATCTACCGCAGCCAGGCCAGCCTGCAACCCGGCGTGAAGGTGCGCATGGGCACCAAGGCCCAGCCGCACGCGGGCATCGGTGTCAAGAGCTATGCCTGGAGCACATCGCCCCTGCGCCGCTACGTCGACCTGGTCAACCAGTGGCAGATCATCGCCTGTGCCCGCCATGGCAAGACCGCTGCGCTCGCCGCACCGTTCAAACCCAAGGACGCCAGCCTGTTCTCCGTCATCAGCGCCTTCGATGCCGCCTACACCGCCTACAACGGTTTCCAGAATGGCATGGAGCGCTACTGGACGCTGCAGTACCTGCGCCAGCAGGACATCACCGAAGTGACCGCCACGCTGATCAAGGACAACCTGGTCCGCGCCGACACGCTGCCACTGGTGCTGCAGGTGCTGGGCGCCGAAGGCCTCCCCCGGGGCGCCCATGTGCGGGTGAGGCTGGGCGAAATCGACGACATCACGCTCGACGTCCACGGCACTGTCATCGAACGGCTGGACCTCCCGGTGGAGGACGTGGAGGAGAACGCCAGCGAGGATACCGAGGACGAGGCACTGGCCGCAGCACCGCTGGCGCTCGCCATCGACGTGAACGAGCCCGATGCGGAAACCGCCCAGTCCCCCCAAACGCCCGGCCCGGCAGCCGGTTGATGCCGGGGCGGCACCCAGCGCGGATAATGCCCGCGTGAAGTCGTCTGCCCTGTCCTATCTCAAGAAGCTGAGCACACTGCAGCTGGCACTGGGGGTGTCGGTCATCGTCCATGCCGCCCTGCTCACGGTGCGCTTCGTGGACCCTGAGCGCTTCAACCGTGTGTTCCAGGACACGCCGCTGGAAGTGATCCTCGTCAATGCCAAAGGCAACGAGCGACCCGAGAAGGCGGCGGCCATCGCGCAGGCCTCGCTGGCCGGCGGTGGCGATGCGGAACGCGGCCGGGCCACTTCACCCCTGCCGCCATCCACCGTGGCGCGTATCGGCGATGCCCACGAGGAGGACGAACGCACGATCGAGATGCTGCGCGAGCAGCAGAATCGCCTGCTCGCCCAGGTGCGGCGCGAACTCGCCAAGATGCCGCCACCCGACCCCGAGTCGGTTAACCCCAACGAAGCCTCGTCGGAACGCGAACAGAAACGCCGCGCGCTGGTGAAGATCCTGGCCGAGATCGAGAAGCGCATCAACGAGGAAAACGCCCGTCCCAAGAAGCGGTACATCAGCCCCGCCACGCGCGAGGCGGTCTACGCCATCTACTACGACGAGCTGCGCCGCAAGATCGAGGACCGGGGCACCACCAACTTCCCCGAAGCCGGCGGGCGCAAGCTCTACGGCGAGCTCACGATGACCATCACGGTCAACCACGACGGCGCCGTGCTCGACACCGAGGTGGTGCAGCCATCGGGCATCTCGCAGCTGGACCGCCGTGCCCAGGCCATCGTTCGCAGCCTGTCCTTCGGCCGCTTCAACGACGCCATGCGGCGCCAGGCAGACCAGATCGTGGTCGTCTCGCGCTTCCGCTTCACGCGCGACGAAACGCTGCAGACGCAGCTGTCGGGGCAATGATCCGCCGCGCCGCATGAAATCGTTCGGTCGCTGGATCCTGTGGTTGCTCCTCGCTGGTGTGGCCCTGCAGCTGTTCTTCCTGGCGCGCATCGCGCTCATGGTTGCCGTCGACCCCACCAGCACCGCCTTCATGCGCTCCGAAGCCTGGCGCATCGCTGGCACCAGCCTTCAGTCCGACAAGGAGTGGCGCTGGTCGCACCGCTGGGTGCCTGACGAACAGATCAGCCCCCTGCTCAAACGTGCGGTGATCGCGTCCGAAGACGCAGGTTTTTTTGAACACAGAGGGGTGGACTGGGGCGCCATCGAAGGCGCCTGGCAAAAAAACGAGCGGCGCCAGCAGCAAGCCGAAAAGCGCGCCACACGCCAGCCCTCCCAGCCCGCGCGTGAGCCCAAGGTGGTCGGCGGCTCGACGATCACGCAACAGCTCGCCAAAAACCTGCTGCTGTCGGGCGAACGCCAGTTGCTGCGCAAGGGCCAGGAACTGGTGCTCACCATCATGCTCGAGCTCGTGCTCGACAAACGCCGCATTCTGGAGATCTACCTCAACAGCGTGGAATGGGGCGAGGGCGTCTTCGGCGCCGAAGCCGCGTCCCAGCGCTATTTCAACAAGCCGGCCAGCAAACTCAACGCCCACGAAGCCGCACGGCTGGCGGTGATGCTGCCCTCGCCCAAGTTTTTCGAAACCCGCCAGGGCTCGGCCTACCTGGCACGGCGCACCGGCACCATCGTCGCACGCATGGGCGGGGTGGTGCTGCCATGAACCTTCGCGCCACGTTCATGAGCGTCCTCCTGCTCGGCCTGGTGCGCCTGCTCACCGGCGCACAAGCACGCTGGCACGGATGTCCGCCCAAGGCCGAACAGCGCATCTACTTCGCCAACCACCAGAGCCACGCGGACCTCGTACTGATCTGGGCCGCCCTGCCGCACGAACTGCGCAGCATCACGCGGCCGATCGCGGCCAAGGACTACTGGACCGCCTCGAACTTCAAGCGCTGGATCACCACGGAGGTGTTCAACGCAGTCTATGTGGAGCGCGAACGCAAGGGCGACGAAGACCCGCTGGCCCCCCTGGTGCAGGCACTTGACAGCGGCGACTCGCTGATCCTGTTCCCCGAAGGCACCCGCGGTCACGAGGAAGACCCGCAGCCATTCAAGTCGGGCCTCTACAACCTCGCGCTGCGGTTTCCTGGTGTGGTACTGGTGCCGGCCTGGATCCACAACGTGCAACGCGTGATCCCCAAGGGCGAGGTGGTGCCGGTGCCGGTGCTGTGCTCGGTCACCTTCGGCGAACCGCTGGTGCTTGGCGCCGAAGAGCCGCGTGCCGATTTCCTCAAACGCGCACGCGAAGCCGTCATGGCATTGAGAGAAATATGACCCCCCACACTCTTCACTTCGTGTATTCGTTGCCCCCCGAGGGGGTGGCGACCGCCCTCGGGGCGGCCCGGCGGACGGCCATCTGATGGGCTCCTTCCTCCGCGGCCTCACCCCCGACCAGCAGGTCAGCCTGGTCTTCGTGGTGCTGTTCGGCCTGCTGATCATCGCCAGCGGCGTGGGCGTGCTGCTGTCGCTGCGCGAGCGCCGCTCCGGGGACGACGACATCACCGGCGAGCGGGCCTTGCGCCTGCAGGACAACCAGGCGCTGCTGCGCAGTTCCTGGATGATGATGCTGGTGTTCTGGTTCGGCTGGGTCATGGGCGAGGGCTTCGCCATCGTGCTGTTCGGCGTGGTCTCTTTCTTCATACTGCGCGAATTCATCAGCCTCTCGCCCACGCGCCGGGGAGACCACCGCAGCCTGGTGCTGGCCTTCTTCGTCGTGCTGCCCTTGCAGTACGCGCTGGTCTGGACCGAGCGCTTCAACCTCTTCACCGTGTTCATCCCGGTCTACGTGTTCCTGGCAATCCCCGTGGTGAGCGCGCTGGGCAACGACCCCCAGCGCTTTCTGGAGCGCAACGCCAAGCTGCAGTGGGGCATCATGGTCTGCGTGTATGGCATGAGCCATGTGCCGGCCCTTCTGTTGCTCAACTTCCCTGGCTTCGCGGGCAAGACGGCCTTCCTGGTGTTCTTCATCGTGCTCGTGGTGCAGACCTGCATGCTGGTGCAGCACCTGGCCGCACGTGGCCTGCGCCACCCGGTGGCCCCTGCCATCAGTGGCAGTTTCCACTGGCGCAGCTGGGCGCTGGGCCTGGCGGCAGGTGGCCTGCTTGGCGCGGTGCTGTCGGGCTTCACGCCGTTCAAGCCCTTGCCTGCCCTGGCCATGGCGCTGATCGCCTGCGTCGCGGGCAGCTTCGGGCATCTCGTCATGAAAGCCATCAAGCGCGACCGTGGCGTCACCCACTGGGGCCTCGCCGGCCGCTCGGTCACCGGCGCCAGCGGCTTGCTGGACCGCGTGGACGCCCTGTGCTTCGCCGCACCGGTCTTCTTCCACTCGGTGCGCTGGACATTCGATCTTTGAAGACATCCAGCATGCGCATCCTCGGCATCGACCCCGGCCTGCAATGCACCGGTTTTGGCGTGATCGACACGGAAGGCGCAGCCTTGCACTACGTGGCCAGCGGCACCATCCAGACCAGCCCCAAGGACGGCGCCCTGCTGCCCGAACGGCTCAAGATCCTGTTCGATGGCATCACCGAGGTGGTGGCGCGCTACCAGCCCGAAATGTCGGTCTGCGAAATCGTGTTCGTGAACGTCAACCCGCAGGCCACGCTGTTGCTGGGTCAGGCGCGCGGCGCCTGCCTGACGGCCTTGGTGGCCAACCGGCTACCGGTGGCGGAATACACCGCGCTTCAGCTGAAAAAGGCCGTGGCGGGCAACGGCAAGGCAGGCAAGCCGCAGATGCAGGAGATGGTCAGGCGGCTGCTGCAACTGCCCGGATTGCCCGGCAAGGATGCCGCCGACGCCCTCGGCCTGGCCATCACGCACGCGCAGGTGAGCCGCACGCTGTCGGCGATCAACAAGGTGTCGCCGCAACAGGCGCGCACGCACGCTGCCTACAAAGCCGGCCGGGTGTACTGAAATGATGAACAACCGCATTCACCGGGTCGGCCTGGGGGCGGGACTTGCCATCGCCTTCACGGCCCTGTCGGTGCTGCTGACGCTGAGCCTGACCCTGTTCAGCGACCGGGCCGCCAGCAACCAGGTGCGCGAGTCCATTGGTGCCAATCTGTCGGAGCTGGCGCAACAGACGGCCAGCAGGCTGGACCGTTCGATGTACGAGCGCTTTCGTGAGGTGCGCCTGCTCACCGAGCGGCTGGGTGGCGGGCTCCCACCCGAACGGGGACGGCAGGAAATCGAAGCACTGCAAAAGAGCTATCCCCACTACGCCTGGATCGGTGTGACCGATACCGCCGGTGTGGTGCGCACCGCCACGCGCGGCATGCTGGAAGGGGTGGACGTCTCTGCGCGTCCGTGGTTCCGGAATGCGCTGGCCGGCCGCCCCATGAGCGACGTGCACGACGCGGTGCTGCTCGCACCGTTGCTCGGCCCTTCCGGGGGTGAGCCGCTGCGCTTCGTCGACATTGCGTTTCCCCTCAAAGACACCTCTGGACAAACCACGGGAGTTCTCGGTGTGCACCTGTCCTGGAAATGGGCGAACGACATCCGCGACACCATCTTCGCCTCCGTGACCCGCCACCGCACCGTCGAACTGCTGATCGTCTCGAACACCGGCTCCGTGCTGCTGGGCCCCACTGGCGTGCAGGGCACGACGCTGCAGTTGCCCAGCCTGGAGGCCGCCGGACGGGGCGTATCCGGACACTCGAAGGAGACCTGGCCCGACGGCAAGACCTACCTGGTGGGCTACAGCCATGACGCAGGGTTCGATGGCTACCCGGGCCTGGGCTGGCGGCTGCTGGTGCGCCAGACGCTGCAGGAGGCCTATGAACCGGTGAACCAGTTGCACCGGCGCCTGCTTGCCGGCGGGTTGGCTGGTGCGTTGCTGTTCTCGCTGCTCGGCTGGCTTGCCGCCCGGCTGATCACACGCCCGCTGCAGAACCTGACCGACGTGGCCCGCGGCATCGAGGCGGGCTACGCGGTGAAAGCCCCTGCCGAAGCGGCCTACCGCGAGGTGGCCGCACTCGGACAGGCATTCAACTCGCTGGTCAAGAGCCTGCAGGAGAACGAAGCGGAATTGCGCCACAGCAACGCTGCGCTGGAGCGGCGGGTGAGCGAACGCACCGCCGAATTGCGCGAAGCGTTGGACGACGTGCGCGCCAACGAGGAACGTGTGCAGACCGTGATCGACACCGCGCAGGAGGCCTTCATCGGCATGGACTTCGACGGCTGCATCACCGACTGGAACAACGAAGCGGAGAAGCTGTTCGGCTGGAAGCGCTTCGAGGTGCTGGGCCAATCGTTGGCCGACACGCTGCTGCCCGAGCGCTTCCACACCACCTTCGTGCAGGCGCTGGCCCACTTCCACACCACAGGCAAGGCCCCTTTCACAGGGCAGCGGATGCGTCGCACGGTGGTGAACCGGCAGGGCCGCGAGATGGTCGTGGAAATGAAGATCGGACTGATCCACACCACCGAGGTGCAACTGTTCAGCGCTTTCGTGCGACCCGTGAACGACGCCCGCTGAGCGCCGGCCGCTTCTACAGCAGGCGTTCGAGCGCAAGCACGCCGAAGAAGCCGAGGGCCGCGATGACCGTCCACTTCAGGATCACGATGCCCCAGGTGCGGTAACGCGCCTGGCCGGTGCCGATGTAGAAGGCAAAGCACACACCCGCCGCCAGCAGCAGGAGCATGACAGTCCATCGGAACAGCAGCATCGGAACGACTTACCAGGCCGGCGCGAGCTGGGCGAAGCCTCGCGGCGCTTCGCGCTCATGCTGGAAGCTCACGACCTCATAGGCGTCGGGCCGTTCCAGCAGGGCGCGCAGCAACTGGTTGTTCATCGCGTGGCCGCTGCGAAAGGCGCTGTACGCGGCCAGCAGCGGTTTGCCGACGATGTAGAGATCGCCGACGGCATCGAGGATCTTGTGCTTCACGAACTCGTCCTGGTAACGCAGGCCATCGGCGTTGAGCACCTTCACGTCGTCCATGACGATGGCGTTGTCCAGCCCGCCGCCCATGGCCAGGCCGTTGGAACGCATCATTTCCACGTCGCGCGTGAAGCCGAAGGTGCGTGCACGGGCGATCTCGCGGGCGTACTGGCCACTGCCGAAATCGAACTCCACGCGCTGGCCGGTGGAGTTGACGGCGGGGTGATCGAACTCGATTTCGAACGCCAGCTTGTAGCCGTGGTAGGGGTCCAGGCGCGCCCACTTGAGCGTGCGGCCCTCACCTTCGCGCACTTCCACCGGCTTGATGACGCGGATGAAACGCTTGGGCGCGTTCTGCATCACGATGCCGGCGCTCTGAAGCAGGTACACGAAGGACGCCGAAGAACCGTCGAGGATGGGGACTTCCTCGGCGGTGATGTCGACGTAGAGGTTGTCCAGGCCGAGACCGGCGCAGGCGCTCATGAGGTGCTCGATGGTGTGCACCTTCACGCCGCCGTTGGAGATGGTGGAAGCCAGGCGGGTGTCGGTCACCGCCATGGCGTTGACGGCGATTTCGACAGGGGCCGACAGGTCGACGCGGCGAAACACGATGCCGGTATCCGGTCCGGCGGGGCGCAGCGTCAGTTCCACACGCTGGCCGCTGTGCAGCCCGACGCCAACCGCCTTGGTCAGGGATTTGAGGGTGCGTTGCGCGAGCATCCGTGAATTGTAGGTTTCGGGGCGTCGGAACATGGTTAAGAAAGGTGATGACCTTGATAGCGGGTGTTTTTCTCCGACTGCAACGGTCATCGGCGACCGGGTATCCGGCTCCGCGGCTGTCCCCCGGTCGGCTTCGCCACCCTCCTCCTTTCATGCCGCTGCGCCGGATACCCGATCACCGATGACCTCAACGTTTGAACCACCTGATCCACGGATACGGCCTGGCTGGTGGACGCCGGGCGCTCTGCGCAGCGACATAAAGGAGGAGGCGGCCTCCGGCCGCCGGGGGACAGTCGCGGAGCAGAGTGCCCGGTGGCCACGAGCCCGCGAGGTGCAGGCGAGAAACCCCCAAAAGCACTCAGCTCCGAGAAAACCTCAGTCCGCCTGCTTGCGCAGGAAAGCCGGAATCTCGAAATCGTCCATGCCACCGGAAGCCAGCGCGTCCACCTTGGCCGCGGCTTGCGTGCGGTTGGTGCGCCAGACGCTGGGCACGGCCATCGAGTTGTAGTCCGGCTGAGCAGCACCCGGGCCACCCACGGCAGCATTCACGGTCGGCACATTGAACGGCACGTTGTCGGTGCCGGTGCGCAGCACCTGCAGCGGAGGCGCCGTGCGGCGCGCCCCCTGGCGGGACAGACCCGTGGCCACCACGGTCACGCGCATCTCGTCGCCCAGGTTGTCGTCGTATGCGGCGCCGTAGATCACATGCGCCTCAGGCGAGGCGTAGGCGCGGATGGTGTTCATCGCCAGCTTGGATTCGGACAGCTTGAGCGAACCCTTGGCCGCCGTCACCAGCACCAGCACACCCTTGGCGCCCGACAGATCGATGCCTTCCAGCAGCGGGCAGGCCACAGCCTGCTCGGCGGCGATGCGCGCGCGGTCCGGGCCAGCGGCCACGGCCGTGCCCATCATCGCCTTGCCAGGCTCACCCATCACGGTGCGCACGTCCTCGAAGTCAACGTTCACGTTGCCGTACTCGTTGATGATCTCGGCGATACCACCCACGGCGTTCTTGAGCACGTCGTTGGCATGGGCGAAGGCCTCGTCCTGCGTCACGTCGTCGCCCAGAACTTCCAGCAGCTTCTCGTTGAGCACGACGATCAGCGAGTCCACGTTCGCCTCGAGTTCGGCCAGGCCGCTATCGGCATTGGTCATGCGGCGGCCGCCTTCCCAGTCGAAAGGCTTGGTCACCACGCCCACCGTCAGGATGCCCATTTCCTTGGCCACGCGCGCGATCACGGGTGCCGCACCAGTGCCCGTGCCACCGCCCATGCCGGCGGTGATGAACAGCATGTGCGCACCGGCGATGGCTTCGCGGATGTCGTCCACGGCCACTTCGGCCGCCTCGCGGCCCTTCTCGGGCTTGCTGCCGGCGCCCAGGCCGCTGGTGCCCAGCTGGATGGTCTTGTGTGCCGCGCTGCGCGAGAGCGATTGCGCGTCGGTGTTGGCGCAGATGAATTCCACGCCCTGCACGCTGCGCGTGATCATGTGCTCGACCGCGTTGCCGCCGCCACCGCCCACGCCGATGACCTTGATCTGCGTGCCCTGGTTGAATTCTTCGACTTCGATCATTTCGATGCTCATTGGGATGCTCCTTGTACTGTGTCTGTTGCC
The DNA here is from genome assembly GCF_031457235.1 of Hydrogenophaga laconesensis. Taxonomy (NCBI): domain Bacteria; kingdom Pseudomonadati; phylum Pseudomonadota; class Betaproteobacteria; order Burkholderiales; family Comamonadaceae; genus Hydrogenophaga; species Hydrogenophaga laconesensis. The sequence goes on from NZ_JAVDWE010000011.1 coordinate 69,276, forward strand.
TTGATGCCGGCGATAAGCGAGAAGTTCATTGGGGTGAGGATGCGGGTCATCCGGGGGGCCCGGTGTGTTCGGCACACCGGCCTCGTCGTCGTCGACATCGGCCCAGGGAGAAGCGCATGGCGTGGCGAGCGAGTTTCATCAGAATGTCCCCAGGAACCAGTTCTTGACCCGCTCGACCGCACCCTGCATCGAGCCCGCTTTCTGTGCCACCTTGTGGCCACGCACGCGCGCCAGCCGCGCTTCCTCGAGCAGGCCCATCACCGTGGCCGCACGCGTCTGTGCCACCATGTCGGACAGGGCACTGTGATAGTTCGGAATGCCACGGCGCACCGGCTTGAGGAAGATGTCCTCACCGAGCTCGACCATGCCAGGCATCACCGCGCTGCCGCCGGTGAGCACGATGCCCGAGGACAGCATCTCCTCGTGGCCCGAGTCGCGCAGCACCTGCTGCACCAGCGAGAAGATCTCCTCCACGCGCGGCTCGATCACGCCCGCCAGCGCCTGGCGGCTGAGCATGCGCGGGCCCCGGTCGCCCAGGCCGGGCACTTCCACCTGCGTGTCCGGGTCGGCCAGCAACTGCTTGGCGCAACCGCTTTCCACCTTGATGTCCTCCGCGTCCTTCGTGGGGGTGCGCAGTGCCATGGCGATGTCGCTGGTGATCAGGTCGCCCGCGATCGGGATCACCGCCGTGTGGCGGATCGCACCGCCCGAGAAGATGGCCACATCGGTCGTGCCCGCGCCGATGTCCACCAAGGCCACGCCGAGTTCCTTCTCGTCATCCGTGAGGATCGCCTGGCTGGATGCCAGCGGGTTGAGCATCAGCTGATCGACCTCCAGGCCGCAGCGGCGCACGCATTTGATGATGTTCTCCGCCGCGCTCTGTGCGCCGGTGACGATGTGCACCTTGGCTTCGAGACGGATGCCGCTCATGCCGATCGGCTCCTTCACCTCCTGGCCGTCGATCACGAATTCCTGCGGTTCCACCAGCAGCAGGCGCTGGTCGGTGGAAATGTTGATGGCCTTGGCGGTCTCGATCACTCGCGCCACGTCGGTCGCGCTGACCTCGCGGTCCTTGATGGCGACCATGCCACTGGAGTTGATGCCCCGGATGTGGCTGCCGGTGATGCCGGTGTACACCCGCGCGATGCGGCAGTCGGCCATCAGCTCGGCCTCTTTCAGGGCCTGCTGGATGCTCTGCACCGTCGCGTCGATGTTCACCACCACACCGCGCTTCAAGCCATGGCTGGCCGACACGCCCAGGCCCGCGAGCTTGAGTTCGCCGTTGGTCTGGACCTCAGCGACCACCACCATGATCTTGGCGGTGCCGATGTCGAGTCCGACCACCAAATCCTTGTATTCCTTGGCCATGATTGCTTCTTGCTTATCTACGGGGTTGTGCGGCGCCGGGCGGCGTGTCGATGACAGTGGTCACGCCACGCAGACGCAAGGCGTAACCGTTGGGGTAACGCAGGTCCACGGACTGCACCGCGCCTGCATAACGTTCGGTGAGCTGCGACAGCGTGCCGGTGAACCGGCGCGTGCGCTCCAGCAGTTCGTCGGGCGTACCGCGGCCCAGTTCCACGCGCGCTCCGCTGTCGAGCTGCGCGCGCCAGGTGCCGCGCTCGGTGAGTTCGAGCCGCTCCAGGCCCAGGTCGAGCCGGCCGAGCTCGGTGCCCAGCAACTGGTACAGCGCCCAGACCTGGGCCGACTTCTCCCGCGGGCCCGCGAGCTCGGGCAGGCCATCGCCGTCGTCCGGACTGGCGTCGAACACCTCGCCCAGGCGGTTGACCAGCTGGCCGGAGCCGGACTCGCCCCACCACGCCACGGCCTGGTGTTCCTCCAGCGTCACGCGCAGGCGGTTCGGGAATTCGCGCTGCACCACGGCCTTGCGCACCCATGGCACGGCCTCGAACATCTCACGCACCTGCTGCAGGTCCACCGTGAGGAAGCTGCCGGTGAGCCGCGTCTTCATCTGCGATGACAGCTGGGCACGGAAGGTCACGGCGTTCTGGTGCAACACGTCGCCGTGCACCGAGATCGCCTTGACCGACCAGACCGGATGGCGCACCAGCCAGGTGGTGAACAGGCCCAGGCTCAGCACGGCAAACATCGCGACCAGGACGTGCGTGACCACGGTCATGAGCTTGACGTCCAGGGGCAGTTCGGTGCTGGGCATGGTGGTGTTCCGGGCCTCAGGCGGCGTTGTCCAGCGCCGCGCTGGCGAGCAGCCGCACGCACAGGTCTTCGTACGACAGGCCGGCCGCCTTGGCCGACATCGGCACCAGCGAATGGCCGGTCATGCCGGGCGAGGTGTTGATTTCCAGCAGCCAGGGCTTGCGCGTCTTCGCGTCGATCATCACGTCGGCGCGCGACCAGCCCCGGCAGTCCAGCGTCAGGTAGGCCTTTAGCACCAGCGCCTGGATGGCTGCCTCTTCGCCCTCAGGCAGGCCGCAAGGCACGAGGTACTTCGTGTCGTCGGTGAAGTACTTGTTCTGGTAGTCGTAGTTGCCTTCAGGGGCGACGATGCGGATGACCGGCAAGGCCCTGGCCGAGGCGCCGGTGCCCAGCACCGGGCAGGTGACTTCGTCGCCGGCAATGAACTGCTCGCACATCACCATGGGATCCTGCCGGGCGGCGAGCTCATAGGCAGCGGCGCATTGCGCTTCGCTGGTCACCTTCGTCAGACCGATGGTGGAGCCTTCGCGCACGGGTTTGACGATCATGGGCGAACCCAGTGCCTTGAACGCGGCCACTGCTTCATCCGCGCTGCGCACCTGACGCCAGGCCGGCGTGGAGAGACCCTCGGCGACCCAGATGCGCTTGGTCATGAGCTTGTCCATGGCCACGCTGGACGCCATCACGCCCGGGCCGGTGTAGGGAATGCCCATGAGCTCGAGCGCACCCTGCACCGTGCCGTCCTCGCCGAAACGGCCGTGCAAGGCGATGAAGCAGCGCTGGAAGCCTTCCTTCCTGAGCTCGCCCATCTCGCGCTCCGCCGGGTCGAAGGCATGGGCATCCACACCCTTCGACTTCAGGGCGGCCAACACGCCGTTGCCCGACATGAGCGAGACCTCGCGTTCGGCCGAGCGCCCGCCCATGAGCACGGCCACCTTGCCCAGAGCCTTCGTATCCACCTGCATGTGTTCCTCTGGTTTCATTTGACGACCCCTTCAGCCAGCTCCATCACGCGGCCGGCCACGGCGCCCACGGTGCCAGCACCCATGCAGAGCACCACATCGCCATCGCGGGCGTTGTCCAGCACCGCTTGCGGCATCGCAGCGATGTCGTCCACGAACACCGGTTCCAGCTTGCCGGCCACCCGCAATGCACGGGCCAGCGAGCGGCCGTCGGCCGCAACGATGGGGGCCTCGCCTGCGGCATAGACCTCGGCAAGCAGCACGGCGTCGGCCTGCCCGATGACTTTCACGAAGTCCTCGAAGCAGTCGCGCGTGCGGGTGTAGCGGTGCGGCTGGAACGCCAGCACGAGGCGGCGCCCTGGGTAGGCACCGCGCGCGGCGGACAGTGTGGCCGCCATCTCCACCGGGTGGTGGCCGTAGTCGTCCACCACGGTGCAGCTGCCACCCGTGGGCAACGCGGCGTCGCCATAGCGCTGGAAACGCCGGCCGACCCCCTTGAATTCGGCCAGCGCCTGCAACACGGCCTCGTCGGACACCCCCAGTTCCACCGCAATGCCGATGGCGGCCAGCGCGTTGAGCACGTTGTGATGGCCCGGCAGGTTGAGCACCACGTCCAGGTCGGGCAGCTCCACGCCGTTGCGGCGCTGCACGGTGAAGTGCATCTGCGTGCCCACCGCGCGCACGTCGAGGGCACGAACCTGCGCGTCCTCCGAGAAGCCGTAGCTGGTGATGGGGCGGGCAATCTGCGGCAGAATCTCGCGGATCGCCGGGTCGTCCACGCAGACCACGGCCGCACCGTAGAACGGCATCTTGTGCAGGAAGTCCACGAACGCCGTCTTGAGGTTGCCGAAGTCGTGGCCGTAGGTGTCCATGTGATCGGCGTCGATGTTGGTGACGACCGACAGCACGGGCAGCAGGTTCAGGAACGAGGCGTCGGATTCGTCGGCCTCCACCACGATGTGCTCGCCCGAGCCCAGCTGCGCGTTGGCGCCCGCGCTGTTCAGACGCCCACCGATCACGAAGGTCGGGTCCAGGTTGGCGGTGGCCAGCACGCTGGCCACCAGGCTCGTGGTGGTGGTCTTGCCGTGCGTGCCGGCGATGGCCACGCCCTTCTTCATGCGCATCAGTTCGGCCAGCATCACCGCGCGCGGCACCACCGGCACCAGCTTTGCGTGTGCGGCCACCACCTCGGGGTTGTCTTCCTTCACCGCGGTGGAGGTGACGATGGCGTCAGCGCCCTCGATGTGCGCGGCATCGTGACCGAGGAACACCTGCGCGCCCAGTGCCACGAGCCGGCGCGTGACGGTGCTCTCGCCCAGGTCGCTGCCGGAGATGCGGTAACCCTGGTTGAGCAGCACCTCGGCGATGCCGCTCATGCCGGCGCCGCCGATACCGACGAAATGGATGTGACGGATGGCGTGTTTCATGGAGACGGGACTTTCGCGAGTTGCTCGCAGGCGGACACCACGGCCGCCACGGCTTCGGTTTTTTTCATCTGCAAGGCCTTTTCGGCCATGGCCTGCAACTGGGGGCGCTGCACGGTCTGCAGCGTCTGCGCCAGTCGCTGGGGCGTCAGTTCAGGTTGGGGCACCAGCCAGGCCGCATCGGCTTCCACCAGGAAGCGGGCGTTCGTGGTCTGGTGGTCGTCCACCGCAGCAGGGAACGGCACGAACAGCGCGGCCGCGCCCACAGCGGCGATCTCGGTCACGGTGCTGGCGCCGCTGCGGCAGACGATGAGGTCGGCATCGGCAAAAGCCTGCGCGGTGTCTTCGATGAAGGGGGTGAGCTCGGCCTGCACACCGGCAGCCACATAGTTGGCGCGCAAGGCATCGATCTGTTTCTCGCCGCTCTGGTGCGTGACCTGCGGCTGCTGCTGTGCGGGCAACAGGGCCAGGGCCTGCGGCACCACGTCGTTGAGCGCCTTGGCGCCCAGGCTGCCGCCCACCACGAGCAGGCGCAGCGGACCGCTGCGGCCGGCGAACCGTTCGGCGGGCGCGGGTTGCTGCAGGAACGGCGCGCGCAAGGGATTGCCCACCCATTGCGCCTTCTTGAACACATTGGGGAAGGCGGTGAACACACGGTCGGCCACGCCGGCCAGCACGCGGTTGGCCATGCCGGCCACCGAGTTCTGCTCGTGCAGCACCAGCGGCTTGCCCGCAAGCACGCCCATCATGCCGCCGGGGAAGCTGATGTAGCCCCCCAGGCCGACCACCACGTCGGGCTTGACGCGGCGCACCACCTGCAGCGCCTGCCAGAAAGCGCGCAGCAGCCGCAACGGCAGCAACGCCAGCGTGACCGGCCCTTTGCCACGCACGCCGCCGAAGTCGATGGTCTCCAGCTTGAAGCCACGCGGTGGCACGATGCGGCTTTCCATGCTGCCCGGGGCGCCGAGCCAGTGCACGCGCCAGCCGCGCTCACGCAGGGCTTCGGCCACGGCGAGGCCCGGGAAGATGTGACCACCCGTGCCACCGGCCATGATGAGTGCACAAGGCGAGGTCACGAGCGGCCTCCCTTCATCATCTGGCGGTTTTCGTAGTCCACCCGCAGCACGATGGAAAGCGCCACGAGGTTGAGCAGGATCGCGGAGCCACCGTAGCTCATCAGCGGCAGCGTGAGCCCCTTGGTTGGCAGGGCTCCCAGGTTCACCCCGATGTTGATGAAGGCCTGGAAACCCATCCACAGCCCCACGCCCTGCGCCACCAGGCCAGAGAAGACCTGATCCAGTGCAATGGCCTGACGGCCGATGTGCATGATGCGGCGCGTGAGCCAGAGGAACAGCGCGATCAGCACCACGACGCCGAGCAAGCCGAATTCCTCTCCGATCACGGCGAGCAGGAAGTCGGTGTGCGCCTCCGGCAGCCAGTGCAGTTTTTCCACGCTGCCACCCAGGCCCACGCCGAAGATCTCGCCGCGACCGAAGGCGATCAGCGAATGTGAGAGCTGGTAGCCCTTGCCGAGCGCGTGCTCGACGCTCCAGGGGTCCAGGTAGGCAAAGACGCGCTGACGGCGGAAGTCGCTGGTCATGACCATGAGCGCAAACGCGGCCACCACCACCAGGGCCATGAGGAAAAACATGCGCGCGTTCACGCCACCCAGGAACAGGATGCCCATGGCAATCACCACGATCACCATGAACGCGCCCATGTCCGGCTCGGCCAGCAGCAGCATGCCGACCACGCCCACGGCGACCGCCATCGGTGCCACGGCATGGAAGAAGCGCTCCTTCACCTCCATCTTGCGCACCATGTAGCTGGCCGCATACAGCAACACCGCCAGCTTGGCCAGCTCGGAGGGCTGGAAGTTCATGATGCCCAGCGAGATCCAGCGCCGCGCGCCGTTCACGCCCCGGCCGATGAAGGGAATGAGCACGATGACCAGCAGCACCAGCGCCACGGCGAACAGCCAGGGTGCCATCTTTTCCCACGACCGCATCGGGAACTGGAACGCCACCATGGCCGCGACCACGCCGATCACCATGGAGATGCCATGGCGCAACACGAAGTGCGTGTGGGCGTAGCTGGAGAAACGCGGGTTGTCCGGCAACGCGATGGACGCGGAATACACCATCACCAGGCCCCAGGCCAGCAACGCCACCACCACCCACAGCAGCGGCTGGTCGAACCCGAGCTCGCGCACCGCGACGTTGCGCGTGCCGGCGTAGGTGCGGTTCGACAGGCGCACGGGCAGGTCGTCGCGCGAGCCACCACCGGCCAGCGCACCGGCGAGGTCGCGCCCGGGCCAGCGCGGCAGCATGCCGGCCAGCGCACCGCGCAACCGGGCGCCCCAGGGAGCGCTGTTCTTTTTCGCGGCGGCCGTGGGCTTCTTTTTCACAGACCACCCTCCAGGCTCATGCCCTGCTCGGCGGCCAGGGCGGTCACCGCCTCGACGAACACCCGGGCGCGGTGCATGTAGTTGTCGAACATGTCCAGGCTCGCGCAGGCGGGCGACATCAGCACCGCATCGCCCGCACGGGCCTGCTGCGCCGACACCGTCACCGCCTCGGACAGCGTGGCGGCGTCGAGCTGCAGCACACCGGCTTGATCCAGCGTGGCACCCACGGCTTCGCGGATGCGACCGGCGTCGCGGCCGATGTAGACCACGGCGCGGGCAAAGCGCGCGAGCGGTTCGGCCAGCGGTGCGAAGTCCTGCCCCTTGCCGTCGCCACCGAGAATGACGACGAGCCGGCGCTCGGCACCCAGGCCGCGCACGGCCGCCAGCGTGGCACCCACGTTGGTGCCCTTGCTGTCGTCGAAGTACTCGACCTCATCGATGATGGCCACGGGCTCCACACGGTGCGGCTCGCCGCGGTACTCACGCAGCCCATGCAGCATGGGCCCGAGGGCTGCGCCGGTGGAACTGGCGAGCGCCAGCGCGGCCAGCGCATTGGCGGCGTTGTGGCGCCCCCGGATGCGCAAAGCGTCCACGGGCATGAGGCGCTGGAAATACAACTCGTCGTCCTCGTCGGCCCCCCGACCACGCTTGCGGGTTTCGTCCAGCGCGAGCGCGCGCACCAGCCAGGCCATGCCATTGACCGATTCAATGCCCCAGTCGCCAGCGCGGGACGGCGTGTCGAAACCGAAACTGGCCCAGGGGCGTGCACTTTGCTGACGGTTGCGGTTGCCCACCTTCACGGTCACCAGACCGGGTTGCATCGCCATGACCAGGGGGTCGTCCCGGTTGAGCAGCATCAGGGCCTGCGTGCCGTACACCGCCGCCTTGGCCTTGGCGTATACGGTCATGTTGCCGTGCCAGTCAAGGTGGTCTTCCGTCAGGTTGAGCACGGTGGATGCGGTGGGCACAGCGTCCCAGTCCCCGCCTGCCGTTCCGTCGAGCTGGAAGCTGGAGAGTTCCAGCACCCAGGCCTGGGGCAGGTGCGCAGGTTGTGGTGGCTCCACAGGCGGTGGCACGAGCAGGGTCGGACCCTCTTCCTCGGCGTCGCCGCTGGCGGGCGGTTCGACGGCATCGACCTCGGGCATGGCCTCGCCATCGCCCTGCGATTCGGTCGGCTCCCCGGCAATCGCCGGCGCCTGCGGAGCGGCCTGGGCAGCCTGCGATTCGGCTTCGGCCTGTGCCCTCGCCTCTTCGGCTGCCGCGCGTTCGTCGTCTGCCTGCTGGGCCACCGCTTCGGTGTCGAGCGCGGCCGACAGCACATCGAGCAGGGCAGGGCCAATGTTGCCGGCCACGGCCACGTTCAGCCCTGCGCGCTGCAGGAGCAGGCCGGTCAGCGAGGTGACGGTGGTCTTGCCGTTGGTGCCCGTGATGGCCAGCACCTTCGGGTGGTAAGGCAGACGTGCGCGCTGCGACAACTCGCGCAGGGCACGGGCGAACAGGTCCAGTTCACCCACCAGGGCCACGCCCTGTTCTTTGGTCCATGCCGAGACGCCCTGCAGCTGATCGGGTGTCAGGCCCGGGCTGCGCGCCACCAGGCTCCATGCCGCACGTGCCAGCAAGGCATCGTCGAACGGCCCCGCGACAAACTGCGCGTCGGGGCATTCGGCGCGCAGGACGGCCAGCTGCGGCGGCGTCTCACGCGTATCGGCCACGGTCACGCGGGCACCCTGGCGGCTGCACCAGCGCGCCATGGACAGGCCGGAGGCGCCCAGACCGAGGATGAGGACGTGCTGCTCGTTCATCGGAGTTTGAGCGTGGACAGCCCCACGAGGCACAACAGCATGGTGATGATCCAGAAGCGCACGACGACCTGCGTCTCCTTCCAGCCCTTCTTCTCGAAATGGTGGTGCAGCGGCGCCATCTGGAACAGACGGCGACCGGTGCCGTAGCGCCGTTTGGTGTACTTGAACCAGGTCACCTGCAACATCACCGACAGCGCTTCGACCACGAAGATGCCCCCCATGATGGCGAGGACGATTTCCTGGCGCACGATGACGGCGATGGTGCCCAGGGCGCCGCCGAGCGCGAGCGCGCCCACATCGCCCATGAACACCTGGGCGGGGTGGGTGTTGAACCACAGGAAGGCCAGGCCGGCGCCGGCCGTGGCGGCACAGAAGATCAGCAACTCGCCCGCGCCGGGGATGTGCGGCATCAGCAGGTAGCGCGCAAACACCGCGTTGCCGGTGACGTAGGCAAACACGCCGAGAGCCGAACCGACCATCACCACCGGCATGATCGCCAGGCCGTCGAGACCGTCGGTGAGGTTCACCGCATTGCTGGAGCCGACGATGACCAGGTAGGTCATGATCACGAAGCCGAACACGCCCAGGGGGTAGCTGATTTCCTTGAAGAACGGCACCAGCAGGCCAGCCTGCGGCGGCAGGTCCACCGTGAAGCCCGAACGTACCCAGGCGATGAAGAGTTCCAGCACGCGCAGGTTGCTCGACTCGGAGACCGCGAACACCAGATAGAACGCGGCCACGAGGCCGATCACCGACTGCCAGAAGTACTTCTCGCGCGAACGCATGCCTTCCGGATCCTTGTGAACGACCTTGCGCCAGTCGTCCACCCAGCCGATCGCGCCGAATCCCAGCGTCACCAGCAGCACGATCCACACGAAGCGATTGGAAAGATCGAACCAGAGCAGCGTCGACAGCGCGATCGAGAACAGGATCAGCACGCCGCCCATTGTGGGTGTGCCACCCTTGCTCAGGTGCGTCTGCATCGCGTACTCGCGAATGGGCTGGCCGATCTTGAGCGCGGCCAGCCGGCGGATGAAGTAGGGGCCGGCGACGAGGCCGAGCAGCAGCGCCGTCATGGCCGCCATCACGGCCCGGAACGTGAGGTACTGGAACACCCGCAGGGATCCGAACTCGGGTGACAGGCCTTGCAGCCAGAGGGCCAGGCTAGGCAGCATGGTCGTTGTCCTTCTTGTTTTTTCCGGGGGTGATGTCCAGCGCCTGCAGCGCCTGCACCACACGTTCCATGCGCATGAACCGCGACCCCTTGACGAGCACGCTGCGGTATACGGGCCGGTCGTCAGCGATGGCGGCGCTCACCGCACCCGCCATGGCGGGGACTTCGACCCACTGGGTGATGGCAGGCAGGGCCGCGCTGGCCTGACGCATCCAGTCGCCCGACACATGCACGGCTTCGATGCCACGTGCCAGGGCATGCCGCAGCACTTCGTCGTGAAACGCCAGGCCCTGTTCGCCGACCTCGCCCATGTCGCCCAGCGCCAGCAGACGGGGTCCGGGCAGTTCGGCGAGCACGTCGACGGCGGCGCGCATGGAGTCGGGGTTGGCGTTGTAGGTGTCATCGATCAGCGTGACGCGCCGTCCCTCCAGCTGCAGCGACAGTGCACGCGAGCGACCGCCCACCGGCTCGAAACCATCGAGCCCGCGCACGATGGCCTCGAGCGGCACACCGGCAGCGAGGGCGCAGGCGGTGGCCGCAAGGGCGTTGCGCACGTTGTGGCGTCCGGCGATGTGCAGTTGTACCCGGGCCTCGCCAGCGGGCGAGGTGAAGTCCAGCGTCCAGGCGCCATCGCGCCATTCGGCCTGGCGCGCGGCCACATCGGCGGCGGCGTCGGTGTCGCTGAAGGTCAGCACCCGGCGCGAACCGGCGAGCTCGTGCCACAGCGGGGTGTATGTGTCATCGGAGGGAAACACGGCCACCCCGTCGGCGCCCAGCGCCAGAATGACCTGCCCGTTTTCGCGCGCCACGGCCTCGACCGTGGACATGAATTCCTGGTGCTCGCGTTGCGCGTTGTTGACCAGCGCCACCGTGGGCAGCACCAGTGCAGCAAGCTCCGCGATTTCCCCCGGGTGGTTCATGCCCAGCTCCACCACCGAAAGCCTGTGCGCCGGCTGGAGCCGCAGCAGCGTGAGGGGCACGCCGATGTCGTTGTTGAAATTGCCCTGCGTGGCATGCGCCGCGTCGCCTGCAGCAGCGCGCAGGATGGACGCGATCATCTGCGTCACGGTGGTCTTGCCGTTGCTGCCGGTCACCGCGATCAGCGGCAACGTGAACTGGCTGCGCCAGCGACGCGACAGTTCGCCCAGCGCGCGCCGCGTGTCGGGCACCTCCACGCCGGGCAGGCCTGCCTCGGCCAGTCCCTGATGGGCGATGGCGGCCAGCGCGCCCTGCCCTTGCGCCTGCGGCAGGAAGTCGTGCGCGTCGAAGCGCTCCCCTTTCAAGGCCACGAACAGATCACCAGCCTGCAGGGTGCGGGTATCGGTATGCACACGGTGGAACGGCAGGTCGGGCTCGCCGACCACGCGCGCGCCATCGAGTTGCGGCAGGAGCTGGCCCAGGGTCTTCATGCGCGCACCTCGTGGCCCGTGCGCTGCGCCAGCGCGGCGCGGGCGTGCTGCAGGTCGGAGAACGGTTTCTTCACACCCATCACGTCCTGGTAGTCCTCGTGGCCCTTACCCGCGATCAGCACCACATCGCGCTCGGTGGCGCGGGACACAGCCAGCACGATGGCCCGCGCGCGATCGGATTCGACCAGTGCGGCGTCCGGCGATGACAGGCCCGCCACCATCTGGCTCAGAATGGCCAGCGGGTCTTCGCTGCGCGGATTGTCGCTGGTGAGCACCGGGTGCTGCGCCTCGCGCTCGGCGGCGGCGGCCATCAGCGGGCGCTTGCCGGCATCACGGTCACCACCACAACCCACCACCACCCAGAGCGCACCGCCGCGCTGGCGCGCCAGTGGCTGCAGCGCCTGCAGGGCCTTTTCCAGCGCGTCGGGCGTGTGCGCGTAATCCACCAGCACCAGGGGGTTCGCCGTGCTCCCCGCCTCGGCCTGCTCCATGCGCCCGGGAACCGGCGTCAGCGCGGTGCAGGCTTGCACGGCATCGGCCAGCGGCACACCCAGCGCGCGCGCGGTGGCGATCACGCACAGCAGATTGGAAACGTTGTAGCGCCCGACCAGCGGAAGGTTCAGGGCATGCAGTGCAATGGGATGCCCCTGGGCATTGCGTTCGCCCACCTTCAAGGTCATGCCACGGTCGGTGAAGGCAAGGTCTTGCGCGAACAGGCGTGCCCTTGCCATGCGCTCACGTTCGTCCGTCTCGATCGCCACGGTCCACAGGTCCATGCCCCGGCTGGCGAGCATCGCCGCCAGGCCGACACCGCGCGTGTCGTCGATGTTGACCACGGCGCTGCGCAGCCCGGGCCAGTCGAACAGCGCCACCTTCGCCGCCCAGTACGACTCCATGTCGCCATGAAAATCGAGGTGGTCCTGCGTGAAGTTGGTGAACACCGCCACGCGCAGCCTCGTGGCATTGAGCCGGCCCTCGACGATGCCGATGGAGGATGCCTCGATCGCGCAGGCCTTCAGACCCGCATCGACGAAGTGGCGCAGCTCGGCCTGCAGCATCACCGGATCGGGCGTCGTCAGACCGGTGGCCACGAGCGGCCGCGTGGCCTCGCCTGCCACCGGAGGCTGCCCCATGCCCAGCGTGCCGACCACAGCGCATGACTTCGCGCAGGAAGACAGCAGCTGCGCGGTCCACCACGCGGTGGACGTCTTGCCGTTGGTGCCGGTGATCGCCACCATGTCGAGCGATGCGCTCGGCGTGCCGTTAAAGACACTGGCGATCGCACCAGCAGCGGCCTTGAGACCGGGCACCGCGATCACGCGTTCGTCGTCGAAGGCATAGGGTTCCACGCCTTCACGCTCCACCAGGGCCGCCACGGCACCGGCATCGAGCGCACTGGCCACGAAGCGGCGGCCATCGGTGGCCGCACCCGGCCAGGCCACGAACCCGTCGCCCGCACCCACGCGGCGGCTGTCGCAGTGCAAGGCACCGACGCCGCGCTCGCGCAGCCACTCGGCCACGCTCTGGGGTTGTGCCATGGTCCGCATCAGAACGATTCCTCCACCACATGGGTGACGATCTGCGGTTTCACATTCATGTCGGGCTGCACACCGAGAATGCGCAGGGTCTGCTGCACCGTCTCGCTGAACACGGGTGCCGCCACCACGCCGCCGAAGTACTGGCCGTTGCTGGGCTCGTCGAGCATCACCGCGACGACGATGCGGGGCGCCTCCACCGGTGCCAGGCCCACAAACCAGCTGCGGTATTTCTTGTCGGCGTAGCCCTTGCCTTCCTGCTTGTGCGCCGTGCCGCTCTTGCCACCGACCGAGTAGCCCATGGTCTGGGCGCGCGAACCGGTGCCACCGGGGCCGGCGGCCAGGCCCAGCATCTGCCGCACGGCGACGGCATTCTTCGCACTGAACACGCGCACACCGGCGGTCTGCGTGTCCGACTTCTGCAGGGTGAGCGGGATCAGTTCGCCATCGCGCGCAAAGACGGTGTACGCCTGTGCCAGCTGGAACAGCGAGGTCGACAGGCCATAGCCGTAGCTCATGGTGGCCTGCTCGATCGGACGCCACGTCTTGTAGGGCCGAAGCCGGCCAGTGACCGCGCCCGGGAACGGCACCTGCGGCTTCTGACCGAAGCCCGCCTGTGCGTACGTTTCCCACATCTCGCGCGGGCTCATCTGCATGGCCATCTTCACCGTGCCGACGTTGCTCGACTTCTGGATCACCTGGGACACCGTGAGCACGTCGTTGGGGTGCGAATCGCTGATCGTCGACCCCCCGATGGTGATCCGGCCCGGCGCGGTCTGGATCGGCGTGTTGGGCGTGACCAACCCTTTCTCCAGCGCCAGCGCGGCGATGAAAGGCTTCATCGTCGAACCCGGTTCAAAACTGTCGGTGAGCACGCGGTTGCGCAGTTGCTCGCCGGTGAGGTTCTGTCGACGGTTGGGGTTGTAGCTGGGGTAGTTCGCCAGCGCCAGCACTTCGCCAGTGATGGTGTCGAGCACGATCACGCTGCCGGCGTGCGCCTTGTGCGCAATCACCGCATCCTTGAGCTTCTGATAGGCGAAGTACTGCACCTTGCTGTCGATCGACAGTTGCAGATCGGGACCGTCCACCGGTGGCACCACATCGCGAACGTCTTCCACCACCCGGCCTAGGCGGTCCTTGATCACGCGCCGCGAGCCGCTCTTGCCCGCCAGTTGCCGGTTGAACGCGAGCTCCACGCCTTCCTGGCCGATGTCTTCCACGTTGGTGAAACCCACCACATGCGCCGCGGCCTCACCTTCGGGGTACTGGCGCTTGTACTCGCGACGCTGGTAGATGCCCTTGATACCAAGGGCCGCGATCTCCTTGGCCACCGGCTCGTCCACCTGGCGCTTGACCCAGACGAAGGTCTTGTCTTCGTTGGCCAGGCGCTTGCGCACATCGGCCAGCGGCATGTCCAGCAGCTTGGCGAGCTGGCGCAGCTTGGGGTCGTTGCGATCCACATCTTCGGGAATCGCCCAGATGCTCTGCGCCACGACACTGGAAGCGAGGATCAGGCCATTGCGATCGAGCACACGGCCACGGTTGGCGGGCAGTTCGAGCGTGCGCGCGAACCGCACCTCACCCTGGCGCTGGAAGAAGTCGTTGCCGAACACCTGCACATAGGCCGCGCGGCCGGCCAGGCCCGCGAAAGCCACGGCCAGCGCCGCAACGATGAACTTGCTGCGCCAGACCGGCGTGCGGCTGGCCAGCAACGGGCTGGCAGAGTAGTTGATGCTGCGGCCCATGTTCAGCGCTCCGGCGAGGTGTTGGCCGCCGGTTGCGACGGATCGAACACGGTGACGTACTGCGTGATGCCCGGCGTGACAGGCCGCATCTGCAATTGACGCGCGGCGAGCAATTGCACGCGAGCGGGGGTCGCCTGCGCGCGCTTCTGCACCTGCAATTGCTCATGCTCGGATTCAAGCTTGCGCGCCTGCGCCTGGGAACGGTCCAGCGCGGTGTAGAGCCGGCGCGACTCGTACTGCGTGTGCACCAGATAGAAGGCGCTCGCGATCACGGCGGCCAGCAGCACCAGATTGAGACGGATCATGCCGGGGCCTCCGTGCGTTCGGCCACCCGCATCACGGCGCTGCGCGAACGCGGATTGGCCTTCACCTCGTCATCGGAAGGCATCACACGCCGGAGTCCTGCCAGCGCCATGGGAGCGGGTTCAGCGAACGGCACGCGGCGGTCCACCACGGCACGCGAATGGCGCGCCATGAACTGCTTGACCATGCGGTCTTCGAGCGAATGGAAGCTGATCACCACCAGTTTTCCCCCCGGGCGCAACACATGCAGACTGGCCTCTAACGCTTGTTGCAGCTCTTCAAGCTCGGCGTTGATGAAAATCCGAAAAGCCTGAAATGTGCGCGTTGCAGGGTCCTTGCCCGGCTCGCGGGTTTTGACCGCGCCAGCCACGACTTCGGCCAACTCGCCGGTGGTTCGAAGAGGGCCCCGTTCCTGTCGGCGACGATCAATCGCCTTTGCAATCGATTGAGCAAACCGTTCTTCCCCATAGTCACGAATGACCTCCGACAGTGTTGAAACTTCAGCCATTTCCAGCCACTGGGCCACGCTCTGGCCGCGCGTCGTGTCCATGCGCATGTCCAGAGGCCCGTCGTGCCGAAAAGAAAAACCCCGTTCGGGGTCGTCGATTTGCGGGGAGCTCACACCGAGATCCATCAGCACCCCATCCGCACTCGCGGCTCCCAGTTCGCCGAGGTGGCTGAACCCCTCGTGCCGGATGGAAAACCGGCCATCGCTGGCCGCCAGTTCCCGAGCCACCCGCACCGCTTCGGGATCCTTGTCGAAGACGGTCAGCCGGCCCTTGCGGGACAACTGCGCCAGGATCAGCCGGGAATGGCCGCCACGCCCGAACGTGGCGTCGACGTAATGGCCGTCCGGGTTGATGCCGAGCGCCTGCACAGCCTCGGTCAACAGGACGGTCTGATGGTTCCATGTGCTTTGCACCGCCACCCTTAGAAGGAGAAGTCCTTGAAGACATCGGGCATCTCGCCCTTCATGGCTTCGGCTTCCTGCGCCGCATAGACCTGCGCGTCCCACAGCTCGAAATAGGAACCCATGCCGAGCAACACCACGTCCTTGCTGATGCCGGCGGCCGCGCGCAACTCTGGCGACACCAGCACCCGGCCGGAGGCGTCCATTTCGACGTCCATGGCGTTGCCCAGGAAGATGCGCTTCCACCACTGGGCCTGCATGGGCAACGAGGCAATGCGATCACGGAACTGTTCCCAGGCGCTGCGCGGGAATACCATCAGGCAACCGTGGGGATGCTTCGTGATCGTGAGAGCGGCGCCCAGCACGTCACGGTGCCGGGTCGGCATGGACAGCCGACCCTTCACATCGAGACTGAGAGAGGACGCACCTTGGAACACCGCTGCTAGCCCTTGAAAGACACTTTTCACCACTTAATTGCACTTTTTTCCACTTTATCAGGAAATGCGGGGCCTGCAACGCCGTGGCTACACATTTTTTCAATGAAATCAACCACTTAGGACACATTTCGCAGCCCACTCGCAGTCAAAAACACAGTAAAAGCAAGCACTTACAACAAGCACTGCATGTGATGCTTCAAAACCCTGTTGCATGCAGGGCTGTATAGACGATCAGGTAGAGAAAATGGGTGGCGCAACACCTGCGGTGCGGGGTGCAGGTGGGCCATGGGATGCCCGGCATGGCGCCGGGCCCGAAACGGACGCCGAAACAGCGTCAGAGGATGTAGCGGGAGAGGTCCTCGTTGCGACTGAGTTCGCCCAGGCGAGCGTCCACATAGGTCGCATCAATGGCGATGGTCTGGCCTTGCAGGCGCGTGGCATCGAAGCTGACTTCGTCGAGCAGGTGCTCCATCACGGTGGACAGCCGCCGTGCCCCGATGTTCTCGGTGCGCTCGTTCACTTCGAAGGCAATCTGCGCCAGGCGTCGGATGCCATCGGGCACGAATTCCAGTGTGACGCCCTCTGTGGCCAGCAGCTCCTGGTACTGCCTCACGAGCGACGCATGGGTCTGCGTAAGGATGGCCTCGAAGTCCTCCACCGACAGGGACTGCAGCTCGACGCGGATCGGGAACCGGCCCTGCAGCTCCGGGATGAGGTCACTCGGCCGCGCCAGATGGAAGGCGCCGCTGGCGATAAAAAGGATGTGATCGGTCTTGACCACGCCGTACTTGGTGGACACCGTCGTGCCCTCCACCAGCGGCAGCAGATCGCGCTGCACGCCTTGCCGCGATACCTCGGCATTGCCGCTGGCATCGCTTCGCGAGGTGACCTTGTCGATTTCATCGATGAACACGATGCCGTTCTGCTCGGCGTTCTGCAGGGCGCGGGTCTTGATCTCTTCTTCGTTGACCAGTTTGCCAGCCTCTTCATCGATCAGCAGCTTCATCGCCTCGGCGATCCGCAGCTTGCGGGTCTGGCGCTTGCCCGCCCCCATCTGGCTGAACATGCCGCGCAACTGCTCAGCCATTTCTTCCATGCCTGCGGGTCCCATGATCTCCATGGACGGGCGGACCTCGGCTAGATCGATCTCGATTTCACGGTCGTCGAGCTGGCCTTCGCGCAGTTTCTTGCGAAAGTTCTGACGCGCTGTGCTCTCTGGCGTCGCAACGGCGCTGGCAGGCTCGCCCGCCATGCTGCGCGGCGGCGGGATCAACACGTCGAGGATCCGGTCTTCGGCGGCATCCTCGGCGCGCACGCGCTGCTTGCGCATTTCGACCTCGCGCGTCTGCTTGACCGCGATCTCGGCCAGGTCGCGGATGATGCTGTCGACGTCCTTGCCGACATAGCCGACCTCGGTGAACTTGGTCGCTTCGACCTTGATGAAAGGCGCATCCGCCAATCGGGCGAGGCGTCGGGCGATCTCGGTCTTGCCCACGCCAGTGGGGCCGATCATGAGGATGTTCTTGGGCGTGATCTCGGGCCTCAGCTTTTCATCCACCTGCTGCCGGCGCCAGCGGTTGCGCAAGGCGATGGCCACGGCGCGCTTGGCGCCCTTCTGGCCAATGATGAAACGGTCGAGTTCGGAAACGATTTCCTGGGGCGTCATGGAGGACATCAAAGCACCTCCACCGTGTGGTTCATGTTGGTGTAGATGCACAGCTCGCCGGCGATCGCCAGCGACTGGCGCACGACATCTTCCGCGCTGAGATCGGTGTGGTCGATCAGGGCCTTGGCCGCCGCCTGCGCATAGGCTCCGCCAGAACCGATGGCCACGATGCCATGCTCGGGTTCGAGCACATCACCGTTGCCCGTGATGATGAGCGAGGCACTGTGGTCGGCCACGGCCAGCATCGCTTCCAGGCGGCGCAGCACGCGGTCGGTGCGCCAGTCGCGTGTGAGTTCGATGGCGGCGCGCGCCAGGTGACCCTGGTGCTTTTCGAGCTTGGCCTCGAAACGCTCGAAGAGCGTGAAGGCATCGGCGGTCGCGCCGGCAAAGCCCGCGAGCACCTGATCTCGATAGAGCTTGCGCACCTTGCGCGCAGTGCCCTTGACGACGATGTTGCCCAGCGTCACCTGACCGTCACCGCCAATGGCGACCTGTACGCCCTGGGGTGTCTGTCGCCGGACGCAAACAATGGTGGTTCCGTGAAATGATTCCATGGCGCTTCAATTGAGGATGTTCTGTGCGATTGCAACGGCGGCCCGCGCACGTTTGTGCAACAGAAGAAACATGGGGTGGCCGCGCACGGCCACCCTCAGTCGATGCGAACGACCACCTTGGCGTATTCGGTGATGCCGATCACATGGAAGAACGCCGACACCAGCCGATGTGCATCCACGAACTGAACCACGCGACCTTCGGCGTGGTGGTTGGACACCCAGTTCAGCAATGTGCCCGCGGCGGAGAAGTCCACCCGGATGAGGTTGCGGCAGGAAATGATGAGCACGTCGGCACCCTTGAGCTTGCGCTCCAGCGCCTCGAGCGTGGCCTGGGGATCGCCGCGAATCTCGCCCGACAGCTCGACCAGCCCCAGCTGGCTGAAGTCGGTTGCCTCGCTGTCGAGCACGGACTCGCTGTGTGCGCTGTTCGGATACCCCGATGCCACCTGCTCCAGCACCGACTCTCCCAGCACGGAATGGCCGGCCTCGCCTGGCTTGTCGGCGGACTGGGAGGTGTAGTAGCAGCGCGGTTTTTCCCACCCGGGCGGCGATACCTCATAGGTCACACAGAAGTCGAGCGCCGTGAGTTCGAACTCGTCCGGCCGGTTCATGACGCGCAACACCGCCATGCGCAACTCCCACCAGAGCTGCTCGACATCCCGTCGGCCCGAAGGTGTCTGGCTCTTGAGCAACTCGCGGAAAGGCGAAGAGCCCTGGAAGCGCAGCTCGACTTCCTGGTCACCCCACAGCGTGAAGATCCCCAGCAGCGCGCGCGCCGCCTTGAGGTCCATGCTTTCCAGCGGCGTCCAGTCCAGCACCCAGGGCTGGGGCGCGCGCAGCAGCACGTTCTGAAGGGTGCCCACAGCGTGCGCGTCCAGCTCCGATTCGCTCACCCAGACCGCCCTGTTGTGCCCGGTGGAAGGCACGTACACCTTGCCCGTCAGGCCCGAAACGATGTCCGGCATGTCGTACCACTGAGGGGCCGAGCGGTTGAAGCGGTTGACGAAGTCCACCGCGCGGCTTTCGAAGGGTGCCAGTTGCCCGGTCGCGCGGTACAGGTCGAACAGGGCCAGCCAGTCCTCCTGCTGGTCGGCCTTGGCACCACGTTCGCCGAGCACCTCCAGCAAGCCCTGTTCGGCGCCGGCATCGTCGCCGTTGGCAAAGCGGATGGCGGCCTCTTCGACCTCGGGATCCTGCGCAATCTCCTGCACATCCAGTGCGAAGAAATGCGACGCCGAAAATTCATGGCCGGTACTGCGCGCGGTGCTGGAGGCTGTGGGTGCCACCAGGCCAGTGCGTGTCGGCGCAGATGGCGGCGGCGGTGGGGGCAACGAGGCCGCCACCTCGCGCTCACGCGCGGGAGTCCAGTTGGTGCGCGGTGCCGCCGGCGCAGGAGCGGGCCCGGGAATGTTCAGCGTCGGCACGTCCAGCGACTGCACCGTGGCGGGCGGGCGCGCAGCCGGGTTGGGCAGCGGGCCAGGCTCGGTTTCGTCGTATTGCGCCTTGCGTTGTCGCACAGTGGAGGCCGGCACGCTGGGCGCCAGGGGCGCCTCCCTGGACTTGCCGGACGCACCGCCTGGGCCGTGTGTACCGGTGTTCAGGCCGGAACCGGTGCTCACCAGGGAGTCGGGGCCCTTGGTCTTCCACCACTGCATCGACATCTGCGCTTCGATCTCGTCGATCTTCTTCAGGGTTTCGGCCCGGTCATCCGGCTTGGACGGCAGGCTGCTCTGGAAGAAGGAAGGGCGCATGCCCGGCCCTTCGGCACCGGTGCCCTCACGGCTGCGGATCTTGCGCAGCATATCGAACTCGCGCTTGCGCACGAAGTCATTGCGCCGCTTGCGCTCGATCATCTCCTTGAGCGCGGCCTTGCTGTACTCGCTCTCGCGATCGGCCGTTCGGGTGTCCAGATCCGACCAACTCGTGGTCGGATGGCGCACGAACTTCACCACCTTGGACAGGAAGCCACCGCCGGAATCGTCCTTGGACATGTGAGGTGCGTCAGTTCGGAGTGAAAACGGAAACAGAAAACAGCAACTCAGTCCCCGAACATCTTCTGCTTGAGCTCGCGGCGCTGCTGGGCTTCCAGCGAAAGGCTGGCCGTGGGCCGGGCCATCAGGCGGCCCACACCAATGGGCTCACCGGTCTCTTCGCAGTAGCCGTAGTCTCCGGAGTCGATGCGGGCAATGGCCTGTTCGATTTTCTTGAGCAACTTGCGTTCCCGATCCCGGGTGCGCAGTTCGAGCGCGTGCTCTTCCTCGATGGTGGCGCGATCGGCGGGATCCGGCACCACCACGGTGTCTTCCCGCAGGTGCTCGGTGGTTTCACCCGCGTTGGCCAGCATGTCGGCCTTGAGCTGGGAGAGCTTGCGGCGGAAGTAGGCCAGCTGCAGGTCGCTCATGTATTCGCTGTCGGGCATGGCCTGCACATCCAGGTCGGTCAGCTGATCGACCGGCAGGGTTTTCCAGTTGTTGGCTCGCTTGGGATCCTTCTGGATCGAGGAGGGCACGGGAGGGGTCATGACGGCACGTTGATTCATTTGGGAGAAAGTCGCTTTGGCAGCGTCTGGTGCGTGGGTGGGGATCACCGCCGCCTGCGTCATCTGCTCCATCATGACCTTCTTGGCCGCCCGCTTGCCCAGGGGGCGCGGCGAGGCCTCCACCACGACCGGAGGCAGGGCCGCCGGTTGCCTGGTGCTGGAAGGAGTGGAAACAGGCGCGGCGGCAGGCGCGGCCTTGGGAACAGCAGTGGCGGCCTTGGCAGCGGGCTTGGCCGCCACCTTGGAGGCCGACGGGGCCACCGGCTTCACCGGCGTCTTGGCAGCCCTGGATGGGACAACCGCCTTCGCTGCAGCCGCCTTGGCGGGAGCACGCGCAGCCGGCTTGGCAACGGGCGCCTTGGCAGCAGGTGACTTCTTGGCAGCGGACTTGACAGGTGCCTTCACCGCAGGCTTCGCCATCACCACGGTCTTTGCGGTGGGTTTCGTGGTTTTTTTCAGTGGTGCCTTGGCCGTCGTCTTGGTGACGGGCTTCTTGACGGCCTTGGCCGGTGGTTTTGCAGCAGGTTTATGGGTTTTCGCCGCCGTTGCGCTCTTGTTTGCCACCGACGCGCGCGCTTTGGCTCCCGACGCGGCGGGTTTGCCTGATTTCGCTGTCTGTGTTGCCGGGGCTTTCACAACGGGTCTCCTCTCAGTGACTGACGAAGCGGGATCTCGGGCGGTGCGCTGCGACGGGCTGGACCCGAGATGCATCACTGTGGAACGCCGGATACGACGTTATACCCCCAGTACCGAACGGCTTTCGGCGTCGGCGGGCCGGCATCCACAAAGGCGGTCGGCCTGTCAACTTGGGCCGCGATTGTAGCGATCCATGATTCCGCCCCCGGGATTCCCGTAAGGAGCCCGGTTCCTGTCGTTGGAGAAGCGAGACAAACCACATGTTCAATTTCCCTGGGCTCCCGCTCATCAGGCCAGACTCTGGTCCAGTCCTTGCACCAGGATGTCCTTGGGCAGGTCGATGCCGATGAACACCATCTTGCTGGTGCGCGGCTCGCCCTCGGCCCATACGGGGCCCAGATCGCTGCCCATGAGCTGGTGCACCCCCTGGAAAATCACCTTGCGGTCGGTGCCCTGCATGTGCAGCACACCTTTGTAGCGGAGCAGGCGCGGGCCATAGACCTGCACGATGGCGCCGAGGAAATCCTCCAGCTTTTCCGGGCTGAACGGGCGCGTCGCCCGATAGACGAAGCTCTTCACGTCGTCATCGTGGTGGTGATGGTGGCCATGACCGCCATGGCCATGCTGGTGCGAGGGGTGGTTGCAATGCTCGCCATGTTCGTGGTCATGGTCGTGGTGCCCGTGATCATGGTCATGCTCGTGCTCGTCCACCTTGAGGAAGTCGGGGTCGATGTCGAGCTTGGCGTTGAGGTTGAAGCCACGCAGGTCGAACACTTCCTTGAGCGACACCTCGCCGAAGTGCACCGGACGCATCGGCGCGCGCGGGTTCATGTGCTTGAGGCGGTGCGTGAGCGCTCTCAACTCTTCTTCGCTGACGAGGTCGGACTTGCTGATGAAGATCTGGTCGGCGAAGCCCACCTGGCGACGCGCCTCCTGGCGATCGTTGAGCTGGTCGGCCGCGTGCTTGGCATCAACCAGCGTGAGGATGGAGTCCAGCAGGTACTGCTCGGCCACCTCATCGTCCATGAAGAAGGTCTGCGCCACCGGGCCAGGGTCGGCCAGACCGGTCGTTTCGATCACCACGCGCTCGAAATCGAGCTCACCCTTGCGCTTCTTCTGCGCCAGATCCTGCAGCGTGGCCCGCAGGTCGTCGCGGATGGTGCAGCAGATGCAGCCATTGCTCATCTGGATGATGTTCTCGGTGGTATCGGCCACGAGGATCTCGTTGTCGATGTTCTCCTCACCGAACTCGTTTTCCACCACGGCGATCTTCTGGCCGTGCGCCTCACTGAGCACGCGCTTGAGCAGTGTGGTCTTGCCTGAGCCGAGGAAGCCGGTGAGGATGGTGGCGGGGATCAGTGACATGGCGGCAACGGGCAATGAAGGGTGGCGAAAAAGGCAACCGGTGAGTGTATGCCACCCCCGCCTTTTGCGCCATGTCCGGGACATGCAAGAAAAAGGCCGGGCATGACCCGGCCTGACATCGAGAGGGACACAGGCAGCTCAGGGGCGCAGGTACACATAGCCTTCACGCGCCTGCAGCCGCGCCACCTCGGCCACACCGGACGGTACCACCTTGGCCTCCATCGCCACTTTGGATGCATCGATGTTGCGCGAGACCAGGGTGTTGTTGCAGACGAAGAAGCCCACGCCCTTGGAGGACAGATCGCCGATCGCGCCGGCAAAGGACTGGCCATTCGAGTTGTTGGCGCCGTCGAGCAGGAAATCGATGCCGGCACCGTGCGTGACAACCACGATCTTGGCTGTCGGATCCGCCGCCAGGTGGTTCCGGATGTTCTGGATGGCCCGCGTGGCCTGGGGGATGCCATCGCTCAGGTGATAGACCACCTTGATGGCCGGTTGAGCCTGGGCATGGGCCTGAAGGGACGTGGCGAGCACGGCGCCGAGCAGCAGGGTCTTGAGGACGGCGAGGAACTTGAACATGGTGGTCTCCGGATAGATGAAGCCTTGCGCTCGCGCGCGGCGGAGCAGCATCCTACAGGCAACGCCCTGGCAGGGTGCGCCAGGGGTCACGCGTTCATCGTGGGCGAACGGCCCGGGGCTTCGGGGCCGTGGGTGCGTCCGGCACAGCCTTGGGGGACTGTCCCGCCCGCGCGCCCGCTCGCGGATGTGCCGCGTCGTACACCTGAGCCAGGTGCTGGAAGTCCAGCCGCGTGTAGACCTGGGTGGTGCTGATGCTGGCGTGGCCCAGCAACTCCTGGACGGCCCTCAGGTCGCCACTGGACTGCAGCACATGGCTGGCAAAGGAGTGCCGCAGCATGTGCGGATGCACGGGCGTCGCCAGGCCCGCCCGCAGCGAGCGGCGTTTGAGCCGCACGCGGATGTGCTGAGGTGTGAGGCGCTGGCCCCGGGAGCCGATGAACAGCGCGGGATCGTCACCCGCCCAGGCGGCACGCTGTGCCAGCCAGACCCCCAACGCGGCCAGTGCCTGGCGGCCCACCGGCACGCTGCGCCGCTTGGCGCCTTTGCCGAGCACGTGAGCCTCACCGTCTTTGGCATCGATCCAGCCACGGGCGCTGCCGCTCGCGGCCACGTCCAGCCCCACCAGCTCACCGATGCGCAGGCCGCAGCCATACAGCAATTCGGTGATGCATGCATCGCGCGCCTCGAGCGCGGGATCGTCCGCCTCTTCCTGGTGCGCGGCCAGTCGCACAGCGTCGTCCACGCCCAGCGCCTTGGGCAGCGGCTTGCCGGCCTTGGGGGCCCGCACGTCCTGCACCGGGTTGTGATCGATCAGGCTCTGGCGACCGAGCCACACATAGAAACCGCGCCAGCCCGACAGGATCAACGCGATACCGCGTGCACTGCGACCCGCGCTGTGCATCTGCGCGACCCAGCGGCGGATGTGGGCGTTCTGCACCGCCGTGAGCGCAACCCCGGTGTCCCGCGCGTGCGCCGCCAGGCGTTCGAGGTCGCCCGTGTACAGGTCGACCGTGCGATCGGCCAGCCGCTTCCCCACGCGCACATGGTTCAGATAGGCCTGCACCAGGGCGGCATCGCCCTGGCCTTGCGGTGCCGCCTGGGTGGGTTCGGGCGGGCTCATGCCAGCGTCGGGTCAGTTCGCCGGGCGCAGCCGCGAGAGCGCCGCGCTGGTCAGCTCGCCAATGCGCTCGAGGAAGTCTGTGCCCATTTCAGGTGCGAAGCGCTGCACGTCCGGCGAGGCCAGCACCAGCAGTCCGAAGGCCTGCGGCGCGATGCCGGCCCGCAGGGGGATCAGCGCCAGTGAGGAAGCGGCGGCCGAGTCCTCCAGCCATTGCGCGGCCTCCAGGCCCGGGTTCGCACCGCAGTAGGGCCGCATGAGCGAGGAAGCAAATGCTTTGACGTCCTCGGTCGCGCCCTGGGCGAAAGGCTCCTGTGCAAAGCCAGGTTCCACATCCCACACCTTGATAGCCACCTGGGGCACCAGGAAATGCTCCGCGATCGCCCGCGTGGTGACGGCGGGCAGGTCGCGTGCCTCGCGGGTCAGCATGAGCTCTCGCGTCCAGCGCTGCAACTTGTCGGCAATGACGGTGTTCTCGTTGCCGTGGCGGATCATCTCGGCCCCCTTGAGCTCCAGGGTGCGAATCTTCTCGCGCAGCATTTCGGCCTGGCGCTCCTGAAGGCTGACGGCGCGCTGTCCGTGCGGGCTGGTCAGTTGCACGGCAGCCAGCAGGCTGGCGTGGCGCTCGAAGAAATCAGGGGTGTTGGCCAGGTAGTTGGCGATGTCGTCTTCGGTGATGGGCGGGATGTTGTTGGCGTTCATGTGTTGTGGCAAGTGGTGTCTCAGGAGTCAAACGAGATCCGGAATGTCGATCTCGCCGTCGAAAACGGTGGTGGCCGGGCCGGTCATGAAGACCGGCTGGTCGAGGCCCGGGGTGTGCCTCCACTCGATGGTGAGCACACCACCCCGGGTGTGCACATCCACGCGTGGATCCAGCAGCCCCAGGCGAATGCCGGCCACCACCGCGGCGCAAGCCCCGGTGCCACAGGCCAGGGTTTCACCTGCGCCGCGTTCGTAGACCCGCAGGCGAACCTCGCCGCGCCCGACCACCTGCAGGAACCCGGCGTTGACGCGGCGCGGGAAGCGCTCGTGCGATTCGATCCACGGCCCCCAGGACGCCACCGGTGCTGACTGCACATCGTCCACCAGCAGCACCGCGTGAGGATTGCCCATGGACAGCACCGCGACCGGCACGTCGCCCGCGTAAGGCAAGTCCAGCGGCCAGCGCTCGAAACTGCCCATGGGCTGGGGCTTGAGGCCCTGGGCATCGAAGGGGACCTGGCCCAGCGTGAAAACGGGTGCACCCATGTCGACCGTCACCCGGCCATCGGCGTGCATCTTCAGTTCGAGCTCGGCATTCATCACCTTCACACGCAAGGGGTTGCGCGTGCTCAGTCCCTTGTCGTGCACGTACCGCACGAAACAGCGCGCCCCGTTGCCACACTGCTCCACCTGGCCACCGTCGGCGTTGTGGATCACGTATTCAAAGTCCAGCCCACGCCCGGGCGACGCCCGCACACTGAGGATCTGGTCGGCACCCACGCCGAAATGGCGATCGGCCAGAAAGCGGTACTGGGCCGCACTCAGCCCGAGCCGGCCTTGCGTTTCGTCGAGCACGACGAAGTCGTTGCCGGCGCCTTGCATCTTGGTGAAACGGATGTGCATGAAATCCATTATCCGCCCAGTGCGGTGCGCACCGGGGTGGCATCGGGGCCACACGCTGGTGCACCCCGACCCCTTTGCGCACAGACCGGGTGCAGTTTTGTACGCAATCCTCTGGAAATTGCGTACAAAACACCTTTTTCAACGCTGGCATGGGTTATGCAAAGCAGAAAGGCATGAACACCCTGCCACCCCTGCCCGCCGGCATCGAACTGATCGCGCTGACCAAACAGTACGCTGCCGGCAGCGTTGCGGTGGACAGCATCAACCTGCGCATCGCGAGCGGCAGTTACTGTTGTCTGCTCGGGCCTTCGGGCTGCGGCAAGAGCACAACGCTGCGCATGATCGCGGGCCATGAGACCACATCCAGCGGCGACATCCTGCTGGAGAACCGCAACATCACCCACCTGCCAGCGGCCGGACGCGGCACGGCGATGATGTTCCAGAGCTTCGCGCTGTTCCCCCATCTCTCCGCGCTCGACAACGTGGCGTTCAGCCTCAAGATGAAAGGCGTGGCGAAGGACGAACGCCACCGCCAGGCGCAGGACTTGCTGGAGCGCGTGGCCATGGGCCACCTGGCGCAGCGCAAGCCTGGTGAGCTCTCGGGCGGCCAGCAGCAGCGTGTTGCGCTGGCGCGCGCACTGATCACGCAGCCACGCGTGCTGTTGCTGGACGAGCCCTTGTCCGCACTCGACCCCTTCCTCCGCATCCAGATGCGCGCCGAGCTGCGCCGCTGGCAGAAGGAGCTGGGGCTGACGTTCATCCATGTCACGCACTCGCAGGAAGAGGCCATGGCGCTGGCCGACACCATGGTGGTGATGAACCACGGGCGCATCGAGCAGGTGGGCCCGCCGCACGAGGTCTACAACCGGCCCGCCACCGAGTTCGTGGCCCGCTTCATGGGTGGCCACAACGTGCTGGACACCACGCAGGGCAAGGTCGCCGTGCGCAACGACCACATCCACCTCGCCCCACTGGCCAATGGCGAAAGCGGCTGGCCGGCTACCGTGCACGACGTCGAGTACCAGGGCACCTACGTGCTGCTCGGTCTGCGGCTGGACAACGGCCAGACCGGTGAAAACATCTCGGTGATGCTGCCTGAAGCCAGCTTCGCGCAGCGCCCCTACGCTCCCGGCGATCAGGTCAGCATGACCTGGGCCGCCTGGCAGGCGCACAGCTTTCCCCCCAGCCCGGCCGCCTGAGGCGCGTCCGGATCCCTTCGCTTTTCCAACCCCCCTCGCACAGCAGGAGATTCCCATGTCGCACAACGATCACGACGCGCCCGCCATTTCCGCCCCGACAGGCCTGAGCCGCCGCAGCCTGCTGCAAGGCACCGCCGGCATGGCCGGCATCCTCGCCACCGGCCTGGCGCCTGCCGTGCACGCACAGGAAAAAATCGTGCTGCGCTACCTGGGCACGGCCGTGAACCAGGACAAGGCCATCGCCGAGAAGTTCAAGGCCGACACCGGCATCGACATCCAGTACGTGGCCGTGACCACCGACGACGTGACCAAGCGCGCCGTCACCGCGCCCAACAGCTTCGACCTGATCGACACCGAGTATTTCTCGCTCAAGAAGATCGTGCCCACCGGCAACCTCAAGGGCATCGACACGAAGAAGATCAAGAACGCCGACAAGATCACCACGCTGTTCACCACCGGCACGGTGGGCGGCAAGGCCGTGGGCGACCAGGGCACCGCCCCCAAGAAGGTCATCTTCCTGGAAGGCGAGAAGAGCAAGGTGTTCGCCAAGTCGCCCACCCAGTTCATGAGCCTGATTCCCACCGTGTACAACGCCGACACGCTGGGCATCCGCCCCGACCTGATCAAGCGCCCCATCGACAGCTGGGCCGAACTGCTCAACCCCGAATTCAAGGGCAAGGCCGCCATCCTGAACATTCCTTCCATCGGCATCATGGACGCCGCGATGGTGGTGGAAGCCAAGGGCATTCACAAGTACAAGGACAAAGGCAACATGACCAAGGCCGAGATCGACCTGACGATCAAGACCCTGATCGAGGCCAAGAAGGCCGGCCAGTTCCGAGCGCTGTGGAAAGACTTCAACGAATCGGTGAACCTGATGGCATCCGGCGAGGTGGTGATCCAGTCGATGTGGAGCCCGGCGGTGACCGCCGTGCGCACCAAGGGCATCGCCTGCAACTTCCAGCCGCTCAAGGAAGGCTATCGCGCCTGGGCCGCCGGTTTCGGCCTGCCGGCCACGCTCAGTGGTCGCAAGCTCGACGGCGCCTATGAGTTCATCAACTGGTTCCTCGATGGCTGGGCGGGCGCCTACCTCAATCGCCAGGGCTACTACAGCGCCGTGCTCGACACCGCCAAGGCCAAGATGGAAGCCTACGAGTGGGCCTACTGGATGGAAGGCAAGCCCGCCTCGCAGGACATCAAGAGCCCGAACGGCGACGTGCTGGCCAAGGCCGGCGCGGTGCGCGACGGCGGCAGCTACGAGGCCCGCATGGGTGGCATCGCCTGCTGGAACGCGGTCATGGACGAGAACGAATACATGGTGCGCAAATGGAATGAATTCGTCGCGGCCTGATGAATTGACCCACCCCCGCGCCGGGCTTCGCCCGTCACCCCTCAAAGGGACAACACCTGCGGCCCGGCAAAGCCGGTTCCGCGGTGTTCTGGACGGAAGGCTCTTCGCTCGTTGCCGACCTGATTTTTTCCAGCCATGAGCACCACGACCACCCCATCCGGCCCACCCTCCATCAGCCCCACTCGCACCGTGAAGGCGTGGTGGCAGGCCGCGCCGTTCACCCTGGTGTTCGTGGTGTTCTTCCTGATTCCGCTGGCGCTCACCGTGATGGTGAGCTTCTGGAACTTCAACGAGTACGAACTCATCCCCGACTTCACGCTGCGCAACTACGCTGCCATCTTCGAAGGCTGCTCGACGCTCACGGACCACGGGGATTTCTGCGTCTCACTCTCCACCTACCTTTCCACCCTCAAGTTCTGTCTGCTGGTCTGGGGCCTCACGCTGGTGGTGGGCTTCGCGGTGGCCTATTTCCTCGCCTTCCACGTGCGCTCGCCGGGCATGCAGACGCTGCTGTTCGTGTTGTGCACCGTGCCGTTCTGGACGTCGAACGTCATCCGCATGATTTCCTGGGTGCCGCTGCTGGGCCGCAACGGGCTGGTCAACCAGGGGCTGATGGGCGCGGGCCTGATCGACGAACCGGTGGAATGGTTGCTGTTCTCAGACTTCTCGGTGGTGCTCGCCTTCGTGCATCTCTACACCATGTTCATGATTGTGCCGATCTTCAACAGCATGATGCGCATCGACCGCAGCCTGCTCGAGGCCGCGAACGACAGCGGCGCCAGCGGCTGGCAGACGCTGTGGAACGTGATCGTGCCGCTGAGCAAGACCGGCATCATCATCGGCTCCATCTTCGTGATCACCATCGTCATGGGTGACTTCGTCACCATCGGCGTGATGGGCGGTCAGCAAATCGCCTCGGTGGGCAAGATCATCCAGGTGCAGACCTCGTACCTGCAGTTCCCGCTGGCCGCGGCCAACGCAGTGATCCTGCTGGCCTGCGTGCTGATGATCATCTGGGGCCTCACCCGCCTGGTCGACATCCGGAAAGAACTCTGACCATGGCCCCCCCCCGCATCAAGGAACCCCGCGCGCCCGGCTTCTGGCCGCTGGCCATCGTCTTCGCGCTGTTCGTGCTGTTCATGTACGGGCCGATGTTCGTGATCTTCGTGCTCAGCTTCCAGGGTCCGGAAGGCGGCCTCACCTTCCCGCTGCGCGGCGTGTCGCTGCACTGGTTCCACAAGCTGGCCGAAGGCCTGGGCACGGTCGACATCGGCGCGGCCTTCCTGCGCTCGCTCATGCTGGGTGGCGTGGTGATGCTGTTCACTGTGGTGCTCTCGGTGCTGGCCGGTCTGGCCTTCCGCAAACCGCTGCGAGGCGCCAACGCGCTGTTCTACGTCACCGTGGCCAGCCTGATCATGCCGTCGATCATCGTGTCGCTGGGCATCGGGCTGCAGTTCCGCCTGCTCGACGGCGGCCTGAAGTGGCTGCTGGAGGCCGTGGGCGCCACCAGCGTTCTGGAGAACTACGGCACCGCGCTGGGCCTCATGACGTCGGCCCTCGGTGCGCACCTCACCTGGACGCTGCCTTTCGGTCTTCTCATCATGTTTGCGGTGTTCAACCGCTTCAATCCCGCCTACGAGGAAGCCGCCCGCGACCTGGGCGCGACGCCCTGGCAAGGCTTCCGCCATGTGGTGCTGCCGCTGATCGGCCCGTCGGTGGTCGGCATCGGCATGTTCGGCTTCACGCTGAGCTGGGACGAAATCGCCCGCACCTCGCAGGCCATCGGCGACGTGAACACGCTGCCACTCGAGCTGCAGGGTCTGACATCCACCGTGACCACACCTGCCATCTATGCGCTGGGCACCGTGACCACCGTTGTTTCGCTGCTGGTGATGGGTGTGGCCGTGTCGCTTGCACTGTGGCTGGGCAAACGCCAGAAGAAGGGGCGTGCCGCATGAGTGCAGCGCCCATGGGCACGGACAACGCGATCTACGAACGCGTGGTCTCGGCCATCCTCGACCACCGCCTCCCGCCCGGCACCAAGCTGGTGGAGGACCGGCTGGCCAGCGCCTTCGGCGTCTCCCGAACCCTCATCCGCCCGGTGCTGGTGCGGCTGGCCAACGAACAGGTGGTCACGCTCACACCGAACCGGGGAGCCACCATCGCCCAGCCCACCGAGCAGGAGGCGCGCGAGGTGTTCGAGGTGCGGCGGCTGATCGAATCCAGCCTGGTCGAACGCTTCGTGGAGCGTGCAGAACGCGCCGACATCCAGCTGCTCACCCAGTGCATCCGCGACGAAGAAGCCGCCCGATCGGCCGGCGACATGCGCCGTGCAATCCGTCTCTCGGGCGACTTCCACCTGCATATCGCCGACCGGGCCGGCCAGCAGACCATGGGCCGCATCCTGCGCGAAATGGTGTCCCGCACCTCGCTCATCCTCATGACCTACAGCAGCAGCCACGCCCAGGCGCGGCGCGATGCCACGGCTTGCGGCTGCGAGGAACACCGGGCGCTGCTCGCCGCCATCCGCCTGCGCGACGCACGCGAGGCCGCTCGCCTGATGCGCGAGCACCTCGACCGCCTGGAAGCCCAGTTGGACTTCTCGCCCCCCCCTGCCCAGGCGCCCGACCTCGAACGCCTCTTCGCGCCCATGGCCTGAATGAGGCCACACCATTCATGCGCCAACTGCTGGTCATCAACCCCAACACCTCGGCGCAGGTCAGCGCACTGCTGCAGACGCACATTCAACAGGCCGCAGGCCTGCACGTGCGGGTGCGCACCGCCACCGCGCGCTTTGGCTCCCCCTACATCGCGGACGAGGCGAGCTACGCTGTCGCCGCCCACGCCGCGCTCGACGCCTGGGCACACGATCTGGCCTCTCGGCCCGATGCGCCCGACGCGGTGCTGATCGGCTGCTTCGGCGATCCCGGCCTGATGGCGCTGCGCGAGAGCAGTCCGGTGCCAGTGACGGGACTGGCCGAAGCGGCTTTCATCGAAGCCGCGCGCCATGGCCGCTACGCCATCGTCACCGGTGGAACGCGCTGGGGACCGATGCTGCAGCGACTCGCGCAGGCGCTCGGCCAGGCGCAGCAGCTTGCCGGCATCCATACCGTGGCACCCACGGGCGCCCAGCTCGCGGCCGACCCGGTGACGGCGCGCGCCCTGCTCGCCCAGGCCTGCCGCGACGCTTCACGACAGCTCGGGGTGCAAGCCGTCATCCTCGGTGGCGCGGGCCTGGCCGGCATGGCCGCCGCCGTGCAGGCCGACGTGCCGATCCCGGTCATCGACAGCGTGCTGGCCGGCGCGCACTGGGCCCTGCGCAGCGCACCGATGCCACCCGAGCGCGCCCACGCGGGCTTCGATGTGGCGTGGCAAGGGCTCTCGCCCGAGATGGCGGCGCTGGGCGCGCGGGCCTGACGCCGAAGCGCCTGCAGGCGGCGGCGCGTTGCCGCAAAATGCCGCATGGTCCGCCCCACCCAACTCCTCCACCCACCCCGCCCCCTCGCCGCCGTGCGGCCCGCCGCCACCGTGCTGTTGCTGCGCGACAGCACCGACCCGCAACGGCCCGGTATCGAAGTGCTGATGACCCGCCGCTCCATGACGGCGAGCTTCGCGCCCGGCGCCTATGTGTTCCCCGGTGGCGGCATCGATGCCGCAGACACCCAGGCCCACACCATCTCCACCCGGCGTCCGACCCAGGGCGACCTGCACCTCACCCAGGCCATCGCCGCCATCCGCGAGAGTTTCGAGGAACTGGGCGTGCTGCTGGCCCACCGCGCCGACGGCTCACCGGTGGACGACAGCGACATTGCCCTGCTGGACCGCACGGCCCCCTTCGCCGGGCAGTGCCGGGACAGGGGTCTCACGCTCGACGGCGCCGGCGTCTTCGTGTTCGCGCACTGGATCACCGACCGCGACCTGCCGCGACGTTTCGACGTGCCGTTCCTGGTGGCCCGCATGCCCACAGGCCAGCAGCCCGTGGCAGACGAAGCGGAGCAGTTCGAGCCTTGCTGGGTGCGTCCAGCCGATGCACTGGAGCGGCACAAGGACGGTGACTTCTTCATCATCTTTCCGACCATCCGCACCCTGGAGCGCCTGCAGGCCTACGCCAACGTGCAGGCCGTGCTGGACGCGTGCGCCCGCAACGACGGACCGTTGTGGACGAGTTGCCCGCGTGCCGGCCTGGTGCGCGGCGCCGAAGAGCGCTACATGGAACATGAACTGCCATTCGGGGAGCTGGCGCTGGTGTGCCCCGATGGACAGATGGTGCACAACCTGGACTGGCAGCACGAGCAACCGGTCCAGCTGCTCAAGAACGTGCAGCGGCTGACCGCGCACAACCCCGGTTTCATGACCGGCCCGGGCACCAACAGCTACGTCGTGGGAGACCCGGCCAGTGGCCACATCGTGATCGACCCCGGTCCGGACGAGCCGGCCCACATCGAGCGGCTGTGGCGTGCCGCCGGCGGCCGCATCCAGGCCATCGTCTGCACCCACTCCCACCCCGACCACTCCCCCGGTGCGCCGCGCCTTCAATCGCTCTGCGTGGCCGCCGGCCTGGAGAAGCCCCCCATCCTCGGCCTGCCGAGTGCGCCCACCTCGCGGGAAAACAGCCACTTCACCCCCGAACGCGTGCTGGCCGACGGCGAACAGCTGGTGCTGCTGGGCCAGGCGGGCGACACCACCGTTTCACACACGCTGGAGGTGGTGCACACCCCCGGCCATGCGGCCAACCACCTGTGCCTGGCCCTGTTGGAGGACGGCCTGCTGTTCACCGGTGACCACATCCTCAACGGCAGCACCACGGTGATCGACCCGCCCGACGGCAACATGGGCGCGTATCTCGATTCGCTCGACAAGCTCGATGCGCTGTGCGAGCGCCATGGCATCGAATTCCTGCTGCCCGCACACGGCCACGTGCTGGGCGATCTCCGGCGCACGGTCGACAACCCCAGTGCACCACCGAACGGCGGTGCGCGCGCCGCCATCGCCCACCTCAAGGCACACCGCCTGGCGCGCGAGGCCAAGGTCGCGCGCGCCATGCAGGCCGCACCCGAAGGCTCCATGGACGACTGGGTGAAGATCGCCTACGACGATGTCCCTGACCGCCTGTGGCCCGTGGCGAAGCGCTCGCTCATGGCCCATGTGGAGCGCATCCAGAGCCTGGGCGGTTTCAATCTCTGAACACAGCGGAGGCGACCATGCCGAAGTCCACCAACCGGTATTCGCAATTCGCCAAGGCCGCGTCCCGCTTCTGCGGACGCCCTCGTGTCTTCACGCTGGCGGTCGCACTCATCGTGGTGTGGCTGGTCACGGGACCGCTGTTCGGCTTCAGCGACACCTGGCAACTGGTGATCAACACCGGAACGACCATCGTCACGTTCCTGATGGTCTTCCTGATCCAGAACACGCAGAACCGCGACACCGAAGCGATCCAGGTGAAGCTGGACGAACTCATCCGCGCCACGCAGGGGGCGCACACGGCGCTGCTGGATCTGGAAGAGCTGGAAGAGGAAGAGCTCGATGCCTTCCGGCGCAGATACGAAAACCTGGCGGCCGAAGCACGTGCACGGCTCCAGCGCGGTGGCAGCGACACCGACATTCCCGACGCCTGAGTGCAAGAAAAGTGTGAAGCGCACTGATAAGCCGGATTCTGTGCATCCGGGTTGCCCCGGATGTGACCGCCATTCATCTGGGCCGGGAGTCGCCTCCCGGCTCGGTGCCACCTACCCGCCAGCTCCGCGGAACCACGTCAACGCTGGCCTATTTGGTGTTGCTGCGCGTAGAGATTGCCCGTTTCACCCGAACTGAATCGGCTCGTCTCTGTTGCTCTGATCCTCACCTTAGGGCCTTGCGGCTTGTCGGTGGAGAGGTGTTACCTCCTACGCTGTCCTGTGCAGTCCGGACGTTCCTCCAGCACACCCTTTCGGGCTGTCGTGCCAGCGGCGGTCTGGTGCGCTTCACGGTGCGGATTATCGCCTCTCACACGAGCCGCTCGATCTTGCGGTGGCGCCACACGCCCCGGTAGTAAGCGGTCTGCAGGACCAGCATGGCGACATAGGCCACCGGGAAGGCGATCCAGACGCCGGGAAGGCCGAAGTGCATGTCCAGCAGATAGGCGGCGGGCAGTTGCACGCCCAGGATGCAGAAGACCGAGATCGCCATCGGCACCAGCACCACGCCGCTGGCGCGCATGAGCCCGCCCACCACGGCCTGGAAGCCGAACACCAGAATGCTCCACAGCATGATGTGCAACAGGTGTTCGGCCTGCGCGCGCACCTCGGGCTGGGTCAGGAACAGGCCCATCAGCGTGTGCGAGAGCGCGTAACCCAGCAGCACCAGCGCGCCTGTCAGGGCGGCATTGAGCCACAGCCCCGTGCGCAGGATCGCACCCAGCCGGTCGACCCGGCCCGCGCCGATGGATTGCGCCGCGAGGATGGAAGCCGTGATCGCGATGGACAGCGCCGGGAACTGCACGTAGTTCACGACCTGCGTCACCGCGCCGTAGGCCGCCGTGGCCTGCGAACCATGGCCGTTCACGAGCGCAAGGATGACCAGTTCGGACATCGAGATCACCACCATCTGCAGACCGGTGGGCAGACCAATGCGCATCACCTTGGCCAGGATGGCGCGATCCAGCCGCAACGCGCCCAGCAGTTCGCGGTCGAATGCCAGCACGTGGTGCCTGCTGCGCAGCCGCCACACCAGGAACGCCAGCGCCGCGGCGTAAGACACAAGCCCCGCGTACGCCGCGCTCTGGATGCCCAGCTTCGGCAGGCCGAGCCAGCCCTGGATGAGCGCCGGGGTGAGCGCCAGGCCCAGCGCGGTGGAGAGCAACAGGGCGATCAGGGGCGAGAGGGTGTCGCTCACCCCGCGCAGCAGTTGCGTGAACAGGATGAACACCAGCAGCAAAGGCATGATGAGCAGCATCACCCGGGCGTAGGCCACCGCGTCGTCGAGCACGTCGATCGGTGTGCCCAGCGCCTGCATCGCCGGGCGCGCGAACGCAATGCCCACCACCGCAGCCACCAGTCCGATCAATGCACCCAGCACCAGCGCCGTGCCTGCGATGGCCTTGACCATGTGCGGTTCCTTCGCACCCCAGGCCTGGCCGATCAGCACCGACGCCCCGGCGCCGATACCGATCACCAGCGAAATGAAGAAAAAGACGATCGGGAACATCCCCGACACCGCCGCCAGCGCGTGGGTACCCAGCATCTGGCCGATGAAGATGCCGTTGAGCGTGCCGGACAGCCCCTGGAGGATGTTGGACAACACCATGGGCACGAGGAAGACGAGATAAACCCGCCAGAGCGGGCCTTGGGGTGTGGGCGGCATGTGAGATCCGGGGTGAAGGTGAAAGTCAGGGGGTCGGATTGTCAGGGGTTTCCGGCGCGAAAGCGTCGCGGGCGAGCCAGGCCAGGTGGGCCTGCACGTCCGGGGGCCAGGCGGCGATGCGGAGCGCGAAGGCCTCGGCATCGTGAGCAAACAGGGCACGCGATGCCTCCTCGAAGCCCGCGAAGCCGCCCGCGATGGCGCTCATGAACCGGTAAGCCCGTTCCCTGGCCTGCCGCTCTCCGTCGCGAGTCGCGTGGGTTCGCCGCGCCTCTTCGACCAGGCGCCGCAGGGCCGCCGACGCGCCGCCGGGTTGCTGCGACAGCCATTCCCAATGGCGGGGCAGCAGCGTCACCTCACGGGCCACCACCCCCATGCGGGGACGCCCGACCTGTGGCGCGGCAGCCACTGTGCCCGGGCTGGAACCCGCTTCGGCAGGCGTGGTGTGAAGGCCGGGCGGCCAGGGGTGGTCCACCTGCGCGCCCGTGGCGTCGTCGAACACCAGCAGTCCGCCGGCGGACAGGTCGAGTGCGGCGAGGGACCTGGCCACCTCGTCGTAGGACCCGAAAGCAACGCGCCGGACGCCTAGAAAAGCGGTGCAACTTGAGGAAGGGATGCCAGACATGCAGCAAATTATACCCGGGTCAAATAATTTAACCCGGATGATTCCAAAGAACATCCCATCGGGGGGGACCGCATTTGGTGACAATAGCGGGCATACGTCTCCTGCTTGATCAACACAAGCCCCACGACACATGATCCGTCTCTCCGAACTCAAGCTGCCCCTGGCCGCCCTGCCGGCCGAACCCCGTCGCGCCGCCGACGCCCCGACCGAAACCGACGACGACCGTCAGCCCGCCCCGCATCCCGTCGAGGCCCTGACGGCGCTGGCCGCCACGGCTCTGGGCATCGACCCTGCTGGCATCGCCCGCGTCGATGTCTTCAAGCGCAGCTTCGACGCGCGCAAGGCCGATCTGCTCGCGGTCTACATCGTCGACGTGACGCTGTCGGACCCCGCCCAGGCCCAGGCCCTGCTCGCCGCGCATGCCGGCAAACCCCATGTGCAGCCCACCCCCGACATGGCCTGGCGTGCTCCGGGCCGCGCGCCGGCGCACTGGCCGGCGGACGAGCGCGAGCGTCCCGTGGTGGTGGGGTTGGGGCCCTGCGGCCTGTTCGCCGCGTTGGCGCTGGCGCAGATGGGCCTGAAACCCATCGTGCTCGAGCGCGGCAAGCCGGTGCGCGAGCGCACCAAGGACACCTGGGGCCTGTGGCGCCGTGCCGAGCTCAACCCCCAGAGCAACGTGCAGTATGGCGAAGGTGGCGCGGGCCTGTTTTCCGATGGCAAGCTCTACAGCCAGATCAAGGATCCGCGCTTCCTCGGCCGCAAGGTCATGAGCGAGTTCGTCGAGGCCGGCGCGCCGCCCGAGATCCTCTACGCCGCACATCCGCACATCGGCACCTTCAAGCTCGTGCGCGTGGTCGAGGCCATGCGCGAGAAGATCGTCGCGCTCGGCGGCGAGATCCGTTTCCAGCACCAGGTCTGCGGCATGAGCCTGGCCGGCGAAGGCAATCAGCAGCGCATCGACACCCTGCAGGTGCGACGACTCGACACTGGCGACACCGTCACCATGCCCGTCAGCCGCGTCGTGCTCGCCCTGGGTCACAGCTCGCGCGACACCTTCGCCCTGCTGTGGGACGCGGGCGTGTTCATGGAAGCCAAGCCGTTCTCCATCGGCTTTCGCATCGAGCACCCGCAGGGCGTGATCGACCGCGCGCGCTGGGGCCGCCATGCGGGTCATCCCCTGCTCGGCGCGGCCGACTACAAGCTGGTCCACCACGCGAAGAACGGCCGAGCCGTGTACAGCTTCTGCATGTGCCCGGGTGGAACAGTGGTGGCCGCCACGTCCGAACCAGGCCGCGTGGTCACCAACGGCATGAGCCAGTACTCGCGCAACGAACGCAATGCCAATGCCGGGCTCGTCGTCGGCATCGAACCGACCGACTTCCCCCAGTCGTTTCCCCAGGACATGCCCCTGTGGTCTGCCGCCTTTGGCGAAGCCGACGGCGCGCGCTACGCTGAACAGGCACGTGCCCTGTCCAGTGAAGGCGGCGTCCATCCGCTGGCGGGCGTGGTGCTGCAACGCCAGCTTGAAGCGCGGGCCTACGAACTCGGCGGCGGCAACTACGACGCACCAGGCCAGCTGGTGGGCGATTTCCTGCAGAAGAAGCCCTCCAGCGCGCTGGGTGGTGTGGAACCGTCGTACCGCCCGGGCGTGAAACTGGGCGACCTGGCCCACGCCCTGCCCGCCTACGCCATCGAAGCCATGCGCGAGGCGGTTCCGGTGTTCGGCCGCAAGATCCGCGGCTACGACATGGCCGATGCCGTGCTCACCGGCGTGGAAACCCGCACGTCCTCGCCACTGCGACTGACGCGCGGCGAGAACTGCCAGAGCGTGAACACGCGCGGCCTGTACCCGGCTGGCGAAGGCGCCGGCTACGCTGGCGGCATCCTTTCCGCCGGCGTGGATGGGTTGAAAGTGGCCGAAGCGCTGGCACGCGACCTGTTCGGCGGTCACGCCGGGCCGGGAACCGCGCAGGAAAACACGAATCTTTACACCGTGGGCATGTTCGCTTGACAGAAGACGCGCATGCTTCAGGCTATCCCTACAAGGAGTCTTCCATGAAAACCCCCGTTCTGATTCCCGTGATGACCGGCCTGCTCGCCCTCGCCGGCGGTGGCGTGGCGCACGCTCAGGATGAGCAAGGCCGCGTGATCAGCAGCACCCCCATCATCCAGCAGGTGGCTGTGCCGCGCGAGGTCTGCAGTGACCAGCAGGTCACCTACCAGGGCCAGAAGTCCGGTGCCGGCGCGCTGATCGGCGGCATTGCCGGTGGCGCGGTGGGCAATGCCATCGGCGACGGCAGCGGCCGCGCGGCGGCCACGGTGATCGGCCTGATCGGCGGTGCGATGCTGGGCAACCGCATCGAAGGCCCCGGCCAGCCCTACACCGAAACCTACCGCCAGTGCGGCGCCCAGACGTTCTACGAAAACCGCACGGTCGCGTACGACGTCGTCTACGAATACGCCGGCCGCCAGTACCGCACGCAGATGCCGCAAGACCCGGGCCGTTACGTGCGCCTGAACGTCTCCCCGGCCGACGCGATGCCCCCGCCCCCGCCGGCCGTCACCTATCCGTCCTACCGGCCGCAGGTCCAGTACGTCGAGCCGCCGACCACGCGCATCACGATCGGCACGACCTACTACCCGGCTTATCGCCCCGCTCCCGTGATCGTGCCCGGCCATGGCCACCGCTGGGGCCCGGGCTACGGTGACTACGACCGGCGCGCCCCGGACAACCGGCCCGACAATGGCCGCTGGGAGCGGGAACGCAACCGCTGAAAATCAGCCAGTGGCCCCAACAAAAAAGCGACCCGCGGGTCGCTTTTTTCATGCCACTCTGAGAATCAGAGCTGCTGCTGTTGCTGCAGCGCCGCGATGCGTTCCTCGATGGGTGGGTGGGTCGAGAACAGTTTGCCCAGGCCGCCGGTGATGCCCAGCGCCTGCATGGTCTTGGGCAACTCGCCAGGAGTCAGGCCGCCCAGGCGGGCCAGGGCGTTGATCATGGGCTGCTTGCGGCCCATCAGGCTGGCGGCACCGGCATCGGCACGAAACTCGCGCTGACGGCTGAACCAGGCCACGATGATGGCGGCCAGGAAGCCCAGGACGATGTCCATCACGATGGTGGTGACCATGTAGCCGATGCCGGGGCCGGAGTTGTTGTCGCTGCCACGGCGCAGAAAGGAGTCGACCGCGTAGCCGATCACACGGCTGAGGAACACCACGAAGGTGTTCATGACGCCCTGGATCAGCGTCATCGTCACCATGTCACCGTTGGCCACGTGCGCCACCTCGTGGCCGATCACGGCCTCGACCTCTTCCTTGGTCATGTTCTGCAGCAGACCGGTGGAGACGGCCACCAGCGCCGAGTTCTTGAAAGCACCCGTGGCGAATGCGTTGGGCGCGCCTTCGAAGATGCCGACCTCGGGCATGCCGATGTTGGCCTTGTCCGCGAAGCGGCGGACGGTCTCGACGATCCAGGCCTCATCCGCGTTCTGAGGCTGGTTGATCACCCGCACGCCGGCGCTGAACTTGGCCATCGGCTTGCTCATGAGCAGCGAGATGATCGCACCACCAAAACCGATCACGAGCGAGAACCCGGCCAGTGCCGTCATGTTCAGCCCGTTGGCGGTGAGGAAACGGTCCACACCCAGGATGCGGGTGGTGATCAGCAACACCGCCATCACGGCGAAGTTGGTCAGGACAAACAACAGGATGCGTTTCATGGGGACTCCGGTTTTATGGGTATCGAAAGGCAGCGGGATGATAAATGGGGCCGGCCAGGCGATTGTTCAAGCAGAAATCACACCTGAGGCAGCAGAAAGCGGCGTTCCCAGGCGCTGATCTCATGGAGGAAGCTGTCGTGTTCCAGCTCCTTGACCGCCAGATAGGCCCGCACGAAGCGTTCGCCGAGCAGCCGGGACGCGTGCGCGCTCTGGGCCATTTGTTCGTGGGCGGTGGAAAAAGTTCGCGGCAGGCCACGGGGCAGCTCGTAGCCGTTGTCGAGCACGGGCTCACCGGGCATGCGGCGCGTCTGCAAGCCTTCCAGACCCGCAGCCAGCGTGGCAGCGATCGCCAGGTACGGGTTGGCATCCGCGCCGGCCAGGCGGTTTTCGACCCGGCGGGCAACAGGCGCGCTCACCGGCACGCGCAGGCCGGCGGTGCGGTTGTCGCGCCCCCATTCCACATTGATCGGTGCCTGACTGCCTGTGACATAGCGCCGGTAGGAGTTCACCGTGGGTGCGTAGATGAGCGTGAGGTCGGGCGTGAAGGCCTGAAGGCCGCCGATGTAGTGCAGGAAAGCCTCGCTCTCGGAGCCGTCGGGCAGGCTGAAGATGTTGTGGCCGTTCGCGTCGACCACGCTCTGGTGCAGGTGCATGGAGCTGCCGGCTTCGCCGGCCAGCGGCTTGGCCATGAACACGGCGTTCAGCCCGTGCTGCAGCGCGATCTCGCGCGCCGCTGTCTTGAACAGGAATGCCTGGTCAGCCACCGCCACCGGGTCGCCATGCAGCAGGTTGATCTCATACTGGCAGGGCCCGACCTCGTGCAGCCAGGTGTCCGCCCGGATGCCCAGCGCATCGATGGCGCCATGAAACGCGTCCCAGAAAGGCGCCAGCTCGTTGAGCGCATTCAGGCTGAAGGCCGATTGCCCGACCTCGGGTCGGCCGCCACGACCCACCGGCGCGGTCAGCGGCTGGGCCGGGTCGGTCATGGCCGCAGTGAGGTAGAACTCGATCTCGGGTGCCACCACGGGCGTGAGCCCCATGGCCTGGTAGCGCGCCACCACGTTCCTGAGCACGGAACGCGGTGCGAATTCGCACAGGCTGCCGTCGAGCTCGACGCAGTCGTGCACCGCGAGGTAGCGTGGCACGCTCGCCCACGGGGCACGGCGCAGCGTGGCCAGGTCGGGCACGAGGCGCACGTCCGGGTCGCTGTCTGGAAAAACCTTGTCGTACGAGTACTCGCCCGTCACACACTGCATGGGAATGGCCTGGCAGATGCGCAGTTCGCCGCCTGCGGCGAAGCTGGCGGCCGGCATGAGCTTGCCGCGCGGGTAGCCGGTGACGTCGGCGAACAGGCACTCCACGTCGCGCACGCCGGTGGCGCGAAAGTGGGCCGCAAGCTCGGCACGGTCGGCGTCTTGCGTCAGGTTCAGGTGGGACCACGAAAGCAGGGCAGGCTGGGTCATGATGTGAAAGGGTCGGAACGCCTGGGGCGGAATACCCCGGCGTCGGCATAGTAAGCGGGATCGCTGTTGGCGGGCCACCAGCCCGGCACGCCGAGCACTGGCAACGGCGTGAATGGTTTGGCCGCCAGCACCGGCGCGGTGAGTGTGTCGGCCAGCCAGCCGTCCCACGCTGCGAGGTCCTCGCCCAGCGCCAGCGGCACGGGCTCACGGAACACATGGGCGGTGATCGACTTGTACGGCGTGACCAGCTTCTCCAGCAAGGCATGGCCAAACAACACCAGCCGGGCCTGTGGCCAGAGGGGACGCAGGGTCACGAACAGGTGATGCCACTCGCGTGCCTGCAGGGCGTCCCACAGCGGTGGGGGTGCCTGGAGCAGTGCGGCGTTCTCGTCGAACAAGGTGAGTGCGTCGCGCACCGGCCCGCGCACCGCCCCCACCCCGGCGCAGGCGATCTCGGCCGCCTGCAAGCGGTTCAGGCGCTGCTTGGTGGCCGGGAACCGCCGCCAGCACAGGCCGTTGAAGAAGTCGTGCAGGTTGTCGCGCGTGGGCACATGGCCGGTATCGAAGATGAACTGTTCATAGGCCACCCCCGTCGGCAGACGGTCCTGCGGCACGAAGTGCACCGGGCAGGCGCCGGGCGCATCGAGCGCTTGCGGCAGCGACCGGCCCCGTGCCAGCGCCGCCTGCACCGCCCGCCCCTCGCCCTCCACGGTTGCGAACCACGGTGCGGACCAGTCGAGCGCCAGCTCCAAGGGATTCAGGCTTGCACGCGCCAGGGCAACGCCTCGCCACCGCGCAAGGGCTTGAGGTCGGCTTCGCCGAACCGGAAGCTCTCGGGCGTGGTCCAGCTTTCGCGCTTGAGCGTGAGCGTGCCGCTGTTGCGCGGCAGGCCATAAAAGGCCGGACCGTGGAAGCTGGCAAAGCCCTCGAGCCTGTCGAGCGCACCCACCGAGTCGAAGGCCTCGGCGTACATCTCGATGGCGGCATGCGCGGTGTAGCAGCCAGCGCATCCCAATGCATGTTCCTTCAGGTGAGCGGGGTGCGGCGCGCTGTCCGTGCCGAGGAAGAACCGGTCGCTGCCGCTGGTGGCAGCGGCTACCAGCGCCTGTCGATGGGTTTCGCGCTTGAGCACCGGCAGGCAGTAGTAGTGCGGGCGGATGCCACCGGTGAAGATCGCGTTGCGGTTGTAGAGCAGGTGGTGTGCCGTGAGCGTGGCGGCGGTGAAGGGGCCGGCCTCGCCCACGTATTGCGCGGCTTCCCGGGTGGTGATGTGCTCCATCACGATCTTCAGCTCGGGAAAGTCGCGCCGCAGCGGAATGAGCTGCTGGTCGATGAAGACCGCCTCGCGGTCGAACAGGTCAATGTCGGAGGAGGTCACCTCGCCATGCACCAGCAGCAGCACGCCGGCGCGCTGCATGGCCTCCAGCGTCTTGTAGGTCTTGCGGATATTGGTCACGCCAGCGTCGCTGTTGGTGGTAGCACCGGCCGGATAGAGCTTGAGGGCCACCACCCCCGCGTCCTTAGCGCGAGCGATCTCGTCGGGCGGCAAGTTGTCGGTTAGGTACAGCGTCATCAGCGGCTCGAAGCTCATGCCCGCGGGCACGGCGGCGCGGATACGCTCCCGGTAGGCCACGGCCTGCGCCGCGGTGGTGACCGGCGGCTTGAGGTTGGGCATGATGATCGCGCGGCCGAACTGTGCGGCGG
Source organism: Hydrogenophaga laconesensis (assembly GCF_031457235.1). NCBI lineage: Bacteria > Pseudomonadati > Pseudomonadota > Betaproteobacteria > Burkholderiales > Comamonadaceae > Hydrogenophaga > Hydrogenophaga laconesensis. The sequence continues at coordinate 113,016 of NZ_JAVDWE010000011.1, forward strand.
AGTGGGGCACGACGGTGTGCAGCGCAGCGCCATCGCGCACGTGCAGGTGCCAGTCGTCGGGGCGGGTGATCGTGATTTCAGCGGGGTGGGAAGAGGTGCTCATGCCGCGATTCTCGCAAAGCCGGCTCGCGGCCGGCCAAAGGGCGGCCAGACGCGCGGGCGCTGGCCTCATCCGCTCAGACGCTTTATGATCCCTTTCGTCGGGACACCCGCCCCGTCTCTGTAGCTGGTCGTGTAGCAGTTGCAGACAGCGTCATTCCATCTTTTCCGTGTCTGGGTCTGCGACATGTCCATCCTCTCCCTCCGACTTTCAGGCACCGCCCTCCAGGCGGCCGCCTGCGCAGGCCTGGTCCTGTGGGCGGGTGCGGCGATGGCCACCGAAGGCAGTCCGGTCGGCTACGTGAAGAACGTGAAGGGCACGGCCACGGTCACGACAAACGGCCAGGCCATCGAGGCCCAGCCCGGAACGCCGCTGCACCCGGGCAGCGTGCTCAGGACCGGGGCGCAATCGAGCATGGGCGTGACGTTCAAGGACAACACCCTGATGTCTTTCGGACCGGACACACTGCTCACGGTCGAGGAATACCTGTACGAGCCCGCCGAGGGTAAGCTCAAGCTCGGCGCGCGCATGGGCAAAGGGACGCTGAACTATGTTTCCGGCGTGATCGCCAAGCTGCAACCCGAGGCCGTCACGGTCAAGACACCCGCCGGCATGATCGGCGTGCGCGGTACGCAATTCCTGCTCAAGGTCGAGGAAGAGTGAACGTCATTTGGCGCTGAGCACGATCTCATCGCCCCGCTCTCCTTGCGCCAACCGGGCGCAATACAGGGCCACCAGGGGATCGTCCGGGTGGGTTGCGCGCAGGCGTGCAAATTGTTCCTGTGCATCCGCACCGCCATCGCGCACGGCTTCATAGGCTGCCAGATACAGCGCAGTGGGCGCGTACCCGGGCGGCAAGGGCCTGGGCAGTGGCTCGTACACCTGCAGTGCCGACCGCTTGCCCTTGAGCACCAGCCGCCCCACGGGTCGGGCCTCGCAGGGCGCGCAAGCCGACAGCGTGGCCTGTGACACACAGATCAGCGTGCCCAGTTGCTTGTTCACGCTCTCGAGACGGGCCGCCGTGTTGACGGGATCACCCAGCGCGCGGTAGTCGAAGATGGCCTTGCCGCCGAAGTTGCCCACGATGACTTCGCCCGAGTGCACACCGAACCGCGTGCTCCCGAAAGCGATGCCCTGGGCCTGCAAGTCCCTCGCGTAGGCGGAGGCAAAGGCGTGCATCTCCAGCGCGCAGTCCAGGGCACGTTGTGCATGGTCGGGCTGTGCCACCGGCGCGGAGAACATGATCGCCAGGGCGTCGCCCACGATGCGATCCAGAGTGCCCTGGTGCCGGAAGGCGATGGAAATCATTTCCTCCAGGTAGCGGTTGAGCAGGGACACCGCTTCCGCCGGGTCAATGGATTCCATGAGCGCCGTGAAGCCCGTCAGATCGGTGAACACAAAGCTGCAATGCTGGCGTTTACCGCCGAGTTCCAGCTGGCCCGGGTTGTTCATCAGGTGTTCGACCCGGTTGGGCGACACATAGCGCGAGAACGCTTCCTTGATCCACCGCTGCTGGCGTTCGCTCCAGAAGTGCCTCCAGAGGCTGGACAGGGCGAATGCCACCGTCATCACGAGCGCCGGCGTGAAGCTGTCCAGCAACAGGCGCTGGCTGGCGAACGCCCACCAGCCACCCCACAGCACCGCGCCCACCAGCACCAGCGCCCCGCCTGCCGCCCACAGCGACGGCAGGAACGCACCGATCCAGACCAGCAACACACAACCGACCACCACCACGATGGCTTCGGCGGCCTGGGCCCATCCAGGCCGGTTGAGAAAGTGGCCCGACAGCGCCTGCTCCAATGCCTGAGCGTGAGCCTCGACACCGGGCATGACGGCGCCCAGCGGGTTGAAGCGCAGATCCAGCAGGCCCTGCGCCGAACTGCCCACCAGCACGATGTGCCCTTCAAGCAGGGCCGGGTCCACGGCGCCTTCCAGCACCTGCCACGCCGGCACATAACGCTGCGCCTCGTGCCGGGTGTAGTGAATCCACATCTCCCCCCGTTCATTGGTCGGCAGATCCAGGGAGCCGATGCGAACCGATTCCAGTGCGGGCGCCGCGCCATCCGCGCGCTTGAGAATGTGGTTCTCCAGACCCTGTGCCACCCGCAGCATCTCGGCGCCGAGGCTGGGCACCGGGTTCCCCGCGAGGCTCACCACCAGCGGCACCCGGCGCACCACGCCATCCCCGTCAGACACGAAGGTGAGCGATCCATTGCCCCGCGCAGCAGCATCCAGCCCGGGCAGTGAAGGCACGGCGGCTGCGAAGGCGTACAGGGCCTGAGGACTCGGCTCGCCCATCCACACATAGCGGTAGGGCGCATGGGGCACCGCACCCTGGCCTTTCGATGGCGCCTCGCCGAGCGCAGCGAAGCCCAGCACCACGTTGTGCCTCTGGATGGCTTGCGCGAACACCGTGTCGTGGTCGGGCAAGCCCTCCAGCGCCGCGCGCGCGGATGGGGACAAAGGCCACTCGGCAGAGGCTCTTCGCGGTGAGGTGCGATCGGGCTCGGCAAACACCACGTCAAATCCGATGGCGGCGGCACCACGCCGATCCAGCTGTTCGACCAGCTGCGCCAGCCGGGTGCGCGGCCAGGGCCACTGGCCCAAACGCTGCAGGCTCTCCTCGTCGATGTCGACGACCCTCACGGGCACGGGCGTGTACCCGCGGGGTTGCCAGCGCTGGTACTGATCGAACCCCTGGTGCCGCAGCGTCTGCAGCGCCATGGGGTCAAACAGCACGAGCGCCAACCCCAGCGAGGCCGTGACGAGACTGAGCAGGATGGCGATCGAACGCAGGGGCATTTTTTCAATCGCGGGATATGTGAGACATTCGACGCTTTACGTGGCCCCGGACGGCCCGCCTTTTTTCATGGGTCGGATTTTCCAGACATGCAAACATCCCTGCATTTGCGCCGCTGGCTGCTGAGCGCCGCGGCTCTGCCGATGGTACTGGTGTTGGCGGCTTGCGGCACTTCCACACCGCGTTCCTATGTGGTTCTCCTGCCGGACGCGGATGGCAACGTGGGACAGGTCATCGTGAGCGGCGGCAAGGGCCGTCAAGTGTTGACACAGTCCGGGCAGATGGCCGCGCTGGATGGGGGCGCGGTCCACATCGCGTTGAGCCAGGCACAGATCGCCGCGGAATTCGGAGAGGCCAGGGCCGCTCAACCCGTGGCGCCGGAGCACTTCATGCTCTATTTCCTGACGGGGGGCACCCGCCTGACCATGGAATCGGAGATGAAGTTCGCGGACATCCTCGCCCGCTGGAAAGCCCGGCCGCAGAACACGGTGAGCGAGCTGGTGGTGATCGGACACACCGATACCGTGGGCAGCGACGAAAGCAACACCGCGCTCGCCATGCAACGCGCCCGGTCGATCGCGGAGAGGTTGCGCGATGCAGGCATCAGGGTGGGCGCGCTGACGCTGGAGTCCCATGGCGAGAAGAACCCCCTTGTCCCCACCAGGGACGGGGTGGCCGAACCGCGCAACCGGCGCGTGCAGGTCACCATCCGCTGAACAGCCGCACAAAAAGAGAAAGGGGCGCATCGCGCCCCTTTCTGCTGGCATGAACCCTCGGCAGGCTCAGTGCGCCAGGATCTTGTTGAGGAAGTCCTTGGTGCGCGGCTGGCGGGCTTCGGGGTTGCCGAAGAACTCGTCCTTCGAGCAGTCTTCGAGGATCTTGCCACCCACGTCCATGAAGATCACACGGTTGCTGACCTTGCGAGCAAAGCCCATTTCGTGCGTCACGCACATCATGGTCATGCCCTCGTGGGCCAGGCCGATCATCACGTCCAGCACCTCGCCGACCATTTCCGGGTCCAGCGCGGAGGTGGGTTCGTCGAACAGCATCACGATGGGGTCCATCGACAATGCGCGCGCAATGGCCACACGCTGCTGCTGGCCGCCCGAGAGCTGGCCCGGGAACTTGTCCTTGTGGGCGATCAGGCCCACGCGTTCGAGCATCTTCAGGCCGCGCTTCTTGGCCTCGTCCGGGTTGCGGCCCAGCACCTTGATCTGCGCGATCGTGAGGTTCTCCGTCACCGACAGATGGGGAAACAGTTCGAAGTGCTGGAACACCATGCCCACGCGGCTGCGCAGTTTGGGCAGGTCGGTCTTGGGATCGTGCACCTTGATGCCGTCAACGGTGATCTCGCCCTTCTGGAAGGGCTCCAGCGCGTTGATGGTCTTGATGAGGGTGGACTTGCCCGAGCCCGATGGACCGCACACCACCACCACTTCGCCCTTCTGGATGTTGGTGGAGCAATCGGTCAGCACCTGGACACTGCCGTACCACTTGGAGACGTTCTTGAGTTCAATCATGGCTATTCCTGTTTGTCGGGTACTTCAGCTTCAACGGATGATGGCGATCTTCTTGTGCAGCCGCTTGACCAGCCAGGACAGGGCAAAGCACATGACGAAATAGATCACGGCGGCGGCGAGGTAGGCCTCGATCGGCCGGCCGTAGTTCTTGCCGGCCACCTCGAAGCCCTTGAGCATGTCGTAGGCGCCGATGGCGTAAACGAGCGAGGTGTCCTGGAACAGGATGATGGTCTGCGTGAGCAGCACCGGCAGCATGTTGCGAAACGCCTGGGGCAGCACCACCAGCTTCATGTTCTGACCATAGGTCATGCCCAGCGCCTGCCCCGCGAACACCTGGCCACGCGGAATCGACTGGATGCCAGCGCGCATGATCTCGCTGAAATAGGCGGCCTCGAAGGCGATGAAGGTGATCACCGCCGACACCTCGGCACCGATGGGACGCCCGATGAGCAACGGCACCAGCAGGAAGAACCAGAGGATCACCATCACCAGCGGGATGCTGCGCATGCCGTTCACGTAGATCGCTGCCGGCGTGTCCAGCCACTTCTTGCCCGACAGGCGCATGAGCGCGAGGATCGTGCCAAAGAAGATGCCACCCAGCGTGGCGACGATGGTCAGCATGACGCTGAAATAGAGACCCTTCAGCACGAAGTTGCTGATGAGGTCCCAGTTGTAGAAAGAGAAGTCGAGATTGAGGTTCATGTCAGTGGCCCCCTGCTCCGCCGGCGACCACGAAGCCCGGGATGCGCACGCGTTTCTCGATCACCGCCATGATGCGGTTGATGGCGAAAGCCGAGATGATGTAGAGGCCGGTCACCGCGAGGTACACCTCGACGCCGCGCGAGGTTTCTTCCTGCGCCTGCATCGCGAACATGGTGAGTTCGGACACCGACACCGCGAACGCCACCGAGGAGTTCTTGAAGATGTTCATCGTCTCGCTGGTCAGTGGCGGGATGATGATGCGGAACGCCATCGGCAACAGCACGTAGCGGTAGTACTGGAATGTGGTGAAACCCATGGCCATGCCGGCGTAGCGCTGGCCGCGCGGCAACGCCTGGATGCCCGAACGCACCTGTTCGGCGATCCGTGCCGACGTGAAAAAGCCCAGCGCGAACACCACCAGCACGAAGCCGGGCACATCCCTCATTGCCGGGAACACGGCAGGCACCACGTGGTACCAGAGAAAGATCTGCACCAGCAGGGGGATGTTGCGAAACAGTTCCACCCAGGCATTGCCCAGGCGCACCACCATGGGTCGGTCCGGCAGCGTGCGCAACGTGCCGATCACCATCCCGATCACCAGCGCCAGCAGCAAGGCCAGCAGCGACACGGACACCGTCCACCCCCAGGCGGAGAGCATCCAGTCCAGATAGGTGATATCTCCCCCCTTGCCAAAGCAGCTTGCCACCGGCTGCCGCTCGATGGTGTCCTCGCAGAACACCTGCCAATCCCAGGCCATAAGAGCCCCTTCTCGTTTTGTTACCAGTCCGGCGGGCACCCTCTGGTGCGCGGACCTCTACGAAAACGCCCCTTCAAATGATCCACTTGAAGGGGCGTGCCTGAAGCGTGTTGGAGCTTACTTGGTGGCGTAGTCTTCCATCGGCTTGTCGTTCGGGTTGGCCCAGGCAGCCTTGGTGGCAGCGGACATGGGCAAACCGATCTTCACGTTCGCGGGCGGGATGGGTTGCATGAACCACTTGTCGTACAGCTTGGCGAGCGAGCCGTCGGCGATCTGGCGCTTGATGCTGTCATCCACGGCCTTCTTGAAAGCGGGATCGTCCTTGCGCAGCATGCAGGCGATGGGCTCCACCGACAGCACTTCGCCGACCATCTTGTAGTCGTTGGGGTTCTTGGACTTCGACGCGTTGGCGGCCAGGATGGAGCCGTCCATCACGAAGGCGTCGGCACGGCCGGACTCGAGCAGCAGGAAGCTGTCGGCGTGGTCCTTGCCCATGACCTCCTTGAAGTCGATGTTTTCGGCGCGCTTGTTGCGACGCAGGGTCTGCACCGAAGTGGTGCCCGTGGTGGTGGCCACGGTCTTGCCCTTGAGGTCTTCAATGCCGTTGATGCCGGAATTGGCCTTTGTCAGGATGCGCACTTCTTCCACATAGGTCGTCACGGCGAAGGACACGTCCTTCTGGCGGGCGGCGTTGTTGGTGGTCGAGCCGCACTCCAGGTCCACGGTGCCGTTCTGCACCAGAGGGATGCGGTTCTGCGAGGTCACGGGCTGGTACTTGATGTCCAGCTTCGGCAGGCCGAGCTGCTTCTGGATGTCGGCGAGGATGATCTCGCCCATTTCGGTGTGGAAGCCGACGTACTTGCCGTTGCCCAGGGTGTAACCGAGGCCGGACGACTCACGCACGCCCAGGGACACACTGCCGGACGCCTTGATCTTGGCCAGCGTGTCGCCAGCCTGTGCAAAGGCGCTGCTGGCGGCCAGTGCGGTCACGGCCAACGCGAGCAGGTGTTTTTTCATAGGGATCTCCTTGCTTGTGGATAAAGGTATTGATTCAACGAACGGACCGGGATGCTCTACGCCCCAGAGACGCAGATGGCATCACGATGATGCTACCTACGCAAGCTCCGTTCCACCCGGGAATTCCCACCCGTGTCGAGCGGAACCGGCGACTGTAGCCAGCGGCCGGTGCGCAAGCCAATGCCGATTGCAGCGCCGGTCATGCAAACCGTTCATGTCCGAATTTACCCCAATGGCGAAACCCGGAATGGTGCGGTAAGCAGCTTTTGACGCATCGTTACGGCGGGGTTCCCAGCCGCTGGCGGAGATCGTGCCAGAAGCTCTCGACCTGGCCCTTGGCCTTGCGGGTGCTGGACCGTTCACGGTAGATGCGGATGTCCAGCGCCGTCTCCAGCGCCCCGCCGGCAGACACCAGCTTGCGAGCACGCACTTCCTTGCGCACCGCGCTGGCCGGCAGGAAAGCGATGCCATGGCCTTCGAGCGCCATGGCCTTCAGACCCTCGGCCATGTCGGTTTCGTAGATGCGGTCCAGGTGGACTGGTGTGGTGCTCTGCTTGAGCATCTGGTCCACCGCGCGGCCCAGGTAGGCACCTGGCGCATAAGCCAGATAGGGTTGTGGCTGCTGGAGCGTGCCCGGTAGTGCGTACAACGGTGCGCCCTGGTCATCGGGGCGCACATAGGGAGACAGCAGTTCCGTGCCCAGGTGCAGCATCTCGTAGCGGCTGGCATCGAGCTGGATGGGCTGGGACGCGTGCTGGTAGGCGATGAGGAGGTCGCAACTGCCCTCCACCAGCCGCAGCACCGCATCGTGCACGTTCAAGGCGATGAGCCGGCTCTTGATGGGGCCGCAGGTCGCGCGCAGGCCGGACAGCCAGGATGGGAAAAAGGTGAACGCCAGCGTGTGCGGCACCGCGAACTCGATCACGTCCTGGGCGGCGGCGGTGTGGGCGCGGAGCGTGGCGCGGGTGCTCTGGAGGGCCTGCAGCATCTCCAGGGCCTGGTCGTACAGCGTCTGGCCGGCGGGGGTGAGGCGGGTGGGATACGAAGATCGATCCACCAGATCGGTGCCCGCCCAGGCTTCCAGCGACTGGATGCGCCGGGAGAAGGCGGGCTGCGTCACGTGGCGCAGCTGCGCCGAACGGCTGAAGCTGCGGGTCTCGGCGAGGCTGACGAAGTCCTCGAGCCATTTGGTTTCCATGGGGGGCGATTATGGAGCGGCTCCCGACGCCCGGGCACCAGACCGGCACGACCTGCGGGTAAACGGGAATCAGTCGCTGGCCGACTGCTGCAGTGCCCACATGCCGGCGTACGTCCCGTCCCGGGCCACCAGATCCGCGTGCGTGCCCCGCTCCACGATCTCGCCGTTGACCAGCACCAGAATCTCGTGCGCATCGACCACGGTGGACAACCGGTGTGCGATCACGAGCGTGGTCTTGTCGCGCGCGGCACTCCGCAATTCGGCCTGGATCGCGCGCTCGTTCGCGGAGTCGAGCGCCGAGGTGGCCTCGTCGAAGATCACGATCGGCGGGTTCTTCAGCAGGGTACGGGCGATGGCGACGCGCTGCTTCTCGCCGCCCGAGAGCTTGAGGCCGCGTTCGCCCACCATGGTGGCGTAACCCAAGGGCAGGCGGTCGATGAAGGCGTGGATGTGGGCGGCCTTCGCCGCCTCCACGGCCGCGTCGTGCCCCGCATCGGGGCGGCCATAGAGGATGTTGTATTCGATGGTGTCGTTGAACAGCACGGTGTCCTGCGGCACGATGCCGATGGCCTGGCGCACGCTGGCCTGGGTGACATCCCGGATGTCCTGGCCATTCAGTGTGATGCGGCCACCCTCTTCCGGGTTGCTGACGTCATAGAACCGGTACAGCAGGCGCGCCAGGGTGCTCTTGCCCGACCCGGAAGGGCCCACCACCGCCACCGTCTTGCCGGGCGGAATCTCGAAACTGATGCCATGCAGGATCTCCCGCGCCGGCTCGTACGAGAAGCGCACGTTCTCGAACCGCACCGCAGGTGGGCCCGCCAGATGCAGCGGCCCGGCCCCGGGCTCGTCAGCGATCTCGCGCTCCTTCTCGAGCAGCGCGAACATCTTCTCGAGATCGGTCAGGCTCTGCTTGATCTCGCGGTAGAGCACGCCCAGGAAACCCAGCGGAATATAGAGCTGGATCATGAAGGCGTTGACCATCACCAGATCGCCCAGCGTGAGCTCGCCGGTGGTCACCCCCTGGGTGGCACGCCACAGCATGAGCACCAGCGCCACGGCAATCACCAGCTGCTGCCCGGCGTTGAGCATGGACAGGGTGGTCTGGCTCTTGATGCGCGCCCGGCGCAGTTTTTCCAGCGCCTCGTCGTAGCGACGGCCTTCGAACGCCTCGTTGTTGAAGTACTTGACCGTCTCGTAGTTCAGCAGCGAGTCGATCGCCCGGGTCTGGCTGGTGGACTCCAGTTCGTTCATCTTGCGGCGGAACTGGGTCCGCCACTCGGTCACCACCACGGTGAAAGTCACGTACAGCACCAGTGCGATCAGCGTGATCCACACATAACCCATGTCGAACCTGGTGCCCAGCAGCGCGAGCACCATGATCACTTCGATCAGCGTGGGAAAGATGCTGTAGAGCGAGTACGAGATGAGCGATTGCACCCCACGCGTGCCCCGCTCGATGTCGCGCGTCATGCCGCCGGTCTGGCGCTCCAGGTGAAAGCGCAGGCTCAGCGCGTGCAGGTGCCCGAACACCTGCAGCGCGATGCTGCGCGTGGCGCCCTCGGTGGCCTTGGCGAACACCAGCTCCCGCAGTTCCGTGAAGACGCTGGTGGACAGGCGCAGCAAGCCATACGCCAGCAGCAGGCCCACCGGCACGACCAGCAGCGCCGCGGCGCTGCCGGGCGCGATCGTCATGGCGTCGACCAGTTCCTTGAGGAGCAGTGGCACCCCCACGTTGGCCATCTTGGCGGCCACCATGAAGGCCAGCGCCAGCACCACGCGCCCTTTGTACTGCCAGAGGTAGGGCAGCAGGCGCTGGAGGGTGGCCCAGTCGGAACGGGGGGCAGGGCTGGCACCCGCCGCCCCGGACGCACCGGCACTGGCGGGCGCGACGAACGCGGAACGGGCGGAAGAATCGGGTCGCATGCAGGAAAATGGGCGGCTAATGTCTGGAGATTGTGCCCATGTCCCGCGATTCAAGCCTGCCCCCGCAAACCGCCCTGCCCACCGACCGCGAGCTGGTGCTCAAGGTCATTCCCATGCCCGGCGACTGCAACGCCAACGGCGACATCTTCGGCGGCTGGGTGATGGCACAGGTCGACCTGGCCGGTGCGGTCCTGCCCGCGCGCTACGTGCGCGGCCGCATGGCCACGGTCGCGGTGAACCAGTTCGTCTTCAAGCAACCGGTGCGCGTGGGCGACATCCTGAGCTTCTTCGCCCACATCACGCGCGTCGGGCGCACCTCGGTCACGGTGCAGGTGGAGGTGTTCGCCGAACGCTTCTCGACGCAGGGCCAGTACGTGAAGGTGACCGAGGCGAGCCTGACCTACGTGGCCATCGACCTCGAAGGCCGGCCCCGGCCTATTCCGCGCGACGGCCTGGAGCTGCCCGGCCACCTGGCCTGAGCCAGCTCAGCCCGGCCAGCGCGAACGCCAGGTGCGGTAGATGCGGTCGGCGAGGGCCTGGCTGCCTGGCAGGTGCCGGTCGGTGGCGGCCAGCATGCCGGCCGGGTCCTGCACGCTGTCGCGGTGCAGCAGCACCTTCACGGGGTAGGCCTCGCCGGGGGTTTCCAGCCAGTCCTTGATCTTGGCCGGCGTGATCTCGATGTGGAACTGCATGGCCAGATGAGGGCCGATGGCAAAAGCCTGGTGCGCACATGCCGCTGACGTGGCCAGCCATTCGGCACCGGGCGGGAGATCCACGAAACCGTCCTGGTGCCACTGATACACAGTGGGGGTGCGTCCGTCGCCAAACCACTGGCGCGCGGTCGCGCCGCCGTTGTGCTCGATCGGCCACCAGCCGATTTCCGGTTGGCTCAGCTGCTCCACCCGCCCCCCGAACGCCCGCGCCATCAGCTGGCCGCCCAGGCAGTGCCCGATGACGGGAATGCCCAGTGCGTCGGCCTCGCGGATGAGCGCTTCGGCCTGGCGCAGCGTGGGGCGCTCGTCGTTGGCGCTCCACGCGCCTCCCAGCACCACCAGGCCTCGGTAGCCTCGCACCGAGTCGGGATATGGATCGCCCGCCTCCGCACAGCGCAAATGCCACGTAGCGCCCTGCATGTCGAGCCATTCACCCAGATAGCCGGGTCCGTCCTCGAAAAGATGCTGCAGGATCAGTGCGTCGGCAAAGGGGGTAGCGGTAGCGGGCATCGGGCAATGATGAGGCAAATCTTGCCGACAACATCGCCCGGCCATGCATTCCCGAAGCGGACCCAGGGGCGTTGGTTTCGGGAACGCCATTTGCCCGTCGATGGGCCTCCATCCACAAAAAGGGCAAAAAATGAGCGACAAGGACGCATCCCTCGAATCCCTGCGGGACATGATCAAGGACATTCGCTTCGCGATGTTCACCACCCGCAGCCACCGGGCTCACCATGCGGGCCACCTGCACTCCCGACCCATGACGACCCAGAAGGTTGGCGTCGATGAAGGCACTCTCTGGTTCTTCATGTCGCGCAAAGGCGATCCGGTGGCCGACATCGCCGCCGATCCCGTCGTCAACGTGAACTATGCCGATCCGGACAAGGACACTTACGTTTCCGTTTCAGGCACCGCACGAGTGGTCAACGATCCAGCGAAGGTCCGCGCGCTGTGGAACAAGGCAGTCGAAGCCTGGTTTCCGAAGGGCCCGGATGACCCCGACGTCGCCCTCGTGGCGGTGGACATCGGGCACGCGCACTACTGGGACATCAAGGAAAACAAGCTGGTGCAGCTGCTGGCGATGACGAAGGCCGTGATCGTCGGCGGCGTGCCCAGGCTGGGCGAATCGGTCGAGGTGCCGGTCCGCTGAAGGGCTTTCAGAACTTGCCGTGCCGGCCCTGCCCGGCCGCGAAGCGCTGTGCGCCGGCCAGGGCATCGGGTATGCGTTCGCGCCCGCCTTCCCACTCCTGCTTCAGGGCGTCGCCCATCGGCAGATCCCATTGGCGCAACGCGCTCTCGCGGTCGGCGCGCATCGTGGCCTGCGGGAACGCCGCCAGTTGTCGCGCCAGTTCCACCGCCGCATCTCGCGCCTGCCCGGGTGGCACCACGCGGTTGGCCAGACCCATCTGCAAGGCCTCCGGCGCCTCGACCTTGCGGCCGGTGAGGATCAGGTCCATCGCATGCCCCATCCCGATCAGGCGCGGCAGGCGCACGGTCCCGCCGTCGATCAACGGCACGCCGAAGCGGCGGCAGTACACGCCGAAGTAGGCGTCCTCCTCCATCACGCGCATGTCGCACCACAGCGCGAGTTCCATGCCGCCGGCCACGGCAGCGCCGCTGACGGCCGCGACCACGGGCTTGGAGAGCTGCAGGCGCGACGGCCCCATGGGACCGAGCGCCCGTGTGTCATCGGCCGCGAAGTCAAGATCGAGGCCGCCCGTTTCGCCACTGGCTGCGAGGCGGGCGCCGTACTGCAAGTCCCAGCCCGCGCAGAAATGACCGTGCGCCCCATGGAACACCGCCACCCGGGCTTCGGCGTCGTCCTCGAAGGCCAGAAAGGCGGCGTGCAAGGCCTGCGCGGTCGGGCTGTCGACGGCGTTGCGCACCTCGGGACGGTCGAGCGTGACGACCCACACCTCGCCGAGCTGTTCCGTCCGCACCGCGGCGTTCATGGCCACCACCCCACGCGCGGCGCGTCCAGGGCCGCATTCAGTTCTTCGGGCGTCACGTCGATCTCCATCCGGAGCAAGGCACCGGCCATGGCCTTGCCAAGGTTGTCCAGCCGCAGGTTGCGTGCGCCGCCTCCTTGCAGGGCGCCACGCAGCACGAACTTGAGCGCGAGGATGTTGGGCAACGGCCAGGCGTCCACCTCACCGGGCAGCCAGGGCGCGAAGTGCGCCTGCACGCGCGCGGCCGTCACCTCGCGTTCCAGCACGCGGTAGCCCGCCTCGTTCCAGGCGAACACGCCGAAGTCGACCCAGTCGGCCTTGTCGCCACTGCGCGCGTGGGCGATGCGCACCAGGGGAATGCGGAGGGTGTCGCTCATGCGGCCTCCCCGAGCAGCTCGACACGAACACCGGTCTCGACACCACCTCGCGGTATCAACGTGGGCCAGATGCCCAGCAGCTCGCTCGTGTTGTGCAGGCCGGTGAAGCCGCAGGTGTAGGCCGGGCCACTCAGGCCCATCCAGGGGAACAGCCGGCCGAAACCGTCGGCCGCCGCCTTCTCCTGCGTGCGCAGCACCATGCGCGTCCAGATTTCGTTGGACTGGTTCAGCGCATCGGGTTTGGGACAGGGCGCCAGTGCGCCGTGCGCCGAGTTCAAGCCCGGGTACTCCACATACAGCTCGTCGTGCGGGATGCGCTTCTCGTGCAGCAGGGTTCGGATGGTGGCCTGCGCGGCCTGCGCCTTGTCCCAGGCGTCGGGCCAGGAAAAGCCCCAGGTTACCTCCGCCTTGTAGCCATCGCGAAAACCCGCCACGACCTTGAGCGTGTCGGTGGGCGCGGCGCCGCGCGCGCCGCTGAGCCGCACGCGGTCACCGCCTTCGTCGTCCAGGTAGATGCCCCCCATGTCGAGCACCACGTCGGGCGAGTGATAGGCGTGCGGGTTGTGCACCTCGTACAGCAGTTGCTGGCGCACGGTGTCGAAGTTGACGCGCCCACCCGAGCCCGGCGCCTTGGTGATGAGCGCGCCGCCATCCTCCCACACCTCGGCAATGGGATAGCCGATGTGGGCCAGATCGGGAATGGCCTGCCAGGCACCCTGGCTGCCGAAATTGCCCCCGCTGCCCTGCCCCGAACATTCGAGCAGGTGGCCCACGGTGAGGCCTTGTGCCAGGCGGTCGAGATCGCGCTGCGCGCTGGCGCCGGTGAGCTTCCAGCCCAGGCTGTGCACCAGCGGTCCGAGAAACAGCGCCGCGTCGGCCACACGGCCGGTGATGACGATGTCCGCCCCCGCGTCCAGCGCCGCCACGATGGGCGCCGCACCCAGGTAGGCATTGCCGAACACCAGCCGTTCACGCACTTCCTCCACCGGCGCCCGCGTGAAGAGATGGGCAAAAGCGCCAGCGGGCGCAGCGGTGTCGAGCAGCTGCGGCAGCACGTCGTCGCCACTGACCACCGCCACGCGGGCGCGCCAGCCCTTGGCCTTGAAAGCGGCCAGCACCGCCTGCGCGGCGCCCGCCGGGTTCAGGCCCCCGGCGTTGCACACGAAGCGCACACCCCGCTCGAGCATCAGTGGCCACAGCTTCATCAGCATGGGCACCACGTCGCGCGCGTAACCCAGCGACGGGTCGCGCTGCCGGTCTTTCTGCAGGATGGCCAGCGTCAGCTCGGCCAGGTGATCGCTCGCGATGAACTGCACGCCACCGCGTTCGATGCTCGCGGCCACGGGCTCCCAGTTGTCGCCATAGAAACCGAGGCCGGCGCCGATGCGTATGGATTTCATGTGATCGATCTTCCTGGCACCTGAGCGACTCAGGATGGGGGAGAACCCCTAGCGCCAGTCACGGGCAGGACAGCTATAAATTGCGCTCACCTGCTGGGCAGACTGCCACAAAGATTGCAGCGCCACCCCGCGCCGAGGCGTTGAAGGAACAACAGAGGAGACATTGCGTGCAATTGCTGCAACTGCTCATCAGCGGTGTGGCCCAGGGCTGCATCTATGGGCTGATCGCGCTGGGGTTCGTGCTGATCTACAAGGCCACCGAAACGGTGAGCTTTGCCCAGGGTGACCTCATGATGGTGGGCGCCTTCGGCGGTCTCGCGGCCATGACCATGCTGGGCTTTCCCTTCTGGCTCTCGGTGCCCGCCGCCATTGTCGGCATGGGCCTGTTCGGCGTGGTCCTCGAACGCGTGGTGATCCGCCCCATCCTGGGGCAGCCGGCCTTCTCGATCGTGATGCTCACCATCGGCGTGGGCTACACGTTGCGCGGCCTCATCACCATGCTGCCCAACATCGGCACCGAAACCCACACGCTGCCGGTGCCTTACGCCAACGAGGTGCTGCGCCTGGGCGCCCTTGTGGTCTCGGCCGAACAGATCGTGGTGATCGGCGTCACCGCCGTGCTGTGCGGCGGCCTGTTCGCGATGTTCCGCTACAGCAAGCTTGGCATCGCCATGCAGGCCTCTTCGCAGAACCAGCTCGCCGCCTACTACATGGGCATTCCGGTCAAGCGGCTCAACGGCCTGGTGTGGGGGCTGGCGGCGGCCGTGGCGGCGGTGGCCGGCCTGCTGCTCGCGCCCATCACCTTCGTGCACGCCAACATGGGCTTCATCGGGCTGAAGGCGTTTCCCGCGGCCGTGGTCGGCGGCTTCGGCAGCCTGCCTGGCGCCATCGTGGGCGGCCTGATCATCGGCATCGTCGAAGCGCTCTCGGGCTTCTACCTCCCCGAGGGTTTCAAGGACGTGGCGCCCTACATCGTCGTGCTGATCATGCTGGTGCTCAAGCCCAACGGCCTCTTCGGCGAAAAGCTCAGGAAGAAGGTCTGACCCATGCGCTTTCTTTTCAAGACCGACTACAACCAGGACATCCAGCTCGCCAAGCACGGCGGCCACCGGTTCTGGTACAGCCTGCTGGGTCTGTTCCTGGTGACCGCACCCTGGGTCATTCCCGAGTACTGGCTGGCGCAGCTCACCTTCGTGTTCATCTACTCCATCGTCGGCCTCGGGCTGATGCTGCTCGCCGGTTTCACGGGGCTGTTCTCGCTCGGCCATGCCGCCTTCCTCGGGGTGGGCGCGTACACGCAGGCCATCATGGTCAACGCGGGCCTGCCGTTTCCGCTCGCGCTGGCCTGCGCCGGCCTGCTGTCCGCGGCGGTGGGCATGGTGGTGGGCCTGCCGGCGCTTCGCGTGAAGGGCATCTACCTCGGCATGGCCACGCTGGCGTTCGGCTTCATCGTCGAGGAGGTCATCGCACGCTGGGAACATGTGACCGGCGGCAACGCCGGTCTGATGGTGCAGTACCCCGCCCTCTTCGGCTGGGAGCTGGACTCCACCAACGAGTTCTACTTCCTGTGCCTGATCATCACCGTGCTGGCCACGCTGGGCATCGTGAACCTCATGCGCTCGTCCACCGGCCGCGCTTTCGTGGCCATCCGCGATTCGGAGATTTCCGCCCAGAGCATGGGCATCCAGCTCGCGCGCTACAAGACACTGAGCTTCGCGCTCTCGGCCGCGCTGGCCGGCATCGGCGGCGCGCTGTACGCGCACAAGATCCAGTTCCTCTCGCCCGAGCAGTTCAGCATCATCCAGTCGATCGACCTGTTGCTCATGGTGGTGATCGGCGGCCTCGGCTCGATCCACGGCGCCTTCCTCGGCGCGATCTTCCTCATCGTGATGCCGCAACTCATCGCGCTGGGCAAGGACTTCCTGCCCGACGCCATCGGCCAGGCCGCCGGCCTGCAGGGCGCGGTGTACGGCATCGTGCTGATCGCGTTCGTGCTGTTCGAGCCCACGGGCCTGTATGGCCGCTGGCTGAAGATCCGCACCTGGTTCCAGTTGTTCCCGTTCTACCGCAAGGGCATGTTCAAGCGGCAGAAATCGTTCCAGAAGTCCGACCGCCTGAAGTGAACGCCATGAACGACATTCTTCTTTCGGCCCAGAACCTGAGCGTGCGCTTCGGCGGCGTGCTGGCGGTCAACAACGTGAGCTTCAACGTACGGCGCGGCGAGGTGTTCACGCTCATCGGGCCCAACGGCGCCGGCAAGACCACGGTGTTCAACCTGATCAGCCGCATCTACACGCCCACCACCGGCACCATCGACTACGCCGGCCCGCACGGGATGCTGCGCCTGACCGACCAGGCACCGCACCAGATCGCCCGGCTGGGCATCGCACGCACCTTCCAGAACATCGAGCTGTTCGAACACGCCACAGTGCTGCAGAACCTGCTGATCGGGCGCCACACGCACCGCAAGACCGGGTTGTGGAGCGAGATCTTCTTCACCGGCAAGACCCGCGCGGCCGAGATCGAGGCGCGCGAGAAGGTGGAACAGGTGATCGACCTGCTCGACCTGCAGCACCACCGCGAGTCCATGGTCGCCGGCCTGCCCTACGGGGTGCGCAAGGTGGTCGAGCTCGCCCGAGCGCTGTGCACCGAGCCCCGGTTGCTGCTGCTGGACGAACCCTCTTCCGGCCTGAACGTGGAGGAGACCGAGGACATGGCGTTCTGGATCACCGACATCAAGGAGGAGCTGGGCATCACGGTGCTGATGGTCGAGCACGACATGAGCCTGGTCTCCAAGGTGTCCGACCGCGTGCTGGCCATGAGCATGGGCACCGAACTTGCCACCGGCACACCGGCCGAGGTGCAGGCCGACCCCGGCGTGATCGAGGCCTACCTGGGCAGCGTGGACGATGTGTCTAGCCTGCGCCGTGAGAACCAGAGGGTGACGACATGAGACACGCCGGGCCGCCCCAAGTGGCGAAAGCCCCCTCGGGGGGCAGCGCAGTACACGAAGTGACAAGCGTGGGGGTTATTCCATGAGCGTTGCGACGTCCGACGCCCCCGTCCTCAAGCTGCTCAACGTGGAGAGCGCCTACGGCCCGATCAAGGCCATCCGGGGCGTGAGCCTGCAGGTGCGCCGCAGCGAGATCGCCACCGTGCTCGGCTCCAATGGCGCAGGCAAGACCACCATCCTCAAGACCATCAGCGGCATCATCGACCCGCGCAAGGGTTCCATTGAGTTCAAGGGCGAGAACATCACCGCGCAGGACCCGGCGCTGATCGTGCAGCAGGGCCTCTCGCACGTGCCGGAAGGCCGCGAGGTGTTCCCGTTGCTCTCGGTGCGCGACAACCTGCTCATGGGCGCCTACACGCGCAAGGACCGCGACGGCGTGGCGCGCGACATGGAGGCGGTGTTCAACTACTTCCCCATCCTGCGCGAGCGCGCCGCGCAGGACGCCGGCCTGCTCTCCGGTGGCCAGCAGCAGATGCTGGCCATCAGCCGCGCGCTCATGGCCAACCCCGATCTCATCCTGCTCGACGAACCCAGCCTGGGCCTCTCGCCCAAGCTCACCAAGGAGATCTTCGAGATCGTGGTGCGCATCAACCGCGAGCGCGGCACCACCATCCTGCTGGTCGAGCAGAACGCCAACATGGCGCTCAACGCATCCGACTACGGCTACGTGCTGGAGAACGGCCGCATCGTGATGGAAGACACCTGTGCCCACCTGCGCGAGAAGGACGACATCAAGGAGTTCTACCTCGGCATGAAGGAAGCGGGTGTGCGCGCAGACCGCCGCTGGAAAAAGAAGAAGAACTGGAGATAACACGATGGCTTACCTCTGGGACCTCTCTCACATTCAACCGCAGCCCGACATCGTGCTGGCAGGTGACACCATCCCGGCGCAGTTCTGGAACGGCGTGAAGGAACGCGGTCCGTCGGTCTGGATGCGGCAGAAGGACCTCGGCATCTGGCGCAGCTGGACCTGGGACCAGACCGGCACCGCCGTGCGCGAGATTGCCCATGGGCTGATGGCCCTGGGCTTCGAGGCGCGCGAGACCGCCTCCATCCTTTCCAACACCACCATCGAATGGGTGCTGTGCGACCTGGCGGTGCTGAGCGCCGGCGGCGTGTCCAACGGCATCTACCCCACCGACGCGGCTGAGCAGGTGCAGTACCTGTGTGAAGACTCCACCACCACCGTGCTGTTCGTGGAAGACGACGAGCAACTCGACAAGGCGCTGGAGGTGCGCGATCGCCTGCCGCGACTCAAAAAGATCGTCGTCGTCGACATGGAAGGCCTGCGCGACCTGAACGACCCGCAGGTGATCAGCCTGGCCGCGCTGCGCGAGATCGGCCGCGCGCACCTCGCGCAACACCCCGGCATGGTGGAGGCGCGCGTGGCCGCCGTGAAGCCCGAAGACCTCGCCATCCTGGTCTACACCTCGGGCACCACCGGACGGCCCAAGGGCGCGATGCACAGCCACCAGGGTCTGGTCTACACCGTGCGCGGCTACAACACGCTGATCGCGCGCGACCAGAACGACGAATGCATGTGCTTCCTGCCGCTGTGCCACATCGCCGAGCGCATGGGCGGTGAGTATTTTTCGATGTACACGGGGGCGAAGCTGAACTTCGTGGAGAACCCCGAGACCGTGCCCGAGAACGTGCGTGAGATCGCGCCCACGGTGTTCACCGCCGTGCCCCGCGTGTGGGAGAAGTTCTACTCCGGCGTGATGATCGCGCTCAAGGAAGCCGGTGGCCTGCAGCAGGCCGCCTACGCCTGGGCCATCGGCGTGGGCCAGCAGGTGGCCGATCTGGTGATGGCCGGCAAGCCCGTGCCCGGCGGACTGCGCATGCGCTTCAAGCTGGCGCGCGTTCTGGTGCTGGACAACGTGCGCAAGCTCATCGGCATCCACCGCGCGCGCTTCCTCGTCACCGGCGCCGCGCCCATCTCGCCCGACCTGGTGCGCTGGTACCTCGCGCTGGGCGTGCCCATGCTCGAGGTGTGGGGCATGACGGAGACCTGCGGCGCCTCCACCGGCATTCCGGCCGATCGCATCAAACCCGGCAGCATCGGGCCGGCCGCGACCTACAACGAGGTGAAGCTGGACGCGCAGACCGGCGAGATCCTGGTGCGCGGACCCAACGTGTTCATGGGCTACCTGAACCTGCCCGAGAAAACCGCCGAGACCATCGACCCCGATGGCTGGCTGCACACTGGTGACGTGGGCGTGGTCGATGAGGAAGGGTTTTTCCGCATCACCGACCGCATGAAAGACATCATCATCACCGCAGGGGGCAAGAACATCACCCCCAGCGAGCTGGAGAACGAGCTGAAGTTCTCGCCGTACGTGACCGATGCCGTGGTGATCGGTGACAAGCGCCGCTACCTCACCGTCATCATCATGATCGACCAGGAGAACGTGGAGAAATATGCGCAGGACAACGATGTGCCGTTTTCCAACTACGCCAGCCTCACGCGTTCGCCCGAGGTGCAGGCGCTCATCCAGGCCGAGCTTGACCGCGTGAACAGGAAATTCGCTCGTGTCGAACAGATCAAGAAGTTCTTCCTGCTCGACACCCAGCTCAGCGCCGAAGACGAAGAGCTCACCCCCACCATGAAGCTCAAGCGCAAGCTGGTGCAGCAGAAATACGCCGAGCAGATCGAGGCCATGTACCGCGAAACCGCCTGACCGCCTTTCCAGAACACCAGGAGACAAGACCCGTGACGACCGCCCGCCCCACCCTGATCGCCCTCGCGCTGAGCCTGTCCGCCTGCGCCGCCCTTGCCCAGACCCAGGGCGTGACCAAGGAAGAGATCGTCCTCGGTTCGATCCAGGACCTCTCCGGCCCGCTGGCGGGTTTCGGCAAGTCCGTGCGGCAGGGCATGGTGCTGCGCGTCGACGAGATCAATGAACAGGGCGGCATCAACGGCCGCAAGATCCGGCTGCTGGTGGAAGACAGCAAGTACGACCCGCGCAACGCCGTGCTGGCCGCGCAGAAGCTCGTCAACCAGGAAAAGATCTTCGCCATGATCGCCCACCTGGGCACGGCGCAGAACATGGCCGCCATGCCGGTGCAGTTCCAGAAGAACGTGGTGAACTTCCTGCCCGTGACGGCGGCGCGCGAAATGTACGAGCCCTTCCACAAGCTCAAGTTCGCCAACATCGGCCCGTACTACGAGCAGATGCGCACCTTCCTGCCGCGCATGGTGCAGGAGAAGAAGCCCAAGGCCGTGTGCGCGATCTACCAGGACGATGAGTTCGGCCTGGAGGTGCTGCGTGGTGCCGAGGAAGGCCTCAAGGCGGTGAACATGACGATGGTCGAGAAGACCTCGTTCAAGCGCGGTGCGACCGACTTCTCTTCGCAGGTGGCGCGCATGAAGGCCTCCAACTGCGACTTCGTGGTGCTCGGCACCATCATCCGCGAGACCATCGGCACCATCGGCACCGCGCGCAAGCTGGACTACAACCCCACCTTCTTCGGTTCGCAGGCGGCCTACACCGACCTCATCCACAAGCTCGGCGGCCCGGCCATGAACGGCCTGTACGCCACCATGACCACCCAGCATCCGTACCTGGACGAGTCCTCGCAGCCCATCCGTTTCTGGGCCAACAAGTTCAAGACCAAGTTCAACGAAGACCCGAACGTGTTCTCGGTCTACGGCTACAACGCCATCGACATCTTCGCGCGCGCGGCCGGCCGTACCGGTGCCAACCTCACGACCGACAGCTTCGTCAAGACCATGGACAGCCTGACCGTGCCGACCGACATCTTCGGCTCGCCGGAACTGCGCTTCAGCCCGCAGCGGCGCTACGGCAGCATGGCCATGCGCCTGTCGCAGATCCAGGATGGCCGCTGGAAGGTCATCTCGGACTACGTGAACCAGTGAACATCGAACCACCCTTCTTCAGGAGACAGCAACGATGAAAACGACACTGAGTCTGATGGGCGCGGCGATCGCGCTGACCACGGGCGCCGTCATGGCGCAGACGCAAGGCGTGACCAAGGACGAGATCGTGATCGGCTCGATCCAGGATCTGTCGGGTCCCATCGCCGGCTTCGGCAAGCAGGTGCGCATGGGCATGCTGCTGCGCGTGGACGAGATCAACGAGCAGGGCGGCATCAACGGCCGCAAGATCAAGCTGTTGGTGGAAGACTCCAAGTACGACCCGCGCAACGCCGTGCTGGCCGCGCAGAAACTGGTCAACCAGGACAAGATCTTCGCCATGGTGGGCCACATCGGCACGGCGCAGAACATGGCCGCGATGCCGGTGCAGTTCCAGAAGAACGTGCTGAACTTCTACCCCATCACGGCCGCGCGCCAGATGTACGACCCCTTCCACAAGCTGAAGTACTCGTTCGCCGCGACCTACTACGACCAGATGAAGATCGTCACGCCCCTGCTCGCCAAGGAGAAGGGGGCGAAGAAGGTCTGTGCGATGTACCAGGACGATGAGTTCGGCCTGGAGGTGAAGCGCGGTGCCGAGGACGGCCTCAAGGCCGCCGGCATGACACTCGCCGTGGAAACCACCTACAAGCGCGGCGCCACCGACTTCGCCTCGCAGATGCAGAAGCTGCAGGCCGAGCAGTGCGACCTGGTGGTGATGGGCACCATCATCCGCGAGACCATCGGTGGCATCGCCACCGCGAAGCGCCTGGGCTTCAACCCCACCTTCGTGGGCTCCAGCGCCGCCTACACCGACCTCATCCACAAGCTCGGTGGCCCCGCCATGAATGGCTTCTACGCCGCCATGACGGTGCAGCACCCCTACCTGGACTCGGCCTCCCAGCCCCTGCGCTTCTGGGCCAACAAGTACCAGACCAAGTTCAACGAGGAACCGACCGTGTTCTCGGTCTACGGCTATGGCTCCATCGACGCGTTCGCGCGGGCCGCCAGCAAGGCCGGTGCCAACCTCAGCACCGACAGCTTCATCAAGGCCATGGACACGATGAAGATGCCCCCCGACATCTTCGGCAGTGCCGAGATGACCTTCAGCCCCACCAAGCGCCTGGGCAGCAACGCCACACGCCTGTCGCAGATCACCGATGGTCGCTGGAAGGTGATCTCGGAGTACATGTCCCCCAAGGACTGAACCACCGGTGTGACGCCGCCCGCCTCCCCGCGGGCCATGCGTGAACCGCCAGCGCCTCGTGCACTGGCGGTTTTTTTATCTCTGCGCGGCTTACCATGGGCCGATGGACCTGGCCTCCACGCTCAACCCCGCCACCGCTGCCCTGCTGGCCGATGCCCTGCTGGCCTTGCATGTGGGCATCGTGGTGTTCGTGGTCGGCCTGCTGCCACTGGTGCTGGCGGGCGGGGCGCTGGGCTGGCACTGGGTGCGGACCTTCGGCCTGCGGCTGACGCACCTGGCCTTGATGGTGTTCATCGCCGCCCAGGCCTGGCTGGGACAGCTCTGCCCGCTCACCGTGTGGGAGCAGGCCTTGCGCCGCACGGCTGGCCAGGGGAGCTACGGCGAGAGCTTCATCGAGCACTGGCTCTCGCGGCTGCTGTACAGGAATGCCCCGTGGTGGGTGTTCGTGGCGGCATATACCGCGTTTGCCCTGCTGGTGGCACTGGCGTGGTGGTGGGTCAGGCCAAACAGGCGGGTCCGCCGATCGTAGCGCCCCACATGCTGCCGATCCGGAATCGATGCAACGAGATTTGTGGACCGACTGAAGATCTGCGGGCTATGAGCTTGCGCAACGCAAATGCCAGCGAATCACCGGCACAGTGGCTCGCCCAAGCGGCTCTCGAAACGATAGCTGCTGAAGCGAGACAGAAACGCGTGTCACGGCTTCTTGACGGAGCAGGTATTGAAGCCCAGGAGCGCATAAGGTGGACACCAGCCGATCAGACCCGTGATCAGTGGCAGGAGGCCGATGTAGCCCCACAACCCGATGGCGCCGGTGGCGGCTGCCGCGATAAGGGCCAGCCCGATGACGATGCGCAGGATGCGGTCAATGCCGCCAACATTCTTGGTCATGTGATATCTCCAGGGTTGATGAAAGGTGGGTGATCGATACACCCGATCAGAGTGCATTGAGGGGGATCTTCAGATAAGACACACCGTTGCCCTCCGGAGGCGGCAAGCCGCCCGCACGGATGTTGACCTGCACCGAAGGCAGGATCAGCGTGGGCATCTCCAGCGTGGCGTCACGTTTTGTGCGCATGGCCACGAACTCGTCTTCGCTCACGCCATCGCGCACGTGAATGTTCTTCGCGCGTTGCTCAGCCACCGTGGTCTCGAAAGCCACCGGGCGGTCGGAGGGCGGATAGTCATGGCACATGAACAGACGCGTCTCGGGGGGCAGGCTGAGCAGCCTGCGGGTGGAGGCGTACAGCGCCCGGGCATCGCCACCCGGAAAATCGCAGCGTGCCGTGCCGACATCCGGCATGAACAAGGTGTCGCCCACGAACACAGCGTCCCCAAACCGGTAGGCCGCACAGGCCGGGGTGTGGCCGGGCACGAACATCACCTCGCCGGAAAGCTCTCCCAGTGGAATGGCCTCACCTTCCTGAAAGAGATGGTCGAACTGTGAGCCGTCCATCCTGAAGCCAGGCTCCAGATTGAAGATGCCCTTGAACACCTTCTGCACATGGGTGATGTTGCTGCCGATGCCGATTCGTCCACCCACCTGCTCCCGCAGATAGGGGGCTGCCGAGAGGTGGTCAGCATGGGCATGGGTCTCCAGAATCCAGCGCACCTTCAAATCGTTGGCACGCACATACTGGATCACCCGGTCGGCCGATGAGTGCCAGGTACGGCCAGACTTGGGGTCGTAGTCCAACACCGTGTCGACGATGGCGCATTCGCTGCCGGGTCCACTGTGGACAACGTAGGTCACCGTCCAGGTGGCCGGGTCGAACTGCCCGTGCACTTGCACAGACGTACTAAAGGGGCTCATGGCATGGTCCTTCAATTGTGTTTTAAACATTATATTGACAAATATATTATCAGTCAATATACTTTCAAACATCGATGAACCGGAGATTCCCCTGCGATGAAGAACGCCACCCTAGATCTCGACGACATGCAGACAGCGGCGGCCGACGCCTGCAGGCTCCTGAAAGTGCTGGCCAATCCAGACCGGCTGTTGATCCTGTGCCAGCTGTCCCAGGGCGAACACCGTGTGGGTGAACTTGAAGAGCTGCTCGGCATCGGACAGCCCACGCTGTCGCAACAGCTCACCGTGCTGCGCGCAGAGGCACTGGTGAGCACACGCCGCGAAGGCAAGAACATTTATTACCTGCTCGACAGTCCCCAGGCACTGGCGGTGATGCAGGTGCTGTACGCGCAGTTCTGCGGCAAACAGGAAAAAAAACGATGAGCATCGACTGGCACCATTTCACGCCCTGGGCCTCACTGTCCGGCGGCATCCTGCTGGGCGTGGCCTCGGCCTTGTTCATCCTGGTCAATGGCCGCGTACTGGGTATCAGCGGCATCCTCGGCGGCCTGCTGCCGCCCAAGGTGGGCGACGCTGGCTGGCGCCTGGCCTTCCTGCTGGGCATGCTGGCTGCGCCGCTGGTGTACGGCCTTCTAGCGCCACCCGGATTCATCCAGGCGCCGCGTATTGACGCTGGCTTTGGCACCATCGTGATCGCTGGTCTCCTGGTGGGCCTCGGAACACGCTACGGCTCGGGTTGTACCAGTGGCCACGGGGTGTGCGGCCTGTCGCGCCTGTCGCCCCGTTCTCTGGTGGCCACGCTTGCCTTCATGGCCGCCGGCTTTGCCATGGTTTTCGTGGTTCGCCACATGTTGTAAGGGTGGTTCTCATGCACCGCATCAGCGAATTTTTTGTAGGCCTGCTGTTCGGCCTCGGCCTGCTGCTATCGGGGATGACCGACCCTGGCAAGGTGCTCGGCTTTCTGGACCTCTTCGGCAACTGGGATCCCTCGCTGGCCCTCGTCATGGGCGGAGCGATCGCCGTGGGTTTCTTTGCCTTCGCCCTGGCCCGCAAGCGCACCACCAGCTTTCTGGGCGGCGCCTTGCACCTGCCCAGGGCGACCCAGATCGACAAGCGCCTGGTCATCGGTGGCCTCACGTTCGGCGCCGGCTGGGGTCTGGCGGGCTTCTGCCCGGGTCCGGGCATCGTCTCCATGGCGTCCGGCGAATGGAAGGCCGCGGTGTTCGTCGCTGCCATGGTCATCGGCATGGTGATCTTCGAGATCGCTGAGCGCTCTGGCCTGCGCCGACGCCTGGGGGCCTGACGTGGCAGCACAGCGCATCTTCCCACTGGCGGACTCGCTGTCCGTGGCGGGGCAGATTTCACCCACCTCCCGCCAAGGCGCCGCAACACTGACGGAAGCTGACTGAAGGTGATCCCGTGAACGCTGTGTCCGAATGGCGCCGCTGGTTGCCTTCACTGCCCGTGCTCCATTGGGGCCGCGAGTACAACCGCACCACCTTGCTCAGCGACGGCGTGGCTTCGCTGATCGTCACCATCATGCTGATTCCGCAGAGCCTGGCCTACGCCATGCTCGCTGGATTGCCGCCGGAAGTGGGGCTGTACGCCAGCGTCGCACCGTTGTTGCTCTATGCGGTGTTCGGCACCAGCCGGGTGCTGGCCGTGGGGCCGGTGGCGGTGGTTTCCCTCATGACGGCGGCGGCGGTCGGTCAGCACGCGGCGGCGGGCTCACCCGGTTATTGGGCAGTGGCCATCACGCTGGCCTTTCTCTCCGGGACGCTGCTGCTGGTCATGGGCTTGCTGCGACTGGGCTTTCTCGCCAACTTCCTGAGCCACCCGGTCATCTCCGGTTTCATTTCGGCATCCGGCATCCTGATCGCTGCCAGCCAACTCAAGACCTTGATGGGCGTCAAGGCCGATGGGCACAACCTCGTCGACCTGAGCCTGTCGCTATGGTCACAGGCGGACCGCATGCACGGCCTGACCCTGACCCTGGGCGTGGCGACCGTCGCTTTCCTGTTCTGGGTGCGCAGCGGCCTCAAACCACTGTTGCAAGGCCTGGGGATGGCACCCCGGACCGCCGACGTGGTTGCCAAGACCGGACCGGTGGCAGCCATCGCTGTGACCACCGGACTCACCTGGGCGCTGAACTGGCAGGCGCAAGGCGTGAAGATTGTGGGCGCTGTGCCACAGGGCCTGCCGCCTTTCACGATGCCACGCTGGGATCTGGGCCTGTGGCAGTCGCTCCTGGTGCCGGCCTTGCTCATCAGTGTGGTCGGCTTTGTCGAGTCTGTGTCGGTGGGCCAGACCCTGGCGGCCCGGAGGCGCCAACGCATCGACCCCGACCAGGAACTGGTGGCACTGGGGTCGAGCAACCTGTCGGCGGCATTCACTGGCGGCTTTCCGGTGACCGGCGGGTTCGCACGGTCGGTGGTGAATTTCGACGCTGGTGCAAAGACCCCCGCCGCGGGCGTGTTCACAGCCGTCGGTATCACACTGGCTTCGCTGTTCCTTACACCCGCTCTGTTCTTCCTTCCGCAGGCCACACTGGCAGCCACGATCATGGTAGCGGTGCTCTCGCTGGTGGACTTCAGCATCCTGCGCAAGACATGGAACTACGCGAAATCGGATTTTCTGGCCGTGGCGGCCACGCTGCTGAGCACGCTCGCGGTGGGCGTGGAAACGGGTCTGGTCGTGGGTGTGGCCTTGTCACTGGCACTGCACCTCTTCCGCACGAGCCGTCCGCACATGGCCGAGGTGGGCCTGGTGGCGGGCACCGAGCATTTCCGCAACGTGCTGCGCCATGCCGTGCTGGTGAGTCCGCGGGTACTCAGCCTGCGCGTCGACGAAAGCCTGTACTTTGCCAACTCGCGCGCCCTGGAAGACCGCGTCAACAACGCGGTGGCCAGCCGCCCCGGGCTGGAGCATGTGGTATTGCAGTGCTCGGCCATCAACGACATCGACGCCAGTGCGCTGGACAGCCTGGAGGCCATCGACCTGCGCCTGCGCAGCGCTGGCTTGCAATTGCACCTGTCAGAAGTCAAGGGTCCGGTGATGGACCGACTGAAGCGCACGGATTTTCTTCAAAGGTTGAGTGGCCAGGTATTCCTCACACAGTACCAGGCCATCCAGGAGCTCTCGCCCGAGGCGATGCGGACGCCGCGTGCTGCGACGTGACACGCAATCCAATGCCTTGAGACCGAATCGCCCGCCTCACCGCACCGGCTGCCAGCCGCCGCCCAACGCGGCCACCAGCGCCATACTGGCGGCCAGCCTTTCCGCCTGCACATCGAGCGCGGCACGCCGCGCCGCCAGGGCGAGGTTCTGCGCGGTGGCCACCTCCAGAAAACTGATCTCGCCAGCCTCGTAGCGGTAACCCACCACGCGTTCGTTCTCGCTGGCCAGGGCCACCAGCTGCTGTTGCTGGAGGTCCTGCTCGGCCAGCGTGGCCAGCTGCACCAGCGCGTCCTCGGTCTCGCGCACCGCCGCCAGTACACCGCCGCGCCAGGCCGCGGCCTGTTCGTCGTAGGCCGCGAGGAAGGTGGCTTCGTCGGCGCGGCGTGCGCCGCCGTCGAACAGCGTGGCCGCCAGCTGCGGACCCAGTGACCAGACACGCGCCGGGGCGTCCAGCAGTCGCGCCAGGCTGCTGGCCTGCCAGGTGTTGCTGGCCGAGAGGGTGAGGTCGGGCAACCAGGCGCGCTGGGCCACGCCCAGGCGGGCGTGTGCGGCGGCGAGCGAGCGCTCGGCGGCGGCCAGGTCGGGCCGACGGCGCAACAGCTCGCCGGGCACCGCCGCCGGCACGGGAGGCACGGCCGGCAGGGCCGACCCGCGCGCGGCGATGGGAAACTCGGCGGGCGTCGACCCCGCGAGCAGCGCCAGCGCGTTGGCCTCCAGCGCGCGTTGCCGCTGGAGGGTGAACACCTGCGTGCGCAGGGACTGCAGCTGCGTCTCTGCCTGGATCACGTCGGCGCGCGCCACCAGACCGGCTTCGTACTGCAGCCGGGTGACCTGCAACGAGCGCGCGTAGGCCGTGTCGGCTTGTGCCTGCAGCACCAGTTGCGCGTCCAGCGCGCGCAGCCGCACATGGCCCTGCGCGGCCGCGAGTTGCAGCGCGAGCTTCGCGGCGTCGCGCAGGGCGGCCTGCGCATCGGCGCTGGCCTGCGCCGATGCTCGGGACAGGGCCGCGCGGCCCCAGAGGTCGGGCGTCCAGGAGAGATCGAGGCCCGCCGCGTAGAGCTGGCGCGTGCCCGCGCTGCTGCC
Organism: Hydrogenophaga laconesensis; assembly: GCF_031457235.1. Lineage (NCBI taxonomy): Bacteria > Pseudomonadati > Pseudomonadota > Betaproteobacteria > Burkholderiales > Comamonadaceae > Hydrogenophaga > Hydrogenophaga laconesensis. The sequence continues at coordinate 141,645 of NZ_JAVDWE010000011.1, forward strand.
GGAGGCGGCATTGCCACCGCTGCGCGTAGCCGACGCCCCGGCACCGAGCTGCGGCAGTGCGAGCGCCCGTGCCGCGTCGACCTGCGCGAGCGCCTGCCGCCAGCGCGCTTCGGCCTGCGCGAGGTCGGTGTTGGCCTCGCCCACGCGCCGCAGCAGGCGGTCAAGGTCGGCGTCCGCGTACACGGCCCACCAGTCGGGCTGGATCGCGGTGGGCGCGTCTTCCGCACTGGCGTGCAGGAAGCCATTGGGCAGCGCCATCTCGGGCGGACGGGGATCGGTGCCACTGGCGCAGGCGGCCAGTGCGAGTGGCACAGCGGCCAGCGCGAAACGGTGAAGGAACGGCAGATGGGACATGGGTTCAGGCGGTCGCGGCCACGGGGGTTCTGCGCAGCACGTGGCCCCGCAGGCGCTCCAGCGCGAGGTAGACCACGGGGGTGGTGTAAAGCGTCAGCAGCTGGCTCATGGCCAGGCCACCGATGATGGCGATGCCCAGCGGGCGGCGCAACTCGGCGCCTTCGCCCAGGCCCAGCACCAGCGGCACCGCGCCCAGCAGCGCGGCGAGGTTGGTCATGAGGATGGGGCGCAGGCGGCGCAAGGCGGCTTCGTGGATGGCCTCCTGCGCCGCAAGACCGCGCGTGCGTTGCGCAGCGAGCGCGAAGTCGATCATCAGGATCGCGTTCTTCATCACCACCCCGATGAGCAGGAACAGCCCCAGCAAGGCGATCAGGCTGAATTCGGTGCCGGACAGGCGCAGCGCGAGCAGCGCGCCCACGCCGGCCGAGGGCAGTGTGGACAGGATGGTCAGCGGGTGCAGCGTGCTCTCGTACAGCATGCCCAGCACCAGGTACACCGTGACCAGCACCGCCAGGATCAGCCAGGGCTGGCGCTTGAGCGTGGCCTGCAGGCTGTTCGGATCGCCGGCACGTTCGCCGGTGGAAATGCTGGTGGGCAGCAGCAGGCTGTTGACGGCGCGGTCGATCGCCTGCTGCGCCTGTTGCAAGCTCACGCCGGGTGCAAGCGCATAGCTGATGCCCGAGGACGCGAACTGCGCGTCGTGCTGCACGCGATCGCGGGTGAGCCCGTAGCGCCAGGTGGCGATGGCGCTGAGCGGCACCCGCTCTCCCGCGTCGTTGAGCAGTTGCACCTGCTCCAGCGCGGACGGCTCGCTGTTGCCACGCGGGTCGGCTTCCATCACCACGCGGTACTGGTTCAGCGGGTCGTACAGCGTGGCGACCTGGCGTTGCGAGAACGCGTTGTTCAGGGCTGTGGTCACGGTGTCCATGCGCACGCCCAGCCGGCGCGCGGCCTCGCGGTCCACGTTCAGCACGACCTGCTGCGCATCCTCGCCGGCACCGAAGTCCACATCGGTCAGCTCCGGCAGCGCGCGCAGCGCCTCGCCCACGGGTTTGGTCGAGGCGCGCAGGTCGGCCAGCGAATCGGAGCGCATGACGAACAGGTACTCGTTGTCGCCGCCACCGCTGGAGAGGCGAATGTCCTGATCCACGTTCACGAACAGCGCGCCGCCGGCAATGCGCGGTGCGTTGGCGCGCAAGCGCGCCACCACCGACGAGGCCGGCTCACCGCGTTCGGCCAACGGCTTGAGGCGGATGCGGAACCACGAGTTGCTGGTGCCGGTGCGCCCTCCGCTCACCCCGGTGACATCGGCCACGGCGGGGTCGGCCACCAGCAGGCGGCGGAACGCTTCCACCTTGGGCTGCATGCCCTGGAAAGAAAAGCCGTCGTCACCGCGCACAAAGCCGCCGAGCTGGCCCGTGTCCTGCTGCGGCAGCATGCCCTTGGGAATCGCCACATAGAGCCACACGTTCAAGGCCACGGTACCGGCCAGCAACAGCAGCGTGAGCACGCGGTGGCGCAGCGCGAAGCCCAGGCTGCGCGCATAGCCGCTTTGCACATCGGCCAGCAGGCTCGCGATCCCGCGCGCCAGCAGGCCCGGCGGTTTCGTGCGCGGTCCCGCCGGCAGGCCATGGGCGCACAGCGCGGGCGTGAGCGTGACCGACACGGCCAGCGAGATCAGCATGGCCGCCACCAGCGTGATGGAGAACTCGCGGAACAGCCGCTCCACCACGCCACCCATGAACAGGATGGAGAGGAACACCACGATCAGCGCGAGGTTCATGGCCAGCAGCGTGAAGCCGACCTCGCCCGCCCCGGTGAACGCCGCGCGCCAGACGGTGCGCCGCCCGACCTCGCGCTGGCCGTTGGCGGCCTGCACGGCACGCGCCCGCTCGATATGGCGCTGGATGTTCTCCAGCACCACGATGGCATCGTCCACCACCAGACCGGCGGCCACGATCAGCGCCATCAGCGACAGGTTGTTGAGCGAGAAGCCCTGCCACCACATCACCGCGAACGCGCCGATGAGCGACACCGGCAGCGCCAGCGCGGGAATCAGTGCGGTTCGCCAGCTCGAGAGAAAGGCCCAGACCACCGTCATCACCAGCACGCAGGACAACACCAGCGTGAACTGCGCCTCGCGCAGGGTGGCACGAATGCCGGGCGAACGGTCCATCACCACGCTCAGCGTGGTGTCGGCCGGCATCAGCGCGCGCAGCTGCGGCATCTGCGCATGGATGGCGTCGATCGTCTCCACGATGTTGGCCCCCGCGCGCCGGCTCACCAGCAGCACCACGGCGGGCCGGTTGTTGTGGTACCCGCTGGTGTAGCGGTTCTCCACCGAATCGGTCACCTCGGCCACGTCGGACAGCCGCACCAGCGCGCCACCGTCGTTGCGCACCACCAGCTGAGAGAAATCGGCTGCCGTGCGCAACGGCTCCGGCAAGGCGATCTGCCAGCGCCGCCCGTCCTGCTCGACCTGACCGAGCGGCCGCCAGGCATTGGCCTGGGTGATGGCCTGGCGCACGTCGTCCAGCGACATACCCCGGTGCGCCAGCGCCTGGGGTTCGGCCTGCACCCGCACAGCGGGCAACGACGAGCCGTCCACCGTGACCTCGCCCACACCGACGATCTGCGCCAGCTTCTGCGCCAGCAGGGTGGACGCGTTGTCGTACAGCGCGGACGACGGCAGCCGGGGCGACGACAGCGCGAGCGCCATGATGGGCGCCTGCGAGGGGTTCACCTTCACGAAGGTCGGGTTGCCCGTCATGCCCGACGGCAGCTGGCCACGCGAAGCATTGATGGCGGCCTGCACCTCGCGCGCGGCGGCGTCGATGTCGCGGTCCAGGTCGAACTGCAGGGTCACACTGGTGCTGCCCTGGTTGCTGCTGGAACGGATGCTGGTGACGCCCGCGATGCTGCCCAGCGCACGCTCCAGCGGCGCGGCCACGGTGGAGGCCATGCTTTCGGGGCTCGCGCCCGGCAGGCTGGCGCGCACCTGGATCACCGGGAAATCCACGCGCGGCAAAGGCGAGACGGGCAGCATTCGCCACGCGAGCAGGCCAACCAGCACGATGGCGATGGCCAGCATCGTGCTGCCGATGGGGCGGCGGATGAAAAAGCGCGCGAGTGCGTTCATGCGCTCGCGGCACGTCGACGACGCGCCAGCCGGTCGAAGGCCAGGTACACCACCGGCGTGGTGAACAGCGTGAGCACCTGGCTCACGATCAGCCCGCCGACCATGACGATGCCCAGCGGCTGGCGCAGTTCGGCGCCGGAACCACTGGCCAGCATGAGCGGTACCGCACCGAACAGCGCGGCCAGGGTGGTCATGAGGATGGGACGGAAGCGCAGCAGCGCGGCGCGGTGGATGGCCTCGCGTGGCGACAGGCCAAGGCGGCGCTGCGCGTCGAGCGCGAAGTCCACCATCATGATCCCGTTCTTCTTCACCAACCCGATCAGCAGCACGATGCCGATCACGGCGATGAGGTCGAGCGGCCGGCCGGCCAGCAGCAGCGCCGCCAGCGCGCCCACGGTGGCCGATGGCAGTGTGGACAGAATGGTGAGCGGGTGCACCGCGCTCTCGTACAGCATGCCCAGCACCAGGTACATCACCACCACCGCAGCCAGGATCAGCCACAGCGTATTCGCCAGCGAGCTGCGGAAACCCTCGGCCGCGCCCTGGAAGGCGAGTTCCACCGCCACCGGCAGGCCGACCTCCCGCTCCACCGCCTCGATGGCCGCCACGGCCTCGCCCAGCGAATGCCCTGGCGCGAGGTTGAACGACAGGGTGACCGCCGGGAACTGGCCCTGATGCTCGATCGCCAGCGGCGCGCGCCGCTCCACCGCGCGCGCCACCGCCGACAGCGGCACCGGCCTCGCATCAGCTCCGCCGCCCACCGGCTGCACGTAGATGCCTTCCAGCGCCTGCAAGCCACCCTGCTTCGCCTCGTCGCTCTCCAGCACCACGCGGTACTGGCTCGAGTGCGTGAACAGGGTGCTGACCTGCCGCTGGCCGAAGGCGCTCTGCAGCGCCGAGGCGATGTCGCCCATGCGCAGGTTCAGCCGTGCGGCGGCGTCGCGGTCAATTTCCAGCCAGGCCTGCAGGCCTTCGCGCTGCAGGTTGCTGGCCACATCGGCCAGTTCCTCGCGCTGCGCCAGGCCGTCCAGCATGCGCCGCGTCCATTCGCCGAGCAGCGTGCTGTCGGGTGAGCTGAGCGTGAACTGGTACTGCGTGCGGCTGATGCGGTCTTCCATGCCGAGTTCCTGCACCGGCTGGAACCAGGCTTCGATGCCGCTCACCTCGCGCGCGCGCTCGCGCAGCCGCTCGATGAGTTGGCCGGCGGAGACCGAGCGCTCGGCGTGCGGCGAGAGCGTGAGCATCATGCGCCCGCTGTTGAGCGTGGCGTTGCTGCCGTCCACGCCGATGAAGGACGAGATGCTGTGCACGGGCGCCTCTTCCAGCAATGCGCGGGCCAGCGCCTGCTGCCGCTCCGCCATGGCGCCGAAGGACACGCTCTGCGGTGCCTCCGTCACCACCTGGATCGCACCCGCGTCCTGAACCGGGAAGAAGCCCTTGGGCACAGCGAGGTAGAGCAGCGCCGTGAGCACCAGCGTGGCCGCCATGGCCAGCAGCGCGAGCGGCTGGCGGGCCAGCACCCAGTCGAGCCAGCGGCCGTAGCGGTCGATGGTGCCGCTGAGCCAGTCGCGCCGGCCTTCGCCATGTGCCGGGGCCTGCTTGAGCATGCGCGCGGCCATCATGGGCGTGAGCGTGAGCGAGACCACGAGCGAGATGCCGATGGCCACCGCCAGCGTGACCGCGAATTCGTGGAACAGGCGGCCCACCACGTCGGCCATGAAGAGCAAGGGGATGAGCACCGCCACCAGCGAGACCGTGAGCGAGATCAGCGTGAAGCCGATTTCACTCGCGCCCTTGAGCGCGGCTTCCATCGGCCCGGCACCCTCTTCCCGGTGGCGCGCGATGTTCTCCAGCATCACGATGGCGTCGTCCACCACGAAGCCGGTGGCAATGGTCAGCGCCATCAGGCTCAGGTTGTTGAGCGAATAGCCCAGCAGCAGCATGGCCGCGAAGGTGCCGATAAGCGACAGCGGCACCGCCACGCTGGGAATGAGCGTGGCCGGCAGCGTGCGCAGGAACACGAAGGTGACCAGCACCACCAGCGCGATGGCGAACAGCAGTTCCTTCTGCACATCGCGCACCGAGGCGCGGATGCTTTCGGTGCGGTCCGAGACGATCTGCACCTTCACCGTGGCCGGCAGCGTGGCCGTGAGCTGCGGCAGCAGCGCGCGCACCTGGTCGGCCACGGCGATCACGTTGGCGCCCGGCTGGCGCTGGATGTTCAGCAGCACGGCGGGCGCCAGGCCGCAACCGCTGGCCTGCCCCTCGGCGCAGGCCATGCCGGCCCAGGCCGCAAGAAAACGGTCTTCCGCACCCTCTTCCACCTTCGCCACATCGGCCAGGCGCAGCGGTGCGCCGTCTCGCCAGGCCACGATCAGCCGCTGGTATTCGGCCACCGATCGCAGCTGGTCGTTCGCGTCCAGCATGGTGCTGCGCAGCTCGCCGTCGAAACTGCCCTTGGGCTGGTTGTTGTTGGCCGCCGCAATGGCCGTGCGCAACTCTTCCAGTGTGAGGCCGTTGGCCGCCAGCGCGCGGCTGTTGGCCTGCACGCGGATCGCCGGGCGCTGCCCACCCGCCAGGCTGACCAGACCCACGCCCGGCAGGCGCGAGATCTGCCCGGCCATGCGCGTGTCCACCATGTCCACCACGCGCGGCAGCGGCAGCGTCTCGGAGCCGATGGCCAGCGTGAGGATGGGCACGTCCGCCGGGTTCACCTTGCGGTAGATCGGCGGCGCGGGCAGGTCTGACGGCAGCAGGCTGTTGGCGCCCTGCAGCGCGGCCTGCACGTCCTGCTCGGCCACGCCCAGGTCCACCTCCAGCGCGAACTTCATGGTGATGACCGAGGCGCCGCCCGAGCTGGTGGACGACATCTGCGCCAACCCCGGAATCTGCCCGAGCCGGCGCTCCAGCGGCGCGGTGACGGTGCGCGCCGTCACGTCCGGGCTGGCGCCGGGCTGGAAGGTGAACACCTGGATGACCGGGTAGTCCACCTGCGGCAGCGCCGACACCGGCAGTTGCCGCCACGCCAGCAGCCCGGCGATGAGCACCGCCAGCATCAACAGCGAGGTGGCCACCGGCCGCAAGATGAAAGGGCGGGAGATCGAAGCAGAAGACATATCAGGCACTCATCAAGCCAGCGCGACACCCGCAACGAAAGAAGCAGCCGCCACCAAAGGCATCCTGGGTCCGGCTCCGCCGGCCCGAGATGCCGTCCCCCCTCCCAGCGCCGAAGGCGCGCCAGAGAGGGGGGAAGCCGCACAGCGGCGCAGGGGGAGTCTCATTTCTCCGGTGCCAGGGGCGACGACGCCGGCAGCGCCGTGGCCTGCACGATCGTCACCGCACGGCCGTCTTCCAGACGGTCCAGGCCCTCGAGCACCACCGGCTCGCCATCCTTCAGGCCCTTGAGCACCACGGTGCGCCCGCCGCTGGCGGGGCCGAGCGAGAGGTCGCGCACCTGCGCCTTGTTCTCGGCGATCACATACACATAGCTGCCGCGCGAGCCATGCTGCACCGCATCGGTGGGAATGGTCACCGCAGCGGGCAGCTCCCGCAGCGCCAGCCGCAGGTTCACGAACTGGTTGGGAAACAGCGCGTCGTCCGCATTGTCGAAGCGCGCCTTCAGGCGCAACGTGCCGGTGGCGGCGTCGATCTGGTTGTCCAGCGTGTCGAGCCGGCCCACGGCCAGGCGCTGACGGTTGTCGCGGTCCCACGCTTCGGCGCGGGGCGGCTGCTTGCTGTCGTGCGCGGCGCGCACATCGGCCACCTGCGGCTCGGGCACGCTGAACACCACCGAGACGGGCTGCGTCTGCGTCAGCGTGAACAGCCCGTTGGCGTCGTTGGCCGACAGCAGGTTGCCCGCGTCCACCCGGCGCAGGCCGATGCGCCCGGCGATGGGCGCGGTGATACGGGTGTAAGAAAGCTGCAGCTTCGCGTTGTCCACCTGCGCCTGGTCGGACTTGAGCGTGCCGCGCAGCTGCTGCACCAGTGCGGCCTGACGGTCCAGCACCTGGCGGGCGACCGCATCGCGCGCGAACAAGCCTTCGTAGCGGGCCAGCTCGCTCTCGGCATTGCGCAATTGCGCCAGGTTCTGCTGCTGCTGCCCATGGGCCTGCGCCAGCGCCACGCGCAGCGGCTCGGGGTCGATCTCGGCCAGCAACTGGCCCTGCGTCACCCGCTGGCCTTCACGCACCAGCACGCGGGCCAGCTGGCCGTCCACCCGGCTGCGCACCGTGACCGTGTTGTACGGCGCGACCGTGCCCACGGCGCGTGCCTGCACGGTGAAGTCTTCGGTGCGCGCGGCCTCCACCCGCACCGCCACCGGCCCGCGCCAGGCACTGGGTGTGGCCGGCGGCTGCGGCGGTGGGCGCAACAGGAACCACCAGGCGGCAAAGCCCACCCCCACCAGCAGGACCAGCCAGAACAGGCGGCGCGGCCAGCGGGAGGACGAAGAGGACGCGGGCGCGGCGGAGGGAGCAGACTGCATGGAAAGACGGAAAAGGGGTGCTTGCCGTGGCGATGCGGGGGCCGGCTCCGGGCCTGTCCTGCAATGGCTGCGCGCTACAACACCGGGACGCTCGGGGCGGGATGTTGGGAGGGAAGCGCGATGATAAACATGGCGCAGGTATTCGTTTACGGGCGGGGGGAAAAGTTCAAGACTGGCTGGCCTATTTCCGTCGAACTGAGGAATACCAGTTCCAGGAGCACAAAGCACCCTATACCCCCGAGGGTATGCTCAGATCCAACGAAAAAGATCAGGAGCACCTCGCTATGAATTTTGAGGACTGGATGCGCCACCGAGGCCTTAGTAACTCCTCCGTCAACAAGTACGCCAGCGCGATCGAAGGACCACTATCAGAGTGGGCCGGGAAGCATCACTTAACTGAGGGGCCACTAAGCTCACTAAAAAACAAGGATGCGTTCTTAAAAGTCTCGGAAAAACTGCAAACCTTGGACATCTTCAAGCAGCGCAACTCACGTGGTCATCACATGTACAGCAGCGCATTGGCCAAGTACGTGGAATATCTATCTGAGGGGTATGGCAGTGACCTTGAACAAGACATTGAAGAAATACTTGCAGATAAGAACCTCAGCAGAACCGAGTGCTTGAGCCTAGTGAAATCCAGAATCGGTCAAGGTGTGTTTAGACAAAAGCTATTGCTGCACTGGAAGGCCTGTTCGGTGACGGGCTTCAAGGACACCAATCTTCTGATCGCCTCTCACATCAAACCATGGCGTTCGTGCAGCAACTCTGAGAGGCTAGATCCCTTTAACGGACTCCTGCTAACTCCAAATCTCGACAGAGTATTTGACGCAGGACTGATCACGTTCACCGATAGCGGAAGCATCGCTCTATCGCCGCTTCTATCCGAACCATCAAAACTGGGCATTTCTTTGGATATGCGGGTGGAAATCTCAGCACCGCATCGCCCGTTTATAAACTTTCACCGAGAGGCCGTGTTTCGCGCGACATAGTCTCTGCGCTCTCATATCGCACACGGAGGAATATTCTCAAGACACGATATAAGCCCCAGCCCCCACACAAAGCAGCTTCCCATCCGCCCCCTCGAACGCCATCCTCGTGTTCGCCACGCGTGAGCCCAGCCGCAGTACCTCGGCGCTGAGATGGAAGTAATCGCCCACGCAGGGCCGCAGGTAGTCGATGCGCAGGTCGATGGTGCCGAGTTTGGCGAAGCGCTGCAGGCGCTGCAGGGGTTCTTCGTTCATGTGGCGGGCGCCATTGGCGGCGATGCAGGCCAGGCCGCCCATGGCGTCGAGCGCGGCACTCACCACACCGCCGTGCACGCGTCCATGCTGGTAGTGGCCGATAAGGTCGGGCTTCATGTCGATGCGGGCCGTGACGCGCTCGGGCGTGATGTCCTGGAGCCTGAGGCCGAGCACGCGGTTGAAGACGATCTTGTCCTCGAACAGGTCTTTGAGCAACGCGATGAACTCGGGCTCGAACGCGGCTGGAGCGGTGGCGGTGGTCGCAGTGTGTTTGCTCATAGGCCCCATTGTCGTGCGGCAAGTTCCTTCATGATTTCTTCGGCGCCGCCGCCGATCATCATCACCTTCACCTCACGGTAGACGCGTTCGCTCACGGTGCCACGCATGTAGCCCATGGCGCCGAGGATCTGCACGGCCGTGTCCGCGCAGAACTGCATAGCCTGGGTGGCGTGGTTCTTGAGCAGGCAGACGTGGGCGACCCAGTCCGCACCCTGGTCACCGGCGTCGGCGCGTTCACCGGCGGCATCCAGCCACGCCTGGGTGGACTGGATGCGCATCTGCATGTCCATGAGTTTGTGGCGGATCACCTGGCGTTCGATGAGGGGTGCGCCGAAGGTGTTGCGCTGCCGGGCCCAGGCCAGGGCTTCGTCGTAGCAGGCTTCGGCGAAGCCGAGCGCCATGGCGGACATGGCGAGGCGCTCGCCGTTGAAGTTGCCCATGATCATGCGGAAGCCCGCGCCCTCGGCACCGAGGCGGTAGCGCGCGGGCACGCGCACACCATCGAAGCGCAGGTGCGCGGTGTCGGAGCTGTGCCAGCCCATTTTCTGCAGCGCGCTGCGCGAGATGCCGGGTGTGTCGCACGGCACCACGATCATGGAGATGCCGTTGGCGCCTTTGGCATTCGGGTCGGTGCGCACGGCGAGCGTGATCCAGTCGCAGCGCATGCCGGAGGTGATGAACACCTTCTCGCCATCGATGACGTAGTGATCGTCTTCGAGCCGCGCGGTGGTGCGCAGCGCGGCCACGTCGGAGCCGCCGCCGGGTTCGGTGATGCCGAGCGCGGCGATCTTCTCGCCGCGCAGCACGGGGGGTATCACTTCCTGCTGCAGCTCGGGTGTGCCGTGCGCGATCACGGGTGGCAGGCCGATGTTGTGCGTGAAAAGGCTGGCCATCACACCGCCGCTGCCGCCATGCCGCGCCAATGTGCGCGACATGGCGTTGCGCGCGCTCCAGGGCGCGGGCGTGCCGCCGAGGTGTTCCGGGTAGCCGAGGCCGAGCAGGCCGATGTCGGCGGCTTCCCGGTGCAGCGAACGCGGCAGCTCGCCCGCCTCTTCCCAGGTGGGCACGTGGGGTGCGATCGCCTGCGTGGCGAAGCGCCGCACGGTGTCGATGAGCGCGCTGCGGTCTTCGGCGGTGAAGGTGGCGGCGGGCGTGTTCATGCGGCGAAGGTCACCAGGAGCTGCCCGGGCGCCACCTGCTGCCCGGTGGCCACGGACACGGTGTCCACCGCCACATCGCGCGGTGCGGCGAGCGTGTGTTCGAGCTTCATGGATTCGATGACGAGCAGGGGTTCGCCCTTGGCGATGCGGGCACCCGGCGCCACGTGCACCGCGACGAGCTTGCCGTTGAAGGGGGCGCGCAGCTCGCGCGCGGCCGACGCACCACCGGCCCGTTCGCGGGGTGCGTGGCTGAGGTCAAGCAACTCGATGGTGTGCGCGCCGGCCTGGGCCTGCCAGCGGCCCGCAACCAGCGGCACGGCCACCACCGGCCAGGTGACGCCGTCGATGACCACGCGCCCCGGCGTCACACGGGCCTGCACGCTGCGGTCGCCCACGGTCAGGTTCACCGCGCCCTGCCCTTGTTCGTGCAGCGCCAGGTCCAGCACCTGCTCGCCGTGCTGCCAGCGCAGCGGGCGCGCGAAGGGACACGGCAGCGCGGCCGCGGGCGACTGTGCGCCGTAGGTGGCGGCCAGCACGCCGGCCAGCACCGCGTCGGGCGGTGGCACCAGCATGGCGCGCACGGTGTCGCCCTCTTCGGCCAGGAAGGGAATGAGCGCACCACCTTCGTGGAACACGGGGTGGCGCAGGCAGGCCGCGAGGAAAGCCCGGTTGGTGGGCAGGCCGAGCAGACGCGTCTGGTCCAGCGCGTGGGCGAGGCGGTCGATGGCTTCGCGGCGCGTGGGCGCGTGCACGATGAGCTTGCCCAGCATGGCGTCGTAGTGCGGCGTGATCTCGCTGCCGGTTTCGAGTGCGTGGTCGAAACGCAGGCCGGCCTCGCGCGGCGGCTCGCTGAAGTGGCGCACGCGGCCGGTGTGCGGGGTGTAGTGCTCGTCCTCGGCGCACAGGCGCACCTCGATGGCGTGGCCGTGGAAGCGGATCTGTTCCTGCGCCAGCGGCAAGGGCTCGCCGCGAGCGATGCGCAGCTGCCACGCCACGAGATCCAGGCCGGTGATGGCTTCAGTGACCGGGTGCTCCACCTGCAGGCGGGTGTTCATCTCCATCAGGAAGAACTCTTCGCCTTCCAGCAGGAATTCGACCGTGCCCGCGCCCACATAACCCGCGCCCTGCGCGAGCGCCACGGCGCAGCGGCCCAGCTGTTCGCGCAAGCCGGGCGATACGGCCGGGCTCGGCGTTTCTTCCACGATCTTCTGGTGGCGGCGCTGCACCGAACAGTCGCGCTCGCCCAGGTGCACGCAGTGGCCCTGCGCATCGGCGAACACCTGCACTTCCACATGGCGCGGGCGCAGCAGGGCGCGTTCGATCAGCAGGTCGCCGTTGGCGAAACCGGCCAGTGCCTCGGAGCGCGCGCTGCGCAGCGCAGGCAGCAGTTGCGCCGCCTCGTGCACCAGGCGCATGCCGCGCCCGCCACCGCCCGCCACGGCCTTCACCATGAGCGGGAAGCCGACGCGCAGGGCCTCGGTCTCGAAGGTGGCCTCGCGCTGGTCATCGCCGAAGTAACCGGGCAGGCAGGGCACGCCCTGCGCCACGGCGAGCGCCTTGGCAGCGGACTTGCTGCCCAGCGCTCGGATGGCCGAGGGCGGCGGGCCGACCCAGGTCAGGCCCGCATCGATCACAGCCTGCGCGAATCCGGCGTTCTCGCTCAGGAAGCCGTAGCCCGGGTGAACCGCGTCGGCATTGGTGGCCACGGCGGCGTCCAGCAGGCGGTCGACGCGCAGGTAGGAATCGGCCGAGGCCGTGCCACCGAGCGCGTAGGCGCTGGTGGCTTCGCGCACGTGCAGCGCACCGGCGTCGGGCTCTGAGAAAACGGCCACGGTTTCGATGCCCATGGCGTGCGCGGTGCGGATGATGCGCCGGGCGATCTCGCCCCGGTTGGCGATGAGCAGGCGTTTCATGGTTTCGGGGTCCAGGGGGCTGGTTGCTTTTTCGCGAAGGCGGCCAGCCCGCCCGCCGCCTCGGGGCCGCGCAGTGCGCTGGCGAAGGCGATGGCGGCTTCGTCGCGCAGGTCGGGCACGTCGCCGCGCAGGCGTTGCAGCAGGCGTTTGGTGCCGGCCACGGCGCCGGGCGCGGCGCGCTTGATGGACTGCACGCGTTCGCGCAACGCGGCATAGAGGGCGTCGTCGGCCACCACCTCGTCCACCAGGCCGAGGGCTTGCGCTTCCTGCGCGCGGTAGCTGCGGCCTTGCAGCAGGCATTGGCGCGCCGTGGCATCGCCCAGGCGTTGCCAGACGAAGGGCGCGATCTGCGCCGGCGGCAGGCCGAGGGTGACTTCGGGCGTGGCGAACACGGAGCGTTCCGTGGCGATGACGTGGTCGGCGCAGCAGACCAGACCGAAGCCACCGCCCATGGCCGCGCCGTCCACCGCGCACACCAGCCATTGCGGCAGCGCGAACAGCGCGTGCAACACGTCGCCGAAGCGGCGGTTCATGGCGATCAGCGGGTCGTCCTCGCCCGGCTGCAGCGGCTGGCCGATGGCACTGGCGAAACCACCGAGGCTGCCGCCTGCACTGAAGGCGCCGGCGGCGCCAGTGAGCACGACCACGCGCAAGGTGGAGTCCTGCTGAGCGCGCAGGCAGGCCTCGTACAGGCCCATCACCATGGCGTCGCTCAGCGCGTTGCGCGTGGCGGGGTCGTTCAGCACCCAGCGCTCGGTGTCACCCGCGCGTTCGACCAGAAAAGCACTCATGTCACGCCTCTCACATGCAGACCAACGCCCACCCAATGACCGTCCAGGGTCGACGACGATCCGGCTTCGCCGATCGAAGTCGACGTCCCCTCCTGGGGGGAAGCCGCGCAGCGGCGCAGGGGGGATTTCATCTTGCGGGCCTTTTGGCGATGCCCATGATCTTGGAGAGGATGCCGAGCATCACCTCGTCCGCACCACCGCCGATGGAGGCCAGCCGGCCGTCGCGGTACATGCGCGAGACCTTGTTCTCCCAGGTGAATCCCATGCCGCCCCAGAACTGCAGGCAGGTGTCGGGCACCACGCGGTTGAGCCGGCCGGCCTTGAGCTTGGCCATGGTCGCCCATTCGGTCACGTCCTCCCCCGCCACGTAGTGCTCGCAGGCCATGTAGGTGAGCGCGCGCAGGCTCTCCACCTCGGTCTTGAGTTCGGCCAGCTTGAACTGCACCCACTGCTGGTCGGCCAGGGCCGCACCGAACAGCTTGCGTTCCTGTGCCCACTCCACCGTCCACTCGATGCAGTTGGACAGGCTCTGCAGCGTGCTCGCGGCGCACCACAGGCGCTCTTCCTGGAACTGCTGCATCTGGTAGATGAAGCCCGCACCTTCCTGGCCGATCAGGTAGCGCTGCGGCACGCGCACCTCGTCGAAGTACAGCAGGCCGGTGTCGCTGCTGTTCATGCCGATCTTGCGGATCTTCTTGCCCACCTCGAAGCCCTTGACGGTCTTGCCGTTCTCGCGCAGCGGCACCATCACCAGGCTCTTGTTCTTGTGCGCCGGGCAGTCGCTGGTGTTTACCAGCATGCACATCCAGTCGGCCTGCAGGCTGTTGGTGATCCACATCTTCTGGCCGCTGATCACGTAGTCGCCACCGTCCTTGCGCGCCACGGTCTTGATGGCGGACACGTCGCTGCCGGCGCCGGGCTCGCTCACGCCGATCGAGCCCACCAGCCGGCCCGCGATCGAGGGCGCCAGAAACTCGGCCTTGAGCTCCTCGCTGCCGAAGCGCGCCAGCGCGGGCGTGGCCATGTCGGTCTGCACGCCGATGGCCATGGGCACGCCGCCGCAGTGGATGTGGCCCAGCGTCTCGGCCATGGCCATGCTGTACGAATAGTCCAGCCCCGCGCCACCGTGGGCCTCGGGTTTGGTCAGGCCCAGCAGGCCCAGGTCGCCCAGGCCTTTGAAGATCTCATGCAGCGGCATCATCTCGGCCTCTTCCCACTCGTCCACGCGCGGGTTGATGTGGTCGTCGATGAAGCGCTTGAGCGTCTTCTGGATCTCGCGGTGTTCATGTGTCAGTTGCATGGCTTGTCTCCGTTGTTGTCTGTCTGTGTGAAGGAAGGCGGCGGCTACATGCGCGCCACGCCGAACTGCATGCGCCGGGGTTCGCGCGCGGCGGCCTCGGCGCAGGTGTCGAGGCAGAACGCGAGCACGGCGCGCGTGTCGCGCGGGTCGATCACGCCGTCGTCGAGCACGAGGCCGCTGGTGTGGAACGCGTCGGCCTGGCTTTCGAACACGTTCACGATCTGGTCGAACTGCGCCTGCATCTGCGCCGGGTCGGGCGTGATGCCTTTGCGGGCCATGCCGGCCTCGGCCACGATCTGCATGGTGCGCGCGGCCTGCTCGCCGCCCATCACCGCGGTTTTCGCCTGCGGCCAGCTGAACAGGAAGCGCGGCGCGTAGCCGCGCCCGCACATGCCGTAGTTGCCCGCGCCGAACGAGGCGCCGCATTGAATGGTGATCTGCGGCACGGTGGCGTTCGTCACCGCCTGGATCATCTTGCTGCCGTGCTTGATCATCCCGCCCTGCTCGCTGTCCTTGCCCACCATGTAGCCGGTGGTGTTCTGCAGGTAGACGATGGGGTGGCCCAGCTGGCACATCCACTGGATGAAGTGCGTGGCCTTGTTGGCGCCGGCCACGTCGATCGGGCCGTTGTTGCTGATCAGGCCGACCGCGTGGCCACCGATGCGCGCCTGCACGCACAGCGTGGCCGCGCCGTACAGCGGCTTGAACTCGAGCAGCTCGGAGCCATCGACGATGCGCGCCATCACCTCGCGCATGTCCACCGGTTCGCGGTGGTGCGCGGGCATGAGGGCCAGCAGTTCATCTCGAGCGAACACGGGCTCTGACACGGTCGCGCGCGATGCGGTTGATGGCTGCCAGCCGGTGCGCTGCAGCAGCTCGCGCGCCAGGCCCAGCGCCTGCCGGTCGTCTTCCGCGAGGTACTCGCCCAAGCCGGAGACGCCGGTGTGCATCTCGGCGCCGCCCAGTTCTTCTTCCGTCGCCACCTCGCCCGTGGCCGCCAGCAGCAGCGGTGGCCCGGCCAGGAAGGCGCGCGAGCGGCCGCGCACCATGACCACGATGTCCGACAGGCCCGGCATGTAGGCGCCGCCCGCCGTGCCCGAACCGTGTTGCACAGTGATCACCGGCAGGCCGGCTGCCGAGAGGCGCGCGAGGTTGCGGAACAGCGAGCCGCCGAGCACGAAGCCTTCCACCTTGTATTTGGTGAGGTTCGCGCCTGCGCTCTCCACGAGGTGCACGAAGGGCAGCCGGTTCTCCAGCGCGATCTCCTGCACGCGCAGGATCTTCTCCAGCCCGCGCGCCTGGATGGCGCCGGCGTCGATGCCCGAATCGCTGGCCACCACCATGCAGCGCACGCCGCCGATGAAGCCCATGCCCGCGAGCATGCCGCCACCGGGCACGGATTTCTCAGGGTCCTTCGTGTCCTGCAGGAAACCGGCCAGCGAGCACAGCGGCACATACGGCGCGCCGGGGTCGAGCAGCAGCGCCACGCGCTCGCGCGGCAGCAGCTGGCCACGCTTCTCGAACACGGGCTTCGATTTCGCGGAGGCCGTTGCGGCGCGCTCTTCCAATGCCCGCAGCTGCGCGATGCGTGCCAGCATGGCCTCGCGCCGTTGCAGGGCCTGCGCGCCCTGGGGGTTGAAGGACGATTCGAAATTCAGGCTCATGACTGGAACACCTTGGGCATCACGTAGCGGTGGAAGCCATCGAAGGGTTTGACGGCATCGCGCGCCTGCGCCTCGGCGGGCGCGGCCACCTGACCCCAGCCCATGCGCACCTGCGGGCGCGCGCCGTCCACGCGCAGCACGCTGCCGCTGATGAAGCTGGCCGCGGGCGACAGCAGGAAGACGATGGCGGCAGAGGTTTCGGCCTCGTTGCCGAAGCGCCCGGCCGGCACCGTGTCGCGCATCTCACGCAGCATCGGGCCGGCCTCGGGCGGGTAGTGGTCCATGCCGTGGGAGGCGATGTAGCCCGGCGCCACGGCGTTCACCCGCACGCCGCTGCGCGCCCATTCCAGCGCCGCGGTCTCGGTGAAGTTCACCATGCCCGCGCGCGCCGCGCCGCTGTGGCCCATGCCGGGCATGGAGCCCCACATGTCGGCCACGATGTTGACGATGGCACCGCCGTGCGCCTGCATGCTCTGCACGTAGCACTCGCGCGCGAACAGGAAGCCGCCCGTGAGGTTGGTGTCGATCACCGCCTGCCAGCCCTTCGCACTGATGTGCTCCAGCGGCGTGATGTACTGGCCGCCCGCGTTGTTCACCAGCGCGTCGATGCGGCCGTGCGCGCCGACGATGGCGGTGACCACGGTGCGCACCGCGTCTTCCTGCCGGATGTCGCACGAATGGAAGCTGGCGCGCCCGCCATCGCTCACGATCTCGCCGGCCACATCCTGCAGCTTGGCGAGGTTGCGGCCGATCAGCACCACGTGCGCGCCCAGGCTGGCCAGCTCGTGCGCGGTGCAGCGACCGATGCCCGAGCCGCCGCCTGTGACCACGGCCACGCGGCCCGTGAAGAGGTTCGGCGCGAAGGCCGAGCGGTAATGCGCTGTCATCGGGGTTCCCTCAGGAAGAGTTGCAGGGCGGATTCGGTGAGCTCGTCGAGCGAGGCGCGCGAGCGCGCCCGCGCGCTGCGCCCGGAAGGTGGCACATACCACTGCGCCGACCAGTTGAGCGCGCCGAAGATCATGAGCCGCGCCAGCACCGGGTCCGCGCCGAGCTGGCCTTGCGCGTGCAGGGCCTCCAGCTCGGGCACCCAGTCGGCCTCGTAGCGGTCCTTGAGCTGGTTCACCTCGACGCGCTGCGCGGCGTTGACCGAGCGCCATTCGTAGAGCATCACGGGGATGAAGTCGCTGTCGGGGCCGAGCAGCACGTCGAAGTGGTTGCGCACCAGCGCCCGCAGGCGCTCGCGCGGCGCGGCGCCGGCGGGCAGTTGCGCCAGCGCGGCCTGCTGGCGCTGCAGCGCGCCCTGCATGCCTTCGAGCATCACCGCGCCGAGGAGCGCTTCCTTGCTTTCGAAGTGATAGAAGGGCGATCCCGAGCGCATGCCCACGGCGGCCGCGATGTCGCGCGTGCTGGTGGCGGCGAAGCCCTGCTGGCGGAACAGGCGCGCAGCGCCCGCCACCAGTTCGCGGCGGCGGTTACCGTCGTCGCGCTCGTCGGCGGTCTTGCGCGGGCGGCCGCGCGGGCGGCGCGGCACCTCGGCGGGGGAAGACGTGTCGGGATCGGCCAGGCTCATGCGCGGCACGATAGCAGCAGGCCTTAATTTCAGCAAGCATGTGCTTGGTGAAAATCACTCGCAAGGGTATTCCCTAGCTTTCGAGCACCGGGCGACACGGCTAAAGTTTGACCATATCTTGCGTACACACAAATTATGTGTACTCAAGAGTAACGCGGTGGCCAGGCCTCGCCAAGCCACCGGAACGCTCTGACCGGACCCAGGAAATCCATTGATGAACCACGCCGTCCCGACCCACGATGCCCCCGGCATCGACGACATGAAAAGCTTCGACCACGTGGCGAAGATCGTGGCCTCCGACGAGGACATTCGCCGGGCGGTGGACGAGGCCGACATGCCGTCGCTGCTGGCCGCCCTGGCCATGCTGACGCAGGATTTCGAGTTGATCGGTGACGACCTGAAGCCGCCCACCCCGGCCATGACGTCCACCATCTCGCCCCAGGGCGGCATGGGCCCCGAGGCCCTGGCCCGCGCACGCGAACTGGCCACGCGCAAGATCATCGAATACCGCGATGCCGGCAGCCCCACCCCGGCGGACCCGTCCAGCGAGGTGCTCGACCGCGTGGTGCGCTTCGTGATCAAGCCCGACCAGGACAGCTGCCTGCCGCTGCTGCGCCACGAGCTCAACATTCCGCACGACGTGGGCGCACCCGGCTGGACGCTGGACGCCGTCGCGCCGGGCGCAGAGTTCAAGGTCGCCGTCATCGGCGCGGGCGTTTCTGGCCTGGCGGCCGCCTACCGGCTGCAGCAGGCCGGGCTGGACTACACCGTGTTCGAGAAGAACACCGAGGTCGGCGGGGTCTGGTGGGAGAACACCTACCCCGGCTGCCGGCTCGACACGCCGAACTACGCCTACAGCCTGTCCTTCGCGCAGAAGCAGGACTGGCCCCAGCAGTTCTCCCGCCAGCCCGAGATCCAGAAGTACCTGGCCAGCGTGTCGGCCCGTGGCCAGCTGCGCCCGCGCATCCGGTTCGAGACCGAGGTCATCTCGATGGTGTTCGACGAGCCCAGCGCGCTGTGGGTGCTGACGGTGCGCACCGCAGAGGGCCGCATCGACGTGGCCCGCTTCAACGCCGTGATCACGGCGGTGGGCATCCTGAACCGCCCGAGCATTCCGGACTTCAAGGGCCTGGACAGCTTCAAGGGCCAGGTCGTGCATTCGGCCGCGTGGCCCAAGGGCCTGGATCTCGCCGGCAAGCGCGTGGCCCTCATCGGCACCGGCGCCAGCGCATTCCAGATCGGCCCGGCGGTGGTGGGCGAGGTGAAGAGCCTCACGGTGTTCCAGCGCAACCCGCCGTGGATGCTGCCCACGCCGAACTACCACGACGACATCAAGCCCGGGATGATGTGGCTGCTCAGGCACATCCCCTATTACGGACGCTGGTTCCGCTTCTGGCAGTTCTGGGTCGCGGTCGAGGGCCGCCTGCCGCTGGTGGAAGCCGAGCCCGACTGGGACCACCCGGTGTCGGTGGGCCGCGCCAACGAACAGCTGCGCCAGGAATGCGTGGCCGCGCTGGAACGCCAGTTCGCACACCGCCCCGACCTGCTGGCCAAGATGACGCCGAACTACCCACCCGGTGGCAAGCGCATGCTGCGCGACAACGGCGTGTGGGGCGCCATGCTGCAGCAGCCGCACGTGAAGCTGGTGAGCGATGGCATCTCGCACCTCACGGCCGACGGCATCACCTCGCAGGACGGCGAATCGCACCCAGTGGATGTGATCGTCTGTGCCACCGGCTTCAAGTCGTCCGATTTCCTCCACCCGATCCGCATCGTGGGCCGTGCCGGCCGCGACCTGCACGCCTGGTGGCAAGGCGATTGCCGCGCGTACGTCGGCATCACCGTGCCTGGATTCCCGAACCTGTTCATGACGGGAGGCCCCAACACCGCCGTGGTGGTCAATGGCAGCGCGATCTTTTCATCGGAATGCCAGGTGGAATATTCCATCAAGGCAATCAAATACCTGATCGACCATCAATTGGGCGCCCTGGATTGCAAGCTGGCGCCTTTCAATGCCTACAACCAATACGTCGACGAGGGCAATCTGACCAAAGCCTGGGGTGTCGCACGAACCAGCAGTTGGTACAAGAACGCGGCCGGCCGCGCATCGCAGACGTGGCCATTCGGATTGCTCGATTACTGGACGCTGACCTCGGAAGTCAAATTCGACGATTACGAAAAATTGCCCACCAACCGCCAATCCAGCGAGGTCAGGACATCATGTCCCGCATGAAATCAGATGATTCAATCGACATCCGTCCGATTGACCAACCGGAGCATCAATTCCATGAATTGGGATTGCTCCTGGGCGTTCAACGGGTCGAGCAGCCAATGCTGCATCTCCATGACCACCGGGGTGGCCCGCACCAGCAGGTCACGGCCTTCGTCGGTCAGGAACAGCACACGCAGGCGGCGGTCGGTGGCCGAGGCCTCGCGCTTGATCAGACCCCGCGCCTCCAGCCGGTAGATCACGCCGGCCACGGTCGAGGTGTCCAGTGCGATGTCGCGCGACAGCGCGCTCTGGTCCACCCCCGGCTTGCGTTCGATGGCGTCCAGCGCTGCCCACTGCAGGGGCGTCAGCCCGAAAGGTTCGGACTCCAGGCTGAACTTGGCCACGGCGATCTGGTGAAGGCGGCGAAACAGGTGACCGGGGATCTGCTGAAGGCTGTTCTGCGGGGAATTGGACATTGCGAAAGAAGAAGACAGATCGTTGCGTGAAGGGTGAGAGCGCCCCATTCTAGACCGGGCGATTCGCACGACACAAGCACAAAGACCGATGGAGACGAATTCAATGTTTTCGCAAAGCTGGCCCGAGGTGAATCATTGCCGCACGCGATTGAGGCGCGCGGGCAAAGGGGCTTCCCTGCTTTATCTGCACGGCGCCAATGGCGTGCCGCACGTGCCCGCATTTCTTGAAAAATTCACCGCAGATTGGGATGTCCTGGTGCCCGAACATCCAGGTTTCGGTGAATCGGACGACCCCGATTGGCTCGAATGCATGGACGATCTGGCCTATTTCTATCTCGATTGGCTGGACCAGCTCGGGATCGAACGGCTGCACGCCGTCGGCAGCTCGCTGGGGGGCTGGCTGACCATGGAACTGGCGATTCGCCAGCCACAACGGTTCGCCTCGCTCACCCTCATCGGCAGCGCCGGCCTGGCACCGCCACCGCCCGGGGCCGAACACAACCTGTTCCGCTGGACGCCCGCGCAACTCGTGCGCAACACCTTTCACGACGAGGCCTTCGTGCAGGCCGCGCTGGCCACGCCCCCTGATGCCGAAACCGCCGCGAAGAACCGCCACACCATCGCGCGCCTGGGCTGGCACCCCCGCCTGCACCACCCCATGCTGCACAAGCGCCTGCACCGGCTGACCATGCCCGTGTTCCTGGCCTGGGGCGAGGAAGACCGTGTGCTGCCGGTCACCCAGGTGCCCGAATTCCAGCGCCTGCTGCCCCACGCCGAAACGCGCACCTACCCAGCCTGCGGTCACCTTCCGCAGGTCGAGCAGCAGGCGGCGTTCACGCAAGACCTCCTGCGGTTCCTCCGCTCCGTCTGATTCACAAGGAAAGCGCCACAACCATGCTTGCTGGACAAATCATCAACGGCATCGTCAGCGGTGCCATGTACGCGCTGGTGGCGATCGGCTTCTCGCTGGTCATCGGCGTGCTCGACAAGCTCAACTTCGCACACCCCGAGGTCTTCATGTTCGGCGGCTTCGTGGCGCTGGTCTCGATCACCGTCATGCCACTGCCGCTGGCGTTCCTGGTGGTGTTCCTGGTGGGCGGCGCCATGGGCCTGCTCACCGAGTTCATCGCCTTCCGCCGCTTCGGCAGCGCAGACGCCAAGATCACCGCCGCGCTGGCCTCGATGGCGCTGGGGCTGATCGTCACCGACCTGGTGCACAAGTGGTGGGGGACCGAGCCCATGCCGGTCACGTTGCCACCGGGCTGGCTGCAGAACAGCCAGCAGATCCTCGGCGTGTCGGTGCTGAACCTGCAGTTCGTCATCCTGGGCGTCACGTTCACGCTGATGGCCTTGCTGCATCTGGTGCTGCAGCGCACGGCCATGGGCCGCCAGATCCGCGCGCTCGCCGAATCGAGCACCTCGGCCTCGCTGCTGGGCATCAACGTCAAGCGCGTGACGCAGTCGGTGTTCTTCATCTCGTCGGCGCTCGCCGCCGTGGGCGGCCTGCTGCTCGCGCTGCGCGGCGGCGCCGCCAGTTCCGACATCGGCCTCACCTTCGGCCTCAAGGCGCTGGCCATCATGGCCATCGGCGGGCTGGGCGACTTGCGCGGCGCGGTGATCGGCGGCCTGCTCATCGGCGTGCTCGAAGCGCTGATGTTCCTGTTCGGCCTGGGCCGCCTGGTCGAGATGACGGTGTGGGTCACGATGATCGCGGTCCTCATGTTCCGGCCCGGTGGTCTGTTCAGCGGCGGCATGCACAACCAGGAGCAGCGCGTATGACCCTCGACCACCTGTTCTTCACCGGGCTCAACGTGCTGCTGGCCTGGAGCGTCTACGTCGCGCTGCTCACCGGCAGCCTGTCGTTCGCGCAGGGCGCCTTCATGGCCATGGGCTGCTATGGCGCGGGCGTGCTCACCGTCAAGTTCGGCCTGCCGCTGCTGCCCGCCACGCTGCTGGCCGCCGTGGGCGCCGCGGTCATTGCCGCGGTGATCGGCTACCCCGCGCTTCGCCTGCGGGGCATCTACCTCATCCTCGTCACCCTGGGCATGACCTTCTGTGTGCGCGTGCTGCTGGAGAACGTCGACTACGTGGGCGGCGTGTCGGGCTTTGGTGGCATGGTGGGCGCCGACCTGCAGGCCGTGCTCATGGCCGTGGTGATCGTGGGCGCCCTGCTGTTCTGGCTCTCGCGCAGCCCGCTGCAGCGGATCTTCGACGCGGTGCGCGAGGACGACCGCGTGGCGGCCGCCATGGGCATTCGCGTCACGCAGATTCGCCTGCTCGGGTTCGCGGCGGGTGCGGCCATCGCCGCGGTGGCCGGCTCGCTGTACGGCCACTACATGAATTTCGTGCGGCCCGAGAACTTCGACGTGCTGCTCTCGGTGTACGTGGTGCTGTACGTGGTGCTGGGCGGCGTCAACAACCTGTGGGGCCCGCTGCTGGGCGCCACCGTGATGACGCTGCTGCCCGAGTACTTCCGCGTGCTGGCCGACTGGCGCCCCACCGTGTTCGGCCTGGCCATCCTGATCCTGCTGCTGTTCCGACCCGAAGGCCTGCTGTCCTTCCGCACGCGCACCAGCCGCGCGAAGAAAGCGACCGCCCCATGAACGCTCCCCAAGTGAACACCTCCCAACCGGTGCTGGCCGTGCGCGGCCTGAGCAAGCACTTCGGCGGCGTGAAGGCGCTCGACGGCATCGACCTGCATGTCACGCGCGGCGAACTGCTCGGCGTCATCGGCCCCAACGGCGCGGGCAAGACCGCGCTCATCAACACCATCACCGGTTTCTACCGCGCCACGGCGGGGCAGATCGAGCTCGAAGGGCGCGAGATCAGCCACCTGCCGATGCACGAGATCGGCCGCCTCGGCATCGGCCGCACGTTCCAGAACATCCGCCTGTTCAAACGCATGACCGTGCTGGAGAACGTGCTGGTGGCCTTCAAGGCCTTCAGCGGTTCGCCGTTGCGTTCGTTCTTTCGCGCCGGCACGCCCAAGGCCGACATCGCCGCCGCGATGCACTGGCTCGAACAGCTGCAGCTGGCCGACCGCGCCGACGCCCTCGCCGCCTCGCTCGCCTACGGCGATGCGCGCCGCCTCGAGATCGCCCGTGCCCTGGCCGGTGGCCCGCGCCTGCTGCTGCTGGACGAGCCCGCCGCCGGCATGAACGAGGCCGAGACGGCACAGCTCACGCGAGACATCCAGAAAATCCGCGGCCACGTGTCCTCGATCCTGCTGATCGAGCACGACATGGGCCTGATCCGCGCGCTGTCGGACCGCATCGTCGCCATGGACTACGGCAAGAAGATCGCCGAAGGCAGCGCGCACGCGGTGCTGGAGCACCCCGAGGTGCTGCGCGCCTACCTGGGTTCGGAAGAAGAAGAGGAGGTCCGCGCATGAGCCGTGTTCTGCTGTCCGTCGACAACCTGCACGCCAGTTACGGCCCCATCCGCGCGTTGCGCGGTGTGAGCTTCGAGGTGCGCGAGGGGGAGACCGTGTCCGTCATCGGCGCCAATGGGGCGGGCAAGACCAGCCTGATGCGCGCCATCTCGGGGTTGCTGCCGCTGAGCGAGGGCAAGGCCAGCTTCCTGGGCAAGGACATCCGCACCAGCGCACCGCACCAGCTCGCGCGCATGGGCATGCTGCACGTGCCAGAAGGGCGCGGCACCCTGCAGACCATGCTGGTGGAGGAGAACCTGCGCCTGGCCTGGGAGATCCGCCCCACCGACCGCCCTTTCGCTGACGCCGTGGCCGAGGTGTATTCGCGCTTCCCCCGCCTGCAGGAGCGCAGCACACAGCTCGCGGGCAACCTCTCGGGCGGCGAACAGCAGATGCTGGCGGTGGCGCGCGCCATCATCAACCGCCCGCAGCTGCTGCTGCTCGACGAACCATCCATGGGCCTGTCGCCGCGCTTCACCTCCGAGGTGT
This sequence comes from Hydrogenophaga laconesensis, assembly GCF_031457235.1. Taxonomy (NCBI): domain Bacteria; kingdom Pseudomonadati; phylum Pseudomonadota; class Betaproteobacteria; order Burkholderiales; family Comamonadaceae; genus Hydrogenophaga; species Hydrogenophaga laconesensis. The sequence continues at coordinate 166,146 of NZ_JAVDWE010000011.1, forward strand.
TCCGTGCGCTGCGCGAACTGCGCGACGCGGGCGTCTCGATCCTGCTGGTGGAACAGAACGTGAGCCGCGCGCTGGGCCTGGCGCACCGGGCCATGGTGCTCACCCATGGCGAGTTCACGCTCGAAGGCCCGGCCGCCGACCTCGCGCACGACCCGCGCGTGATGGCGAGCTACATGGGACATGCCGATGCCGACGCCCGCTGACAGCACCGGATCGCCGTTTAACCTGGAGGGCCAGCGCTGCGTGGTCACCGGCGCGGCCAGTGGCATCGGCCGCGCCGTGGCCACCGCCCTGCTGGACCACGGCGCCGAGGTGCTGCTGGTGGACCGCGACGCCACCGCGCTGGCCGCCGTGCTGGACACCGCCCCGCCCGCGCAACGGCAGCGCGCGCACAGCGGGGCCTGCGACATCACCGACGCGGCGCGCTTCCAGCGCCTAGTGGACGGCTTCGGCGCACTGGACGCGTTGTTCGCCAACGCCGGCGTGAGCGGCGGCCCGGGCTTCGGCACCGAGGCGGGCCGCGACAGCGGCACGCTGGCCGCACAGCAGATGGACTACTGGCGCCGCGTGATGGACATCAACCTGCTCGGCACCGCGACTTGCCTCCAGGCCGTGCTGCCCGCGCTGAAGCAGCACCCGCAACGCCAGGGCCGCATCGTGGTCACCGCCTCCGTGGCCGGCCTGCAGGCCGAGCCCTTCGTGTCCTACGCGTACGCGCTCACCAAGGCCGCGGTGGTGCAGCTGGTGCAGCAGACCGCGCTCGAGCTCGCGCCGCACGGCATCACCGTCAACGCCATCGCCCCCGGTTTCATCAAGACCGGCATCGCCAATGGCCGCCTGCACGACGACGACGTGGCCCGGGGCCTGGTGCCCCGCATCCCGCTCGGCCGCCTGGGCGATGCGGCGGACCTCGGAGGCCTGGCCGTGTTTCTCGCGTCGCGCGCCAGCGCGTACATCACCGGCGCCGTCATCCCCGTGGACGGCGGCTACCTCTTGAACCAGAAGGAACCCTACCCGTGCTGAAAGACCAACTCCAGGGCAAGAACGCCATCGTCACCGGTGCGGCCTCCGGCATCGGCGCCGCCACCGCGCTGCGCCTGGCGCAGCTGGGCATGCATGTCGTGCTGGCCGACATCAAGCCCGGACCGCTGAATTCGTATGCCGCGCAGCTCAAGGCGCAGGGTCTGAGCGTGGAGGCCATCGCCACCGACGTGTCCGACGAGGCCTCCATCGTGGCCATGGCAGATTTCGCCGAAGAGCGCTTTGGCCCCATCCACCTGGCCTTCAACAACGCCGGCATCGCCATGCACGGCACGCCCATGCACCAGATGCCGATGCAGGACTGGCAGTGGGTGATCGACGTCAACATCCGCAGCATCGCCTACAGCATCCACCACCTGCTGCCGCGCATGCTGCGCCACGGCCAGCCAGGGCACTTCATCAACACCGCGTCCATCGGTGGCCTTCAGGTGAATCCAGCGTGGCTCACCGGCGCGTACTCCATGACCAAGTACGCCGTGGTCGCGATGAGCGAAGGCCTGGCGCAGGAGAACAAGGACAGCGCCATCCGCGTGCTGGTGCTGTGCCCCTCCGCCGTGGCCACCGGCCTGGGCGACAGCGGCAGCCGTCCCCAGCGTTTCGGCGGTGCCACCGAACGGCCCGAGCAGGCCTTCCTCGCAGAAGCCATCAAGCAACACGGCGCCTCGCCCGATCTGGTCGCCCAGCGCATCCTGCAGGCCATGGAGGACCCCGAGGAGTTCTTCATCTTCACCGACAGCAGCGCACGACCCGTCATCGAGGCGCGCCACCAGCGCATCCAGCAGGCCTTCGACCGCACCGAAGCCTTTCTCCAGCAAGTCCGTTGATCACCCCCCGTTCGCCCATCACAAACAGGAGACCTTCACCATGCAACGCAGCCCCTCCACGCCCCGCCGCGCCATCGTGCTCGCGGCAGCCGCCACCGTGCTCGGCCTCAGCGCCGTGCCCGCCCATGCCCAGGCCACGAAGCCGCCCATCAAGGTCGGCCTCATCACGCCGCTCACCGGCCCGCTCGGCAGCTACGGCAAGTCGCAGGAAATGATGATCAAGCTCGCCGTGGAAGACGTGAACGCCGCCGGCGGCATCAACGGCAGCCCGCTGCAGGTCGACATCGGCGACTCGCAGACCGACCCCGGCCAGGCCGTGCTGCTCTTCCGCAAGTACTTCAACGACGGCTACTTCGGCGTGGTCGGCCCCATGACGGGCACGCAATGGGAAACCGTGAGCCCGCTGGCCAACCAGCTCAACATGCCGGCCGTGAGCGTTAACGCGGTCAAGCCCGGCATCACCATCAAGCCCTGGACGATCCGCCTGATGCCGCCGGACGACACGCTGATGCCCGAAGGCGTGAAGGCTTTCCTCGCCGCCAACCCGAAGGTCAAGAAGGTCGTCATCACCGCCGACGTGCGCGAAGCCTCCAGCAAGGCCAGCGCCGACATGTACGCCGCGCTGGCCAAGCAGCTCGGCCTGGAGGTGCTGGAGACCGTGGAGTTCTCCTCTCGCGCGACGGACATGTCCGCGATCGCCATCCAGATCAAGAGCCGCAACCCGGACGCCATCCTCGCCTCAGCCTTCCCCGCCCAGGCCATGCTGCTGGCCAAGGACCTGACGGTGCAGGGCGTGAAGGCGCCGATCCTCAACACCAGCATTCTCTGGACCGGCCCGTTCATCAACAACGTGGGCGAGAACGGCCGCAACTGGAACGTGATCGGCTTTGCCACCAACGACGCCGGGCCCGCCGGCCACCACGACGCAGCGATCTACGGCAACCTGGCCAAGCGCGCCCAGCAACGCGCCGACGCCTCCATCGGCCTGCCGTTCAACGTGGCGAACTGGCCCGTGAGCTACGACGGCATCCTGTTCCTGGTCGACGCCATGCGCCGCGCTGGCGTGGACGGTTCTACCGATCCCAAGAAGGCCCGCGAAGCCATCAAGAACCAGTTCACGAGCGCCAAGAGTTTCAATGGCGCGTTCAAGTACAGCTTCCGCGACACGGGCGATGGCCACATCCCCACCGGTGTGTTGTCGGCCGACGTGGACAAGAAGGTCTGGAAGTTCACGGCAGCGCCCGCACGCTGAGCCTTTCACCACACGACAAGGGCCTTGCTGGCGCAAGGCCCTTTTTCTTTTGCCGCCCGCGGGCAGGGTGGCCGGCGCTCAGCCGTCGATGCCGCGCGCGATCTCGGCCAGCTGTTTGCGCAGCCACTTGCTGGACGCGCTGGCGTGCTTGCGCTGGTGCCACAGCTGGTAGAACTGCATGTCGTCGAACTCCTGCGGCGCGGGCACGATGACCAGCGGCACGATCCGCGCCTGGTGTTCGGCGAAGCGGCGGCCGGTGGTGAAGACCAGGTCCGAACCGGCCAGCGCGTAGGGCACGAGGTTGTATTCGGGCACGGTGGCCGCCACGTGGCGGCGGTAGCCGATCTTCTGCATCGTGGCCATGATGGGGCCGGGCTCGCCGTCCATGCTCTGGCTGGGCGCGAGGTGGCGCGCCGCCAGGTAGCGCCCCAGGCTGATGCGCGGCTGCTTCGCCAGGGGGTGGCCGGGGCGCATGAGGCACACCACTTCCTCGCTGTAGAGCGCGCTGGTGCGCAGGTCTTCGCGCGGGTTGGGGTGGTTGCTCACGATCAGGTCGAGCGTGCCGGTGTCCAGCGCGCGCGAGGCGTCGTACAGCGGGTCGAGCATGCGGAACTTCAGCTGCAGGCGCGGGCCGGCCTCCATCACGCGGTGGATGGCCTGCGCGATGAAGTCGGGCAGCAGGCAGTCCGCACAACCCACGGTGAAGGTCTGCTCGGTGTTCGCGGCGTCGAACTTGATGTCCGACGCCAGTGAAGACACATGCGACAGGATTTCGCGCAGCGGGTAGCGCAGCAGCTCGGCGCGCTCGGTGAGGGCCATGCCGCGCCCGCTCTTGACCAGCAGCGGATCACCCAGTTCCTCGCGCAGGCGGTTGAGGATGCGGCTCACCGCCGGCTGCGACAGCCCCTCCCGTTCGGCCACGCGCGTGACGTTGAGCTCGCTGAACAGGCGGTCGAGGATGTGCAGCTGTTGGACGTTGAGGGCGAGCAGGCGGGCATGCATCGGGCGGACTATATCAATTCTGTGATGGCTGGATACCTGTGCAGGGCCTTGGCCGATAGAGGGCGCAAACCCAGAATTTCCTCACCCTTCCCACTCAGGCACACCCACGATGAAAGTTCAGGATTCGAATGTCTTCCGGCGTTTCTGGTACGTCGCCATGCCCGTCTCGCAGCTCGATGCCGGCCCCCAGCCCTTCAAGCTGTTCGACGAAGAGCTGGTGCTCTGGAAGACGCCGGACGGCCAGGTGTCGGCACTGGCCGACCGCTGCTGCCACCGCTCGGCCAGGCTGTCGCTCGGCGAGGTGGTGGAAGACCGCATCGCCTGCCCGTACCACGGCTGGGAGTTCAACGTCAGCGGCCAGTGCACGCGCATTCCACAGATGCCCGACCACACGCCGGGTTCGAGTTGCCGCGTGCGCAACTTCCAGGCCCAGGTGCGCTACGGCTTCGTCTGGGTGTGCCTGGAAAACCCGCTGGCCGACATTCCCGACCTGCCCGAGGCGGTGAACGACGAATACCGCGTGATCCAGGAGTTCCACGAGGTTTGGGACATGAGCCTGTTCCGCCTGGTCGACAACTGGTTCGACCTCGCGCACGTGGCCTTCGTGCACCGGGGCACGCAGGGCGACATCACCCGCCCCGTGCCGCCCGAGGAGAAGCTGGAAGAACTGCCTCTGGGTGTGCGCAGCTCCAACCTGGTGCGCATTGCCAACCGCTCCGAAGGCCAGGCCTACACCGGCATCAGCGAGCAGGAGACGGTTCGCGACCGCGAGGTGACCTGGTATGCACCCAACTGCCGCAAGCTGCGCATCTACTACCCCAACGGCCTGCACCACATCATCTTCACCACCGCCACGCCGCTGGCGGAGGGCCAGATCCTGTTCACGCAGATGTGCATCCGCAACGACACCGAGGCCGAGGTGCCCGCCGAGGCGGCCATCGCCTTCGACCGCCGCGTGACGATGGAGGACAAGGTCATTCTCGAGTCCACCCTGGCCGACGTGCCGGTGATGCCGGACGAGAAGCCCGAGCAAGGCATGCGCGCGGACCGCGCGCAGCTGATGGCGCGGCGCAAGCTGCGCGAGATCGTCGAGCAGCACGACGAGCGCTTCCGCCGCGCCGCCTGAGTCCCCGCACACCATCCCCACGGAGCTTTCCATGAACAACGCACTGCCTTTGACGACCCCTCGCCTGACCCGCCGCACGCTGCTCTCGGCCGCGGCCTGTTCGCTGGCCCTGCCCGCGTTCGCGCAGAACAAGCCGATGAAGCTGCGCTACCAGCTGGACTGGCGCATCGGTGCCTCCGCAACACCCTACGTGGTCGCTCTGCGCAAAGGCTACTTCCTGGAAGAGGGGCTGGACGTGTCGCTCATCGTCGGCAGCGGTTCGGCCGGCACGGTGCAGCGCCTCGTGGCCGGCAACGCCGAGATGGGCACGGGCGACGTGAGCGCGCTGGCCGAGTTCGCGGCCAACAACCCGGGCATTCCCGCCAAGGCGGTGATGCTGATCTACGAGCACACCGCCGCCTCCGCCTTCGCGCTGAAGAAGAGCGGCATCCTCACGCCGGCCGACCTCAAGGGCAAACGCCTGGCCGCGCCGGTGAGCGACACCGGGCGCAAGCTGTTCCCGCTGTTCGCCCTGGCCAACGGGCTGGACGCCGCGCAGGACGTGAGCTGGCTCTCGGTCGAACCCGCGCTGCGCGAAACCATGCTGGTGCGCGGCCAGACCGACGTGGTCACGGGCAACGTGTCGTCGGCGCTGGTGGCGCTGGGCAAGCTGGGCATTCCGCGCAGCGAGATCGTGGTGATGCGCTACGCCGAGCACGGCGTGCCGCTGTATGGCAACGCCATCCTGTCACACCCGGACTTCATCAGGCAGCACCCGCAGGCGGTGACCGGTTTCCTCAAGGGCTACCTGCGCGCGGTCAAGGAGATCAACGTGGACCGGCCGGGCGGCATTGCGGTGCTCAAGCAGCACGAGCCGCTGATCGACGAGAAGAACGAGCTCGCAGGGCTGGACATCATCATCGACCAGGAACTGGCCTCGGCCAATGCGCGCAAGAACGGCATCGGGGAGATCGATCCAGCCAAGTTCCGCAAAGGCATCGACATGCTCTCCAAGGTGACCGCGCTGGCCACCACGCCGCGCCCCGAAGACTTGATCGACATGAGCCTACTGCCCTCCAGAGCCGATCGAATGGTGTTCTGAGCGCGGCACCGCCTGCGCTTCATCGAGGATGCGCTCCAGCAGCAGCGGCACCTCGAACAACGCGCGGTTGTCCATGCGGCGCACGCGCGCCTTGTGCGCGTCCAGGTCGGCCAGCAGTGTCGCCACCGCCCCGGCAATGCCACGGAAGCTGCTGAGCACGATGCCCAGGCCGTTCTCGCGAACCCATTGCGCGTTGTAGCGCTCCTGCGGCATGGTCCATGCGTTGTTGACCACGATGACCGGCAGTCCCATCTGCACCGCCTCGCTGAGGCTGCCGGGGCCGGGCTTGCCGATGAAGAAGTCGGCCATGTGCATGTAACGCGGCACGTCGGCACAGAAACCCAGCACGCAGCGCGGAGCGCTGCGGGGCAGCGCCTCGAGCTTGGCCGCGAGTGTCTTGTTGTGGCCGCAGACCAGGATGAGTTGCGTGCTGGCCGCCAGCCGCGCGGCGATGCCGAGCATGGCCTTCGACCCATGACCGCCGAACATCACGATGCCGGTGGGGCGTGAGGGATCGAGGCCGAGCCGCCGCAGTTCACTGTCGCGGTCGGACAGCATGGGCTGGTAGAACTCGGGCCGGATGATCATGCCCGAGGTGCGATGGACCCGCCCGGCGGCATGGCCCAGCGCCCGCGCCTGCTGCGTCGCCAGCGGCGTGCCGCAGATCAGGTGCTGGCGCTGGTCGCGCTCGATCCAGAAGCGCGGCGGCACATCGGCCAGGTCGGTGAGCACGGTGGCGTAGGGCACGCCCGGCAGCGTGGCGCCCAGGCTCTCGAGCATGGCGCGGTTGAAGTTGGGCACCAATGACACCACCAGGTCGGGCTCGGACTGCAGCCAGTGGCGCTGCAGCTGGCGCAACAGGCGGGGATGCGTGAGCCGGATCACGGCTTGCAGCAGCCTGAGCTCCTGCGCCATGCCCAGCGTCCAGCCGCGCGCGAGGCGGCGGTTGTACCAGTCCTCCGGCGCGCGGCCCGTCACCTGGCGGAACCGTGCCTTCGGGTCGAGCACCTCGAACAGGTCCACCAGGCGCGCGTTCCAGGCTTCGGGCTGCTCACGCAGCGCGGCCTGCAAGGCCAGGGCCGATGCGCGGTGGCCACCGCCCGCATTGAAATAGATCAGGTCGACGGTTCGCATGGGCCGATTGGATCGGCCGTTTGTGACAGTCCTGTGGCAGGCCGGGCAAGCTGGCATTCAACTTGCATGTGATCTTGTATCCAAGATGGAATGCCTGTTCATGGTGCAAGACACACTCACCCCACCGGCCACCGCCAGCGACCCGGCGCACACCGCGGCAACGCTCGCGCCCGAAGCCTGGATTCACCGCCCGCCACAGGTGCTGGCCGGGGCGTCCGGGGGTGCGCTCGAAGGGCTGCATTTCGCCGTCAAGGACAACATCGACGTGGGCGGCTGGCCGACCACCGCCGCCTGCCCGGCCTTTGCCTACACCGCCACCGCGCACGCCAGCGTGGTGCAGACCCTGCTCGATGCTGGTGCGACGCTGCATGGCAAGACCAACCTCGACCAGTTCGCCTGCGGCCTGAACGGCACGCGCTCGCCCTACGGCGCGGTACCCAACGCGATCAACCCGCTGTATGTATCGGGCGGCTCCAGTTCGGGCTCGGCCTATGTGGTGGCCACCGGCCAGGTGGACTTCGCCCTCGGTACCGACACCGCCGGCTCGGGCCGCGTGCCCGCCGGGCTGAACAACATCGTCGGCCTCAAGCCTTCGCGCGGCCTCATCAGCGCGCGCGGCGTGGTGCCCGCCGCCCAGGCGGTGGACTGTGTCTCCATCTTCACCACCACCGTGGCGGGCGCGGCCCGCGTGCTGGCCACGGCCATCGGGCACGACGCGGCCGATCCGTACTCGCGCACGCTCGCCATGGCGAGCACACCCTTCGGCGCCGCGTTCCGTTTCGGTGTGCCGGCACAGCCGGAGTTCTTCGGCGACGCCGCCGCGCAGGCCGCATTCGGCGACGCCCTGGCACAGCTCATCGACATGGGCGGCGAGGCCGTGCCGCTGGACTTCGCCCCCTTCTCCGCCTGCGCCGAGATGCTCTACGGCAGCGCGCTGGTGGCCCAGCGCTACGAGGCCATCCGCAGCTTCTTCGATGCGCACGAGGACGAGGTGATGGAGCCGGTGCGCGGCATCATCGCCTCGGGCCGGGGCTACAGCGCGGCCGATCTCGTGACCGCGCAGGCCCGGCTCGCCGCGCTCGGCCAGCAGGCGCGCGCGCTCTGGGAAGGCATCGACCTGCTGGTCGTGCCCACCGCGCCCACGCACCACACCATCGCCCGCATGCAGGCCGACCCGGTGGCACTCAACCGCCAGCTCGGGGCGTACACCAACTTCGTCAACCTGCTCGACTACGCGGCGCTCTCCGTGCCAGCCAGCCTGCGCACGGATGGCCTGCCCTTCGGCATCACGCTCATCGGCCGCTGCGGATCGGACTGGCAGCTTGCCGAACTGGGCCAGCGTTTCCACCACGCCACCGGCCTGCCCCAGGGCGCCACCGGGCAGCCTCTGCCACCGATGCAGGCCATTCCGGGCCTCACCGTTTCCTCCCTTTACCAACCTTCCAGGAGCCTTGCATGAAACACCTCTCCGCCACCCCTTCCTCCGTTTCCGCACGGCGCCGCCAGGTGCTGCGGCTCGGCGCGGCCGGTGCCGCCATGGGCGTGCTCGGTGCGCCGGGTGTGCTGCTCGCGCAGTCGGGCCCGAAGATCCGCATCGGCTACTGGCCCATCGCCGCCGGCCTGCCCTTCTACTCGGCCATCGAGCTGGGCTACTTCAAGGAAGCCGGCCTTGACGTGGAACCGCTCAAGTTCGCGGGCGCCCAGCAGGTGATGGAGGCCGTGCTCTCCGGCCGCGCCGACGGCACCGCCAACGGTACCGGCTCGGCCAACATCGCCATCGGCGAGATCGCCCAGCCCGGCACCTTCAAGATCTTCTGCTCCAACCCCAGCAACGTGAAGCACGTGCTGGACGAAGTGATCGTGCCGGTCGCCAGCCCGGCCAAGGTGATGGCCGACCTCAAGGGCAAGCGCATCGCGTCGGGCCCTGGCATCCAGAACGTGACGCTGGCCAAGACCATCCTGGAACGCGGCGGTGCCACCGGTGCCACCGTGGTGGAACTGCCCATCGGCCAGCATGTGGCCGCGCTCGCCGCCGGCCAGGTCGACGGCGCCTACACGCTCGAACCCACGGGCACCATCGGCCGCATGAACGGCACCACCAAGGTGCTGGAAGCCGGCGTGATCGCGAAGTACGTGCTGGGCGACCCGATGGCGCCCTGGTTCGGTGGCTCGGCCTCGCTGTCGTCGGACTTCATCAAGAAGAACCCCGAAGCCGCGAAGAAATTCGTGGCGGCCTACGGCAAGGGCGTGACCTACGTGCGCACCAAGGCCACCGAGGCGCGCCAGTACCTCAAGGGCTACACCCCCATCGAGGGTGCGCTCACCGGCGAGGTGCCGCTGGCCGCGTACACCATGTACAACGAGTTCACGCCGGCCGACGTGGCGCACTTCCAGAAGTTCTTCGACCTGTTCAGCGAGAAGGGCATCTTCTCCTCGCGCCTGATGGTCGACTCCATGCTCTACAAGGGCTGAACGCGATGGACGCCATCACGCCCGTGCCCACCGAGGCCAGCGGCAAGCCCTGGAGCCCACCCGCCTCGGCCGACGCGCCCACGCCGCCGAAGAAGACCGACTGGGGCAAGGCCCTGCCCTTCGTGGGCCCGGTCGTGCTCTTCATCATCTGGGACCTGGTCGTTCGGCTGGGTTTCATCAAGCCCATCCTGCTGCCGCCGCCGGTGGACGCGCTGGGCGCGCTGCTCGGTGGCCTGGCCGGCGGGCCGCTGCTGGGCGACTTCGCGGTCACCGTGTGGCGCACGGTGCAGGCCTTCCTGATCGCCGCCGTGGTGGGCATGCCACTGGGCGTGCTGCTCGGCAGCAACGAGAAGGCCTACCGCAGCGTGGAGTTCCTGATCGACTTCTTCCGCTCCACGCCCTCGTCCGCACTGATCCCGCTGTTCCTCATGATCTTCGGTGTGTCCGACATCAACAAGGTCGCCATCGCTGCCTTCGGTGCGCTGCTGATCGTGGTCTTCAACAGCGCCTATGGCGTGATCAACGCACGCAAGCAGCGCGTGATGGCGGCCAAGGTGATGGGCGCGACGCGCTGGCAGGTGTTCAAGGACGTGCTGGTGTGGGAAAGCCTGCAACCCAGCTTCGTGGGCCTGCGCTCGGCGGTATCCATGGCATTGGTCATCGTGATAGTGGCGGAGATGTTCATCGGCGCCGACAGCGGCCTGGGCAACCGGATCATCAACTCGCAGCAGGTGATGAACGTGAAGGACATGTACGCCTCGATCCTGGCGGCTGGCGCACTGGGCTATGCGCTCAACGTCCTCTTTCTTCTGATCGAACGCAAGATCGTGCACTGGAGTGGAAGATGAACACAGTCGTCAACGCACCGGTGTATGACGCCGACGTGCCCGCTCCCACCTTCCAGCCGGGGCCGGCCGGCACGCACATCACCATCCGCGGTCTCACCAAGTACTTTGCGGGCTGGCCGCTGTACGAGAACTTCGATCTCGACATCCCCAAGCACAAGATCGTCTCGGTGTTCGGGCCCAACGGCTGCGGCAAGAGCACGCTGATCAACATGATCGCGGGCCTCATCCCGATCGATAGCGGCGAGATCCTGTTCGACGGCAAGAGCCTGAAGGACACCAAGATCGGCTACGTGTTCCAGAACTACCGCGAAGCGATGTTCCCGTGGATGCGCACCATCGACAACATCGCCTACCCGCTCAAGCTCGAGGGCAGGAGCAAGGCCGAGGTGGACCGCCGCATGCAGGAACTGGTGGCCTCTTTCGACGTGAAGTTCGACCTGAACCGTTACCCCTACGAGCTCTCGGGCGGGCAGCAGCAGACGGCGTCGATCATGCGCGCGCTTGCGCCCAACCCCGAGGTGCTGTTCCTGGACGAACCCTTCTCCGCACTGGACTTCGAGATGACGCTGTTCATCCGCGAGAAGCTGCAGGAGGTGTTCATGCAGACCGGCACCACCATGATGCTGGTCTCGCACGACCTGGAAGAAGCCGTCTACCTGGCCGATCAGGTGCTCCTGCTCACCAAGCGGCCCACCAAGGTGGCCGAGATCCTGCCCTACGAAGACGCGCGCCCGCGCACCACGGCCACGCTGTCCGAGCCGAGCTTCATCGCCGCCAAGAAGCGCAGCCTGGAGATCTTCCAGCGCGAGGTGCGCCGGTGATGGACGAAGCACAGACCCTGGCCTACGTGCAGGCCGCCGCCGTGGCGGTGGGCCTGCCGCTGGAGGCGGCGCAGGCTGCGCGCGTGGCGACCCACCTGCAGCGCACGGCCGGCATGGCCGCGCTGCTCGACGCCGTGCCGCTGCACGACGAGGACGAGGTGGCCGAGCTGTACTGCCCCGCCCCCTTCACCACCGGGTCCCACTGACATGCCATTGACTCCGTCACTCAGCCAGATCGCGCAGGCCGTGGCCAGCGGCCAGCGCAGCGCCAGCGAGGTGCTGGAAGCATGCATCGCCCGCATCGAAGCCACCGAAGCGCGCGTGAACGCCTTCACCGGCACGCGCTTCGAGGCCGCTCGTGCCCAGGCCGCGCAGGTGGACGCGCAGCGCGCACGCGGCGAGCCATTGGGCCCACTGGCGGGCGTGCCCTTCGCGGTGAAGAACCTGTTCGACATCGCGGGCGAGGTCACGCTGGCCGGCTCCAGGGTGAACCGCTCGAACCCGCCGGCCACCGCGGACGCGGTGCTGGTGCAGCGCCTGCAGGACAGCGGTGCGGTGCTGGTGGGTTCGCTGAACATGGACGAGTACGCCTACGGCTTCACCACCGAGAACACCCACTACGGTCCCTGCCACAACCCGCACCGGCCAGGCCATGTGGCCGGCGGTTCCTCGGGCGGTTCGGGTGCCGCAGTGGCGGCGGGGCAGGTGCCGCTCACGCTCGGCTCCGACACCAACGGTTCGATCCGCGTGCCATCGTCGTTCTGCGGCGTGTGGGGCCTCAAGCCCACCTTCGGCCGGCTGTCGCGGCGCGGCAGCTATCCCTTCGTCAACAGCATCGACCACCTCGGCCCCTTCGCCGACGACCTCGATGGCCTGGCCCTCGCCTACGACGCACTGCAGGGCCCCGACCCGCTGGACCCCGGCTGCTTCGCCACCACCGTGCAAGCCGCCGTGCCCAAGCTCGATCTCGGTGTCGACGGCCTGCGCGTGGGCCTGCTGGGCGGCTACTTCGTGGAGCACGCCAGCGCACCCGCGCGCGAGGCGGTGGCCACGGCCGCCGCCGCGCTGGGCGCCAGCGCCACGGTGGAATGGCCGCTCGCCGCGCAGGCCCGCGCGGCCGCCTTCATCACCAGCGCGAGCGAGGGCGGTGCGCTGCACCTGCAGCGCCTGCGCACGCAGGCCGCCGACTTCGAGCCGCTGTCGGTGGACCGCTTCATTTCCGGTGCGCTGCAGCCCGCCGCCTGGTATGTGCGCGCCCAGCGCTTCCGCCGCGTCTACCGCGACGCCGTGAATGCCCTGTTCCAGAACTGGGACGTGCTGATCGCGCCCGCCACGCCGGTGGCCGCGCCGGCCATCGGCACCGAGTGGATCGAGATCAATGGCCAGCGCTTTCCCTGCCGGCCCTCCATCGGCCTGCTCACGCAACCCATTTCGTTCGCCGGCTGCCCGGTGGTGGCCGCGCCGATGTGGCCGACCGGCACCGATGGCCTGCCCATCGGCGTGCAACTCATCGCCGCGCCCTGGCGCGAGGACCTCGCGCTGCGCGCGGGCCGGGCGTTGGCCCGGGCCGGCGTGGCTCACCTGAAAGAACCCGCTTTGTGATGCACATCAACCTTCCTGACGTGCAGGCCGACGTGACGGCCGCCTTCGAACGCTACGAGGTGGCGCTGGTCACCAACGACGTGGCCGTGCTCGACGAGCTGTTCTGGAACAGCCCGCACACGCTGCGCTATGGCGCCACGGAAAACCTCTACGGCTACGACGAGATCCAGGCCTTCCGCGCCGGCCGCCCGTCGGCGGGCCTCGCGCGCACGCTGGGCAGGACCGTCATCACCACCTATGGCACGGACTTCGCTACGGCCAACACCGAGTTCCATCGCGCCGGCAACGAGCGTGTGGGTCGCCAGAGCCAGACCTGGCTGCGCACACCAGAGGGCTGGCGCGTCGTCTCCGCGCACGTGAGCCTCATGTCATGAAACACCACCCCCCGCGTCGCCTTCGGCGCCTCCCCCCTCCTTCTCGCCTTCGGCGGGAGGGGAGCGACACCTGGGGCCGGCAAAGCCGGACCCGCGGTGTCCCTGGGTAACCCATCTCTCCCGCCCTTCCACCAACCAGGAGCGTTCCATGCACCACCCCGCCTTCACCCGCCGCGAGACCCTCAAGACCCTGGCCGCGCTCGGCGCGGCCGCCAGCAGCCCCTTTGCCTTCGCGCAGAAACCCATCACCGTGGGCGTGATCTACGTCGGCCCGCGCGACGACTACGGCTATAACCAGGCGCACGCCGAGGCGGCCGCGCAGCTCAAGAAAATGGCGGGCGTGAAAGTGGTCGAAGAGGAGAACGTGCCCGAGACGGCCGCCGTGCAGCGCAGCATGACGGGCATGATCGCCCAGGACGGCGCCTCGCTGGTGTTCCCCACCTCCTTCGGCTACTTCGACCCGCACATGCTGGCGGTGGCCGCCAAATTCCCCGATGCACGCTTCGCCCACTGCGGCGGCATGTGGACCGAGGGCAAGCACCCGAAGAACACCGCGAGCTTCTTCGGCTACATCGACGAATGCCAGTACCTCAACGGCGTGATCGCGGGCCACATGAGCAAGAGCGGCAAGATCGGTTTCATCGCCGCCAAACCGATCCCGCAGGTGCTGCGCAACATCAACGCCTTCACCATGGGCGCTCGCTCGGTCAAGCCCGGCATCACCACGCAGGTGATCTTCACCGGTGACTGGTCCATGCCCGTGAAGGAGGCCGAGGCCACCAACAGCATGGCCGACCAGGGCGTGGACGTGTTCACCATGCACGTGGACGGCCCGAAGGTGATCGTGGAGACCGCCGCCAAGCGCGGCAAGATGGTCTGCGGCTACCACGCCAGCCAGGCCAAACTGGCGCCGCAGGCGTACCTGACCGGTGCCGAATGGAACTGGCTCACCGCCTACACCCAGTTCCTGGAGGCCGCGCGCAGCGGCAAGCCACACCCCAACTTCGTGCGCGGTGGCCTGAAGGAAGGTTTCGTGAAGCCTTCGGCCTACGGCCCCGCCGTGACCGACGCCGCGAAGAAGCAGGCCGACGGCATCAAGGCGCAGATGATGGCCGGCAGCTTCGACATCTTCAAGGGACCGATCAAGGACAACAAGGGCGCCACCGTGATCCCCGCCGGCAAGGTGTTCAAGCAGACCGACCTGGATCTGGAAAAGATGAACTACCTGGTCGAAGGCGTGCAAGGCAGCGTCTGAAGTCGCGGCGGCCACCATGCGCAACATCCTGCTGCCCATCGGCGCGATCCTCGCGGCCCTGCTGCTGTTCGGGCTCATCGTCTCGTTCGCCGGCGTGGACCCGGTGGAAGTGTGGGTGCTGCTGTTCAAGGGTGCGTTCGGCGACGCGTACTCCTGGCAGAACACGCTGCAGCGCGCCGCGCCGCTGATGCTCACCGCGCTGTGCGTGGCCATACCCGCGCGCGCGGGGCTCACCGTGATCGGCGGCGAGGGCGCCCTGGTGCTCGGCGGGCTGGCCTGCGCGGCACTGGCCCATGCAGTGCCGCTGCCCGGCAACCTGGTGGGTACGCTGGCTGTGTGCATCGCCGGTGCCCTGGCCGGCGCGCTCTGGATCGCGCTGGCCGGCTGGTTGCGCCAGTTCCGCGGCATCAACGAAACCATCAGCAGCCTGCTGCTGGCCTACGTGGCCATCGGCCTGTTCAAACACATCGTGGAAGGGCCGCTGCGCGATCCGGCCAGCCTGAACAAGCCGTCCACCCCCGCGCTGGCCGATGGCCTATTGATCGGCGGCATGGGCGGTTCCGATGTGCACTGGGGCCTGGTCATCGGCATCGTGGTCTGCCTGCTGGCCGGGCTGTGGCTGCGGCTCACACCGTCCGGTTTCTCGGTGCAGGTGGTGGGCGGCAACCCGCGTGCGGCGCAGCTGGTGGGCCTGCCGGCCACGCGGCTCATCGTGATCGCGTGCGCGCTCGGCGGTGCGGCCGCCGGCCTGGCCGGCGCGATCGAGGTGGCGGCCGTGCACACCAGCGCCAACGCCTCGCTGATCGCGGGTTACGGCTACGCGGGCATCCTGGTGTCGTTCATGGCGCGGCACCACCCGATCGCGGTGATTCCGGTCGCGATCCTGTTCGGTGGCTTCGGCGCGGCCGGCAGTCTGCTGCAGCGCCGCCTGGGCCTGCCCGACGCGTCCGTGCTCCTGCTGCAAGGCATCGCCTTCGTGCTGATCCTCGCCAGCGAAGCGCTGCGCGACCTGGACTGGAAACGCTTCCTCGATCGCATCGGCCACTTCGGCCCATCCGAACCGGTGCCCGTTGTCATCCCGTCAGCCCCACCAACCCGGGGAGAGCCCTCATGACCGGCGACCAGTTGCTGATCTTTCTCGCCGGCATCGTCGGCGGCGCGTTGCGCGTGGGCGTGCCCTTTCTCTTCGTGAGCCTGGGCGAATGCCTGACGGAGAAGGCGGGCCGCATCAACCTGGGCCTGGAAGGCGTGCTGGTGCTCTCGGCCATGGTGGCGTTCGGGGGTTCGTACCTCAGCGGCTCACCCTGGATCGGCGTGCTGGCTGCCGCCGTGGCCGGCGCGCTGCTGGCCACGCTGCACGGTCTGCTGTGTTCGCTGCCGCGCGTGAACGACATCGCCACCGGCATCGCGCTCATGCTGCTGGGCATGGGGCTGGCCTTCTACCTGGGCAAGCCGCTGATCCAGCCGCAGGCCGCGCAACTGCCCGCCATTCCGCTGGGTTTCTGGAGCGACTCGGCCGCCGTGCGCGCCGCGCTGCAGATCAACGCGCTGCTGCCCATCGGCCTGCTGCTGGCGGTGGCCATGTGGTGGGCCTTCGCGAGCACGCGCGCCGGCCTGCTGGTGCGCATGGCAGGCGATTCCGCGCACGCCACGCGCGCGCTGGGTTACTCGGTGTCGGGTATCCGCATTGCGGCCACCGCAGGCGGCGGCCTGATCGCAGGTCTGGGCGGCGCCTCGCTCACGCTGTTCTACCCGGGCAGCTGGAACGAAGGCATTTCCAGCGGGCAAGGCCTGATCGCGGTGGCACTGGTGATCTTCGCGCGCTGGAGCCCGTTGCGCTGCGTGGGCGCGGCCCTGCTGTTCGGTGGCGCTGGGGCCATCGGCCCGGCGCTGCAGTCGGTGGGCATCGGCTGGGGCTACCACCTCTTCAACATCGTGCCCTACGTGCTCACGCTGCTCATCCTCGTCATCACCTGCCGGCCCGGCGTGATCGTGCCCGGCAGCCCGACAGAGCTTTCCTCCAACAAGTAGAGGTGGACATGGAACGTTTCGTCGATGCCAAACCGTATGCGTGGCCTTACAACGGCGACCTGCGGCCGGACAACACCGCGCTGATCGTGATCGACATGCAGACCGACTTCTGCGGCGTGGGGGGTTATGTGGACAAGATGGGTTACGACATCTCGCTCACGCGAGCACCCATCGCGCCGCTGAAGGTGCTGATGGCCGGCATGCGCGAGGCGGGTTATCACATCATCCATACCCGCGAAGGCCACCGGCCTGACCTCTCGGACCTGCCGGCCAACAAGCGCTGGCGCTCGCGCCAGATCGGCACCGACGGCGTGGGCATCGGCGACGACGGACCGTGCGGCCGCATCCTGGTGCGCGGCGAGCCGGGCTGGGAGATCATCCCCGAGCTGGCGCCGCTGCCAGGCGAGGCGATCATCGACAAACCGGGCAAGGGCTCGTTCTACGCGACCGACCTGGAGCTGCTGCTGCGCACGCGCGGCATCCAGAACCTGATCCTCACCGGCATCACCACCGACGTTTGCGTGCACACCACCATGCGCGACGCGAACGACCGTGGCTTCGAGTGCCTGCTGCTCTCGGACTGCACCGCAGCGACCGACAAGGGCAACCACGAGGCAGCGCTGAAGATGATCACCATGCAGGGTGGCGTGTTCGGTGCACACGCCACGTCCGACGACGTGCTGGGAGCGATCGCATGAGCGCCGACACCCCCATCGGCGGCCTGCCCCTGCCCACGGGCGCGCTCGCGCTGGACACCTACGAGATGGGCATGCAGTTCGGCAGCTTCAAGGCGCTGGACGGTGTGAGCATGAAAGTGGCGCCCGGCACCGTGCACGCGCTGCTGGGCGAGAACGGCGCGGGCAAGAGCACGCTGGTGAAATGCGTGGCGGGCTTCCAGCGCCCCACCTCGGGCAGCGTGCTGATCGACGGGCGGGAGCAGGCCATTCCCAACCCGGTGGTGGCGCGTGCGCTGGGCATCGGCATGGTGTACCAGCACTTCACACTGGCGCCGGGCATGACCGTGGCCGAGAACCTGCTGCTGGCCGGCGGCAAGACGCCGGCGGTGATCGACTGGAAACAGCAGCGCGCCGACCTGGAGCGCTTTCTGTCGTCCACCCCGTTCCGGCTTGACCTGGACGCACGACCGCAGTCGCTGGCCGCCGGCGAGAAACAGAAGCTGGAACTGCTCAAGCAGCTGTATCTCAAACCCCGCCTGCTGATCCTCGACGAGCCGACCTCGGTGCTCACGCCGCAGGAGGCCGACGAGGTGCTGGGCCACGTGCGCCAGTTCGCGCGCAGCGGGTTGTGCACTGTGCTCATCATCACGCACAAGTTCCGCGAGGTGATGGCCTACGCGGACGACGTGACCGTGCTGCGCCGGGGCAGGGCCGTGCACCACTGCGCCGTGGCCGACACCAGCCCGGCGCTGCTGGCGCAGGCGATGGTGGGCGAATCCGCTGCCGCCACCGGACCCGAGCTCACGCGCGCGGCCTTGCCACCGGCAGGGCCAGGTGCGCCCGCTTCGCTGCAGGTGCAAGGCCTGCAGGTGATGGGCGACCGGGGCACGCTCGCCGTGCAGGACCTGAGCCTGGCCGTGGCGCCGGGCGAGATCCTCGGCATCGCCGGGGTCTCCGGCAATGGCCAGCGCGAACTGGTGGAAGCCCTGGTGGGCCAGCGCCCGCGCGCGGCTGGTGCGGTGACGGTGCAAGGCCAGCCCTACCACGCGCGGCGCGAAGAGAACCACCGCCTGAAGGTGCGCAGCCTGCCCGAGGAACCGCTGCGCAACGCCTGCGTGGGCGAGCTCTCGGTGGCCGAGAACATGGCCCTGCGCGACTTCGACCGCCCGCCCCTGTGCGGCGGCGGGCGCCTGCGCTTCGGCCACTGGCGCAGCCGCGCTCGCGAATGGATCGCCAGCTACGGCATCAAGACACAGGGCGAAGGCGCGCCGATCCGCAGCCTCTCGGGCGGGAACGTGCAGCGCGCCGTGCTCGCGCGCGAGCTGCATGGCGAGATCAGCGTGCTGATCGCAGCCAACCCGGTGTTCGGGCTGGACTTCGCGGCGGTGAAGGAAATTCACGGCCGGCTGCGCGGCGTGCGGGCACAAGGCGGCGCGGTGCTGCTGATCAGCGAAGACCTGGACGAGCTGCTGGAACTGGCCGACCGCATCGTGGTGATGAGCGAGGGCCGCATCGTGTTCGAGACACCCGGCGAATCCGCGAACCGGCAGACACTCGGAGCCCACATGGGCGGAGGCCATTGAACATGCAGATCGACGCCCGACCTTTTGCGTACGACTTCGACGTCGCGCACACCGCGCTGGTCATCATCGACATGCAGCGCGACTTCATCGAACCCGGCGGCTTCGGCGAGACGCTGGGCAACGACGTGTCACTCCTCGCGGCCATCGTTCCTGCGTGCCAGGCCGCGCTGGGTGCGTGGCGGCGCGCGGGCGGCATGGTGGTGCACACGCGCGAGGCCCACAAGCCCGACCTGTCCGACTGCCCGCCGGCCAAGCGCCTGCGCGGCAACCCCAGCCTGCGCATTGGCGACGTGGGGCCGATGGGCCGCATCCTGGTGGCGGGCGAACCAGGCAACCAGATCATTCCCGCGCTCTCGCCCGTGGCCGGCGAGACCGTGATCGACAAGCCGGGCAAAGGCATGTTCTACGGCACCACGCTGCACGCGCAGTTCCAGCAGGCCGGCATCACCCACCTGATCTTCATGGGCGTGACCACTGAGGTGTGCGTGCAGACCAGCATGCGCGAGGCCAACGACCGGGGTTACGACTGCCTGCTGCTGGAAGACTGCACCGAAAGCTACTTCCCACACTTCAAGGCGGCGGCTGTGGAGATGCTGCGCGCGCAGGGCGCCATCGTCGGCTGGACGGCCACCAGCGCACAACTGATCACCACCCTGAAGACGACGGCCTGATAGAGTTTCCCCGTGCCCATCACCACGTCCCGCCGCCCTGTCACCGCGCCGCTCGCGCCGGTCCATCGCTCACGCGCCAGCGAGGTCTACGAACAGCTCAAACGCGACATCGCCGAGTTCCGCATGGTGCCGGGCGACCGCTTCAGCGAGCACGAGCTGTGCAACCGCCTCGAGGTGTCGCGCACGCCGGTGCGCCAGGCGCTGACCCGTCTGCAGCAGGAAGGTCTGGTGGAGGTGATGTTCCGCAGCGGCTGGCGTGTGCTGCCGTTCGATTTCGACAAGTTCGACCAGCTCTACGACCTGCGCATGGTGCTGGAGACCACGGCCGTTCAGCGCCTGTGCCAGCAGGAGGTGGAGACCTCGGGCCCGGCCCTGCAGGCGCTCAAGGACCGGTGGCTGGTGCCGGTGGCCGAACGCAGCAGCGATGCGGTTCAGGTGGCCGAGTGGGACGAGGACTTCCATGAAGCCATCGTGCGCGCCGCCGGCAACCCCGAGATGGCGCGCGTGCACCACGAGCTGACCGAGCGCATCCGCATCATCCGCCGGCTGGACTTCCTCAAGCAGGTGCGCATCGACGCCACCTACGACGAACACGCCAAGATCCTGCGCGCCATCCTCGCGCGCAAGGCCGACCGCGCCGACCTGCTGATGCGCTCTCACATCGAGGCCAGCCAGGTCGAGGTGCGCAAGATCACGCTGCACCAGGTGTTCATGGCGCGGCAGGTCGCGCCGGCCGGGCAGGAGCGCTAGGCCGTGGTGGCCGGCGCCAGGCGCTGGAGGATCGCCTCCAGAACGCGTTGATCCACCCCGTGGCCGAGGCCGGGGAACACATCGAGCGTCACCGCTGCGCCGAGAGCGGACAGCGCGGCGTGCGCCTCAAGTGCGAGATGCACCGGCATCACCCCATCGGCGTCACCGTGCATGAAGTGCACGCGCGTGCCTGCGGCCAGGGCCGTGGGCGCCTGCGCGAAGCGGCCCGCGATGGAGACCACGGTGCCGGCCAGCGCAGGCGCATGCCGGGTGGACTCCAGCGCCATGATGGCGCCTTGCGAGAAGCCGATGAGTGTGGTGGCGGCCGCGCCCACCCCGCTCAGGCGCTGCCAGTGCCGCACCGTGTCGGCAAACGGTGCCATGGCGCTGGCCACGCGCGCGGGGCGGTTCTCCTCGGTGACACCCAGCACAGAGAACCACTCCCAGCCCCGACCCAGGCCCGACGGGTGGGGCGAACGCACGCTCACCACACAGGCCGACGGATGCTGGCGCGCCAGCACCTGGCCCAGCGGCACGAGATCGGCGGGCTGGCTGCCCACCCCATGGAACAGCAGGATGAGCCCGCTCGCAGCCGCCGGCCGCTGGATGACGATGGCATCGCTCATGATGCGAACACGAAGCTGTCCATCGACAGCACGCCGTGGGTGATGCCGCCATCGATCACCTCCGCCACCGTGCCTTCGCCGGCCGCACCGGCGGCCACCAGCAACGGCAGGAAGTGCTCGGTGGTCGGGTGGGCGCGCTGCGCGTGGGGCGCGTCGTCGAGCGTGCGGCGCACGCGTTCGCTGTCCCCTTGCCGCACGGCCTCGCGCACCCACGCCACGAACTCGGTGGCATAGGCCTCTTCATGCCCATGGCCGGCGCGGAACTCGTAGAGGTTGTGCGTGAGGCTGCCAGAGCCGACCACCAGCACACCTTCATCGCGCAGCGGCGCGAGTGCCTGGCCAAAGGCCCAGGCACTTTGGGCGTCCAGCCCCATGGGCAGCGAGACCTGGAACACCGGCACGTCCGCGTCCGGGTAGAGGTACAGCAGCGGCACCCAGGCGCCATGGTCCAGGCCCCGGTGCTCCTCGCCCTGCACCATCCAGCCCGCCTGCTTCAACACGTCCAGCGTGCGCTGCGCCAGCGCGGTGTGTCCGGCGGCGGGATAGGCGATCTCGTACAGCGGCTGCGGAAAGCCACCGAAGTCGTGGATGGTGGCGGGCTGCCCGGACATACCGACGCGGGCACCGCGCGTCATCCAGTGGGGCGAGACGACCAGCACCGCGCGCGGTCTGGGCAAGGCACGGCCGAGCGCCTGCAGGCGCGGGCCGGCCAGGCCGGGCTCCAGCGCGAAGGTGGGCGCACCGTGGGAAACGAAAAGCGTGGGCAGGCGGTTCATGAGGTTCTCCTGGGTTCAACCAATGCCTGCACTCTAAAAGTTCCACATCCAGAGATAAACATGATTCAATGAGACAAACTGTTCCTTGAATTGAGATAAATGGACCGATTCGAAGCGATGCGGGTGTTTGTGGCGGTGGTGGACGCCGGCAGCTTCGTGGGCGCGTCCGACGCCCTGCCGATGTCGCGCGCGGCTGTGTCGAGGCACGTGGCCGAACTGGAATCGCACCTTGGTGTGCGCCTGCTCAACCGCACCACGCGGCGCCTCTCGCTCACACCCGAGGGGGAGGTGTTCCACCTGCGCTGCAAGGAGGTGCTGACCACGGTGGACGAGGCCGAGGCGGAGATCACCTCGCGCAGTGGCGAGGCCGCCGGGCTGTTGCGCATCAACGCGCCCTTCACCTTCGGCCTGCTGCACCTGGCACCGCTGTGGGCGGCATTCATGGACAGTCACCCGAGAGTGATGCTGGACGTGACCTTGTCGGACCGCGTGGTCGACCTGGTGGACGAAGGCTTCGACATGGCGGTGCGCATTGCCCGCCTGCCCGACTCCAGTCTGGTGAGCCGCCAGATCGCCAGCACCCGCCTGGTGCTGTGCGCGTCGCCCGCCTACCTGCGGCGGCACGGCACGCCGCGCCACCCGGCCGAACTGGCAGACCACCAGGTGGTGGCGTACAGCCTGTTCTCCATGGGCGACCACTGGGGGTTCACGGGGCCCGACGGCCCGGTCACGGTCAAGGTGTCGCCCCGCATGCGCAGCAACAACGGCGACACCTGCCGCACCGCCGCCCTGCGCCACCAGGGCATCGTGCTTCAACCGTCCTTCCTGGTGGGAACGGACCTGCAGGCGGGCGCGCTGGTGGAACTGATGCCGGCATTCAAGTCCATCGAGCTCGGCGTGTACGTGGTCTACCCGTCGCGCAAATTCATCTCGCCCAAGGTGCGGCTGATGATCGACTTTCTGGCGGATGCGTTCAGCATGCAGGCGTGGCCGACGCAAAGGCAGCGCGAAGGAGCGGGGACGCCTCGGGAACGCGTCACCTCACGAGGCCGGTCGTCTTGATTCGATGAGAGCCAACTATCTTTGCATCGCCTTCATAGAATGCAGTGACACAAAAACCAGGATCACAAGGGGGAGGCTTCATGCGATGCATCGCAGCATTCATTGCTATGACGACGTTCTCGTCAGCCGGCCTGAGCGCCGAGCTTTACTACTGCCGCGCGTACAACGGCGGGAAGTTCTGGGCCAACACCCATTGCCGAGAACGCAACAGCCTGGTGGAGAGGATCATGACGGTACCCCAGGGCATGCCATTTGATCAGCAGGTTGAGTTGGGTCGGCAGCAGTTGAACGGGCGAAACACCTCACCGGGTGTCACACGAAGCGTCACCATTGTTCAGCAGCACCAAGCCAGTCCAACAACCTCGTGCGATGCACTTGACGCCAGGGTAAAGCACTATGACGCCATGGCGCGGCAACCTCAGTCAGGACAGATGCAAGACTGGATCAGCGCCGAGCGCAAAAAAGCACGCGATCAACAGTTCCGTATGCGCTGCTGACCCTGTGCGATACAAGGCAAGCCCCTTCCAACGGTTTCTCCAGCTGCGTCAAAGTGTTTTCATCGCAATGGCGTTGCCGCGCGCGCTCGCCGCAATTGGGCAAGGCGCTCATCCACCGCAAGCCTCTTGGCGTTGCCCGTTCCATAAACGCGGATGGAAAAAGCCTTCTTTTGCTCTACCCCGCCCACCCTGGTCCGGGCAACCCAGGCCACCGGCTGTTGTGCCTGGTTCAGCTCGCAAATAACCCCCGAATAGCCAGACTTGATTCGCTTTACAGACACCTCTGGAGGTATCTCGGGAACTTGCAGGAGCGATTCGTCATACGGCAGATCGATCGGCGCTGGCGTTCCCCGGTACCGCGGGACGACCGCTGCAAGCTCAGATGACATCCCCCCCGTGATCACGTTGAGCGGCATCAATTCCAGCTGCAGGGCTCTCTCGGCAATGGCCATCTTCCTGGCGTTGCGTCCATAGCGGCCTGTGCTGAACGCCTTGGAAAGAATGGTCCCTGGCGCCAGCTGAGTGGTGGCCACCCACATCCGCGGTTCGCCCGTCGCATGGCGAACACAGAACACACCTGGTATGCCTTTGCTGTTTTTCTTGGGCCGTTGAGCAAGATCGCGTCTGTACCGCAAGGGCACCGTTGCAATCAATTGGTCTCGCCAGGCTCGGGCAGCCTTCAGCGCACCATCGGGCCCGTGAACCGAGTACATGAACGCCTTTCTCAGGCGTTTTCCTTGGCGGGAGATGTCTACGCTGACCCTGTCATTGGAGCAATAGATGCCGTAGTCCTCGGGCCGCTTCTTCTTGCGGTTGGCAAACGGTTTCTCCCCTGTCTGAGGCTGTCTCATTCATGCGTCTCCTCGCGTCGGCTCACGGATTACTTCCGTCAACACGCAAATTCACTTAGCCTTTGAGGCCGCACGGTGCCGCTCTGCACATACTGCCCGGCAGCATCAAACCCAGCAGCCACCACAAACCCACCCGCCGCCAACCGCGCTGCAGCCCCCACACCCGGGCCCACCAACGCTTCCAACCCCACCGTAGGCGAAACCGCTCCACTG
>NZ_JAVDWE010000012.1:0-181105 GCF_031457235.1 Hydrogenophaga laconesensis
CTGCGTCAACAGGCCGGATATAAGAATGCAGCCCGCCAATACGGCCAACACACAAAGCGCTTGCAACTTGGGAGGCGTCCATATAGGAGCAGATCATTGGCTTCCTGCGCGAGGCCGATGCGGGCATGAAGGTCAAGGACCTGTGTCGCAAACACGGATTCAGTGAGCCGAGCTACTACGCCTGGAAGGCGAAGTTCGGGGGGATGAACGTATCGGACGCGCAGCGCCTGAAGGGCTTGGAGGCGGAGAACACGAAGCTCAAGAAGCTGCTGGCGAACTCGATGCTGGAGATCGATGCGATGCGGGAGGTGCTCAAGGGAAAGTAATGGCCGTGGCGGCGAAGCGCGATTGCGTGCGGCAGCTGCAGGCCAAGGGCCTGAGCGAGCGGCATGCATGCCGGTTGGTAGGCATCAGCACGAGCGTGCTGCGTTACCAGCCGCGCGAAGACGGCAATGAGCCCTTGCGCGAGCGCCTGAAGGAGTTGGCCGGCCAGCACCGCCGCCACGGCTACCGAATGCTACACAGCCGCCTTCGCAACGATGGCAGGCCGATCAACGTCAAGCGCACCTACCGGATCTACCGAGAGGAAGGCCTGATGGTGCGCAAGCGCCGCCGCAAGAAGCTGCCGGTGCCGGACAGGCAGCCGCTGCTGCGACCCCTGCAACCCAACGAGGTATGGAGCATGGACTTCGTGTTCGACGAGCTGGCCAATGGTCGCAAGGTCAAGACGTTGACGGTGGTGGACGACTGCACGAAGGAAGCCGTGCAGATCGCGGCCGACACGTCGATCCCGGCGCTGTACGTCACGCGCGTGCTCGATGCCGTGAAGGCCGAGCGGGGCCTGCCCAAGGTGCTGCGCACCGACAACGGCCCGGAGTTCGCTGGCCGCACGATGCAGGACTGGGCGGCGAGAAACCAGGTGGAGCTGCGATTCATCCAGCCGGGCAAGCCGGTGCAAAACGCCTACATCGAGAGCTTCAACAGCAGGTTTCGCGACGAGTGCCTGTCGCAGCACTGGTTTGGCAGCCTGGGGCACATGCGCAGCGTCATCGACAACTGGCGCGACGACTACAACCACCACCGGCCGCACAGCACGCTTGGCTACGTGCCCCCGGCTGTGTTCGCCGCTCGATGCCGGCAGCATGCTGCCGGCATCGAGCAACACGATCCATCGACTACGATGACAACCCCGGACTCTGGATCAGCGTGTTGCTAAAGCTGGGGGCAGCGCACGATTGCTTCAGCGGCCGAAGCCGTCCGGCAGGGCCGCTACGGTCGGGCACCAAGCAGCGGCTTCCGAAAGACCACCGTCTTCAAGCAGTGGGCTGAGATTTTGGCGGCGATTGACGCTGGCGAACGAAGCCTCCTCAGGTCCCTTCAAGACATGGGATATGCCACCCGTCGCAAGCGTTGAACGGAGTTCACACGCGAAGCGACGCTAGGTCCGCCCACTCCTGGTCAACAAAACGACCGGCGCGCGCCAAAGCCGGTAGCAGAGTCGCATCGGCAAAACTGCACCCGGTACTGGCGACTACTCGTTGCCCGGTCTTGTCCGCAGCGGCTGGCAGGTGTCCGCCACCTTCCTCCAGAACGTTCAAGAGCGCTCGGTACCCCGGCTCCCATGCAACAGCCTCAGGAAAACTCATTCTTAGGCTGGCCAGAATCTGCATGCCCGACCAGTCCAAGTCGCCCCAGAACGCGACAGGCGTGTGCTCAAGCGGACCATCCCGGTACAGCCAGGCCCGCAGCGCCGCGCGCACCTCGCGGGTGTTCGGAGAGGCGTCTGAGAGGTAGAGCGAAGAACCCTCAGGCCGGCGCAGGCGTGCCGCGCTTGCCTTGAATCCGGCCGAATAGAGGAGAACCAGGCCCTGAAGCCCCTCAAACCCGCCGCGGCATGCACGCTCGAAAGTGGCCTGGTTCTCGATGAACAGATAGCCGCGAACAGCTTGGACGGGCAGATGGGCCAGGAGTTGGATGGGCGACTCTGGGAAGGGACACTCCTCCGCTTGCAATAGCGCACACACCAGGTCCTGTTTGCCGTCCAAGACCTTGGACATGCCCCAAAACAACCTAGAGGAGACCTCGCGCAGCAACAAGGGGCTGTCACCCAACCCGCGAAGCTGCGCCAGGCGCCGAACAATGTCTTCTGGTGCGTGACCAGCTACGTCGAGGGGGTAGTCACTGACACGAATTCGCACGTCATCCGGAGCATCCAGATGGTCGGATACGGCCTGTCGCCAACGCTCAAGCGAGCTCAGAGCTCGCAGCGGTCGACCTACCGCGGTACGCACAGCCAGGACATCCACGATAGAAACGCTCACGGCCGTAAACGGTCTGGCCCCAACTTCGCCCGGGTCAGGGTGGAAAACGGCAGCCAGATATCCCTGAGCTCCCGCAGGTCGGGAGAACTTCGAACCTTCTGCGCCAACGATGTAGCTCTCCATCGTTCTCTTGGTCTTCGAGCGGGCGGCACCCTGATTCACTTCATCCTGCGCGGGGTTGAAAACCGCAAGGCTCTTGTGATACCCCGTCATGAGGGCTTGCAACGCATCCAGCAGCGTGGATTTGCCTGCCCCAGTTTCGCCCAACAGCAGCGTCATCTGCCCCAAGGGGTAGTCACCGGGGGCCATCTGGCCCCAGTTCACCAACACCAGCTTGTCGACCTTCATTCTTCGACTCCCTTGTCAGACTCGACAGTGGCACTGTCGGCCGCATCCCGAAGGGCTGCTTCGTCGACACCCTCTTCCTCCACCACGGCGGCAAGCGCCTCGTTCGTCACCACACCAAGAATGAGCGGGCGAATAGCCAGCACCGCGTCGGCATCCGTGGGCGAGAAGCCCGGGGAGAAACGCAGGATGCGGTGTCGCTTGAGCTCTTGCAACAGCGCCATGCGCTCACCCAGACTTGCCGGCAAGGCGCGTTTGAGCTGGGACTGCATGGCAGCGGCAAGGTCCTCGAAACTCAAGAACACCTCGCCGCGGTCGTCCACGCGTCCTTGCGTGAGCCGCTCCTGGTAGATGAAGCGCAGTGCGAGCGCGGCGGCGACGAAATCTACGGAGAGCTTGGCTCGAAGCGATGGGGCCGGAGCGGCATCCCCCTCCCTTACCCCGTCCGCAACCGCGCCTGGCGCGTACAGCCTGAAGTAGCCAGCATTGAGGTCGTGGTGGAGCACCATGCCCGCGACATCGAAATACTCGACGAGAAGC
Source organism: Hydrogenophaga laconesensis (assembly GCF_031457235.1). NCBI lineage: Bacteria > Pseudomonadati > Pseudomonadota > Betaproteobacteria > Burkholderiales > Comamonadaceae > Hydrogenophaga > Hydrogenophaga laconesensis. Next base: position 3,207 of record NZ_JAVDWE010000012.1, read on the forward strand.
CGCTCGACGCGGCGCGCGTCGTCATAAAGCAGCTGCTCGGTACGGTCCTCGTCCCGGACCACAACGCCGTAAGCCAAGAGTCGGTCCACCAACTCGCGAAAGCGCTCAAAAGGGATGTTGGCAAGGGATAGCTGCTCGCGCAAATACGTGTTCAGGCTCATGAAGTCTTTCTGAATTCGATTTCGTAGTCGTAACCCACGAACACTCCGTTGTCGACCCGACCGGGCAGACGGGTAGCCCGCAGGTCACTGGCACTCGGGCTTCGCACAGCCTCCACCATCTGCATGGCTGCGAGGACATCCAGGGCAGTAGCCACCGGCAAGCCGGAAAGCTTCACCGGGTGTTGGAAAACTCGCAGTTCGGCGCGCATCTTTTGAATGAGCGATATATGGGATACCTCAAAGGCCGTGGCCTGCGCGGTCTCCAACGCGGCCGCCAGGCGTGCTTCGCGAGGTGGGCGCGGTCGCACAGAAACCAGGGAGGCTTTGCGGCGCTGTCCGACGGTTCTCAGTTTGAAGCTGAAGGGGTCGAGCAGACGAACTTCCGCGCTGGCGATGCGTTCCCCAATCCGCGCAAGGATACGGTCCTGACTCGAAGTATCTTGGGAGGCAATGAGAGTCACTGCTCGCATGTAGGCGTGGCGGTCCGAGCCCGTGCGAAGCATCATGGACTGCTGGATGAGGCCCGTGATGCGATTGACGTAGGTGTTCATCGCTCGCAACACACTGGGCTGCTTGAGTCGGTGGGCAGCGTTGACCAGTTCGTCTATGCGCTCAAGCATCCAATCAGTGACGCTTTCACCGCTGTGCTCGGCCACCGCCCATGCGGCCACGTCTTGCAGCTGTTGCTCCAGGCGCTCGAACTTGGCCTGAGACATCTGGGTACGAAGGAGCTCAACCTTGGCGACGATGGCGTTTCGGTTCAAGGTAGCACTGTCAACTGTGAGCTGCTTGGAGAACTCTCGCTGAAAGCGCTTGAGGAACTCCAAGAAATCCTCCCACTGTGCCGTCTCCGCGGACTGCACCATGACCAGTCGGATACGTTCGTTGATGAACTCCAGGGTATCGTTCAGGTCCGAAATCACCCGTTCGGCGTACTCGTAAGCATCCACCAGGTCGTGGGCGTCTCCTCCATCGGCCAACAGCGCGTCAAGTGCGTTGCGGCAGCTGCGCATATTGCGCTGACGGCTTCTGCTGGGACGGTTGAGCGCCCACAAAGCTTCGGCGAAGAGCTTGCCTGGGCGGGTGAAGCGAAAGGCAACCACCAGGCCATTGCGGTCGGGGAACTGCTCAAGCCAACCGTCCCCTAGCAGCACGCGAATGATGAGAGCTACCAGTTGAACGGGGTCTGCGGCCTCTTCCGAGCTCAGTTCGTCACGGTCCTCTGCGTCGAGTTGGTCTAGGTTGCGCTCGTGGTGGTCACGGACGATGGACATCAAGGCATCGCGCAAGCTCTCTCGATTGAGCGTTTCACTCACATCGGCGCCGGGGCCGTGAAGCCGGTCGTACAGCGCACGCAGGCAATCGGCAATCAGCTCCCGGCGAGAGCTGTTGAGGGGTCGAAAGAAGCGCTTGCGTTCGGAGACGAAGAAGATGGATTCGCTCATCAGATGGGGTCCAAAAATCAGCCGCGTCACTCGTTATCCAGTGCGCAAACGGCTCGATGGTCTCCAGTCGTGTGAAGGGCGTTAAGCGCTGAAACTGGTCCAAACAATCTCGCGAGAAACCAGATTGAAGTCTCCTCGAAAACCTGAGCCACGCGGAAGTAGAGAATTCCCCCAGCAGGAGTCTCTACGTGAAGAAATCCAGATTCAATGAAGCGCAGATGGCCGGCATCCTCAAGGAGGTCGAGCTTGGCGCGAAGGTTGCCGAAACGTGCAGGAAGCACGGCATCAGCGAGCCGACGTACTACAAGTGGAAGAGCCAGTTCTCTGGCATGATGGTGTCGCATCTGTCCCAGCTGCGGCAACTGCAGGACGAGAACGCCAAACTCAAACGCATGTACGCCGACCTGGCGTTGATGCACCACGCGCTCAAGGATGTCGTCGACCGAAAGCTCTGACCCCGGAGCGTCGCGAGATGGTCGTTCAAACTCTCGTGGCCGAGCACGGCATGAGCGAGCGACGGGCCTGCCAGGCCAGCGGCATCGCCCGCTCCACGCTGCGTTACCGGCGTGTTGCACGCGACGACTCCGGGGTCATCACCTTCATCCAGTCTCACATGGCACTGAACCCGCGTCACGGCTTCGGGCTGCTGTACGACAGCGCCCGCCACCAGGGCAAGCCCTGGGGCAAGACAGTGCTCTGGCGCGTGTACTGCGAGCTGCGGCTGAACCTGCCTCGGCGGGGCAAGAAGCGGCTGCCAGCGCGCGTCAAACAACCGCTGCAGGCCGCAGCTCAGCCCAATCACGGCTGGAGCTGCGACTTCATGTCCGATGCGCTTTGGTCAGGCCGGCGCTTCAGAACCTTCAACGTTATCGACGAATTCAACCGCGAGGGCCTTCGTATCGAGGTCGACACCAGTCTGCCGGCGGCGCGGGTCATCCGCGCCTTGAACGAATTGGTGGAGGTGCGCGGTGCGCCGCTGTCGATTCGCCTGGACAATGGCCCGGAGTTCATCGCCAACGCACTGGCCCAGTGGGCTCAAAGCAAGGGCATCGCCCTCAATCACATCCAGCCCGGCAAGCCCACGCAAAATGCCTATGTCGAACGCTTCAACAAGACCTACCGCACCGAGGTGTTCGATTGCTACGTCTTCGACAGCTTGAAGGAAGTGCGTGACATGACAGCCGATTGGCTACACCGCTACAACCATCATCGCCCCCATGAAGCCCTCGGCCGCATCCCGCCCGTCGAGTACCGTGTCAAACTGTTCCCCAACCTCTACTTCTGACTGGCTCAGGAATTCGAGGGGACTTCAATCACCTCACAGGCCAATCATCCATTCCAGTTGTGCGTCAAGCTCAATCTCTTCTTTTCACCGCCCTTCATACGCACGCACCATTGCGCACCCTCCTCGTCCCGTTCATCGCCCAAGAGCCAACGGCCATCGATTCTTGCTCTCAAATTTGTAAGCGTTTGATGGCGGCGTGATGTCCTATTGACAGTGTGCAGTGAAGGCATGGATGAGTTTTGCGGGCGAACAATCGCTAACGAAACCACCCTCCACCTGGCTTATCGTTCGCGCGCCGTCAAACGCGGCATTCCGCCTGGCATGGGAACGAATCCTGGCCGGGCTTCGCAGTCCATCCAGCAGCGACGCACTGTCGCATGCGGAAGCGGTGCCATAGCTCCTCGACGCGGGGAATGGGCATCGAAAGACCAGATTGGAAGTCATGAAACACGCATTCCTTGCACTCGCCCTCGTGGCCACCTCCGCACTGGCAGCTGTCACGCTGGTGCCGACCCCGCCGGATGGCCGCAACTGGCAGGCCATGCGCGGGAGCACCATCGTGGGTTCGCCTGTAGCCACGGAGGCGGCCTGCATGGCCGCTGTGCGCGCAGACGCCCAGGCCCGGAAGACTTCGGCCAGCTACCGCTGCGTGAACACCGTGTCTGTGCGTGCAGACTGGACGCCGGATGTGGTGGTTCCCCCGGTCACTCCGCCCGTGACCCCGCCGGTCACGCAACCAGGTGACCCGCACCAGGGTGGCGTTCAGTCGGGCAACATGCCGCGCTACAACCCTGCCACGATCCCTTCAGCAGCAGTCGGCAACTCGGCTTACGACCTGCGTCCGTCGTCGCAGCAGCCGGTCCGCGATCCGGATGGCACGGGCGCCTTCCGCACGGTGTGCACACCATCGCACTACAACCGCGATGACAGCCTGCTCTACCCGGGCCAGGTGGGCCGCGCGCATTTGCACATGTACTTCGGCAACACGGGCAGCAACGCGAACAGCACGCCCGAAAGCATCCGGACCAGCGGAAACAGCACGTGCCGTGGTGGCATCGCCAACCGGTCCACCTACTGGGTGCCCGCCATGATCGACACGGCGGACGGCCACGTGGTCGCCATGGACCGTGCCGATGTCTACTACAAGACGGGTTACCACGGTGTGCGCAACGAGCAGGTGAAGCCGATCCCGCAGGGCCTGCGCATGATCGCCGGCGACATGATGAACTCGGCCAAGGCCTCGTACTTCAGCTACACGGATTTCCGATGCGGTGGCAAGCGCGAGACCGCCATTCCGAACGGCTGCACGTCAGGCACGCTGGAAGTCCAACTCGTCTTCCCACAGTGCTGGGACGGCCGCAACCTCACGTCGCCCGATCACAAGAGCCACATGGCCTATGGCAACAATGGCTGCCCGGCCTCGCACCCGGTACCGCTGCCAGTCATCACGTACATCCTGCACTTCCCGATTCCTCCGGGTCGCAACACCTCGACCTGGCGCCTGTCGAGCGACAACTACGTGGGTGGCCAGGGCGGCAACTCGATGCACGGCGACTGGATCAACGGCTGGGATCCCGCCCTGCCGCCGATCTGGACTTCGCTCATCATCAACCGGGGTCTGTCGAACCAGTCGGTGATCATCGGCGATGGTCGAGCGATGAACTGACCCCCGGGCGCATGACAGGCGGCACTGCGGGTTTCGCGGTGCTGCCGTCAACCGTAGAAGGTGGCTTCCCAGCGCGCCTGATTGCGTGCGGCCACGCGCACGAAAGGTGTGGCGCGGATGATCGCCACCATGCCGTTGTTGAGCCACCTCGGCACCAGCGGCAACGGCCGCAGGAAATCGACGAAGAGCACGATGCGCCAGTGCGGTGTGCGGTTCCAGGCTTCATGCTGGTAGGTGTCGTCGAACACCAGTGCCTCGCCCTCGGCCCATGAGCGCTGGATGCCATCGACGCGGATGGCGCAGGTGTCGTCGCTGGCGGGTATGCGCAGTCCCAGGTGGTAACGCAGAACGCCGTTGTAGGGTCCACGGTGCACCGGCAATTCCTTGCCTGGGGCCAGTATCGAGAAGCACGCCGTGGTCATGCCCGGGATGAGATCGATGGCTTGCGCGGTGCGGGGGCAGCGCTTCCGGTTGCTTTCGCTTTCCACGCCATAGCCCGCAAAGAAGAAGGTCTTCCAGCCCGCGTCGGTCGTCAACATGGTCTGGTCGGGCGAGATGTCCTGGAAGTTCGGCAAGCGCTGCACCTGGGGCAGCAGGGCATCCAGCTCCTGCTGGATCGCCGCTGTGTGTTTGGCGATCTCACGCGTCCAGGGAAAGTCGTCCGGATTGAAGAATGGACGATCTCCCTGCAGGGAATAGCGGCGGTTGAGCCGCTCCATTTCACGAAGCAATCGGAAGAGCGTTCTGCTGACGAGGTTTCGAAGCATGATGGTCTTATGGGAACGCCAAAGGCGACCCGGCCGAATATCCCGCGAAACCTGCATCGCAGGGTGTGCTTGCCGCTGTTTCAATGGGGAAAAACCCAAAAAAGCTCACACTTGAAGGAGCCCGCCGGGGACGTCAAAGGTGGCATGGCGCGTCTGGAAGCTGCTTCGGGCCGCTTCGCCTCCTACAGGGCTCCACGCACTTTTCCTACGAAAAGCACGGGGGCAGTGGGTGAACATAAAGGTTCTTGAAACCCGTTTGGAGGCACATCATGTACATCAAGACCGTCACCGCCATCGCCTTGTGCGCCGCATCTGCGTTCGCATCGGCACAGACCATGACCAAATCCGAATACGACGCGGCCAAGGACCGCATCGAAATGAATCACAAGACCGCCAAGAAGTCCTGCGACGCCTTGAAGGACAACGCGAAGGACGTTTGCAAGGTCGAAGCGGACGGCAAGGAAAAGGTCGAGAAGGCCGAGCTTGAAAACAAGTACAAGGCCACGCCGGGCAACGCCCGCAAGGTCGAGGAAGTCAAGGCGGACACGGCCTACGACATCGCCAAGGAGAAATGCGAAGACCAGGCGGGTGACGCCGAGAAGGTCTGCAAGGCCGACGCGAAGGCGGCTCACGAGCGGGCCAAGAACGCCGCCAAGGGCAAGGCCTGATCGGCCTCCACTCCCCGTCAAAGCCGCCCCGAGGGGCGGCTTTTTTGCGTCATTCCATCACGCGCCCGTCACCGAGCATGTGGGAGCCGCCCGACAACCCGCGATTGATGATGCGTGAAGTCCAGATCGGGGGCAGCTCGGGGTCCCAGCCGTTGATCCAGTCGCCATGCATGGAATAGCCACCCGGCCCGCGCACATAGTTGTCGCTCGACAGGCGCCAGTTGGAGGTGTTTCGCCCCTGCTGGATCGGGAAATGCAGGGTGTAGGTGATCTCGGGCAGCGCGACGGGATGCGAGGCAGGGCAACCCTTGTTGGCGTAGCGCATGTGTGACTGATCGTCGGCGTAAAGGCGCTTGCCGTCCCAGCACTGGGGAAAGAGAAGGATCACCATGAGCTCGCCCGACGTACACCCACCGGGGACGCTGAAAGAGCGCTTGCCGTCGCAGCGAAACTCATAGGGGCCCCACTGCCATTCCCTGGTGCGCAGCATGTCGCCAGCGATCATCCGCAACCCTTGCGGAATGTCCTTCACGTCCTCGTTGCGCACACCGCGGTAGCCGGTCTTGTAGTACACGTCGGCATGGTCCATGTCGATGATCGATCCGTCGGTGGTGTCGATGACCGCCGGTACCCAGTAGGTGGACCGATTGGCAATGCCGCCACGGCAGGTGCTGTTTCCGATGGTCCGGATGCTTTCAGGCGTGCTGTGGGCATCGCTGACCGTGTTGCCGAAATACAGGTGCAGGTGAGCCCTGCCCGGTTGCCCTGGGTACAACAGGCTGTCGTCGCGGTTGTAGTGGGAACGCGTGCACACCGTGCGGAAAGCACCCGTGCCATCCTCGTCGCGGTACGGCCTGGCGTCGGCAGCGCGCACGTTGTAGCCGGAGGAGCCGACGGCTGGCGAAGGGATCGTTGCCACGTTGTAGTGCGGCATATTGCCTGCGTGGTGCCCACCCTGATGCGGATCGGTCGATGCGATGCCCGCCGGGGCCGTCACCGGCGCCTCTGTCTGGGATGACGTGACTGTGTGGGCGACCAGCCCGACGGCAAGGCAGACGAGAAAGGTTGTGCGCTTCATGAATGACCCCGTTGGGGTCGAAGTATGCAGGAGTCATTCCAGTCGGCGCAGCGCGGCCGATCGACTGTCAAGCCGGCGGCGCAGCCCTGCCCCGCCAATGGCGCACCGTGAATGGCAGCATGGGGCGGTGGTCTTTCAAGGCCAGAGCGGCGTCGGGCGTGTGGCCGAGATCGCCCCAACCCACCGCATCCGGGTGTTCACCCCAATGGCGAAAGCCGTGCTGGATGACGCTATGGCTGGCGCCCGGGATGCCCAATGCGGTGGTTTCGTAGACACCCTCCCGGACAGGTGTTCCGTTGTTTTCGATCGTGAACCAGGGCGTGATCTCTGTGGACATGGCTGACCTCTGCAAGATTCGAAGTTTCGACGCGCCAGACGCTCAGCACATCTGGCGGCTGCCCAGTTGCGCGCGTGGTATGCGCTGGTCTCTCGGGGTGTCGTCAGGCTGCTCCCTGGACATCGACTGCTGCCGCCTGCGAAGCGGCCCCCCGCGAAACGGCTGGGCGCCGGGGGCATGGTGCTCGGGCCTGAAGAGGCGTTGAGGTGTGAACATGGCGGTCTCCTGAGAAAGAGCGCTCGTGCAAAGCGTTGGAACAGTCTCACCCCAACGCCATCCCACGTCTGTTGGATGGATAACAGAAAGCTCCTCAGGCCGCCAAGCCTTCACGGAAGGCTGTTCAGGCCTGGGGAGCTGGAACGGGCGACGCGGTCTTGCTGCGCCGTTGCTGCCAGATCGAGGCCGCGAAGACACACAGCCCACCCCCAGCCAGCAAGGCACCCACCCAGCCGGTGGAGGTCCAGCCCAGCCCTGCGGCAATGGCCACGCCACCCAGCCAGGCGCCGAGCGCATTGGCCAGATTGAATGCCGAATGATTGAGGGCCGCAGCAAGCGCCTGTGCATCCCCGGCCACATCCATCAGGCGGATCTGCAGTGCCGGCGCCAGCGCCACCACGGTCCCGACCAGCAGGACATTGAACGCAACAGCAATGGCATGAGGCGCGGTCACCAGCATCAGCAAGAGCACCACCGCCGACCACACGAGCGTGCCGCCAATGGTCGGCAACAAGGCTTTATCCGCCAGACGCGCCCCCAGGAGATTGCCAGCGATCATGCGCACGCCGAACAGCGCCAGCACCAAAGGCACTGCCCCCAACGACAGGCCTGTCACCTCAAGAAGCGTGGGCTTGATGTAGCTGAAGACCGCGAACATGCCGCCGAAGCCGATGGCGCCCGTGCCGAGCGTGAGCCAGACCTGCGGGTTGGTGAGTGCCCCCAGTTCGCGCAGAGGACTCGCCCCGGTGGGGGCCGGCAACCGGGGTAACGCGCGATGAATCCACACGCTGGCCAGCAATGCGATAACCCCCACCAGGAGGAACGCACTGCGCCATCCCCAATGCTGGCCCAACCACGCTGCGATGGGCACGCCAACCAGCGTGGCGCCTGTCAGGCCCAGCATCATCAAGCCCACCGCTTGCGCCCTGCGCCCCGGCGGCACCAGGGAAGCCACCACCAGGGACGCCACGCCGAAATAGGTGCCGTGAGGCATGCCCGCCATGAAGCGCAGCAGATTCAGGCTCAGGTACCCGGGGGCGACAGCGCTCGCGATGTTCCCCAAGGCAAATAGCGCCATCAGCACCACCAGCAGCAGGCGCCGGGGCCAATGGGCCGTGAGCACGGCCAGGAGAGGCGCGCCAACCACCACCCCAAGCGCATAAGCACTGATGACATGCCCAGCCTGGGGAATGCTGATCGACAAGGTTCTCGCAACCTCGGGCAGGAGACCCATGATGACGAACTCGCCCGTGCCAATGGCAAAACCGCCCAGCCCGAGGGACCAGACGGTGGCGCGAAAAGAAGGATCGGGTAAGGAATCGCTGGCGGCTATGGAGGCAGACATCCCTCCATTTTGCTGCGGCGCAACATTCTTCGCATCACCCAGGGTTTACGGTGATCACGCAACGACCGATCGCATGCGGTCCAGATCGCGGCGGTACCGTGTGGCGAGGCTGACCTTCTGCTTGTCGCTCAGGATCTTGCCGGACAGCTGGAAGAACTTGCGTTCCTCCTCCCGCAGATGGTGATGCACCTCGTGAGACAGCTTGCGAGCCAAGGCCATCCATGCTTCCGGCTTGCCTCGCGCCTCTTCCATGGCCTCCACGCATTCATCGATCTCGTGGTGCTCGGCCAGTGCATGGCGCGATGAACTGAGTCCCATGTCATCGAACAGGATCTGCGCATACAGGTAGCGCTCCTCAGCCGCGGCATGTGCCGCCAGCTCAATACGCAGCGTGTCGAATATCTCCTGTGCCTTGGGATCATCCGGCTTGGTGCGAAGAAGGCGCCGGCAGAGGGTGCGTTGGGTTTCGTGGCTTTCGCGGAGGGCTTCGTAGATGTTGTCCATGCGCACAGTCTAGGAACAGCGAATGCGCGCGGATGTCGGCAGAAACCTGCAGCCTCTGTAGGAAGAAGCCCACGCATGCCACAAAAAAAGCCACCGCAAGCGGTGGCTTTTTGTACCGGAGCGCCTGGTAAGAAGCGCTCAGGAACGGGTGCGGTCCATCAGCGGATCACAGCCAGGGTCGTGCGGTTGCCGCCCTTGTAGGTCATGAGCGTCAGCGCGCCGTTCTTGATGTCGCCCTTTTCGTCGAAGGCGATGGTGCCGGTCACGCCCTTGTAGTTGGTGGCCTTCAGTGCGGGCAGGTAGACCTTGGGATCTGCGGAGCCGGCGGTCACCATGGCGTTGGCCATGACCTTCACAGCATCGTACACGTACGGGGCATACACCTGCACGTCGGCGCCGAACTTGGCCTTGAAGTCAGCACGGAACTTGTCCATGCCTTCCTTCTGTTCACCTTCCACACCACCGGCTTCTGCGCAGAAGACCTGGTCGTCGGCCATGCCGTCGGCAGCCAGCTTGGGCAGTTCGGTGGAGCAGATGCCGTCGCCGCCCATGAACTTGGCGTTGATGCCCAGTTGCTTCATTTGCTTGAGCATCGGACCGGCCACAGCGTCCATACCGCCGAAGAACACCACGTCAGGCTTCTTGGCCTTCAGGGTGGTCAGGATGGCGTTGAAGTCGGTTGCCTTATCGTTCGTGAACTCACGGCCGACCACGGTACCACCGGAGGCCTTCACACCCTTCTCGAACTCGTCGGCAACGCCTTGGCCGTAAGCGGTACGGTCGTCGATCACGGCCACATTCTTGGCCTTGAGCGTTTCCACGGCGTATTTGCCCAGCGTGCCACCCAGGTGCACGTCGTCAGCCACCACGCGGAACGCGCCGGCGTAGCCCTGGCGGGTGTACTTCGGGTTGGTGGCGGAAGGAGAGATCTGGGGAATGCCTGCGTCGTTGTAGATCTGCGAGGCGGGGATGGTCGTTCCGGAGTTCAGGTGGCCGATCACGCCAGCAACCTTGGCGTCCACCAGCTTGGTGGCAGCAGCGGTGCCCTGTTTCGGGTCGGCGGCGTCGTCTTCGGCCAGCAGTTCGAACTTGGCGGGTGCACCACCGATGGTCAGGCCTGCCGCATTGAGCTCTTCGATGGCCATGCGGGCACCGTTCTCATTGTCCTTGCCGAGGTGGGCGATGGCGCCGCTGGTGGGACCAACGTGACCGATCTTGATGACCTGGGCAGCAGCCGCAGGAGCAGCAGCAGGAGCGGCGGCGGGAGCTGCCTCTTCTTTTTTGCCACAAGCGGCGAGTGCGACAGCCGCCGCGATGACGGCCAGTTTGGTGTTCAGTTGCATGGTTTTCCTCGGAAAGGATAAAAAGTTGAAATGCGGAGCGGAACTTTATTTCTCCACGTCCATAAAGATACTCCAAAAACCCAGCAAATTCCGCACCATGCAACCCCTGCGGGGAGGTACCGAGGGTTTTCCCAAGACTCACATCATGCGGTTGCATACCGCATAAGCGCAATGCATGTCGCAATGCGGGGGGGGCAGCGCGCCGGGCTAGGCGTCTTGCGGGGCAAGGCGGAGGTCGTGCCGCTGAGGCTCGATGCCCTGTGTCTTGTAGTGCTTCCAGCGCTCCCGCGCGAGACCACGATCATTCTCATCGCCCGTTACCACTTCAATCACCCGGGCGAAACGCTCGTACCCGATGGGCATCCCGGCCTTGAGGTTCACCAGCACCGTGGCACCGTTGTGAGGCGTTGCCTCGCTGGCCAGGTGAATCGGTGAGCGGCTCTGCACATGAGGAGGATCGTTCGGACCACTGTGGGGAATGAACTCCCCCACCACCTGGGTCCAGAGCGCCGCATCCAGTGCGCCGCGATCACCCTCCTCCACCAACGCGACCACGCGCGCACCACGCAGGTAGGCCTTGCGCAGCAGCCGGCAGGCATACGACAGCTTGTCCGGCGCGTTGAAGTGGAAAGCGACCTCGGTCATGTGGCGGCCCAGCGTCAAGCCTTGCGCGAGCGGGTGGACTTGCCGGCCTTCGCGGTCGGCCTGGCCTTGGTCGCCCCGGCAGCAGCCTGATCGATCAGGTACTGCAGGAGCAGCGGCACTGGCCGGCCAGTGGAGCCTTTGGCGGCCCCACTCTTCCAGGCCGTGCCGGCAATGTCCAGGTGAGCCCAGGCAAGTTCGCCGGTGAACTTCTGCAGGAACTTGGCGGCGGTGATGGCACCACCAGCGCGTCCGGCGACGTTGCCCATGTCCGCGAAGTTGGACTTGAGCCCTTCGGCGTATTCATCGTCCAGCGGCATGCGCCAGCACAGATCCTGGGCGGTTTCTCCGGCACTCTGCAGCGCCTGCGCCAGATCGTCCCTCGTGGAGAAGAGGCCCGAGCGGATGCCCCCCAGGGCGATGACACACGCACCGGTCAGCGTGGCGATGTCGATCACGCTGTGCGGCTTGAACCGGGCGGCGTAAGTCAGCGCATCGCACAGGATCAGACGCCCTTCCGCGTCGGTGTTGAGAATCTCGATGGTCTGGCCGCTCATGCTCGTGACCACGTCACCGGGTTTGACCGCCATACCGTCGGGCATGTTCTCGCAGCTGGGAATGAGCCCCACCACGTTGATGGCTGGCTTGAGTTCCGCCAGGGCGGCAAAGGTGCCCAACACGCTGGCGGCGCCACCCATGTCGAACTTCATTTCGTCCATCTCCGCAGCGGGCTTGATCGAGATGCCACCGGTGTCGAATGTGATGCCTTTACCCACCAGCACCACCGGAGCACTGCCCTTGGGCGCACCGCTGTAGTGCATGACGATGAACCGCAGGGGCTCGGCCGAGCCCCTCGCGACGGCCATGAACGAGCCCATGCCGAGCGCTTCCACCTGCCTGGGACCGAGCACTTCGGTCTTGATGCCAGGCTTGCGGCCCAGTTTGCGGGCCGCCTCGCCCAGCATGGTGGGTGTGGCATGGTTGGCAGGCCGGTTGGCCCACTCCTTGGCGAACTCGACCCCGGTCACCAATGCGGTGCCGATATCGAATCCCGCGCGCGCGACGGCGGCATCGGTCACGCCCACCACCACTTGCTGGAGCGTCCGCGCCTTGGCCGAGGGTTTTGTGGTGGTGTAGGTGTAAGTGGCATCGGCACAGGTCTGCACGGCAGCGCGCACCGCATCGCTGCTGGCACTCATCAGGCTGAGAACCAGGCCCAGCTTCTTCACACCGGGCAGTTTGAGCGAGGCAATGCCCGCGCCCACAGCCTTGCGGACAGACGCGGCGGAACCGTCGCCTGCGCGCACCAGCACGACGCGCACCGCCTTGAACCCTGCCGGGCGGTAACACGCGAGCTGCTTGGCCAGGCCCGACTCCAGATCCCCCTGCTGCGAGGCACTTGCCACCAGCTGGAGCAATGGGCCGCCAGCGGCCTGGCCCGTGAGGTCGTCCGGCACCAGCACCAGCAATGCATCTGCAGACAATTGGGCGGCCTGGGCGGGTGAGAGGGATTTGAGTTCAAAGTCCATAATCGTGCTTTCCTGTTCTCGATCGATGTTATTCCATTCTTCCATTCGCAAAGAGCTGGCACGCAGCTTCGGCGCCACCCTGGTGGTGCTGTTCACCATCGTGCTGACCATGCTGTTGATCCGCACGCTGGGGCTGGCCTCGCGCGGCAGCGTCGACCCGCAGGAGATCGCGCTGGTGCTGGGTTACACCGTCATCGGCCGCATGCCCACCATCCTCACGCTGGCGCTGTTCATCGCCATCGTCTTCACGCTCTCGCGCATGTACCGCGACAGCGAGATGATCATCTGGTTCTCCAGCGGCCGCTCGCTCGGGGCTTTTCTGAGGCCGGTGGTCCGATTCTCTTGGCCGATCCTCATCGTCATCACCCTGATGGTCTTCTTCATCTGGCCCTGGGCCAACCAGCAGACCGACAACCTGCGTGACCGTTTCGAACGCCGGGGCGATCTTGAACGCGTCGCACCCGGGCAATTCCAGGAGTCCTCCAGCGGTCGGCGTGTGTTCTTCATCGACAAGGACACGGCCGACGGCACCGAGGGCCGCAACATCTTCATCTCCAGCACGGAAGACGACGGCAGCGAAACCGTGACGTCGGCACGTTCGGGCCGCATCGAATGGCTCGACGAACAGCAGTTCCTCATGCTCAACAACGGGCAGCGCCTCGAATCGGCCGCAGACCAGAGCAGCCTGAAAGTGAGCGAGTTCGAGGAGTACGGCACGCAGATAGGCTCTGCAGCCATCAGCCAGCGCGGCGAAGCCCTGAAGGCCCGCAACAGCTGGGATCTGATCCAGGACCCCAGCCGCGCCAACCTGGGCGAACTGGGCTGGCGCATCGGCATGGCGCTGACCGCGATGAACTTCGTGCTGATTGCCGTCGCCACCACGACAGGCAACCCACGGGCAGGCCGGGGTGGGAACCTGTTCTTCACCCTGTTTGCCTTTGTGTTCTATTACAACCTGCTCAACCTGGGGCAGAGCTGGGTGGCCAGCGGTCTGTTCAGCCTGGGGGGCTATATGGTGAGTCTGCACGGTGGGGTGTTCGCCCTCACCCTGCTCTGGTTCTACAAGCGCCATCACAACTTCAGCGTGCGCGGCTGGCTCAGTGCGAAGCGCGCGCAACGTGGCGCTGCGGGAGCCGGCGCATGAAGACCATCCGCAGACTGATCTATGGCGAGGTTTTCGCCGCTGTGGCCTTCGTTCTGCTGGCTTTCCTGTCCCTGTTCTTCTTCTTCGATTTCGTGGACGAGCTGCCCGCCCTGGGCAAACCCTCGGCGCTGGACCCTACGCTGTTCTACGAGGTGCCTCACGCCCTGCTCTACGTGGCACTTCTCATGCCCAGCCGGGTCTACGAGTTGCTGCCCATTGCGGTGCTGATCGGCTCGGTTTTCGTGCTCGCGCGCCTGGCGCAGGGCTCTGAATACACCATCCTGCGCACCAGCGGGCTGGGGCCATGGCGCGCCCTGCGCACCATGCTGGGGCTGGGCGTGGTGTTCGTGCTGCTCACCTTCGCCATCGGCGACTATCTCGCACCCTTTTCCGACAAGAACGCCCAGCTGCTCAAGGCCCGCTACCAGGGCAACATCAGCCTCGGACAGACAGGCGCCTGGCTCAAGGAAAAACAGCCCTACAGCAATTTCTCGGTCAATGTGGGCTCGATGTCGCCGCAGGGTGAACTGGGCAACGTGCGCATCTTCGAGTTCAACAACCAAGGGCTGCTGGTCTCCACACTGCATGCCGGCACCGGTCAGATCGAACAGGACGACTCCTGGACGCTGCGGCAGGTGCAGCGACGCGAGTTCGATACGGCGGGCCAGGCTTCCGGCCGCATCCAGCGCGAGCAGCTCGATTCGCTGCGCTGGCCCAGCGGCATCAACGCCGAGATGGTGTCGGTGGCGCTGCTCAAGCCAGAACGCATGCGGACGGCCGACCTGTTCGGCTACATACGCCACCTCGAAGCCAATGGACAGACCGCCCAGCGCTACGAGATCGAGTTCTGGCGCAAGGTCTTCTACCCACTGAGCTGCCTGGTGATGGTGGTTCTCGCGCTGCCTTTCGCCTACCTGCATTTCCGTTCGGGCAGCATCACCGGTTACGTGTTCGGCGGTGTGATGATCGGCATCAGTTTCTTCCTGCTCAACAACGTGTTCGGCTACATCGGCAACCTCAACCAGTGGCAACCCTGGCTGGCGGCGGCGTCGCCAGCGTTGATCTACTCGGTGTTCTCGCTGGGCGCCTTCGGGTGGCTGGTGCTGCGAAGGTGACCGCCATGCTCGGTGTCATCGTGTTTGCACACGGCTCGCGAGACCCCCTCTGGCGCCTACCCATCGAATCGGTGGCACAGCATATCGTGCGACAGGAGCCGCAGGCGGCGGTCTCCTGCGCCTACCTCGAACTCAGCGAGCCCGACATCGCGACAGCGGCCCGCCAACTGGTGGAGCGCGGTGCCACGCGGGTGCGCGTGCTGCCGCTGTTTTTCGGCATGGGCAAACACGCCCGCGAAGACCTGCCCGTGCTCATGGCCCAGCTCACCGCCTCACACCCTGAGGTGACATTCGAACAATTGCCCGCGGCAGGCGAAGACCCCCGCCTGACCGCCCTGCTTGCGCAGATCGCACTGGAGACCACCGGATGAACCTGCACCAGTTCCGTTTCGTGCAGGAGGCGGTGCGCCGCAACCTGAACCTCACCGAAGCCGCCAAGGCGCTTCACACTTCGCAACCCGGTGTGTCCAAGGCCATCATCGAGCTCGAGGACGAACTCGGCATCGAGATCTTTGCGCGCCATGGCAAACGCATCAAGCGCGTCACGGAGCCCGGCCAGCAGGTACTCAAGAGCATCGACATCATCCTGCGCGAGGTGAACAACCTCAAGCGGATCGGCGAACAGTACTCCGCGCAGGACAGTGGCACGCTGTCCATTGCCACCACCCATACCCAGGCGCGCTACGTGCTGCCCGGCCCGGTGGCCGCGCTGCGCCAGGCCTATCCGAAGGTCGGCATCAGCCTGCACCAGGGATCGCCCGATCAGGTAGCCAAGATGCTCATGGAGGAAGTCGCCGAGATCGGCATGGCCACCGAATCCCTGGTGAACTACCCGGAGCTGGTCACACTGCCCTGCTACGAGTGGCAGCACGTGCTGGTGCTGCCGTTCGACCACCCGCTCCTCGAACGCGAACGCATCACGCTCGACGACCTGGCCCAGGTGCCGCTGGTCACGTACCACCCGAGTTTCACCGGACGCACCCGGATCGACCAGGCTTTTGCCCTGCGGCACCTGCAACCCAACATCGTGCTCGAGGCGATCGACTCGGACGTGATCAAGACCTATGTGAAGCTGGGCATGGGCGTGGGCATCGTGGCCGAGATGGCCATGCAGGGCGAAAACCAGACGCCCGATCTCGTCGCGCGCCCCGCGGCCCAGCTGTTCGGCCACAACCTGGCGCGCGTCGCCTTCAAGCGGGGTACCTACTTGCGTCACTTCGTTCTGCGTTTTGCCGAGCTGCTCAGCGACCGTCTCTCGCGCGACCTGATCCTGCGCGCCATGAGTGGGACCCCGGACGACTATGAGCTGTGACACCATGACATCGATTGCTCCGCACACGCCCGCTCTCACCTCTCGCCTGCCCAAGGTCGGCACCACCATATTCACCGTCATGTCCGCGCTGGCCACCGAGCACGGTGCGGTGAATCTGGGGCAAGGCTTTCCCGACTTCCACTGCGACCCGGCGCTGCTCGACGCGGTCACGCAGGCCATGCAGGCCGGCCACAACCAGTACCCGCCCATGCCGGGAGCCCTGGCTTTGCGCCAGGCCATGGCCAGCAAGATGCAGGCGCTCTACGGCCTGGCCTGCGACCCGGCGACCGAAATCACCGTGACGGCGGGTGCGACGCAAGCCATCCTGACCGCCATTCTGGCCGTGGTGCAGCCCGGCGACGAGGTCATCGTGCTCGAGCCTTGCTATGACAGCTACGTACCGAACATCGAGCTTGCGGGCGGTGTGGCGGTGCGCGTGCCGCTCACACCCGGCAGCTTCCGGCCGGATTTCGACCGCATTGCTGCGGCGATCACGCCGCGCACCCGCGCCCTGCTGATCAACAGCCCTCACAACCCCAGCGGCATGGTCTGGAGCGAGACCGACATGCGGCGCCTCGAGGCGATGCTGGCGCCCACCGACGTGCTGCTGATCAGCGACGAGGTCTATGAACACATGGTGTTCGATGGCCAGGCGCACCAGAGCGCGGCGCGCTTTCCCGGCCTGGCGGCGCGCGCCTTCATCGTCAGCAGCTTCGGCAAGACCTACCACGTGACCGGCTGGAAAATTGGCACGGTGGTGGCGCCCGCCCCGCTCACGGCCGAATTCCGCAAGGTGCACCAGTTCAACGTGTTCACCGTGAACACGCCCATGCAGCACGCACTGGCCGCCTACATGGCCGACCCGGCGCCCTATCTCGAGCTCGCGGCCTTCTACCAGCGCAAGCGCGACCTGTTCCGAGAAGGACTCGCCACGACGCGCTTCCGGCTCCTTCCCGGCGAAGGCACCTACTTCCAGTGCGTGGACATCTCAAACCTCGCGGTGCCCGAGCGCGACCTGCCCGAAGGGGACTTCTGCCAGTGGCTCACGCGGGAGATTGGCGTGGCCGCCATTCCGCTGTCGGCCTTCTATGGTGATGGCTTCGACCAGCGCGTGGTGCGCTTCTGCTTTGCCAAGAAGGACGAGACCCTGCGCGAGGGCATCAAGCGCCTCGCCAGTCTCTGAATCTCAGCACCTGACCGGGTTGCGACAGTAGCGGTCGAGCTCGCGCACGGAGGTCTGCCGCGCCACCGCCTGACGTGCATTGGGTACCTCGAGGCTCAGCTTCATTTCGTACTTCTTGAAGAAGTCATCGAACAACTCGCCGCCCAGCGTGCCGGTGGCGGTGAGGGTGTCGCTCTTGAGGTCGTGTTCCATCAACACGGCACACAAGGGCTGCTCTGCCGGACCGTTGAGCACCTGCGCGCCACGCGCCGGGTCGTACTGACTGTGGTCTGCGCAGCAGTGGATCAGGTCATTGCCCTTGCTCGGTGTCTGCGGGTTGATGACCGCACCCCTGCGAAAACTGATGAAGCTCAGGTCCTTTGTCGGGTACACGAGCTTGTGCGCACAGATGGCCGAAAACGCCACCAGGCTGCGCCGGGGCCCGACGCCACCGGGCCATTCGTAGCGCTGTTTGTCGCGCGTCTGCAGCGGGGTGGGCAATGCCGCCTTTCCCAGGTCCAGCAGAAAGACGGGGGTGGCCTCGAACGGGTAGTGAAAGATGTAGTTGGTCTGCGGCTTCAGGCTGGAGGCCTTGAGCGGCTTACCGAACTCATCGAGCAACTGCACGCGCCCATAGGACCTGGGCCTGGCGTCGGCCGCCCAGGCACTGCTGGCGAGGGCGGCCGCCAGGGATCCGCCGCTCAACGCACAAGCTTCCACGAATTCGCGCCGATCCATCCTTCCGTCTCCTATGCAATCACTGACATGCGATTTTCTCCAGTGAAACGCATCTGACCTGCCGTTGTCAACACGCGAGCACCGCCACGAATTGGCATCAGCGGTGCAGCTCGCACGGTGTGAAGCGGGCCGCACAAGCGCACGACCGTGGTGCAACCCTTGCGCGACAAGGGTCAATACATCGTCCAGACGGCCGATTTGCCTGCCATCACCGGGTGCCCGGATGTCCTCTGCGTACCTGCCTTTTCTGTTTTTCTTTTGGAGATGCATTTCATGAAGGTCCCGTTCACCTCCCTTCGCACCGCAGGTGTGCGCCGCCGTTCCCTGCTCTGGCAGGTCGGTGCTGCGCTGGCCCTGGGGGGAGTCGTCTGGAGCGTCAGCCCGCACGTGCACGCCGCACCCAGTGCCACTGTGGTCGAGGCGGTCCAGTTGCCGGCCTGGGTCGAACGCAACGGCCAGCGCCGCCCGGCCGAACCGGGTGCGACGCTGCGCGCCAATGACAAGGCCATCACGGCCAGCGGCTCGCGCATGCTGCTGCGCATGGACGACAAGAGCACGATCAAGCTGGGTGAACAGAGCGAGTTCCTGATCCAGTCGATCGACACCGCCCGCGAAAGCGCCACCGCGCCCAGTGAACAGAAAAGCGCGTTCAAGCTGGTCACCGGCGTGTTCCGCTACGCCACCGACTACACCAGCAAGGCACTGGGCAACAAGCGCGAGCTCAACCTGGAAGTGGCCACCGCCACCGTGGGTATTCGCGGCACCGATTTCTGGGCCATGACCGACGCCGCGCACGACGCCGTCTGCGTCTTCGACGGCAAGGTCGAAGTGGTGCGGGATGGCAAACCGGGCATTGAACTGGAAAAGCCCGGTGCGTTCTGGGTGGTGTTCACAGGCCAGCCCGAGAAACCCGCTGGCCAGGCCACGCCCGAGCAGCTGGCGAAGTTCATCGGTCAGGCTGAAATGCATCCCGGCCATGGCGTGCTGCTGCAAGGCGGCCGCTGGCGCGCCGTGGCAGGCACGCTGTCGAGCGTGAACGAGGCTGCTGCGCTGCGCACACGGCTGCAGGCAGCGGGCTACCCGGCGGAAATGGTGGCCCGGGACGGCCGCCACGAGGTCCGCATCAACCGGTTCGCGACCCGTGAAGACGCCGAAGCGGTTGTCAAGCGCCTGCAGGCCGACGCCGCGCTGGGCGTTCGTGAAGGCCGCGCGACGCTCGCAACGAACTGACCCCGGTTTCTGCGGCCCGGCTCACGCGCTGAGCTGGGCCCAGGCCTTGTCCAGTCGCTTCACGCTCACGGGCTGCGGCGTGCGCAGCTCCTGCGCGAAGAAGCTCACCCTCAGCTCCTCCAGCAGCCAGCGCAGCTCCTGCAGACGGGCATCCTGCACGCCCTTGCGCTCGGCCACCAGCCGCCAGAAGCGCTGGTCCTGCGGACGCAGTTCGGCCAGCCTGGTGGCATCGCGTGCCGGATCGGCGCGCAGCTTGTCCAGCCGCAACTGCACCGCCTTGAGATAACGCGGCAGGTGCTGCAGTTGCGCGTAGGGCGTCTGCAACAGAAAACGTTTGGGCATGAGGCGTTGCAGCTGTTGCGTGATGTCAGTTGCCACCTCGGCGTGGGGCTTGCTGTCCTTGAGCTTGCGAGCAGCCGCGGCGTACTCGGCCAGCACGGTGCCCGCCATGCGCGCGATCTCGTTGGCGATCAGCGTGAGGCGGCCCCGCCCTTCTTCCACCCGCCGCTTGAACGCGGCTGCGTCGGTGGGCAGCGGATTCCCAAGAAAGGCCCGATCCAGCGCAAGCTCGAGGATCTGCGACCGCAGCTCCTCCAGGGTGCCTCCCCCGCCTGACTCCTTGCCCACCTGCATGTAGGCCACGCCCATGGCCTGAAGGCCAGGCAGGTTTTTCTCCAGGTACTTCAGGGCGTCGCGAATCTGCAGCGCGAAGAGGCGGCGCAGTCCCTCGCGATGACGGGCCTGCGCCACGTCCGGTTCGTCGAACACTTCGATACGCACGGCATCGCCGTCGTCCACCAACGCGGGGAAGCCGATCAGCGTCTGCTGCCCCTGACGGATTTCCATCAATTCGGGCAACTCGCCAAAGTCCCAGGTCAGGTGGCGCTGCGCGGCGTTCACGCTCGCGGCCGGCGGAGCGGCGGCCTTGGACGCAACCGGTGTCGCGCTGCGCTTCGCTGGGCCAGCGGGGACGTCGGCCGGCGCGGCCCGCAAGCCCTCCATCTTGAGCGAAGCAAGTGCCTGGAAGGCCCCCCTTGCCTGCGCCCCGAGCTCTGCCTTGAGCGCTGCCAGATTTCGGCCCTGGCCCAGCTGTCGACCATGCTCGTCCACCACGCGCAAATGCATGAAGTGGTGGGGGCTCAGCATGTCCACCTTGATGTCGTTGCGCTGGATGTCGAGTTGGGTGGCCTCGCGCACCAGCTTCAGAACGGCATCCATCAAGTTGCCGGACGCAAAGGCGGCGGGCTCGCACAGCTTCTGGGCAAAGCGTTCGGCCGTGGCCGGCAGCGGCACCAGCCGCGATCGCGGCCGCTGGTGCAAGGTCTTCAGCAGCGCCAGCACCTTTTCCTTCAGCATGCCCGGCACCAGCCAGTCGCAGCGGTCTTCGCTGGCCTGGTTGAGCGCGAAGATGGGCAGCGTGACCGACAGGCCGTCGCGAGGATCGCCCGGTTCATGCAGATAGGCGCAGGCGCAGTCAACACCGCCCAGGCGAAGGGTTTTCGGGAAGGTCTGCGTGGTGATGCCCGCCGCTTCATGGCGCATCAGCTCTTCGCGGGTGAGCAGCAGGAGCTTGGGGTTCTGCCGCACCGCATCGCGGTACCAGCGTTCGAAGCTGGCGCCGGTGCAGATGTCCGCCGGCACCTGCAGGTCGTAGAAAGCGTAGATCAGCTCGTCGTCGACCAGCACGTCTTGCCGGCGCGACTTGTGCTCCAGTTCCGCCACCTGGCGCACCAGCTTCTGGTTAGCCGCCAGAAACGGCAGGCGCGTGTCCCATTCCCCGGCCACCAGGGCCTCGCGGATGAAGATCTCGCGTGCCCCGGCCGGGTCCACGCGGCCGTAGTCGGTGCGGCGGTTGTTGTAGACCACCAGCCCGTACAGCGTGGCGCGCTCCAGCGCCGTCACCTGCGCGGCCTTTTTCTCCCAGTGCGGATCCAGCAGCTGCTTCTTGATGAGGTGCCCGCCCACCTGCTCCAGCCAGAGCGGCTCGATGGCGGCGATACCGCGTCCGAACAGGCGGGTGGTTTCCACCAGTTCGGCGCAGACGATCCAGCGCCCTGGCCGCTTGCTGAGGTTGGCCCCGGGATGGCGGTGGAACTTGATGCCGCGGGCGCCGAGGTAGACGTCTTCGGTCTCATGCTTCTGGCCCACGTTGCCCAGCAAGCCCGACAGCATCGCCAGGTGCAGGTGTTCATAGCTGGCGGGGCTGTCGTTCAGACGCCACTTGTGCTCGGCCACGACGGTGTGCAGCTGGCTGTGGATGTCGCGCCATTCGCGCACGCGCCGCACGTTGATGAAGTTCTCGCGCAGCACGTTCTCGTACTGGCGGTGACTGAGCTTGTGGTCCTTGCCGTGGCCACCCTTGGTGTCTTCCAGCCACTTCCAGAGCTTGAGGGTGCCGCTGAATTCGCTCTTTTCATCGTCGAACTTGGCGTGGGCCTGATCGGCCTGCGCCTGCTTGTCGAGCGGACGGTCGCGCACGTCCTGCACGCTCAGTGCCGAGGCGATCACGAGCACCTCGTCGAGCGCGCCACGCTTCTGTGCCTCCAGGATCATGCGGCCCACACGCGGATCCAGCGGCAGGCGCGACAGTGTCTGTCCGATCAACGTGAGCTCGTTGGTCTCGTCCACGGCGTTGAGCTCGGCCAGCAACTGATAACCATCCACGATGGCGCGCCGCTGCGGTGCCTCGATGAAGGCGAAGTCCTCCACCGCGCCCAGGTGCAGGGCCTTCATGCGCAGGATGACGCCTGCCAGTGAGCTGCGCAGGATCTCGGGATCGGTGAACGCCGGGCGGGCACCGAAGCCGGCCTCGTCGTACAACCGGATCGCGATACCGTCCGCAACGCGACCACAGCGCCCGGCACGCTGGTTGGCTGCAGCCTGACTGATGGGCTCCACCAGCAACTGCTCCACCTTCTGGCGAAAGCTGTAGCGCTTCACGCGCGCGGTGCCCACGTCGATCACGAAACGGATGCCCGGCACGGTGAGCGAGGTCTCGGCGACGTTGGTCGAGAGCACGATGCGGCGCCCGCTGTGGTCCTGGAAGATGCGGTCCTGCTCGGCCTGCGAGAGCCGGGCGAACAGCGGCAGCACCTCGGCATGGCGAAGTGTGGGCACATGGCTCAGGTGCTTGCGCAGGTGGTCGGCGGCCTCGCGGATTTCGCGCTCACCCGGCAGGAACACCAGGATGTCGCCGCCGGCAGGGCCCCGCCAGAGTTCGTCCACCGCGTCGGCAATGGCGTTGTTCAGATCGTAGTCGCGGCTTTCCTCGAACGGGCGCCAGCGCACCTCCACCGGGAAAGTGCGGCCCGACACCATGAGCACCGGTGCCGGCCCCTTGGCCGAGGCGAAATACTGCGCAAAGCGGTCGGCATCGATGGTGGCGGAAGTGACCACGACCTTCAGGTCGGGCCGGCGGGGCAGCAGTTGCCGGAGGTAGCCGAGCAGGAAGTCGATGTTCAGGCTGCGCTCGTGCGCCTCATCGATGATGATCGTGTCGTACGCCCGCAGCTCGGGGTCCGTCTGCGTCTCGGCGAGCAGGATGCCATCGGTCATCAGCTTCACCGAGGCGTCTTTCGACAGACGGTCCTGGAAGCGAACCTTGTAGCCCACGACCTCCCCCAGCGGTGTCTTGAGTTCCTCGGCAATGCGCTTGGCCACGCTGGAGGCTGCAATACGCCGGGGCTGGGTATGACCGATGAGTTGCCCGCGCTGACCAGGCTTGGCGTTGCAGCGCCCCCGGCCCATGGCCAGTGCGATCTTGGGCAGCTGCGTGGTCTTGCCCGACCCGGTCTCGCCACAGACGATGACCACCTGGTGGTCGCGCATCGCCGCCTCGATCTCGTGGCGGCGGGCCGAGACGGGCAGCGTTTCCGGAAATTCGATGTGCAGCGGCGTGGAGGACAAGTGAGGAACTTCGGTCAAAATCGGGCAACCGGTCATTATCCGCGCCCGGCCCATTGCCCGCCTGCCATTCGCCCATGTCCACTGTCTTCAACTTCACCTTTGTCCCCTGGTTCCGCTCGGTCGCACCGTATATCCACAAGCACCGTGGCAACACCATCGTGGTGGGCATCGCGGGTGAAGCCATTGCCGCCGGCAAACTGGAAAAGCTGGCACAGGATCTCGCACTGATCCAGAGCATGGGCGTGGACATCGTGCTGGTGCATGGCTTTCGACCTCAGGTGAACGAGCAATTGCGCCTCAAGGGCCACGAGGCTAAGTACTCGCACGGCATGCGCATCACGGACGAGGTGGCGCTGGACTGCGCCCAGGAGGCGGCAGGCCAGTTGCGCTACGAGATCGAGGCCGCCTTCAGTCAGGGCCTGCCCAACACACCCATGGCAGGCGCCACCGTGCGGGTGATCTCCGGCAACTTCATCACCGCGCGCCCCGTGGGCCTCATCGACGGCGTGGACTTCATCCATTCCGGCCTGGTGCGCAAGGTCGATACCGACGGCATCCAGCGCACACTGGACATGGGCGCGATGGTGCTCCTCTCGCCGTTCGGCTTTTCACCCACCGGCGAGGCCTTCAACCTCACCATGGAAGACGTGGCCACTTCGGTGGCCGTGGCCCTGCAGGCCGACAAGCTGATGTTCCTGACCGAGGTGCCCGGTATCCGTGTGGACCAGAACGATCCGGAAAGCGACATCGACACCGAGTTGCCGCTGGCGGACGCCAAGAAGATGCTGGCCGCCCTGCCTTCTGCCGCCCAGCCGACCGACACCGCGTTCTACCTGCAGCATTGCATCCGTGCCTGCGAAGGTGGTGTGGACCGCAGCCATATCCTCCCGTTCTCGGTTGACGGCGCACTGCTGCTGGAGATCTACACCCACGATGGCATTGGCACCATGGTGGTCGACGAGAAACTGGAAAGTGTGCGCGAGGCGACCATGGACGATGTGAGTGGCATCGTGGCGCTGATCGAGCCGTTCGAGAAGGACGGCACCCTGGTCAAGCGCGACCGCACCGAGATCGAACGCGACGCGGGCAACTACACCATCATCGAGCACGACGGTGTGATCTTCGGCTGTGCCGCGCTCTACCCCTATCCGGAAGAGCGCACGGGCGAGATGGCGGCACTCACCGTGTCACCCCAGACGCAGAGCCAGGGTGACGGCGAGCGGTTGCTCAAGCGCATCGAGACGCG
Source organism: Hydrogenophaga laconesensis (assembly GCF_031457235.1). NCBI lineage: Bacteria > Pseudomonadati > Pseudomonadota > Betaproteobacteria > Burkholderiales > Comamonadaceae > Hydrogenophaga > Hydrogenophaga laconesensis. Next base: position 28,046 of record NZ_JAVDWE010000012.1, read on the forward strand.
GGCCAAGGCCCAGGGTCTTCAGAGCATCTTCGTCCTGACGACGCGCACCATGCACTGGTTCGTCAAGCGCGGTTTCGTACAGGTCAGCGCTGACTGGCTGCCGGAGGCCCGCAAGCGCAAGTACAACTGGGACCGAAAGAGCCAGGTGCTGGTGAAGAAACTCAGCTGAAGACCCCTGGCCGGGGCCGCCTCAAGTCAGGCGGCGGGTCGCTTCACCCACAGGGCCACGGCCAGCACGCTGATGGCGGAGAAGCACAGAAAAGACCAGTTTGCGATCGACAGGCCGAGAAAGGTCCAGTCGATCACCGAGCAATCGCCACTGCCGCGGAAGATCATGGGGATCGCGCGGCGCAGCGGGAAGGCCTCGATCATCCCGAAGAAGTCGCGCCCGCAGCTCATGATTTCGGGCGGGTTCCACTGCAGCCAGCTCTGGCGCGCGGCGGTGAATGCACCGAAAACCGCGAGCACCCCCATCAGACCCACGCCGGCGTAGCGGGCGGTGCGATGACGGAACAGCGCTGCAATACCCGCCACCACGGCCACACCCACCAGCGCATAGCGCTGCACGATGCACATGGGGCACGGCTCGAGCCCCACCACGTGCTGCAGATACAGGCCGAAGGCCAGCAGGGCCACACAGGCGGCCGCGACAAGACCCAGGATGCGCCTGGGCTGGCTCGTCAGGGGCGAAGGTTGGCCGGGAGAGAAGATGGCAATCAAGAGAAATCCAGAAGAAGGGAGATGGGCGCCGCCGGGCGGGACAGATCACTGAGCCCGGCAGTCTGCCGCAAGTTCCCTCGCCTCAGCTGACGAAGGCGCGCTCGATGACGAAATCGCCCGGCGTGGTGGTGTTGCCCTCCTTGAAGCCGCGTTTCTCGCACAGCGCCTTGAGGTCGCGCAACATCTCGGGGCTGCCGCAGATCATCACGCGGTCTTCGGCCGGGTTGAGGGGCGGAATGCCCAGGTCCTTGGCGATCACCCCATCGCCCAGCAACTGGGGAATGCGACCCTGGTGGATGAACGGCTCGCGGGTGACGGTGGGGTAATACAGCAATTTCTGTTGCACGGCCTCGCCCAGGAACTCGTCGTGCCGCAGTTGTTCCGTGATCAGCTCGCGGTACGCCAGCTCCTTGACCTGACGCACGCCGTGAATCAGCACGACCTGCTCGAAGCGCTCATAGGTTTCCGGGTCGCGGATGATGCTGAGAAAAGGCGCCAGTCCGGTGCCGGTGCCCAGCAGGTACAGGCGCTTGGCAGGCAGCAGGTAGTCGATCAGCAGCGTGCCGGTGGGCTTGCGGCCCACGATGATGCTGTCACCGACCTGGATGTGCTGCAGCCGCGACGTGAGCGGACCATCCTGCACCTTGATGCTCAGGAACTCGAGGTGATCGGCCCAGTTCGGGCTGACGATGCTATACGCGCGCAGCAGCGGTTTCTCGTTCACCCTCAGGCCGATCATGGTGAAGTGGCCGTTGGAAAAGCGCAGCGAGGTGTCGCGCGTGGTCGTGAAGCTGAACAGCCGGTCGGTCCAGTGGTGAACGCTGAGGACGCGCTCTTCCAGAAATGCACTCATGAGAAATCCTGATGGGGTCGAACCCCGTATTGTAAAAAGTCGGGCCGGTCTGGCGGCTGGCGGGGAATCGGCTGGCCCCACCGACGTGGCGGGCACCGAAACCTTGCTACAGTGGCGGGTTGCCCGGCCCCGAGCCCGCTCCCGACATTGGCGCAATGGCGCCGACGAACCAGGAGCCCACGGATCATGCCGACGATCGGCCAGATCGGGAACGAATTATTTCTTCAGTTCGTTATAACCAATCCATCTAACCCACATTTCCAAGGAACGCCCGTCATGGCACGCACCATCCACTGCATTAAGCTCGGCAAGGAAGCCGAAGGCCTGGACTTTCCGCCCTATCCTGGGGAAATGGGCAAGCGCCTCTACGAGAACGTCAGCAAGGAAGCCTGGGCGGCCTGGCTCAAGCACCAGACCATGCTGCTGAATGAAAACCGCCTGAATCTGGCCGACGCGCGCGCGCGCCAGTACCTGGCCCGCCAAATGGAAAAGCACTTCTTTGGCGAAGGTGCCGACGCTGCCGCGGGCTTTGTGCCTCCTCCGGCCGACGGCCGCTGAGCCCTGTGGCGCGGCACGCCACCCGCGCCCATCCCCGTGACCCCATCCCAAGCACGCCATGCCCTGGTGATTGGCGCCGGTCTGGCAGGTGCCGCGGTTTGCGCCGCGCTGGCGCGGCGCGGCTGGCGACTCACCCTCCTGGATGCCGCCAGCGGCCCCGCTCAGGGCGCTTCTGCCTTGCCCGTGGGCATGCTCAGCCCACACGTCACGCGAGCGCCCACGCCCCTGTCCCGGCTATCTGCCCTGGGCGTCACCGCCACACTGGCCGAGCTGCAGCGCCTGATACCCCAAGGCCAGGGTTGGCAGGCCTGCGAGGTGGACAACCTGGGGCACGACCCTGGCCGATGGCCCGCGGCTTTGGTGCGTCCGGCGGCGCTGGTGCAGGCCTGGTTGTCGGAAGCGATGCAGCACGGCGACGTGGCCTGTCACTGGCACACACCGGTGCCCCGCCTGATTCGCACGCCTCACGGCTGGCAGGCCATGAATGCCGAAGGTGCCTGCGTGGGGCAAGCGCCCGTTGCGGTGGTGACGGCAGCCTACGGAAGCCACCACCTGCTTGCCGATGAAGCCGCGTTGATGGATCCGTCAGCCCTGCCCTTGCGCCCTGTCAAAGGCCAGATGAGTCTGGCGGCACAGCACGGCGCACCCAGGGCCGAGAGGCCACGCCGGGACAATGGCGTGTTCGTGCCGCTCTATGAAGATGCCGGGCTTGCCCCCCGATGGCCGGCCCGGATCTGGGCCATGGGATCGACGTACGACCGGGGAGCCAACGACACAACACTCAATGACCTGGCGCATGCGCGCAACGCCGAGAGCCTGGATGCGATCTGCCCCCTGGCGGCGGCGGATCTCCGCGAAGCTCTCGCGAAGGGTGAGCTCCAGGGCTGGGCCCAGGTGCGCTGTGCCTCGCTGGATCGGCTGCCGCTGGCCGGTGCCGTGCCGGACACCGATGCCTTGCAAAGGTTCATGGCAGAGGCCGGCCACCGGCGCGGCCGCGTACGGCTGGATGAGACACCACGCCATCCCGGGCTTTACATGCTCGCGGCACTGGGTTCGCGTGGCATCACGCTGGCCCATTGGTGCGCCAGCCGCCTGGCGGCCACCATGGATGGTGAAACACCCGCGTCGCAGGAAGAAGCCGAGCTGCTGAGATCCATCGATCCGGCCCGGTTTGCCTGGAAACAGGCGCGTCGCCAGCCTGCCGGTCAGTTCAGATCAGATCCAGCCACTCAGACACCTGGCGGGGCTGGAACGGGCGCTGCAGCAACGCGGTAATGCCCACACGGTGCGCATCGCGGCGCACCCGGCGCCGCCGCCACCAACCGGCCAGCGGTCCTGCCAACTCGGTTGTGGCAAGGGTCATCGCCTTCGGGTTGCGCTGGATGAAGTCCCGCATGAGCGACCAGACGTCGATCCGGTGGTCGTCCAGATTGAACACGCCGCACACATAGCGGTTGCGCTCCATGAGTTCCAGCGCGCTCTCGGTGCCGATCACTTCGTCCACCAGGCCCACGCCGGCCAGGGCCAGGCGGGAACGCAGGTAGGTGCCCTCCTCGTCTTCCGCACCCACCACCAGCGCACGCCGCACCGTCTCGGCGGGCTCCACCGAGGTCATGTCCATGTCCAGATCCAGGTCCAGCGGTGAAGGGGCGGTCACATCGAAGTCGAGCAGACCAGAGTCGACCTGCCGCGCGGCGAACACAAGGTCGAGATCGTGCAACACGGCGGCCCACTCGATGGGCCGGTCCAACACGCGCCAGGCATGTTCAGGCGCATCGGGCCCCACCCAGATCAACCGCTGCCCGGGCGGCATTTCCTTGGCATGGGACAGCACGGCCTCGAGGCTTTCACCGTCCACCAGCGCCACCTGCGCCACCCCCGCGGGTATCACCGTACCAGGCGCGGCCAGCGGCACCCAGGGGGCATAAGAAAGTTCGCGTTCCTGGGACAGCCGGAAGACGGTGTTGAGCGCATGGCGTTCCACGTCGGAGAAGCCGACCACGCTGACCAGAATGCGCTGTTTTTGCATGGCCGGGATGTTACGCCGAGCAGGCCGATGCGCGGTCGACCCCACTGGACAAGCGGGCATCTGACGTGCAATTCAACACAGCGTGCATTTTCTTATGCGCAGGAGATATATACCCATGAACAAAAAATCGTTTGGGATATATCAATGCATCCCTACAGTCATGCCCATGCCTGACATCGCCATCATCCTGGCCGGATTCGCTGTGGGACTCATCGTGGGTCTCACTGGCGTGGGTGGCGGTTCGCTCATGACGCCCATTCTGATCTTCTTTTTCGGCGTCAAGCCTTACCTCGCGGTCGGCACCGACCTGCTGTTCGCCGCATTCACCAAGATGGGCGGCACGCTGAGCCTGGCCAGGCAGAAGCTGGTGCCGTGGCGGGTGGTCGCGCAACTCAGCGCAGGCAGCCTGCCAGCCGCCGTGTTGACGCTGCTGGTGTTGCGCCACCTGGGTCCCACCAGCGCTGCGGTGCAGTCGCTGATGACCAACACCCTCGGTGTGGCGCTGCTGCTGACGGCCGCCGCCATGCTTTACAAGACGGTGCGGGGTCGCCAGTTGCCACGGCATCTGCCCCAAAGCCAGCTCGACCGCGCCACGCATGCGCGCCACTGGAGCCTGCCCGTGCTGTTCGGTGCGGTGATCGGTACCCTGGTCACGCTCACGTCGGTGGGCGCTGGTGCGATCGGTGTGTCGGTACTGTTGCTGCTTTTTCCGCTGCTTCCTTTGCCTCGCATCGTGGCGGCCGACATCGCCTACGCGGTCCCGCTCACGCTGGTGGCGGGCCTGGGCCACGCCAGTCTGGGCTCCGTGGACTGGCCCTTGCTGGTCAAGCTGCTGGCAGGTTCGCTGCCCGGCATCTGGCTGGGCACGCGTCTGATGCGCCACACACCCGAACGCCTGGTGCGTTCCGCCTTGTCGGTGTTGCTCGCCTATGCGGGCACGAAGCTGATTGCCTTTTGATTTCTGAAGACCCACGAGAACGATGTACCAATATTCCGACTTCGACCGCCAGTTCGTTCGCCTGCGCGCCGCCCAGTACCGCGACCAGTTGACCCGCTGGCAGGCCGGCACACTGGGCGATGACGAGTTCAAGCCACTGCGTCTGCAGAACGGCTGGTATGTGCAGCGGTTCGCGCCCATGCTGCGGGTGGCCGTGCCCTACGGCGAAATCTCCAGCCCGCAGTTGCGCGTGCTCGCAAAGATCGCGCGGGACTTCGACCACAAGGAAGAGAACGACGTTTCCAAAGCCAATGCCGGCCTGTCCGAAGTGCCCACGCTACCCGACCGCACGGGGCACTTCACCACGCGCCAGAACGTGCAATACAACTGGATTCCGCTGTCGCGCTCGGCCGATGTGATGGACCTGCTCGCCAGCGTCGGCATGCACGGCATCCAGACCAGCGGCAACTGCATCCGCAACATCACCACCGACGCGCTGGCCGGCATCGCTGTCGACGAGGTGGCCGATCCTCGCCCCTTCGCCGAGATCCTGCGCCAGTGGAGCACGCTGCACCCTGAGTTCGCTTTCCTGCCGCGCAAGTTCAAGGTGGCCATCACCGGCGCGCGAGAAGACCGCGCAGCCACACCGTGGCACGACGTGGGTCTGCGCCTGCTGCGCAATGTCGACGGCGAACTGGGCTTCCAGGTGCGCGTGGGCGGGGGCATGGGCCGCACGCCCATCATCGGCAGCGTGATCCGCGAGTTCCTGCCGTGGAACCAGATCCTCAATTACCTCGAAGCCGTGGTGCGTGCCTACAACCGCTTCGGCCGCCGCGACAACATCTACAAGGCCCGCATCAAGATCCTCGTGAAAGCCGAGGGCCAGGCCTTCACCGATCAGGTGGAAGCCGAGTACCGCGACATCATCGACAAGGACGGCGCACCGCACACCATCAGCCAGGCCGAGCTGGACCGCGTGACCGCCTTCTTCGTACCGCCCGCACTCAACTGCGACCGCAAGAGCGCCGACGCCAAGATCGCGCACATCCTCAAGGCGGCCGCAGAGGACGACCTGGAGTTCAGCCGCTGGCTGCAGCAGAACGTCAAACCACACCAGAACCCGGATCTGCGCGCCGTCACGCTGTCGTTCAAGCGCTTCGGCCAGGCGCCCGGCGATGCCACGGCCGAGCAACTCGAACGTGCTGCCGACCTGGCCGAGCGCTTCTCTGCCGGTGAGGCCCGCGTGACGCACGAGCAGAACCTGCTGCTGCCCTGGGTGCGTTGCGACCAGTTGCCCGAACTCTGGCGCGAGGCGCGTCGCCTGGGCCTGGCCAAGCCGAACATCGGCCTGCTCACCGACATGATCGCCTGCCCCGGCGGCGACTTCTGCGACCTGGCCAACGCACGTTCGCTGCCGCTGGCACAAGCCATTCTGGGCCGGTACAAGGATCTGGACGAACTGCACGACCTCGGCGAGATCGACCTGCATATAAGCGGCTGCATCAACTCCTGCGGCCACCACCACAGCGGCCACATCGGCATCCTGGGCGTCGACAAGGACGGCCAGGAGTGGTACCAGGTCACGCTCGGCGGCTCGGACGGCACGCGCCTGTCTGGCGAAGCCATCCCCGGCAAGGTGATCGGCCCGTCCTTCGCGGCCAGCGAAGTGCCCGATGTGATCGAGGCACTGCTCGACACCTACCGCGCCCAGCGAAAGAGTGGCGAGACCTTCCTGGCAACCCTGCGCCGCACCGGCCCCGATGCCTTCAAGACCGCCGCCAACGCGGTTCGCACGAGCACGGCCCGCGCCGCTGCCTGAGGAACAACTTCATGAGTCAGAACGCCCTTCAACTCTTCAGCGCCGATGCCTTCTCCGCCCCCGAAGCAGAAGCGCAACGCCTCGCGATCGCGAACGACGCAGATCCCCGGGAGGCGGATCTCACCGGCATCACGGTCGTCGAACTGCATTTCCCGAAGTTCAGTGATGGCCGCGCCTTCAGCCAGGCTTTTCTGTTGCGCCGCCGGCTCGGCTTCACCGGCCAGATCCGCGCAACGGGCGACGTGCTGATCGACCAGCTGGTGCAGATGCAGCGCAGTGGCTTCACCCAGGCTGTGCTGCGCGCCGACCAGAACCTGGCCCACGGCCAGGCACTGCTGTCGCACTACCCCGCCTTCTACCAGGGCGATGCCGTGCACACCACGCCGCACTTCGCCGAAGCCGCCTGAGCACCGAGAGCCGACACCATGAGCGCCATCGATCTCACACGCGTCAACAACGAGCTGGGCCGCAACGCCGCCGGACTGGTGGAGTGGGCGCTCGGTCTGGACCAGCCAGCCATCGTCACCACCAATTTCCGCCCCTTCGAGGCCGTCATCCTGCATCTGGTCACGCGCGTGAAGCCCGATGTGCCGGTGGTCTGGATGGACAACGGCTACAACACCGAAGCCACCTACCGCTTTGCCGACGAAGTGACCCGCCAGCTGGATCTGAACCTTCGCATCTACCTGCCGCGCCGTTCTCGCGCTCACCAGGAGGCCGTGGATGGTCCCGCGCCGGCGCTCGACGACCCGCGCCATGCTGCGTTCACCGAGGAAGTGAAACTGGAGCCCTTTGCCCGCGCGCTTCGCGAGACAGCGCCCAAGGTCTGGTTTACCGCGCTCAGGGCCACGGACACCGCCGTCCGTGCCCAGATGGACCCCGTCAGCATCAACCCGGATGGTTTGATCAAGGTCGCGCCGCTGCTGCACTGGTCGTCCAAAGAACTGCACCAGTACTGCGAGGCCCACGGCCTGCCCAACAACTTCGACTACCTGGACCCGACCAAGGGCGAAGACAACCGCGAATGCGGCCTCCATCTCGCCCACTGAACCCGACTGCCCCATGAACGCCCGAACCGAAACTGCCGTCATCCAGACCGCCTTGCAACGCGCCAACCAGGATCACCACCTGAGCAACGCGCACCTGGACGCACTGGAGGAAGAAACCATCTTCATCCTGCGCGAGGTCGCCGCCGCCTTCGAGCGCCCCGCGCTGCTTTTCTCGGGTGGCAAGGACTCGCTCGTCATGCTCAAGTGCGCCGAGAAAGCCTTTGGCGCCGGCCGGATTCCCTACCCGCTGCTCATGATCGACACCGGTCACAACTTCCCGGAAGTGACCGACTTCCGCGACCTGCGCGCCAAGGAACTGGGTGCGGAACTCATCGTTCGCAGTGTGGAAGACTCGATGGCGCGCGGCACCGTGCGGCTGGCCCACCCCGGTGAGAGCCGCAACGTCCACCAGTCGGTGACGCTGCTGGAAGCGATCGAAGAATTCCGCTTCGACGCGCTGATCGGTGGCGCCCGCCGCGACGAGGAAAAAGCGCGCGCCAAGGAACGCATCTTCAGCCACCGCGACAGCTTCGGCCAGTGGCAGCCCAAAGCGCAGCGCCCCGAACTCTGGACGCTGTTCAACACACGCCTGCAACCGGGCGAACACTTCCGCGTGTTCCCCATCAGCAACTGGACCGAACTGGACGTCTGGCAGTACATCGCACGCGAGAACATCGCCCTGCCCTCCATCTATTACACGCACCAGCGCGAGGTGGTGGACCGGCGTGGCCTGCTCGTGCCCGTCACCGAACTCACGCCCCCGCGCGACGGCGAAACCGTGCAGGTGCGCGACGTGCGCTTTCGCACCGTGGGCGACATCACCTGCACCTGCCCGGTGGAAAGCCTGGCCGCCACGGCCGACGACATCGTGATCGAAACCCTGGCCGCCGAGGTCAGCGAGCGCGGCGCCACGCGCATGGACGACAAAACCAGCGACGCCTCCATGGAGCGCCGCAAGAAGGAAGGTTATTTCTGATGAGCAGCATCACCAGCCCCGTGGCACAAGACACCAGCGCCGCCCTGCGCCTCATCACCTGCGGCAGCGTCGACGACGGCAAGAGCACGTTGATCGGCCGGCTGCTGGTCGACAGCAAGGCCGTGCTGCAGGACCACCTGGCCGGCGTCCAGCGCCATGGCGAGACCGACCTTGCGCTGCTCACCGATGGCCTCTCCGCCGAGCGTGAGCAGGGCATCACCATCGACGTGGCCTACCGCTATTTCAGCACCGAGGCCCGCAAGTTCATCATCGGCGATGCGCCAGGTCACGAGCAGTACACGCGCAACATGGTGACGGCGGCGTCCAGCGCCGACGCCGCGGTGGTGCTGGTGGATGCCACCAAACTGAACTGGGCCGATCCGGCGCTGCAGCTGCTGCCCCAGACCCGTCGCCACAGCCTGCTGCTGAAGTTGCTGCGTGTGCCCTCCGTGGTCTTTGCCATCAACAAGCTCGACGCCGTCGAGGACAGCGCCACGGCCTTCAGCCACATTGCTGCGGCCCTGCGCCAGTTTGCGAAGCAGGCCGGCATTGCCGTGAATGCCATCGTGCCGGTGTCCGCCCTCAAAGGCTGGAACGTGGTCGATGCCAGCGACCAGCCCGGCTGGTGCGGCTACAACGGCCCGACGCTGCTCGAAATACTCGAGGGCCTGCCTGTCACGCCAGCCGACAACACGCTGCCTTTTGCCTTCGCCGTGCAGTGGGTGGAGAAGTTCAGTTCGTCATCCGACACCTCGCAAGGCCGCCGTGTCTTCTGGGGGCGCGTGGCCACCGGCGGCGTGCAACCCGGCCAGGCCATCCGCATCCTCCCCAATGGGCAGACCGCTGTGGTGGCACAGGTTCTCAACCACGTGCGCCACCCACAGGCGGTTCTCGCAGGGCACAGCGCTGGTATCGTCCTCGACCGCGAGGTCGACGTGTCGCGCGGCGACTGGCTGCTGGCGACCGACGATGGCGATAGCCCAGATGCCCTCACGGGCAGCCGTGAAATCCGCGCGACCGTGGCCTGGCTCGACGACGAAACGCTGGTGCCAGGCCGCGTCTACTGGGCACTGCATGGTCACCGCTGGGTGAAGGCCAAGGTCAAGCGCATCGTGCACCGCCTGGACATCCACACCCTGACCGAAGAGGATGCCAGCCAGCTTGAGTCCAATGCCATCGGGCACATCGAACTGGCCCTGCAGGAACCGCTGGCCACGCTGCCTTTCGAGCGTTCGCGCACCCTGGGTTCGCTTGTGCTGGTGGACACCGCCAGCCACCGCACCTCGGGTGCCCTGCTGGTTCGCTGAGTGCCCGCTGACCCTTAACACCGACCCGGGCAAAGGGCATGCGCCCGCCTGGGCCCCAGGGAAACCCTAAAATCCCGGGTTCTACCGATTCCCCCGATCACCATGACCCACGTTGTCTCCGAAGCCTGCATCCGCTGCAAATACACCGATTGTGTGGACGTCTGTCCGGTGGACTGCTTCCGCGAAGGCCCGAACTTCCTCACCATCGACCCGGATGAATGCATCGACTGCGCGGTATGCATTCCCGAGTGCCCGGTGAGTGCCATCTACGCCGAGGAAGATCTGCCCAAGGATCAGCAGCACATGACCGCGATCAACGCCGAACTCGCGCGTCTGCCGGGCTGGAAGAGCATCACCAAGCGCAAGGACCCGCTACCGGACCACGAAGAGTGGAAAGACCGCACGGGCAAGCTGTCGGAACTGATCCGCTGACACGGCCCCGCCATGCGGCCAGCGCCCCGGCCCGATGGAATGACCACACCCGACACGCCTGACGACCTCATCGAAACCGACGCAGTCGTCGTCGGTGCTGGGCCCGTCGGACTGTTCCAGGTCTTCGAGCTGGGCTTGCTGGAAATACGGGCGCACGTCATCGACGCGCTACCCTACCCCGGTGGCCAGCCTGTCGAGTTGTACCCCGACAAGCCCATCTACGACATTCCCGCCATTCCGGTTTGCACAGGCCAGGAGTTGGTTGACCGGTTGCTGGATCAGATCAAACCCTTCGGCGCCACCTTCCACCTCGGGCAGGAAGTCTCCACGGTACATCGGCAGCAAGATGGCCGCTTCCTTGTGGCCACCTCGAAGGGCACTCACTTTCTCACCCGAACGGTTTTCATTGCTGCGGGCGTGGGTGCGTTCCAGCCGCGCAAGCTCAATGTGGAAGGACTGGACCGCTTTGCGGACACCCAGCTGTTTTACCGGGTAAAGAACCCCGCCGACTTCGCAGACAAGCATCTCGTCATCGTGGGAGGCGGTGACTCGGCACTTGATTGGGCGTTGAACTTTGCGAAGCAAGGTCCGCACCGCGCCGCCAGCGTGATCCTGATCCACCGCCGCGACGGCTTCCAGGCCGCGTCCGCGAGCGTGGCGCGAATGCGCGAGCTCTGCGAGCGGCAGGAAATGCAATTCATCGTGGGCCAACCCAATGGCTTCGAAGAAGCCGACGGGCGCCTCAATGGATTGAAAGTGATGGGCCCCGATGCGGTGACGCGTGTGGTACCGCTGGACGCACTGCTCGTGTTCTTCGGCCTTTCACCCAAACTCGGCCCGATCGCTGACTGGGGTCTCGACATCGAGCGCAAGCAACTGGTCGTCGACACGGAGAAGTTCTCCACCAGCGTCCCCGGCATCTTCGCGGTAGGCGATATCAACACCTACCCCGGCAAGAAGAAGCTCATCCTTTCGGGCTTCCACGAATGCGCTCTCGCCGCTTTTGGCGCTGCACCATACGTCTTTCCCGACAAGACCGTGACGCTGCAGTACACCACCAGCAGCACCAAGCTGCACAAGGTGCTCGGCGTGGAGTCACCAACATCCGAATAGAGACACGAAACGTGGGCCTCAACAAATTTTGAGGAAAAGTCCGGGTGAGCAGAAAATCGCGACAAACGACGCTATAATTTGAGGCTGTTCCCTGATAGCTCAGTCGGTAGAGCGACGGACTGTTAATCCGCAGGTCCCTGGTTCGAGTCCAGGTCGGGGAGCCAGAATACGAAAGCCCTTCACTCACGTGAAGGGCTTTTTCTTTGGGTAGCCCTGTTCGCCGTCCAGGGCATGCCCGCCATCAAAGTTGCGCAGCGTGAATCAAGGCTTCACCGCAGACCAGATGGCATCCACGACCTGTTGGTAGTTTTCGACGATGGTCGGAGCCACTGCCCATGCCGAATCGAACTTGAAGTTGGCAGGTGGTTTTTCGCCGAAGAGCTCGATGTACTCGGCAACACCGGCGAGGAAATACCAGGATGCGCGACCATGCGGCGCCAAATCCGTGAAGAGCACGTTTGGCGGAATGGTGCCGACCGCCGTGTCGCGGTAGGCAACCAGCACGGCCTTGTTGATGTTGTGCAAACGGATGTCCAGCGCCGGGCGCGCCGCCTTCAAACGCGAAACCAGCAACTCCATCCACCGCTGATAGTCACCCAGGCCGTAGGCCACCCACTGCTTATAGCCCTCCGCAGACACGCTCGCAGGGTCGTCATTCTTACCCCCATGCCGGCCCAGTTGTGGCCAGCCCGCATACACGACGTAACGGCGGTTCTCACCTGGCGCATTGGCCTCCCAGGCATCGATCATCCGCAGCAGCACCGTTTCATAAGCGGCGCCCATGTTCGTGTTCCGGGACGGATCCGTGCCTTGCGCATCGAAGTTATCGGGAACGAACTCCACCACATTGATGGCACCCGCCCTTTTCCAGGAGGCGCTGTACCTGTCCAGATAGGGTGACCGGACCTCTTCGTGGGCGACATGGTTCTGCGGCGGTAAAGTCCACTGCGTGAAGAAGCCGAACTGCGCGGCCAGCGTGTACACGTTCCGTGGCTGCGATTGAGCGGTCATGCGAGCCACCCAGTTACCCACCCGCGTGCTCGAATTGCTTTCTTTCGCCGCATGATTGTGAAGGCTGTTGAAGTGCGAAAACACGTTCACTGTCTTCGGCTTCGCCTGAGCTTCAGGCTGCGCATGGGCCAACGACAAAGCGCTGCCCGCGAAAAGAACGATCGCCGAAGTCAACCAGGTCCGAATCCGTTTCATGCGTCCTCCGAGGTTTGACGCATCCTACACGGCCAGACCCGCGAGTCGATGAAGCCACACCCCCATCGGTTGGAACGATCATAGAATCCAGGCTCGCGCGCCAGTGGCGCCCCGCCTCATCTGATGGCCTTCTGCGGAAGGCCTTTTTGTTTCCGAGCCTGTCGAGTCATGCCTGGCAAACTGATCAAACCGTTCTTCTGGTTGTGCGTGGCCGTGCTGACCATCGCTTCCCTGGTCCCGGTGGCTTTGCTGCCGCCCCAGGCGTTCAACATCTGGGACAAAGCCCAGCACGCCCTGGGGTTCAGTTGGCTCGCCCTCTTTGGCCTGCTTTCCTACCCGCAAAGACCAGCCCGTGTAGCCTGGCTGCTGCTGGTCTATGGCGGAGCCATTGAACTCGCCCAGGCGGCCACTGGGTGGCGCTATGGCGAATGGGCCGATCTGGCAGCCGACGGCGTGGGCATCGCATTTGGCGCCATGGTCTGGTGGTTGCTTCGGGGGATCGTGCGCCGCACAGCTTGAATCTTCGAGGCCGCCGCGCACAATATCGGCATGTCACACAGTCCACCCAATCGAGCCTTGCCATGGCTCGAACCTGGCCAGGCCTTTCCGGCCGTGGAGACCGCATGGAGTGCCACGGACCCTGCGCCCGGGCTGCTGGCCGCTGGTGGCGTGCTCGATGTGCCCACCCTGGTGGCGGCCTATTCCCGAGGCATCTTCCCGTGGTACAGCGCGGGCCAACCCATCCTGTGGTGGAGCACAGACCCGCGCATGGTGCTCGAGACAGACCAGTTCCGCCTGCACCGCTCGCTTCGCAAGACTTTGACCCGGCTGCTGAGGGAGCAGCGCCTTGAAGTGCGCTTCGACCACGACTTCGAGCGGGTGATCCGGGCTTGTGCGCACACCCCGCGCGATGGTCAGAACGGGACCTGGATCCTGCCAGCGATGGTCGAAGCCTACGTCCGGCTGCACCAGAGCGGTCTGGCCCACAGCGTGGAAACGTGGATTGATGGCGAGCTGGCCGGGGGCTTGTATTGCGTCAACCTGGGTGCGATGGTGTACGGCGAGTCCATGTTCAGCCGGCAAAGTGATGCGTCCAAGCTCGCGCTGGCCGCTCTGGTCGCCTTTTGCCGGGCCCACGCCATGCCACTGATCGATTGCCAGCAAAACACCGCGCACCTGGCCTCGCTCGGCGGGCAGCTCATGCCACGCGACGCATTCTGCCGACACGTGCGAATGGCACTGTCACACCCCACTCCGCACTGGGAGTTTCAACCCGTATACTGGCAAAACATCCTCTCTGACGACGGTCGTAGCGCGTGACCCATCTCAAAGAACTCCCGCTCCAGGCGCTGCAGTTTTACGCCACGGCACCCTATCCTTGCAGCTACCTGCCCGACCGGCAGGCCCGCTCGCAGGTCGCCACGCCCAGCCACCTCATCCACAACGACGCTTATTCGGATCTGGTCACGCACGGCTTTCGCCGCAGCGGCATGTTCACCTACCGACCGTATTGCGACGGCTGTCAGGCCTGCGTACCGCTGCGCGTGCCTGTTGCGTCGTTCAAACCCAGCCGGAGCCAACGCCGGTCCATGAAGCAGCACAGCATGCTGCAGACGCGCGTGCTCAAGCTGTGTTTCCTGCCTGAGCACTACCAGCTCTACCTGCGCTATCAGAACAGCCGGCATGCGGGGGGCGGAATGGACCATGACAGCATCGATCAGTACACGCAGTTTCTGCTGCAGAGCCGCGTCAATTCGCGACTGGTCGAGTTTCACCAGCCGTCCGGCGATGGGGGCGCACCCAAGCTCAAGATGGTGTCCATCGTCGATGTGCTCAATGATGGCCTTTCGGCCGTGTATACCTTCTACGAACCGGATGAGAAGGCGAGCTACGGCACGTACAGTGTGCTGTGGCAGATCGAACAGGCGAGAACCCTGGAACTGCCGCATGTGTACCTGGGCTACTGGATCGGACAGAGCAGCAAGATGAATTACAAAGCCAGCTTCCGCCCACACGAGCTGCTGCACAACGGTCAGTGGGACCGGCTGGACTGAGTGTCCTGGCCTGACCCGCCCGCTCTGATGAGAGGATGTCGGAGGTCTATCGCCGGTTTGAGGAAGTGGATTTCATCTTGTAAAATGAGCCGCAACCTCCGGCCCACCTCATGACCAAACGCTCCGAGACCCTTCCCAGCACGCCCACCGTTCAGGTAATCGAACGTATGTTCAATCTACTGGAGGTACTGGCTTCCCGCGAAGAACCGGTGTCCCTGAAGGAAATCAGCGAGAAAACCGGCCTGCATCCCTCCACCGCCCACCGCATCCTCAACGACCTCACCATTGGCCGTTTCGTCGACCGCCCCGAGGCTGGCAGCTACCGCCTCGGCATGCGTTTGCTGGAGCTCGGCAACCTCGTCAAGGCCCGGCTGAGTGTGCGTGATGCCGCTCTGCTGCCCATGAGGGAACTGCACAAGCTGATCCAGCAGCCGGTGAACCTCAGCGTGCGCCAGGGCGACGAGATCGTGTACGTGGAACGCGCCTACAGTGAACGCTCAGGCATGCAGGTCGTTCGAGCCATCGGTGGCCGGGCGCCGCTGCATCTCACCTCTGTCGGCAAGCTGTTCCTGGCCGATGACGAGCCCCAGCGCGTGCGTGCCTATGCCACCCGCACGGGGCTGGCGGGCAACACACGCAACAGCCTTACCCAGCTTGCCACCCTCGAGCGTGAACTGGCGCAATGCCGCCAGGCTGGCGTGGCGCGGGACAACGAGGAGCTTGAACTGGGTGTTCGATGCATGGCCGCGGGCATCTACGACGACCAGAACAAACTGGTGGCAGGCCTGTCGATCTCCGCGCCCGCAGACCGCATCGATGAGAGCTGGCTTCCCAAACTGCGTGTCACCGCGGCGGAAATTTCCTCAGCCCTGGGATGCCCCAAGGCCTCGACCCAGGCTCAGTCCCGTTGAACGACTGAGCGAGCCCCAATGCAAAACGGCCCTGAAGGGCCGTTTTGCATTGGGGAATCAACAAGGCTCAGCCTTGCGGGCGGGCAACGACGCGCATGTCGGTCTGTACTTCCACCCAGCGCCTCACGCGCTCTGCGTCCTGCATGCGTCCCACCTTGCCAGTGGCATCCAGGAACACCATGATCAACTGACGCCCGGCCACCTTGGCCTGCATCACCAGGCAGCGGCCGGCTTCCGAGATGTAGCCCGTCTTCTGCAGACCGATGTCCCATGCCGGATTCTTGATCAGGCCGTTCGAGTTGTTGTAGTGCAGCGTGCGACGCCCGAGATCCACCTCATAACTGGGCGACGTGGACAGGTTGCGCAGGATCGGACGCTGATAGGCCACCGACACCAGCGTCGCCAGATCGCGCGCACTGGATTGGTTGGCGCTGGACAAGCCGGTGGGCTCCACATAGCGCGTGTCGCTCATGCCCAGCTCGCTGGCCTTGCGGTTCATGAGTCGGACAAACTCCGTGAGGCCGCCTGGATAGGTGCGGCCCAATGCGTGTGCGGCCCGGTTCTCGCTGGACATGAGCGCAAGATGCATCAACTCACCCCGGCTCAACGTGGTACCCACGGCAAGGCGCGAGCTGCTTCCCTTGTACGTGTCGACATCGTCCTGGGTGATCGTGATCATCTCTTGCATGTTGAGATGAGCGTCGGCCACCACCAGCCCGGTCATGAGCTTCGTCAGCGAAGCGATGGGCAGTACCGCTGCATCGTTCTTGCTGAAGAGCACTTCATTGGTCTCCTGGTCGATCACCAGAGCCACGGTCGAGTTGAATTCGAGGGGATCGTCCATAGAGCGCAAACCGAGGCGCGATCCTTCGGAGAGGCGGGGTGCCACGGCAGCACGCATCACAGCCTGTGGCGCGGCAGGCTGGCGCTGCACAGCGACCTTGTGAAGCGAGGTCGACTTGCCAGCGGCCATCTGCACCTTCACACGGCCTTGCGGCTTGCTCGCCACCTTCACCGTCTTGCGGGCTGGCGCCTTCGCGACCTTCGACTGGGCCTTCCTGGTCGTGCTGGCAACGGTGCGCTTGGGCGCCTCTGCCTTGGCTTTCAGGGTGCTCTTGGTCGCCTTGTTGGTCTTCGCATTGGTAGCGGCTTGCACCGACACCGGCGAAGCCGAAATGGTCACCCAGCAGGCAATGGCTGCTACTACCAGGATTTTGCGAAAGCGATCGACCGCAATGACCATGACTCCACTCCAACAACAGGAACTGCGCAGGTGTGGAGTATAGGCATCCCGAAAAAAACTAGCAATATCAAAAGCTTGGGACACGGTCTTCAATGATCGGTGGAACAGATGCTACTTTTGGTCTCTTTTCTGCAGATCAGGAAGAAAAATTCATCAAGCCTTTGATTTCATTGAACTTTTATCCTTGGGCTGCAACACGGTCGGATTTGCTGTGAAGCTTGTTCAGTGCACTGAGATATGCCTTGGCCGAGGCCACCACGATGTCCGGGTCTGCGCCAACGCCATTGACCACGCGACCACTGTGCTGCAAGCGCACGGTCACCTCGCCCTGGCTCTCAGTCGAACCGCTCGTGATCGCGTTGACCGAATAGAGCACCAGCTCGGCGCCACTCTTCACATGGTTTTCGATGGCTTTCAATGAGGCATCCACGGGGCCGTTACCGTCGCTCTCGCCCTGGATTTCCTTGCCGTCGACCGTGAACACCACACTCGCGTGTGGACGCTCACCCGTTTCGCTGCGCTGGGAAAGCGACACCAGGCCGTACTGCTCCTTTTCTGCCGTGACGCTTTCGTCACTGCACAGCGCAAGAATGTCCTCATCGAAGATCTCGCTCTTGCGATCAGCCAGTTCCTTGAAGGCGGCGAAGGCGGTGTTGATTTCGCTTTCCGACTCCATCTCGATGCCGAGTTCCTGCAGCCGTTGCTTGAAGGCATTGCGGCCACTGAGCTTGCCCAGCACGATCTTGTTCGCGCTCCAGCCCACATCTTCGGCCCGCATGATCTCGTAAGTGTCACGGGCCTTGAGAACGCCATCCTGGTGGATGCCACTGGCGTGGGCGAAGGCATTGGCTCCCACCACTGCCTTGTTGGGCTGCACAACGAAACCGGTGGTCTGGCTCACCATTCGGCTCGCCGGTACGATCTGCGTGGCGTCCACGCCCACATCCAGGCCGAAATAGTCGCGGCGCGTGCGTACCGCCATCACGATCTCTTCGAGCGAGCAATTGCCTGCGCGCTCGCCCAGTCCGTTGATGGTGCACTCCACCTGCCTCGCCCCACCGATCTTCACGCCCGCCAGTGAGTTCGCCACGGCCATGCCCAGATCGTTGTGGCAATGCACCGACCAGATGGCCTTGTCGGAATTGGGAACGCGCTCACGCAGGGTGTGGATGAAGTTGCCATACAGCTCGGGGATGGCGTAACCCACCGTGTCGGGAATGTTGAGCGTCGTTGCGCCTTCCTTGATCACGGCCTCCAGCACGCGGCAGAGAAAGTCCACATCGCTGCGGTAGCCGTCTTCAGGGCTGAACTCGATGTCATCCACCAGATTGCGAGCGAAACGCACCGACTGCCTGGCCTGCTCCAGCACCTGCTCCGGTGTCATGCGCAGTTTTTTCTCCATGTGCAAGGCACTGGTGGCGATGAAGGTGTGGATGCGCGCCCGCTGCGCGCCCTGGAGAGCTTCGGCCGCGCGGGAAATGTCGCGATCGTTCGCACGGGCCAGCGAGCACACCGTGGAGTCCTTGATGGTGTTGGCAATCGCCTGCACGCAATCGAAGTCTCCGTTCGAGCTGGCGGCAAAACCAGCCTCGATGACATCGACCTTCAGGCGCTCCAGCTGGCGGGCAATGCGCAACTTCTCGTCCTTCGTCATGGAAGCGCCGGGCGATTGCTCGCCGTCGCGCAAGGTGGTATCAAAGATGATCAGTTTGTCGCTCATGGGAACTCCGTTGGGATTGTTCTTGTGGATGGGCACGTGGTCATACGGCCTGTGTTTCGATGTCTTGGGCCCGGGCCCTCACCACCCTGTGCAGGCCCGAAAGGATAGCCTTGAAAGAGGCAGAAACGATGTTCGCGTCGATACCCACGCCATACACCGTGCGCCGGTCATCGACCCGCATTTCGACGTAGGCCACCGCCCGCGCCTGTGCGCCGGAGCCCATTGCATGTTCCTGGTAATCCAGCACCCGCACTTCGTGGCTGTGCGCCGCATTCAGGCCATTCACGAAGGCGTCGATAGGCCCATTGCCCTGCCCGTCCACGGCCACCGGCCGGCCACCAATGTGTACCTGAGCCGCCACCCTCACACGTTGGCCGGTCACATCCTCCATCACCGGCTGCAACGGTGTATTCACCTGGTCCAGCCCATACTCGCGCTGGAAAATGTCCCACAGATCCGCAGCCCCCAGTTCCTTGCCATGGGCATCCATCACCGCTTGCACCACCTGGCTGAATTCGATCTGCAGACGACGGGGCAACGCCAGACCGTATTCGCTTTCGAGCAGGTAGGCAATGCCTCCTTTGCCCGACTGGCTGTTGACGCGAATCACCGCTTCGTAACTGCGACCAAGGTCCTTGGGGTCCACGGGCAGATAGGGGATGTTCCAGAAATCCCCTTCACGACGCGCGGCAAACGCCTTGCGGATCGCGTCCTGATGTGACCCGGAGAAGGACGTGTACACAAGATCACCCACATAGGGGTGACGAGGATGCACCGGCAACTGGTTGCAGTGCTCCACCGTGCGACGGATCTCGTCGATATCGGAAAAGTCCAACCCGGGTGACACCCCTTGCGTGTAGAGGTTGAGAGCCACGTTGACGATATCCAGATTGCCTGTGCGCTCGCCATTGCCGAACAGGCAACCCTCGATGCGATCAGCGCCGGCCATCAAGGCAAATTCCCCTGCCGCCGTACCAGTGCCACGGTCATTGTGCGGATGCACAGACAACACGATCGCGTCACGCCGTTCGAGGTTGCGATGCATCCATTCGATCATGTCGGCAAAGATATTGGGCGTGCTGTGCTCCACCGTGGACGGCAGGTTGACGATGCACTTGCGTTCAGTGGTTGGCTGCCATACCGCTGTCACCGCATCGACGACGCGCTTCGAGAAGGCGAGCTCGGTGCCCGAAAACATCTCGGGCGAATATTGAAACGTCCAATCGGTAGCGGGTTGCTCCGCCGCCAATTCGTTGAAAAGGCGTGCATGGGAGGTGGCCAGTTCGACGATCTCGTCCTCGTCCATGCCGAGCACCACACGCCGCATGACCGGCGCCACCGCGTTGTACAGGTGCACGATGGCACGTGGTGCGCCTTCCAGAGCTTCAAACGTGCGGCGAATCAGTGGCTCACGGGCCTGTGTCAGCACCTGGATCGTGACGTCATCGGGAATGAGCCGTCCATCGATAAGGCGGCGCAGAAAATCGAACTCCGTCTGCGACGCCGACGGGAAACCGACCTCGATCTCCTTGAAACCAATCTGCACCAGCAGTTTGAACATGCGCAGTTTGCGTTCGACGTCCATCGGCTCGATCAGGGCCTGATTGCCGTCGCGCAAATCCGTGCTCAACCAGATGGGCGCCCGGGTGATGACCGCATCTGGCCAGGTTCGATCTTTGAGCCCGATTGGCTGAAAGGCGGGGTACTTGCTGGCAGGTTGTTTCAACATGGTGCTCTTTCGATGTTACTGAAACCCGCAGCCCCAAAAACAGAAACGGCCCGCTGCAGGTGCAAACGGGCCGTTTTGAATGGAATGCGCGTGCGCTACCAAGCCTGCCCGTGTCGGACATCCAGTAGTAGTGCAAAAGCGCGGAAAATCATGTGGACAACTGTAGCACAACCGGAATGGCGTGCAAACTCAGTCGTGGAGCCCGCGTTCGTCGGGTTCGTCGGTGGACGTGCTGATCACACTGGTGGGACGGCCTTTGGCCTTACGCCAGCAATAGACCCCGTATCCAGACAATCCATACACCACGAACAGCGCGAACAGAACGGTTGGCGGGTGGATATTGATGACCGCGATGGCCAGCGCGACCAGCACGATGGACGCAAACGGCACGCTCTTCTTCAGGCTGAGGTCCTTGAAGCTGTAGAACGGCACATTGGTCACCATCGTCAAGCCCGTGTAAAGCGTGATGACGAACATGGGCCAGGTCACGTCATGCGGCGGAACGCCCAACTCCGTCATGAGCCAGATGAAGCCGGCCACCAACGCCGCAGCCGCCGGAGACGGCAACCCCTGGAAGTAGCGCTTATCGACAACCCCGGTGTTGACGTTGAAGCGTGCCAGCCGAAGGGCCGCACAGGCGCAATACACGAATGCTGCGATCCAGCCCCAGCGGCCGAGGTCCTTGAGCGCCCACTCGTAAGCGATGAGTGCGGGTGCAGCACCGAAGGACACCATATCGGAGAGCGAATCCATCTGCTCACCAAACGCGCTTTGCGTGTTGGTGAGCCGTGCGACGCGGCCGTCCAGACTGTCCAGCACCATGGCAACGAAAATGCCCACGGTGGCCAGGTCGTAGCGCCCATTCATGGCCATGACCACGGAATAGAAGCCGCCGAACAAGGCGGCGAGCGTGATCATGTTAGGCACCATGTAGATGCCCTTGGGGCGCCTCGGGCGTTCTTCAATGGGCGTCATAGTGGGTTCTGTTCCATCGTGCATTGGGGCCTCCATGCAACTTAGCACCAACCTGACCACGGTCCCGGCGGCAGCGTTCTGCACAGAATGCCGCAGTGTAAAGCAGTGTGTCTGTAGGAAAAGACGACAAAGGCCACCGAAGTGGCCTTTGTCGTCCGTCACGCTCCTTCCGGGAGCGCGCGATCAGTTGCGGCTCTGGTCCACCAGCTTGTTCTTGGCGATCCAGGGCATCATGGCGCGCAGCTGGGCACCCACCACCTCGATGCTGTGGTCAGCCGTGTTGCGGCGGCGTGCCGTCATCGACGGGTAGTTCAGGCGACCTTCCTGGATGAACATCTTGGCATAGTCACCATTCTGGATGCGCTTGAGCGCATTGCGCATGGCCACCCGCGACTGCTCGTTGATGACCTCCGGGCCGGTCACATACTCGCCGAACTCGGCGTTGTTCGAGATCGAGTAGTTCATGTTGGCAATGCCGCCTTCGTAGATCAGGTCCACGATGAGCTTGAGCTCGTGCAGGCACTCGAAATAGGCCATCTCGGGCGCATAGCCAGCTTCCACCAGCGTTTCGTAGCCCATCTTGATCAGCTCGACCGCACCACCGCACAGCACGGCCTGCTCGCCGAACAGATCGGTTTCGGTCTCTTCCTTGAAGTTGGTTTCGATGATGCCGGCCTTGCCGCCACCATTGGCCATGGCGTAGGAAAGGGCCAGGTCACGCGCCTTGCCACTCTTGTCCTGATGCACGGCCACCAGATGCGGCACGCCGCCGCCCTGGGCGTAGGTGCTGCGCACGGTGTGGCCGGGTGCCTTGGGAGCAACCATCCACACGTCCAGATCGGCGCGGGGCACGACCTGGTTGTAGTGCACGTTGAAACCGTGAGCAAACGCCAGCGAAGCACCTTGCTTGATGTTCGGTGCGACGTTGTTGTTGTACACCTCGGCGATCTGCTCGTCTGGGAGCAGGATCATGACAACGTCAGCCGCCTTCACGGCTTCGTTGACTTCCAGCACGTTCAGGCCCGCCTTGCCGACCTTGTCCCAGGATGCTCCACCCTTGCGCAGGCCGACCACGACCTTCACGCCGCTGTCGTTGAGGTTTTGTGCGTGAGCGTGGCCCTGGCTGCCGTAGCCGATGATGGCGACGGTCTTGCCCTTGATCAGGGACAGGTCACAGTCTTTGTCGTAGAAAACTTTCATCTGATTGCTCCAGTTGGATGTGATGGTTGTGCCGTTCCTCGCGAGCCTGTCGAAGGGCTCTCGGTACCCTGACCGGCAATGGATACCAGGCAGGGCTTCGACAGGCTCAGCGTGAACGGGCAGAAGGCTGAGCCCCGAAAAATTCAGACGCGCAGGATTCTCTCACCCCGGCCGATACCGCTGGCGCCGGTGCGCACGGTTTCCAGAATGGCGGAGCGATCGATCGCAACCAGGAAAGCGTCGTTCTTGCTCTGGTCGCCCGTGAGCTCGATGGTGTAGCTCTTCTCCGTCACGTCGATGATGCGTCCACGAAAGATGTCGGCCATGCGCTTCATCTCCTCGCGCTCCTTGCCGACTGCCCGCACCTTCACCATCATGAGCTCGCGCTCGGTGTAAGCCCCTTCGGTGAGGTCCACCACCTTGACGACCTCGATCAGGCGGTTGAGATGCTTGGTGATCTGCTCAATCACGTCGTCCGACCCCGTCGTCTGGATCGTCATGCGCGACAGGCTGGGGTCCTCGGTGGGAGCCACCGTGAGGGATTCGATGTTGTATCCACGGGCGGAAAACAGGCCCACCACGCGGGACAGGGCGCCAGGCTCGTTCTCGAGCAGGACAGCGATGATGTGTTTCATGTGCGATTCCTCTTTTCGCCGCCCTCCCCTGCGCACGGTAATGCGCAGGCTCGGCGGACAATAGATTCGTCTGGGGGATGGAGCGCCGGACCGAAGCCCGTCACTCCGCTTGGGGAAGGTTTACAGGTCTTCGGAACCCAGCAGCATCTCGGTGATGCCCTTGCCGGCCTGGACCATCGGGAACACGTTCTCGGTGGGGTCGGTGCGGAAGTCCATGAAGACGGTACGGTCCTTGAGCTTGCGTGCCTCGCGCAGGGCCGGCTCCACGTCCTGCGGCCGCTCGATCAGCATGCCCACGTGGCCATAGGCCTCGGCCAGCTTCACGAAGTTGGGCAGCGCGTCCATGTAGCTGTGGCTGTAGCGGCCTTCGTAGTCGATCTCCTGCCACTGGCGCACCATGCCGAGGTAACGGTTGTTCAGCGAGCAGATCTTGATCGGGGTGTTGTACTGCAGGCAGGTCGACAACTCCTGGATATTCATCTGCACCGAGCCTTCGCCGGTGATGGTGAACACCTCAGCGTCTGGCCTGGCCAGCTTGATGCCCATGGCGTAGGGAATACCCACGCCCATGGTGCCCAGACCGCCGGAATTGATCCAGCGGCGCGGCTGGTCGAAACGGTAGTACTGCGCGGCCCACATCTGGTGCTGACCCACATCGGAGGTGATGTACGCATCCGAATCCCTGGTCATGTTCCACAGCGTCTCGACGACATACTGGGGCTTGATGACCTCGGTGTTGTCACGGTCGTACTTGAGGCAGTCGCGCGAGCGCCAGGTTTCGATGGTCTTCCACCATTCGCCCAGTGATTTTTCATCTGGCCGGCCACCGTTATCACGCAGCATGTTCACCAACTCGGTCAGTACGTCTTTGACATCACCGACGATCGGCACATCGACCTTGACCCGCTTGGAGATGCTCGACGGGTCGATGTCGATGTGGATGATCTTGCGCTCGTTCTGCGCGAAGTGCTTGGGGTTGCCGATGACGCGGTCATCGAATCGCGCCCCCACAGCCAGCAGCACGTCGCAGTTCTGCATGGCATTGTTGGCTTCCACCGTGCCGTGCATGCCCAGCATGCCGAGGAACTTGCGGTCGGAGGCAGGATAGGCACCCAGGCCCATCAGCGTGTTGGTGACGGGGTAACCCAGCAGGTCGACCAGTGCGCGCAATTCGTTGGTGGCGTTGCCCAGCAGCACACCACCACCGGTATAGATGTAAGGGCGCTTGGCTGCCAGCAACAGCTGCAAGGCCTTGCGGATCTGTCCACCGTGGCCCTTGCGAACCGGGTTGTAGGAACGCATTTCCACCGACTCTGGATAGCCGTGGTAAGGCACCTTGTTGAATGACACGTCCTTCGGGATATCCACCACCACAGGGCCCGGCCGGCCACTGCGCGCAATATGGAAGGCTTTCTTCATCACCATGGCCATGTCGCGCGCATCCTTGACCAGGAAGTTGTGCTTGACGATCGGGCGCGTGATACCGACGGTGTCGCATTCCTGGAAGGCATCCAGACCGATCGCGGCCGTGGGCACCTGGCCAGAGATGATCACCATCGGGATCGAATCCATGTAGGCGGTGGCGATGCCGGTCACAGCATTGGTGAGACCGGGCCCCGAGGTGACCAGGGCGACGCCGACGTCACCCGTGGCACGGGCGTAGCCATCTGCGGCGTGCACGGCGGCCTGTTCATGGCGCACCAGCACATGCTGGATGGTGTCCTGCTTGTAGAAAGCGTCGTAGATGTGCAGCACGGCTCCACCCGGGTAACCCCAGATGTATTTCACGCTCTCGGCCTGAAGGGCCTTGACGAGGATTTCTGCGCCGCGGAGGTCTTGAGAAGCTGCGCCAGAGGCGGCGGCAGCCGAGGCCAGTTCGGCCTTGCTGATTTCCATGATGAACCTTTCGAGAATTTCTCTGACGAAAAACCTTGGGTGCCTCTTGACCAACTCTTGTGGAGCGGTTTCGAGACTTGAGACCAATGGCCATGAGCGGGCACATACCCCGCCGAACCCTGATCCGTTTGCCTTGTTTTGAACTGCAGCTGGCATTATCGCACTGCAACAAGAGGATTTTGGCCGATCTGCCTGGGATCGACTGAAAAAGGAGGTCTCAAGTGCGGCAATGCGACAATTCCCGCTGCTCCTTGCAGCCCGACCGACCGTCCCAGTCCTTTACATGTCCGTGCCCACGCCTTCTTCGATCTCCAGCGAAACTCCTGACAAACCCGGGCTGACTGCACCCTCGCTGCGCCGCCGCATGGCTTGCTGGCTTTATGAAGGCATGCTGATGTTCGGCGTCGTCTTCATCGCGGGGTACCTGTTCTCTACCTTGACGCAAACCCGGCATGCCCTGGACAACCGCCATCTGCAGCAGGGCTTTCTCTTCGTGGTGTTCGGCATCTACTTCACATGGTTCTGGGCCAAAGGCCAGACCCTGGCCATGAAAACCTGGCACATCCGCGTCGTCGACCGCCAAGGCCATGCGCTCTCGCAACCCCGTGCCTTGCTAAGGTATCTGCTGTCCTGGCTCTGGCTGCTGCCTCCACTGGCCGTCTCTGGTCTAGTGGGACTGCCCGGCGGTGAGTTGACGGTGCTGCTGTTCGGCTGGATCGCCATCTGGGCACTGCTGTCGCGCTTCCACCCCGAACGCCAGTTCCTGCACGACGCCCTGGCAGGCACCCGACTCGTTCACCAGGCGCCGGCTCCCAAAGCGCCCCGCAAGTAACCGCACCCGCACCATGAACGAGCAAGAACCCGTCGACGCGCAGAAGCGCCGCACCGGCCTCAATCGCATGGCACATGCGTTCGGCTATTCCCTTGCCGGGCTTCGCGCTGGTTGGGGCGAGACCGCATTCCGGCAAGAGGCTCTGGCGGCCATGGTGCTGATTCCGGCCGCTTTCTGGCTCGGCCAGAGCTGGCTCGAGACCGCCTTGCTGGTTGCTTCGGTGATCCTGGTCATGGTGGTGGAGCTCCTGAACACCGGCATCGAAACCGCCATCGACCGCATCGGCCCTGAATGGCACGATCTTTCCAAGCGCGCCAAGGACATGGGCAGCGCCGCTGTGCTGCTCAGCCTCGTGCTGTGCGCTGGCATCTGGGCTGCGGCCCTCTGGGCCCGATGGGCTTGAAACCTTTCTGAAGAATCCCCATGACATCCCCGACTTTTTCCCTGTGCGTCTACTGCGGCTCCCGGCCGGGCGTTCATCCTGAATTCTCGGAGACGGCCCGTTCGGTAGGCGAATGGATCGGCAGCCGTGGCGGCCAGCTGGTCTATGGCGGTGGCCGCAATGGCTTGATGGGCATCGTTGCCGAAGCCACCCTGGCCGCTGGCGGCCGCGTGGTCGGCATCATCCCCAAGGCGCTGGTGGAGAAGGAGTGGGCGCACCGTGGATGCACCGAACTGCATGTGGTAGACACCATGCACGAGCGCAAGCGCATGATGGCCGAGCGCGCCGACGCTTTCGTGGCCTTGCCGGGGGGCATCGGCACGTTCGAGGAATTCTTCGAGGTGTGGACGTGGCGCCAGCTCGGCTACCACGACAAACCGGTGGGACTGCTCAATGTGGCCGGCTACTACGACGGGCTCGAAACCTTCCTGCGCACAGGGGTCGAGCAGCAGTTCATGAACGCGTGGCAGATGGAGCTGATCCGCATCGGCCGCGATCCCGCCACCCTGCTGCCTGAACTGGTCCAGTCGGCCGGGCTGGCGCCCGAGCCACGCATCGAGGCGATCTGAGGCTGCGGTCTTACACCGCGGTTTCGTCTTCTTCGCCGGTGCGGATGCGCACCACGCGTTCGACCGATGTCACGAAGATCTTGCCATCGCCAATCTTGCCCGTGCGCGCGGCGCGGATGATGGCGTCCACGCAGCGGTCCACATCGTCGGTCTTGACGACGACCTCCACCTTCACCTTGGGCAGGAAGTCCACCACGTATTCCGCACCACGGTAAAGCTCGGTGTGCCCCTTCTGGCGGCCGAAGCCCTTCACCTCGGTCACGGTCAGGCCGGTCACGCCCTGTTCGGCCAAGGCCTCGCGAACCTCCTCGAGCTTGAACGGCTTGATGACGGCGGTGATTTGTTTCATTCGGGTCTCCGGGTAGCAATACGTGGAATGGGGTCTGGATTCATTATGCCCAAGCCCCTCGAATCACGCCCGGTACCTGCTCGTGATGGGGTAGCGCCAGTCCTTGCCAAAGCTGCGATGCGTCACGCGGATACCCACCGGCGCCTGACGGCGCTTGTACTCATTGATCCTGATCAGGCGAACCACCTTGTCCACGTCGGTGCGTTCGAACCCTGCGGCCACAATGCTCTCGGGACTCTGATCGTTCTCCATGTAACGCTCGATGATCGCGTCCAGCACGGCGTATTCGGGCAGGCTGTCCTGGTCTTTCTGGTCAGGCCGCAGTTCGGCGCTGGGTGGACGCGTGATGATGCGCTCGGGGATCGGGTTGGTGCCGGTGCCGTAGGGGTCGTGTGCGTTGCGCCAGCGCGCCAGCTTGAACACCATGGTCTTGGCCACGTCCTTGATCACGGCGAAGCCCCCTGCCATGTCACCATACAGCGTGCAATAACCCGTGGCCATCTCGCTCTTGTTGCCCGTCGTCAGCACGATGCTGCCGAACTTGTTCGACAGCGCCATGAGCAGCGTGCCCCGGATGCGGGCCTGCAGGTTCTCTTCGGTGGTGTCCTCTGGCAAGCCGGCGAACTCGCCGGCCAGGCTGGCCTTGAAGGCTTCGAACTGGGGAGCGATGGCGATTTCGTCGTAGCGCACGCCCAGGCGTGTCGCCATATCGCGTGCGTCGATCCAGGAGATGTCTGCTGTGTATGGCGAGGGCATCATCACCGTGCGCACGCGGTCCTTGCCCAGGGCATCGACCGCAATGGCGAGGACCAATGCCGAATCGATGCCGCCCGACAACCCCAGGATCGCGCCCGGGAAACCGTTCTTGCCAAGGTAATCCCGCACACCCAGGACCAGCGCATGCCACAGATCGGCTTCCGGGCTGTGCGCCCGGTCGGTGTCGGCATCGATCTGCCAGCCCTTGCCCTGCCGGGTGAAAACCACGTCAAACAAGGTTTCTTCAAAGCTCACGGCGCGACCAGCCAGTGTGCCGTCAGCCGCCAGCACAAAGCTGCGTCCCTCAAACACGATCTCATCCTGCCCACCCACCAGGTGGGCATACAGCAAGGGCAGGCCCGTGGCGCTGACGCGTTCGCGCATGGTGGCTTCACGTTCCCCGCCCTTCCCCGCATGAAATGGTGAAGCGTTGATGACGGCCAGCAATTCAGCGCCCGCCGCCTTCGCGTCGGCGGCTGGCGCGTCGAACCAGGCGTCTTCGCAGATGAGCAGCCCCACGCGCACGCCTTCCACCTCGATCACGCAGGGCTGGTCGCCAGGTACGAAATAGCGGCGCTCATCGAACACCTGGTAGTTGGGCAGTTCTCGCTTGGCATAGGTATGGGTCACGTGGCCTTCGCTCAGCACGCTGGCCGCGTTGTACAGCCGGGCCACGGCCACACTGCGATCCCGGCGTTCCGCTGCGTTCGGGTGCGCACGCAGCGGATGTCCCACCACGATGTGCAGGCCTTTGAGGTGGGCCGTCCCGGTCGCGACCGCTTTGAGGGCATCATCACAGGCGTCGATGAAAGCCGGCCGCAGAAACAGATCCTCGGCGGCGTAACCGCAGAGGGCCAGTTCAGGGGTGAGCAACAGGCGCACACCACGGGCATGGGCCTGAATGGCAGCCTCGACAATTTTCCGGGCATTGCCCGCCATGTCACCCACCACGAAGTTGAGTTGGGCCACGCAAATGGAGAGAGTCATGGGGTCTGGAAACCTTGCAGGAAAGGCCGCGAACTGGCGGCCGGCGGGAGCCGTGCTTGTCTGAAATCGATTATGTCACCCGGGTCTTCTCGTCTCCGCTGGACATTCCCGCCGACGACTGGAACGCCCTGCTGGCGAACGGGGCAGATCCCAGCCCGTTCATGCGCCACGCGTACCTCGCGGCGCTTCACGAAAGCGGCTGCGCGCGTGAGCAGGCAGGCTGGCAACCCCGGTTCATCACACTGTGGCGGGGTGTGGAACTGCATGCAGCCTGTGCGATGTACCTCAAGAACCACTCGTATGGCGAATACGTGTTCGACTGGGCCTGGGCCAACGCTTATGCCCAGCACGGCCTGGACTACTACCCCAAGGCGCTGGTGGCGGTTCCCTTCACACCCGTGCCCGGGGCTCGCCTGCTGGCGCGCAACGACGCTGCACGCCGGGCATTGGTGAAAGCGCTGATCAACCACACCCAGGACGAGCAGCTGTCGTCCCTGCATCTGCTTTTCGCTCAACCGCAGGATGTTGACGCCTGCCACGCGGCCGGCATGCTCCTGCGGCACACCGTCCAGTTTCACTGGACCAACGCCGATGCGTCAGGCCAGCCCTATGAGGATTTTGGACACTTTCTCGCCAGCCTTCAGCAGGAAAAGCGCAAGAAAATCCGGCAGGAACGCCGCAAGGTGCAAGACGCCGGTGTCAAATTCCGGTGGTCGCGGGGCCCAGCCATTTCAAACGCCGACTGGGACTTTTTCTACCGTTGCTACGAGCGCACCTACCTCGAGCACGGCAATGCGCCCTACCTGAACCACGATTTCTTCCAGCGCATGGCTCGAACCATGCCAGAGCACTGGCTGCTCTTCGTGGCCGAGCGCGAGGGCCGCGCCATCGCCTGCAGCCTGATCGGCATCGATGACCACAGCCGCACCGCCTACGGGCGCTACTGGGGCGCGCTGGAACGGGTCGATTGTCTTCACTTCGAAGCCTGCTACTACCAGCCGTTGGACTGGTGCATCGCGCACGGTTTCCTGCGCTTCGAGGGTGGCGCCCAGGGTGAGCACAAGATGGCCCGCGCCCTGCTGCCGGTCAAGACGACCAGTGCCCACTGGCTGGCCCATCCTGCATTCGCCGATGCGGTCGAGCGGTTCCTGCAGAGAGAAGGCCAGGGGATCGGGCATTACCTCGATCACCTGGCCTTGCGAAACCCGCTCAAGGCTCAGCCTTGAGGGGAACAAGAAGAGAAAGGCCGATCAGGCCTGCTGCGACTTCTGGTAGTTGGCAATGCCGTCAAGGATTTCCTTGTGCGCGGCGTCCTTGCCTTCCCAACCCAGCACCTTCACCCATTTGCCGGGCTCCAGGTCCTTGTAGTGCTCGAAAAAGTGCTGGATGGTCTTCAGGCGCATCGGGTTCAGGTCTTCAGGCTTCTGCCATTGGGTATAGATCGACAGGATCTTGTCGGTCGGGACGGCCAGCACCTTGCCGTCTTCGCCTGCTTCGTCCTGCATCTTGAGGATGCCGATGGCGCGGCAGGGCACCACCACGCCGGGGATCAGTGGCACGGGGGTGATCACCAGCACATCGACCGGGTCGCCGTCGCCCGAGATCGTCTGGGGCACATAGCCGTAGTTGGTCGGGTAATGCATGGCCGTGCTCATGAAGCGGTCCACGAAGATCGCGCCAGTTTCCTTGTCCACCTCGTACTTGATCGGGTCGGCGTTCATCGGGATTTCGATGATCACGTTGAACGATTCGGGAACGTTTTTGCCAGGGGTGACGTTGTCAAGAGCCATGGTGATGAAAGGTTGGTTTGGAAACGTGGGAGCAGCCCGATGAACGGTCTGCAGGTGAACAAAGGCGCGCCGGAACAGGTCGGGCGCGCCTAGGATTTACCCTGATTTTACCGACTCCAGGCTGACAAACCTTGCGCAGACGCATTGCCGTGTGGCATTTCCCCGCTAAATTCAAGGTGTTGGCCAATCGCCCTGTTTCAACGCTGTGCAACGCAGCGCAAAGGCAGCGAGGAAGCAACGCAGCGGGGGCAGCCCCGGAGGCGTTGCCCCCTCCAAGTCGAAACAAGCAGGAGTAACTCTCATGGTTGGACAATCTGCTCTGATCTTTGCGTTGGTCTGCGGACTGGTGGCCGTCATCTACGGTTTCTGGTCGCGCAGCTGGATTCTTTCCCAGGACCCGGGCAACGCCCGCATGCAGGAAATCGCCGGGGCAATTCAGACCGGCGCTGCGGCCTACCTGGCCCGGCAGTACAAGACGATTGGCATCGTCGGCGTCGTGCTGGCCGTGCTCATCGGCATCTTTCTGGATGGCCCCACGGCGATCGGCTTCGTGCTGGGTGCCGTGCTCTCGGGCGCCTGCGGCTTCATCGGCATGAACATCTCGGTGCGCGCGAATGTGCGCACCGCGCAGGCTGCCACCAAAGGCATCGGCCCGGCGCTGGATGTGGCCTTCCGTGGCGGTGCCATCACTGGCATGCTGGTGGTCGGCCTGGGCCTGCTGGGCGTGACGGGCTTCTTCTGGTTCCTGGCGGGCAACGGCAACCTCACGCCAGCCGCCAACCTGGCCAAGCTGCTCAACCCGCTGATCGGCTTTGCCTTCGGCTCTTCGCTCATCTCGATCTTCGCCCGACTAGGCGGCGGCATATTCACCAAGGGGGCCGACGTGGGGGCCGATCTGGTGGGCAAGGTGGAAGCCGGCATACCGGAGGACGACCCGCGCAACCCGGCGGTGATCGCCGACAACGTGGGCGACAACGTGGGCGACTGCGCAGGCATGGCGGCCGACCTCTTCGAAACCTATGCCGTGACCTTGATCGCCACCATGGTGCTCGGTGCGCTCATGGTTGCCGCAGCGCCGATGCAAGCGGTGCTCTATCCGCTGGTGCTGGGCGGCGTGTCCATCATCGCGTCCATCATCGGCTGCTTTTTCGTGAAGGCGAGCCCGGGGATGAAGAACGTGATGCCGGCGCTCTACAAGGGTCTGGCGATCGCGGGCGTGCTGTCGCTGATCGCGTTCTGGTTCGTCACCGCATGGATCATTCCGGACAACGCCATCACCGCCACGGGCAGCCAGCTGCGCCTGTTCGGCGCCTGTGCGGTCGGCCTGGTGCTCACGGCGGTGCTGGTCTGGATCACCGAGTTCTACACGGGCACCCAGTACTCGCCGGTCAAGCACATCGCCCAGGCATCGACCACCGGCCACGGCACCAACATCATCGCAGGCCTGGGCGTGTCCATGCGGTCCACGGCCTGGCCCGTGCTGTTCGTGTGCGCGGCCATCGTCGGGGCGTACCATCTGGCCGGCCTCTACGGAATTGCGGTCGCAGCAACGGCCATGTTGAGCATGGCGGGCATCGTGGTGGCACTGGACGCCTACGGCCCGATCACCGACAACGCGGGCGGTATCGCCGAAATGGCCGAGCTGCCCAGCGCCGTGCGCGACATCACCGACCCGCTGGATGCCGTGGGCAACACCACGAAGGCCGTGACCAAGGGCTACGCCATCGGGTCGGCAGGGCTGGCCTCGCTGGTGCTGTTTGCCGACTACACGCACAAGCTGGAAACCTATGGCGCCAAGGTCAGCTTCGATCTGAGCGACCCGATGGTGATCATCGGCCTGTTCATCGGCGGCATGATTCCCTACCTGTTCGGCGCGATGGCCATGGAGGCCGTGGGTCGCGCCGCCGGATCGGTGGTGGTGGAAGTGCGCCGCCAGTTCAAGGAAATCCCCGGCATCATGGAAGGCACGGCCAAGCCCGAGTACGGCAAGGCGGTGGACATGCTGACGTCGGCCGCCATCAAGGAAATGATCATCCCCAGCCTGCTGCCGGTGATCGTGCCCATTCTGGTTGGCGTGTTCCTCGGCCCGAAGGCGCTCGGTGGCCTGCTCATGGGAACGATCGTGACCGGCCTCTTCGTGGCCATCTCCATGTGCACCGGTGGTGGTGCCTGGGACAACGCCAAGAAGTACATCGAGGATGGCCACCACGGTGGCAAGGGCAGCGAAGCCCACAAGGCCGCCGTGACCGGCGACACCGTGGGCGACCCCTACAAGGACACGGCAGGCCCGGCGGTGAACCCGTTGATCAAGATCATCAACATCGTGGCACTGTTGATCGTGCC
This sequence comes from Hydrogenophaga laconesensis, assembly GCF_031457235.1. Lineage (NCBI taxonomy): Bacteria > Pseudomonadati > Pseudomonadota > Betaproteobacteria > Burkholderiales > Comamonadaceae > Hydrogenophaga > Hydrogenophaga laconesensis. The sequence goes on from NZ_JAVDWE010000012.1 coordinate 61,476, forward strand.
CCTGCTGCCGCTGGCGGCCTGAGGCCGGCAGCGCCTGGTCAACTGGCCCGCTTCGGCGGGCCTTTTTGCCGGGGAACCGCCATGGAAGGCTCCAGGGGCACCCCGGCGAGCAGCCGCACAACGGCACTGGCACTGGGCGTGAGGCGCCCCAGCTGCGCGGCCTCTCCTCGTTCGATGGCCTGCAAGACCAGCTCCTGGATGCCGCCCACCGCGGCCACCGCCATGGTCGGCGTGAGCACCTCTTCGCCGGCATTGATGGTGTCGAGCATGAAGTCGGCCAGATGCTGCATCACCTCTCGGCGCACCCGCGCGCCAGCCTCACCCAGATGGTGAATCTCCACGAACAGCATCCGGATGAGCTGCGGACCACTGGCCAAGTGAGCAAAGTACGCGTCCAGCGCATGCTCCACCTGGTCCTGCCAGGGTCGATCCGCCTGAACCGAATCGCGCAGCGTGCGCAAAGCGGACCCACTGGCGGCTCGGTACAGCGCAAGGAAGCAATCGTCCTTGTCCGTGAAGTGCTCATAGAAAGTCCGCTTGGAGACCCCTGCTTCGGCCACGACGGCCGCGATCGACGTGGCCGCCAGGCCTTGCGCGGCGGCCACGGTGGCCATCGCCTGAAGCAGCCTCGCGCGGTGCTCGTTCGGTGCCGCGCTGTCCGCGCTGGTGGTGCTCTTGGACTTCATGTACGGGCATCTTAGGGCCTGCGAACTCACTCGCCCGCGGCTTGACAGGAGAGGATGAAACCCGCACCATCGCGAAATGGTACCAACTCGTACCAAACCCAAATACCACGAAACCATGACTGAACTTGTCGTCCGACGCCTGCTGATCGACCTGGAACAACCCGTGGCGCGCCACTGGTGCGGGGGCGATGCGTTTCTTACCGCCTGGTTCAATGCGCTGTCGATGAGCTTTCCCATCGGGGAACAGTTCTTCATCGACTCGGTGCGCAATGGTTTCAAGACCCTCCCGCCAGACCAGCAGGCTCCCTTGCAGGCAGAGGTTCAGGGTTTCGTGGGCCAGGAAGCGACGCACCGGCGCATCCATGCCCTCTTCAATGCGCAGATCGAGAAGCATGGCCTGGTCAACGACTGGGAGCCCCGCGCCCGCAAGCGCCTGAAGTTGATGGAGGGTACCGATCCGCGCCACGGTCTGGCGATCACGGCCGCCAACGAACACTTCACAGCCCTCTTCGCCGAATGGCTGCTGTCGCACCCGCAATTGCTCGATGGCTGCGAGCCACGCCTGAAAGCGCTGTGGCTGTGGCACAGCGCCGAGGAAGCCGAGCACAAGTGCACGGCCTTCGATCTCTATCAGGTACTGGGCGGCAGCCATGCCTGGCGCACCCGCTGGATGCGACGCGTCACACTGGTTTTCCTCACCGACACCCTGCGCCAGACGGCCAACAACCTTCGGCGCGATGGCAGCCTGTGGCGCTGGAGCACCTGGCGCAGCGGCGCGCGCCACATGCTCGGCCGCGACGGCCTGCTGCGCCAGACCTTCAAGCCGTGGCGCGCCTATTTCCAGCGCGACTTCCACCCGGACCAGCAGGCCAGCGACCTTTCGGCCAACTGGCTGCGAGACAACGCCACGCAGTACACGCGTGTGGGCAGGGCCGAACCGGCCTGAGCGCGCCCCACCACACGCATTCCCTCGTGGAAACCCGGATACCCCAGGGCGTATGACGGCGCGCTAACGTCACTCGCCCATAATCGGTGCATGTCCGAACGCGTCATTCCCCTGATCGACCAGCGCCTGGTGTCTGTGGCCGCGCGCGTACCTCGGGTGTCGGTCGCGCCGACCGGCCTGCTGGCCGATGCACTGGGCCGTCCTCTGCGCGATCTGCGCATCAGCGTGACCGATCGTTGCAACTTCCGCTGCAGCTACTGCATGCCGAAAGACATCTTCGACAAGGACTACCCGTACCTGCCGCACAGCTCGCTGCTGACCTTCGAGGAAATCACGCGTGTGGCCAGGCAGTTCGTCGCGCATGGCGTTCAGAAGATTCGCCTCACCGGTGGCGAGCCCCTGCTGCGCAAGAACCTCGAGATCCTGATCGAACAACTCGCCGCGCTGCGCACGGTGGAAGGCCTGCCACTGGACATCACATTGACCACGAACGGCTCCCTGCTCGCGCGCAAGGCACTCGCCCTCAAGGCAGCCGGTCTGCAACGGGTCACCGTCAGCCTGGACGGCCTGGACGACACCACCTTCCGCGCCATGAACGACGTGGATTTCCCCGTCGCGGACGTGCTCGATGGCATTGCCTGCGCACAGGCTGCGGGCCTGGGCCCGATCAAGGTCAACATGGTGGTCAAGCGCGGTACCAACGACGACCAGATCCTGCCCATGGCACGCCACTTCAAGGGCACGGGCATTGTGCTGCGCTTCATCGAATACATGGACGTGGGCGCGACCAATGGCTGGCGCATGGACGAGGTGCTGCCCAGTGCGGAAGTGGTTCAGCGCATCCACCGGGAACTGCCCTTGGTGCAGCTGGAGCCCACCTCCCCGGGTGAGACCGCAGAACGTTGGGGCTATGCCGATGGCTCCGGCGAGATCGGCGTCATCAGCAGCGTGACGCAGGCGTTCTGCAGCGACTGCAACCGCGCCCGCCTGTCCACCGAAGGCCAGCTGTACCTCTGCCTGTTTGCCAGCCAGGGCCACGACCTGCGCCACCTGATCCGCGGCCAGGCCACCGATGAACAGTTGGCCAGCGCGATCGCCGCCATCTGGCAAGGCCGCGCGGATCGGTACTCCGAACTCAGAGCCAGCCTCCCACCCGATGCGGCCCTTGGTCCCCGACGGGTGGAAATGAGCTACATCGGCGGCTGAACAAGAGAATGATTCCATCTCACCACATCACCGGCCTCGTGCTCGCCGGCGGCCGAGGCTCCCGCATGGGAGGGGTCGACAAGGGGCTGCAGAACTTCAACGGAACGCCACTGGCCTTGCACGCCTTGTTGCGCCTGCAGATGCAGGAAGGCGCGTTGATCGGCGAACAGATGATCAACGCCAATCGCAATCTAGGCGCCTACGACGCGTTCGGTGTGCCGGTATGGCCGGACACACTCACCGACTATGCAGGCCCTCTTGCGGGCTTCCTCACCGGCCTCGAGCGTTGCGAAACCCCGTATCTGCTCACCGTCCCTTGCGACACGCCACTCTACCCACTCGACCTTGCGGCACGGCTGGCCGAGGCTTTCGAGGACGAGAGCACGGAAATCGCCATGGCTGCGGCACGCGAAGAGGATGGTCATATCCGTCCCCAGCCTGTGTTCTGTCTATTGCGACTCGAGCTGCTCGAAAGCCTGGTGGTCTTCACCCAGGCCGGTGGCCGGAAAATCGACCGCTGGACCGACCAGCACCGCACGGTGATCGTGCCCTTCGACCGGCCGGACGACGACCCCAAGGCCTTCTTCAACGCCAACACCCTGGCCGAACTGCACTCGCTGGAAAAAAGCTAGCGTTCCGGTCCTGATTGCCCCATGAAATCCATCGAGCAGATCGCGGCCGAACTGCAGGGCTACGACCCTCAGGCCATCAGCGCCGAGCGCGTGAACGACTTCCTCTCCCGGCTGGTCACCCCCATCACGGCCACCGAAGACATTGGCGTCTTCGACGCCCTGGGACGCGTGCTGGCGCGGGACGTGATCTCGCCGATCAGCGTGCCACCGCACGACAACTCGGCCATGGACGGCTTCGCGTTTGACAGCGCGCAGCTGCGCACCGCCGAGCCATTGCGCCTGCGCGTGGTGGGAACGGCCTTCGCCGGGAAGGGCTGGCCTGGCCGTCTGGCCGATGGCGAGTGCCTCAAGATCATGACCGGTGCGATCATGCCGGCCGGCCTGGACACCGTGGTGCCCCTCGAATTCGTGAAGCAGGAAGGCGACACCATCGCGTTGCCTGCCGGCGTGGTGTCGGCGGGCGACAACCGCCGCCTGCTCGGCGAAGACATCATGGCCGGACAACCGGCCTTGCGTCAGGGCCAGACACTGGGTCCGGCCGCCCTTGGCCTGCTGGCCAGTCTCGGCTTGCCCACGGTGAACGTGTTTCGCCGCATCCGCGTGGCCTATTTCTCCACGGGCGACGAAATCCTCAGCCTGGGCGACGCACCGCGTGAAGGGGCCGTGTACGACAGCAACCGCTACACGGTCTTCGGCATGCTCACGCGCCTGGGAGTGGACGTGGTCGACCTGGGCGTGGTGCCCGACAAGCCCGCACAGCTCGAAGCCGCCTTCCGCGACGCCGCCGCCAAAGCCGACGCGATCATCACCAGCGGTGGCGTGAGCATGGGTGAGGCCGACCACACCAAGGCAATGATGAAACAACTGGGCGACGTCGCCTTCTGGCGCATCGCCATGCGTCCCGGCCGCCCCATGGCCGTGGGCCGCATCGTGGAAGGCGGCAGAAGCGCTGTGCTGTTCGGGTTGCCGGGCAACCCCGTTGCGGTGATGGTGACCTTCCTGGCCTTCGTGCGCCCCGCCCTGCAACGCCTCATGGGCGGCGTGGCCAGCGAGCCCGTGCTGCTGCAGGCGCGCAGCGCAGAAGCCCTGCGCAAGAAGCCGGGGCGCACCGAGTATCAGCGTGGCATCGTCTCCCGTGCTGCAGACGGTTCTCTCAGCGTGCGCACGACGGGCAACCAGGGCTCGGGCGTTCTGAGTTCGATGGTCCAGGCCAACGGCCTGATCGTGTTGCACCACAACCAGGGCAATGTCGCCGTGGGCGATGCGGTCGATGTGATGATGTTCGACGGCGCGATCTGACCGGTCTCAGCGCCTGTTTCTACTTGGCGGGGACAACATCCTCACGACCTTCGTGCTGCGCGGCTTTCTCCATTGAATGCGACTTGTCGCGGGAGAGCAGCGTGTACATGGTGGGCACCACGAAGATCGTCAACAGCGTGCCCACACTCATCCCGCCCACGATCACCCAGCCAATCTGCTGGCGGCTTTCAGCACCTGCGCCCGAGGCCAGTGCCAGTGGAATCGCGCCCAGCACCATGGCACCGGTGGTCATCAGGATGGGCCGCAGGCGCAGCGCGGCCGACTGCCGGACCGCCTCGATTTTTTCCAGCCCCTGGTCGCGCAACTGATTGGCGAACTCCACGATCAGGATGCCGTGCTTGGTGATCAGGCCCACCAGCGTGATGAGCCCGATCTGGCTGAATACGTTGATGGTGCCGCCTGTGAGCTTGAGCGCCAGCAATGCGCCCATCATGGACAGTGGCACGCTGAGCATGATGATGAACGGGTCGATGAAGCTTTCGAACTGTGCGGCCAGCACCAGGTAGATGAACAGCAGCGACAGTGCGAACACGATGGCCAGCGAACCCGAGGCATTGCGGAATTCGCGGCTCTGGCCATTCAGATCGGTGGTGTAACCCGCAGGCAGTATCTCGCGCGCGGTCTGGTCCATGAACTGCAGCGCCTCGCCCAGCGAGTAATCGGGCGCCAGGTTGGCGGTCAGCGACGCACTGCGGCGCTGACCAAAGTGGTTGAGCTCGCGCGGCACCACCACCTCGCTGATCTTGACCAGCGAGGCCAGCGGAATCATGGCGCCGTTGCGCCCCCGCACGAACAGACGGTCGATGTCTTCAGGCGTGCTGCGGTTGCCCGAAACGGTCTGCACCACCACGTCGTACTGCTCGCCATCGCGCTTGTAGCGCGTGACGATGCGCCCGCCCAGCATGGTTTCCACCGTGCGGGCAATGGCGTCAACATTCACACCCATGTCGGCGGCACGCTCGCGGTCCACATCCATGCGGATTTCGGGTTTGTTCAGGCGCAGGTCGGTGTCGATCTGCACGAGGCCCGGGTTCTTGCCGAGGGCGTCCTGGAAGCGGCGCACCGTCTGCGCGAGATTCTCGTAACTGTCGGAGGTGACGATCACGAAGTTGACCGGGCGTTCCCGGAACCCCTGCCCCAGCGAGGGCGGTGTGATGGGGAAGGCGCTGATGCCTGGAAGCCCCGCCAGCTTCGGCGTGAGTTCGCGGGCGATCTGCTGCGTGGACCGCGTGCGTTCCTCCCACGGCAGCGCGCGCATGAACACCGTGCCCTGCGCCACCGACGGGTTGCCGACGTTGGCAAAGACGCGATCGAACTCGGGATAGTCGCGGCCGATCGCCTCGATGGCTTCGGCATAGCGCCGGGTATAAGCAAGCGTGGCGCCGTCCGGCCCGTTGATGTTGGCCAGGATCACCCCACGGTCTTCGATCGGCGCGAGCTCCTGGCGCATGGTCTGCAACATCCACCAACTGCCCAGCGCGCTCGCTGCCATCACCACCACCACCAGCCAGCGCACGCGCAGCGATGCGCTCAGCACCCGGCCGAACCCCCGCGTGACGGCGTTGAGCACCGACTCCATGCCCCGATCGAAGCGCCCCGGGTCCGGGTTGTGCCGCAGCAGCTTGGAGCACAGCATGGGCGAGAGCGTGAGCGCGACGAAGCCAGAGACCACCACCGCACCCGCCAGCGCGAGCGCGAACTCCGCAAACAGCCGACCGGTGCGCCCTGGCGTGAAGGCCAGCGGGGCGTACACCGCCGCCAGCGTGAGTGTCATCGCGACAATCGCGAAGCCGATCTCTCGCGCCCCCTGGATCGCCGCGTCGAACGGCTTCATGCCTTCCTCGATATGCCGGTAGATGTTCTCCAGCATCACGATCGCGTCATCCACCACCAGCCCGATCGCCAGCACCAGCGCCAGCAGCGTGAGCGTGTTGATGGAAAAGCCGAACAGCGCCATCAGGGCGAAGGCACCGATCAGGCTGACCGGGATCGTCACCAGCGGAATCACCGAAGCCCGCAGCGTGCGCAGGAAAACGAAGATCACCAGAGCCACCAGCACCACCGCCTCGGCGATCGTGGTGTACACGGCCTTGATCGAACGGTCGATGAACACGGAGTTGTCGTTGGCGATGTCGACATTGACACCGGCGGGCAGGTCCTGCCGGACACGGTCCAGCATCTGGCGCACGGCGGCGGAGAGCTCCAGCGGGTTGGCCGTCGCCTGGCGGATCACGCCCAGCGAGACCGCGTCGCGGCCGTTGAGGCGCACGGAGGTGCGCTCGTCCTGCGGCGCCTGCATCACACGGGCCACATCGCCGATGCGGATCGTCTGGCCGTTGACGTTGCGGATGGCCACCGCCGAGAACTGCGCTGGCGTCTGCAGGTCCGTCGCAGCGGTGACGTTGAACTCGCGCAATGTGCTTTCGATCCGGCCCGCCGGCACCTCGAGGTTCGAACGCCGCAGGGCATCCTCGATGTCCTGCACGGTGAGCGCGTACGCGGCGAGGCGGTCCGGGTCCAGCCAGACGCGCATGGAGTAGCGGCGCTCGCCGTACACCCGCACCTCGGCCGCGCCCGGCGCCGTCTGCAGCAGTGGCTTGGCCATGCGGTTGGCAAAGTCGCTGAGCTGCAAGGCGCTGTGGGTGTCTGACGTAAGGGCCAGCCAGATCACGGGCGAGGCGTCGGCCTCCACCTTGGCGATCACCGGCTCGTCCACGTCCTGCGGCAGGCGTTGGCGGACCCGGCTGACCTTGTCGCGCACGTCGGCAGCGGCAGAGTCGGGGTCGCGCTCCAGCTTGAAGCGCACCGTGATCTGGCTTTGCTCCTGCCGGCTGATCGAGGTGATCACGTCCAGCCCCTCGATGCCCGCGAGCGAATCCTCCAGCGGCTTGGTCACCTGCGATTCAATGACCTCGCTGGAGGCCCCGCCAAAGCGCGTGGAGACGGTGACGGTCGGCTCATCGATCTTCGGGTACTCGCGCACCGTCAGGCCGTTGAACGACACAATGCCCACCAGCAGGATGAGCAGCGACAGCACCGAGGCGAAAACCGGGCGCCGGATGGAGATTTCAGGCAGTTGCATGAGGGTTCCCGGGCGGGTGCGGCCGTGTCAGCGGGCCGGAGCAGGCGGCGCATCGCCGGTTGTCGGGGCGGGCATGTTCACCACGCGCACCGCCGTGCCGTCGCGCTGCAGCCGCTGCTGGCCCGCGACGACCACGGTGTCGCCCAGTTGAAGCCCGCGGAGCACTTCCACCTCCGAACCCCGGCGCGCACCGAGCGCCACCTCCACGCGGCGCGACAGGCGCTTCCTGGCATCGCCCTCGCCCTGCACGTCGAGCACGTAGGCGTATTGCTTGCCGGCCTGCGGCACCAGCGCTTCCTCCGGCACGACGAGCGCACGTTCATTCACGGAAAAGACGATCAGCACCCGCGCGAACATGCCTGGGCGCAACACGTTGTCGGCGGCAGGCGGCATCGCCGCGCGCACGGCGATGGAGCGACCGTTCGCATCCAGCAGAGGGTCGACAGCGAGCACCTTGGCCTCGAACGGCCGGTTGGGCAGGGCATCAAGCTGCACCTGCACCGCCTGCCCGGGTGCGAGCTGTGTCTGGTACCGCTCGGGCAGGCGAAAGTCCACGGTGAGCATGGAGGTGTCCTCCAGATTCACGAGGTCGTCGCCATCCTTCACATAGGCGCCAAGGTTGATGCTGCGCAGGCCCACCGTGCCCGCGAACGGGGCGGTGATGCGCATGCGCTTGAGCCGCGCCTCCGCCAGGGCCACCTGCGCCTCAGCCACCTGCAGGGCGGCCTGACTCTCCTCCACCACGCGCTGCGCCACGAAGTTCTGCGCCACCAGTTCCTGGTTGCGCTTGAGGTTGGCCCGTGCGATCGACAGTTGCGCCTGTGCCTGGCTGAGCTCAGCCCGCTGCAGTGTGTCGTCGAGTTGCACGAGCAGCTGGCCCGTGCGCACGCGCGCGCCCTCGGCAAATGCAATCTGCGACACCCGCCCGCTGGTCTCCGGCTTGAGCGTGACGCTCTGGCGCGAACGCAAGGTACCCACGGCCTGTGCATCGTCCTGCAGGCGGATCGCCTTGACCTGCGTGACCTCCACACCGGGTGCACTGGAGCCCGCCCCCGCACCCGATGCGGCCGGACCAGCGGCAGCGGCTGTTCCCGGCGCATCCCGATGCTGCAGCCACCAGCCCACACCCGATGCCAGCCCGATGCCGGCAACGGCCACACACACGTAAAGCGCTTTGTTCGCCATGGATTCCACTGCCAGGGAGGGGAAAGCCACGCCCTGAAGGGGCATGGAACCGGTCAATGAAACGAAATGTAGCAGCGGCGAACACGATCGGCGACAGGATTTCCCCTGTACACCGGTGGACGGTGCGGCCCGGGAGCCTAGCCCGGCACGCCCCGATTGGCCAGGGCGTCGGCGCGTTCGTTGCCGGGATCGCCGGCATGGCCCCTCACCCAATGCCATTCGATCTGGTGCGTGCCGCCGTGCACCAGCTCATCCAGCCGGCGCCAGAGGTCGGCGTTCTTGACCGGCTGCTTCGCCGCCGTGACCCAGCCCTTGCGCTTCCAGCCGTGAATCCACTCGGTGATGCCCTGGCGCACGTACTGGCTGTCCAGATAGAGCGATACGCGGCACGGGCGCTTGAGCGCCGCCAGCCCCTCGATCACCGCCGTGAGTTCCATGCGGTTGTTGGTGGTGGCGCGTTCACCGCCCCAGAGCTCCTTCTCGAAACCCTCGGATTTGAGGTAGACGCCCCACCCGCCGGGCCCGGGGTTGCCCTTGCAGGCACCGTCGGTGTAGATCACCACGTGGTTCAAAAAAGACTCCTGAATACAAGAAAGAAAAATGGAAGGGCCAGCCAGGGGTGTTTCAGTGCCGGTGGGTCACCGATACCGGCGCGGACGACGTGGCCCGCCGAGGCTTCCATGCCGGGCCAAGCAGGCGCATGCCACGCACACGCTTGACCGCCACCACGAAGTAGACCGCCCCGAAGATGGGCCACCAGCGAGCACCTGCGCGGTCCAGCCAGGCGTAGCGCTGCAACCAGGCCTCGGTGCGCATCGCGGGGCGATAACAGCCAAACCGATCCGCTTCCACCTCGAACCCGAGCAGGCGCAACCAGTCGCGCAGCCGCCAATGGCCGATGAAGTCACCGGCTTCCGGCAGGTAAAGGCTGGACGCACCAAACGCGTTGAGGCCCAGCCGACCACAGACCCGGCCACGCGCCTGGCGCAAGCCCCAGAGGCTGGTCGGGTTGAAGCCAGAGATCACCACGCGCCCTTCGGGCACCAGCACGCGTTCCACCTCGCGCAGCACGTGGTGCGGATCGGCGCTGAATTCCAGCGTGTGCGGCAGCACCACCAGGTCCAGACTGGCGGCAGGAAACGGCAGGGCCGCGGCATCGGTGATCAAGGCCACGCGTGGGCTGCTGCCTTCGGGCGCCATCGCATCGCCCAGCAACTCTTCGGGCAAGGCCAGCCAGCGGTGCGGCATGCGGTTGGCCTGCAGGCCATCGAGTTCCGCCAGGCCCAGTTGCACCGCGTTGTAGCCGAACAGATCGGCCACGGCCAGATCGAACTGGGCCTGCTCCCAGGCCAGCAGGTACTGCCCGGGTGCGGTCGCAAACCAATCGGTCAACCCTATAATTTTTGCGGTCATGTGCTGTGGGGGGCCTCTCGCCGATTCCGGCAGGAAGTCTGCGACACTGCAAACCCCCGGGAAGGCCAGCCCCGCACTCTACACGCCCTCACCCGACAAGGCCCCATGAACCTCATTCCCATCCCTGCTTTCAGCGACAACTACATCTGGGCACTGCACGACGGGCAGCAGGCGCTGGTGGTGGACCCCGGCGAAGCCACTGGGGTGCTGGGCTGGCTCAAGCAGACGGGCCTGCGGCTCGACACCATCCTGATCACCCACCACCACGCCGACCACACCGGCGGCGTGGCCGAACTCCGCGAGGCCACCGGTGCGAACGTGATCGGCCCGGCCTACGAGCCCATGCCAGAGCCACTGCGGCGCGTGGGCGAAGGTGAAGCGGTGGACGTGCTCGGCTTGCGTTTTGACGTGATCGAGGTCCCCGGACACACCGCCGGCCACATCGCCTACTACACGCCCGACATGGATGGCCTGCCGCTGCTCTTCTGTGGCGACACGCTGTTCTCGGGTGGATGCGGCCGTCTGTTCGAGGGCACCCCTGCACAAATGCTGGACTCGCTCAACAAGCTGGCCGCCCTGCCCGCCGACACGCGCGTGTGTTGCACCCACGAATACACGCTTTCCAATCTCAGGTTCGCGCGCGCCGTGGAGCCCGGCAATGCCGAACTGGCGGCCTACACCGCCCGATGTGAGGCGCAACGCGCGCAGAACTTTCCCACGCTCCCCAGCTCCATCGGGCTGGAAAAACAGATCAACCCCTTCCTGCGCACGGGCGAAACCGCGGTTGTGCAGTCCGCCCAGGCCCATGAGCCGGGCAGCCCCACCGATGCCGTGTCGGTTTTTGCCACGCTTCGCGAATGGAAGAACGTTTTCAGATGACCCCTGCTTTCTCGCCCGCCGCCCCGTCTTTGTCTCCAGTTCCCTCTTTCTCCCGCCGCTGGCTGGCTTTCGCCGGTACCGCCCTCGCGCTGCTGGTGTCTGGCTGCGCCACCACGGTGGTACCCGAAGCGCCTGCCGACCCCTCCGCCAACCCCAGCCCGCCGCCGGCCATCGCCAGCGCGCCGCGCCTGCCGTCCTATCGCCTGCCAAGCAACGTCCCCCTGAGCACGATCGGCATCGCAGAGACCAGCGCACCCAGCGTGATCACGCTCGACGCGCCGGCCGATCTCTGGGACCGCATCCGCCGGGGCTTTGCCATGCCGGATCTGGAAGGCGATCTGGTGCGCGACCGCGAGCAGTGGTACGCCACCCGTCCCGACTACATGCAGCGCATGACCGAACGCTCCAGCCGGTATCTGTTTCATATCGTGGAGGAGATCGAGCGCCGCAACCTGCCCATGGAACTGGCCTTGCTGCCCTTCATCGAGAGCGCCTTCAACCCGCAGGCCGTCTCCAGCGCGCGAGCCGCCGGCATGTGGCAGTTCATGCCCGCCACCGGTCAGTCGTTCGACCTGAAGCAGAACGCCTTCCGTGACGACCGGCGCGATGTGCTGGCGTCCACCCGTGCCGCGCTGGACTATCTGCAGCAGCTCTACGCCCGCTTCGGCGACTGGCACCTCGCCCTTGCCGCCTACAACTGGGGGCAGGGCAACGTCAACCGCGCCATCACCAACAACCAGCGCGCAGGCAAGCCCACCGGCTATACCGACCTCAGCATGCCAGCCGAAACGCGCATGTACGTGCCCAAGCTGCAGGCGGTGAAGAACATCATGGCGCGGCCCGACGCCTACAACACCACCCTGCCTCTTATCGGCAACCACCCCTTCTTCGACACCGTCACCGTTGAACGCGACATGGATGTCGCGCTGATCGCCCGGCTGGCCGAAGTAGAAGAGAAAGACTTCCGAGCACTCAACCCGTCGCTGCGCCAGCCCATCGTGATGGCAGCCGGCACGCCCCATGTGCTGCTGCCCTGGGACAACGCGGTGATCTTCCAGCGCAACCTGCAGCACCACACCGGCCCCCTGGCGACCTGGACGGCCTGGGTCGTGCCCACCACCATGTCCGTGTCACAGGCCGCAGCCCGCACGGGCATGAGCGAATCGGAACTGCGCTCCGTCAACAACATCCCGCCGCGCATGCAGGTTCGTGCAGGCTCCAGCCTTCTGGTGCCGCGCACCGAGAAGCGCAATGGCGACGTGCCGGTGCACGTGGCCGACAACGGCCAGATCAGCTTCCAACCCGAGGTCGTGCTCCGCCGAACCGTGGTCAAGGCCCGCAAGGGCGAGAACGTGACACGGCTGGCCCAACGCTATGGCGTGAGCGCGGTGAGCGTGGCCGGCTGGAACAAGCTCGCGGTGAACGCCCCCTTGAAGCAAGGCCAGAACGTGACGCTCATGCTGCCCCAACGTGTCGCTTCGGCCAAAGTCACTGCGTCGAAGAAGCCGACCACACAAAAGACCGCGGCCAGGACGCCCACGCGCAAGGCATCTCCCACGGCGAAGCAACCGGTGAAAGCCCAGGCCAAGAGCGCGACCAACAACAAGACGCGCGTGGCCTCGAGCGGCAAGTCCGAGAAGAAGAACTGAAAAGCCAGGTCAGGCCCGGAAGCGGACCTTGGCCTTGCGCGCGAAATCATTGGTGTAGGTCTGCGCCAGATCCACGCGTTGCAGTGAACCTGGCTCCTCGAACTGGGCCAGCATGCGCGCCGCCGTGACCGGGCCGGTGTCGGGCATCAGACCATCGACCGTCCAGGCCTCGCGCACCCGGGTGAATGCTGCGAGATAGAGGGCACGATCCCCCTGGAAATGCCGCTCCGGCACCGCCTTGATGATGTCGGACAGCCCCGCAGTCTGCAGCCACTTGAGCGCGTGCACCATCGCGTCCGCCAGCGCCTGGCTGGCCCTGGGGTACTGCGTCAGAAAAGAACCGGGCACGCACAGGCAGCCGGAGGGCATGGGACCGCCGAACACCTCGGCGGTGCCGCGCGTGCTGCGCGTGTCGGCCACGACCTTGAGCGCCCCCATCTGTTCCAGGTGCGTCACGGTGGGATCGGTGTAGCTGATGGCATCGAGCTCACCACGCCGGAACGCCTGCACCGCGGCCGCCGAATTGGCCAGCGGAACGTACTGCACGTCCGTGGCGCGCAGCCCCACCTTGCCGAGCACCAGGCTCGCCACCCTGTGCGAGGCGGCGCTGGTGGCCATGACGCCCACCCGGCGGCCTCGCAGATCGGCCACACCACGGAAGTGCCCCATGGTTTCGAGCGACACGCCCACCACCACCTGCGGCGCACGGCCCTGCAACACGAAGGACTGAAGGCTCTGCCCCCTTGCCTGCTGCGCAATGGTGCTGGCATAAGGGCCCGAGAGCACATGTGCCGCCCCCGTCTGCACCGCGTGCAGAGACTGCGCCGAATCAGGAAACTCGCGCACCTCGACGTCGAGCCCTTCCTGGGCGAAATAGCCCAGGCGCTCGGCAATGGTCAGCGGGAGGTAACAGAACGAGGTGCGGTTGTCGACGGCAATCGCCAGCCGCGTTGCCCCGGGGCGCGGTGCTGCCGGCGCGACAGGTGCCGTCTGCGCGCGCAGGGCAGGCATGGCGACGGCGGCAACGCCCAGTGCACAGACACGACCCCAGTTTCGGCGGCTCCATTTCACGCGCTTGTCCTCTCTCGACACATTCTTCTTGATGGGTCTTGAGACTAGAGGCAGTACCGCGAACCCGCATCAGGACCAATCCCGACCGGGTTTGTACCAAGCGCAAATGCAAGCCGATGTAACGGTCCGCGACCGCAATGCCGTCAGACGAAGAGGATGGCGATGTTGACCACGAGCGCAACCGTCCACACCGCGCTGCGCGCAGTGGGCATGTTGGCCACGTACATCATGATGTGAAGCACCCGCAGCACGACAAACAGAAAGGCCAGGATGTCCAGCCGTATCTGCGCCGCGCCCAGCTGGTGGGCGATGATCACCGCACCAATGAAGAGCGGTAGTGCCTCGAAACTGTTCGCCTGTGCTGCATTGGCGCGAGCGCGCCAGTCGTGTTGCCGGGCCAGCCAATCGCGCGGGTTCTGGTTGTCAAAACCACCCTCGCGCCGAGGCTTCGAAAACATGCCCGACTTCGCCAGCCAGGCGCAAGCGATGGGCAGCAGCGCGGCTGCCAGAACCGACCAGTAAGCCACCGTCAATCCAGCCAGTTTCATGATGTGTGCCTTGCAACGAGAAGGCGCCGATCAGCGCCGGTCCACCAGGGCATGGGCAATGGTGCCCAGGTCCACGTATTCGAGTTCACTGCCCACCGGAACGCCGCGCGCCAGCCGGGTCACCTGCACATCCGTGCGGCCCTTGAGCGCCTGCGCGATCACATGGGCCGTGGTCTCGCCTTCGGCCGTGAAGTTGGTTGCGAGAATCACTTCACGCACTTCGGGTTCTCCCGGCGCAGCGGGCGCGGCGATGCGGTCGAAGAGCTTCTGCAGGCCGATGTCTCTCGGACCCACGCCATCGAGCGGGCTGAGTTTGCCCATGAGCACGAAGAACAGGCCTTTGTAGGCCCCGGTGCGCTCCATCGCGGCCTGATCGGCAGGCGTCTCCACCACGCAGAGCTGGGTGCGGTCGCGGCGCGGATCCTTGCAGGTGGGACAGACGTCGTCCTCGGTGAAGGTATGGCAGAGGCTGCAATGCTTCACCGATGCGGTGGCGTGCTCCAGCGCCCGAGCCAGTTGCAATGCACCGTCGCGGTCGTGCTGCAACAGGTGGAACGCCATGCGCTGCGCTGACTTCACGCCGACCCCGGGCAGGCGGCGCAAGGCCTGCACCAGCAGTTCAAGCGAGTGGGTTTCAGCCATTGGTGGGGTTCGTGACCCGCGAGATGCCGATCAGAACGGGAACTTCATCCCGCCAGGCAGACCCGGCATGCCCGCCGTGATCTTGCCCATCTTCTCCGCCGAGGTTTCTTCGGCCTTGCGCACGGCCGCATTGAAGGCTGCGGCAACCAGGTCTTCGAGCATGTCCTTGTCGTCCGCCAGCAGGCTGGGGTCGATGGTCACGCGCTTGACATCGTGCTTGCAGGTCATGAGCACCTTCACCAGACCGGCACCGGATTCGCCCGTGACCTCGATGAAGGCCAGCTCGTCCTGGGCTTTCTTCAGGTTGTCCTGCATGGCCTGGGCCTGCTTCATGAGGCCGGCGAGTTGTCCTTTGTTGAACATGTTTTTCCTTGGGTTTCCGATTGAAAGAAAAAAGGGGCGTCAGGCCGCGGTGGCCTTGAGGGTGCCAGGCACGATTCTGCCGCCAAAGTCTCGCATCATGGCCTGCACGAACGGGTCGCTCATGATGTGTTCTTCAGCCTCGCGCTGGCGGCGCGCCGCCTCTGCGGCGATGCGTCGGGCTGGTGAATCGGAAACACTGCCGATCTCCACCACCAGTCGCACGTGATGGCCGAGCGTGTGCAACGCGGCGCTCAGGCGGTCGCGGGTGCTGCCCTGGTTGAGCGAGCTGCGCTCCACGCGAAGCATCCATTGGTCGGTGTCCCGCGCCACCAGTTGCGACTGCAGACCCAGCTCACGCACAAGCGCGTTGATCGCCTCGGCGCGCACAAGCTGCATCACGGTGTCGAACCAGAAATCACCCTCGACGCTGCCTCCGGGCGCGGCCGGCAGCACGGTCTGGGCGCCATGGGCTTCGGGCGGCACAGGCTGGTCCAGCGGGCCCGGTTCGCCCGCATCGCGCACGGGAATGGCGACCACGCGCTGGGACACTGGCGCGGCCTCTTCCCACGGCGGGCCATCGTCCTCGGGCCAGGGTGCATCGTCGATAGGCTCAGGAGGCCGCGACGCCGCCACCGCGGTGGCGGCCGGTGCCGGACGAGCCTCCAACGGCGCCGCGACAGGCGCAGCCACAGGTGCTTGTACAGATCGCACCGGAGGCGCTTCCACCACCGGAACACGCACCATCGGTGGCGGCAGCGGCGCCGCCACCACGGACGCTTCAGCCGTTTTCAGTGTTTTTTTTTCCGCCGCGGCGCGCGGGGCCGTGTGGGCGGGCTTGAATGCCATGAGCCGCAGCAGCACCATCGTGAGGGCGGCGTATTCGTCGGGCGCCAGGCCCAGCTCGCCCCGGCCATGCAGGCACAGGCTGTAGAGCAACTGCGTCTCGTCGGCGGGCAGGCTCTGGGCCAGTTCGGCGATCCGGGCCTCGTCGGGGTCTTCCAGACCCTCGGCCTGCGCACGGCCAGGCACCGCCTGCAGCACCGCCATGCGTTGCAGCACCCCGGTCATCTCCTCCAGCGTCGACGCGGCATTGAGGCCGTTGACGCGCAGCGCATCCACCGTGTCGACCACATCCGCGCCATCGGCCCGTGCCAGCGCGTCGATCAGGCGCAGCACATAGGAACGGTCCACCGCGCCCAGCATCTGGCGCACCGTGGCTTCCTGCAACTGACCGCCGCCAAACGCAATCGCCTGGTCGGTCAAGGAGAGGGCGTCACGCATCGAGCCGCGCGCGGCACGCGACAACAGGCGAAGGGCCTGGGCATCCGCCGGCACCTGTTCCGCCTGCAGCACCTGCTGCAGATGCTCGAGCACCGTCTCGGGTGCCATGGGCCGCAGGTTGAACTGCAGGCAGCGCGAAAGCACCGTCACCGGCACCTTCTGCGGATCGGTCGTGGCCAGGACGAACTTGAGGTATTCGGGCGGCTCTTCGAGCGTCTTCAACATGGCGTTGAACGCCGTGTTGGTGAGCATGTGCACCTCGTCGATCATGAAGACCTTGAAGCGCCCTTGCACTGGCTTGTAGACCGCCTGCTCCAGCAAGGCCTGCACTTCGTCCACGCCCCGGTTGGAGGCAGCATCGAGCTCGGTGTAATCCACGAAGCGGCCGCTGTCGATGTCCGTGCAGGCCTGGCACACACCACAAGGTTCGGCGGTGATGCCACCCTGCCCGTCCGCGCCCAGGCAGTTCAGCGACTTGGCCAGGATGCGCGACACCGTGGTCTTGCCCACGCCCCGCGTACCAGTGAACAGGTAGGCGTGGTGCAGGCGCTGCGTCGTCAGGGCGTTTGAAAGCGCTTGCACCACATGGCCCTGCCCCACCATTTCGGTGAAATTGCGCGGGCGGTACTTGCGGGCCAGGACGACATAGGACATGGCAACGATTCTACGCGGCGGGGTATTGCCACCCGCCCCGGCAAAGGCACACCCCATCGCCTACAATCGACCCCGACGGGCCTTCCCGCATGGTGAAGCGGCCAACCGGGTCAGGTGGGGAACCAAGCAGCCCTAACTGTGTAGCCAGTGCCGGGGTCAAGGCTCGTCACCCTCATTCCCCCTCCCATGTCCGTGCGCAATCCCGCCTCCATCACCAGCTGGCATGCCCACGTGTACTTCGATGCCGGCACGCGCGACGCGGCATGGTCGTTGCGCGAGGTGATCGAGCGTGAGCTCTCCGCGCGGGTGCAGATCGGGCGATTCCATGAGAAGCCCGTCGGGCCACACCCGGCGTGGACCTATCAGCTCGCTTTCGACGCCGATCAATTCGCGTACGTGGTGGGCTGGCTTTCCCTCAACCATGGCGCGCTGGATGTCTTCATTCACCCCAACACCGGCGATGCGCTGAGCGATCACCGCGATGGTGCGCTCTGGCTCGGCAAGTCGTATGCGCTGAACCTGAGCGCCCTGTCGGAATGACCCACCCGTGACCGCCATCAGCCCCTGGATCTTTCTTGGTCTGGCCATTGTTGCCGAGGTGATCGGCACGTCTGCCCTGAAGCTGAGCGAAGGCTTCAGCCGGCTCTGGCCTTCGCTGGTGGTCGTGGTGTCGTACGCAACGGCCTTCTACCTGCTGGCACTGACCCTGCGTGCGATTCCCGTGGGGGTCGCGTATGCCGTCTGGTCGGGCGTGGGCGTGGTGCTCATCGCGGTGATTGGCTGGCTGGTCTTCGGCCAGAAACTCGACACAGCCGCGTTGGTGGGCATGGGCCTGATCGTTGCCGGGGTGCTGGTGCTCAATCTGCTCTCGAAGACCTCGGCCCACTAACCCCTGCGCTGCAGCCAGCGCCGCGCACCCTCACCGGCCACCACGCCGCTGGCCAGGCAGGCCGTCAGGAGATACCCCCCCGTCGGGGCCTCCCAGTCCAGCATCTCACCGGCACAGAACAGGCCCGGTCGTGCCTTGACCATGAGGTGCCCGTCCAGCCCTTCCCAACACACCCCACCGGCACTGCTGATCGCTTCGTCGATGGGCCGCGCGGCCACCACGGTGACAGGGACCGCCTTCAAAGCCATCGCAAGACGAGCGGGCTCGTGCAACACGGTCTTGTCGATGAGCTCATTGACGATGGCCATGCGAATGCCATCCAGCCCCAGGCGGCTCTTGAGATGGCTGGAGAGGCTGCGCGATCCGCGCGGGTGGCTCACTTGTGCCAGCACCTGCTCCGGCGAACGATCGGGCAACAGGTCCAGCTCGAAGCGGGCGCGGCCATGGCGCTGGATATCGTCGCGCAACAAGGCTGACACCGCGTAGATCAAGCTGCCTTCCACGCCGGTGGCGGTGGCCACGAACTCACCCTTGCGATGGAAGCTGCGGCCCTGGCTGTCGGTGGCGCGGATCGCGACGGACTTGAACGGCTGACCGGCAAAGCGCTCTGCGAAGAAGGGGGTCCATCCACCTGCCACGTCAAAACCGCAATTGCTGGGCTGCAGCGACGCAACCTCAACGCCCTGCTCGCGCAGCCACGCCACCCACGCACCGTCGGACCCCAGCCGCGCCCAGCTCGCACCGCCCAGCGCAAGCAGCGTCGCGCTCGCGCGCACCGACAGCGGCCCCTGCGGCGTCTCGAAGCACAAGGCATCGCCGTGCCAGCCAGTCCACCGGTGGCGCATGTGAAAGCCCACTGCGACACCACCTTCCGCGGGATGGCGCAACCGTTGCAGCCAGGCACGCAACAACGGCGCGGCCTTCATGTCGGTGGGAAAGACCCGCTGCGAGCTGCCGACGAAGGTGGCGATGCCCAGGCCATCGGCCCAGTCGCGCACGGCCTGCGGACCAAAGACGTCAAGCAGTGGCCCGATCTGCGCGGCCCGCTCGCCATAGCGCGTCAGGAAGGCCGGCAAGGCTTCGGCATGCGTGAGGTTCATGCCCCCTTTGCCTGCAAGCAGGAATTTGCGGCCCACCGAGGGCATGGCGTCGAACAGATGCACGCCCAGGCCCGCACGGCTCAGGCACTCTGCGGCCATCAGGCCGGCAGGCCCTCCGCCGATCACGGCGGCATCGACGGACAGTGAAAGGGAAAAATCGGTCATGAAGAGAAAAAGGCATCCGCCAGCTCGATGAGCCGGCCTTGCGCATTGATGAAAGCCAGGCGCACCGGTTCCCCTGGGCGCGCCTGGGCCATGGCCGCACGGTAGCCGTGCATCTGGGCCACCTTTGCCGGATCGAGCTCAGGTCGCGCAGCGCTCTTGTAGTCCAGCACCCACCATTCACCGCTGTCGCGGCGCCGCACGAGTCGATCAAGCCGCAGCAACTCGCCTTGGTGGAGCAACGCCACCTCGTTGCCCCAGTGATCCAGCGCGGCATCGTCCCATACCCAGGCGGCCTCGCCCGCCACGATGCGGCCGGCGGTGGCCAGAACGTGCTGTGACTGCACGGTGTCCAGTGAGAACTCGCGGGCGACTGCCTCCACATGTTCGGGCGTCCACTCAAAATCCCGCACCGGTGTGGGCCGCCATTCCAGCAGGCGGTGCAGCGCCAGCCCCATGCGGTTGTAGGTGTCGTCCACCGGCGCCTGTTCAACCGGCGGGGCCGGGGAAGCGAACTCGACGGTCAGCGCAGGCAGGCTCGGCAAGGTGAAGGCGGGTGCCAGTACTTCAGTGAATGGGACCTCTTGCGCAAATGGCGTAGGCGCCCCGACCGGCGCGGTGAGAGGTTGGAGACGGTCGAACCAGGTGGTGGCGCTGCGCTGGTGCGGCTCGAAGCTGGAGATCACCAGGCGGGACTCGGCCCGCGTGAGCGCCACATACAGGGCGTTGAGCTCTTCGAGCGAGCGCGCTTCCTGCTCCTGCCGCAACGCGTCCACCACGCAGGCCGGTGGCGTTTTCTCGCTCGCCAGAAACACGAAGCGGCGCGGCAGCGCCTCTTCCCCAGGCCAGTCCACCAGCACCCCCATGCTTTCAGGCCTCGCAGATCCACTCGCGGTGTCCAGAATGAGCACGGTGTGGGCTTCAAGCCCCTTGGCTCCATGGATGGTGAGCAGGCGCACAGCGCCATGCGTGCGCACCGGCGTGGCCTGGATGCCCCCTGCCTTGAGCGCCCGCACCAGCCGGTAGGGCGTGAGAAAGCGCCCGCCATCCTGCGCGAGGGACTGCGACAGCAGATCGCGCAACTGCGCCAGCACGGCATCGCGCTGGTTGACCGGCACGGCCTGCGCGAACCGCGCCAACACGTCGCCGTGGTCGTACAGCGCGGACAGCGCATCGTGTGGCGGCAGACTCCGCAGCCAGCCCCGGTACAGGGCGAGGCGCTCCGCGCTTAGGGTGAACCGCCGGGCCTGCTCGACCGAGGTGGCCGTGGCCGCCTGCTCTTGTGGCGTCAAGGTGGCAAAACGGCTCAGCACATCCCACCAGGCGGGCCGGGACACGGTGGCACTGCCCTCGGTACGTGGTGGCGTCCAGCGCAACCGCAGGCGGGCCAGCTGGGCGAGGTCGTCGTCTCTCCAGTCGAACAAAGGCGACTTGAGCGCCCGTGCGAGGCTGAGGTCGTGCCGCGTGGACACTAGCGCGTCGAGCAAGGCGACCACGTCCTGCACCGCCGGCGCCTCGCCCAGTTCGAGTTTTTCGGGCTGCTCGCTCGCCAGCCCACGCTCGCGCAGCGCCTCGTGCATCCAGCCCAGCCGCTCTCGGCGGCGCGCGAGCACCATCACGTCGTCCAGCGCGAGGCGACCCGCGGCCACCTCGGCGGCGATCCAGTCGGCCGCCTGCCGCGCCTCGAGAACGGCCAGGCCATCCTCAGTCGAGACGCGGGGTTGGCTCAGGCTGTCGCGCCACACGGGCTCTCCATCCTCGCCGCTGTTCTGCTGCTCACGCAGGCTGCGGGGCACCTGCGGCAGGCACAGCACCTCGCCGGGTTCCTTGCTCTCGGTGGTGTGGGCGCGGTAGTCGCTCCCGTACTCACCTGCCAGCACGGCAGCACCCATGGCCGCATTGAGTGCGTCCACCACTTCGGGTGCGCAACGGCGTGTGTGGTCACAGCTCAGCAAGGCGCCAGACAGCCCCTGCACCACGAACGCCTGCGCAGCCTTGAACACCTGGGGTTCGGCGCGGCGGAAGCGGTAGATCGACTGCTTGGGATCACCGACGAGGAACACACACGGGGCTTCACCGGGACCAGCGCCCGCATAGGCCGAGAGCCAGCCATAGAGGGCTTGCCACTGCAGCGGGTTGGTGTCCTGGAATTCATCGATCAGCACGTGGCGCAAGCGCGCGTCCAGCCGCTGCTGCAACCAGCCCGACAGCTCGGCATCGGCCAGCAGGCGCCGCGCAGCGCCTTCCACATCGTTCATGTCCACCCAGCCGCGCTCGCGCTTGAACGCGGCGAAGGTATCCAGCAGCACCCGCGTGAGGCGCGACAGCCGCTGGTGGTGCTGCCAGGCGCGGTGCTGTCGCAACGCTTCGATCGCGCGCATCGCCAGCTGCTGGGCCGCGCGCACCGCCTCGATACCAGCGAGCTTGTCGTTGAACTTGCGCGGTTCATCCTTCTGCGTCAAGAGTGCCGCCAGCACTGCGGCACCATTGGAGCCCGAGAGCGCCTGTTCCAGCTCCACACCCTTGGCGGAGAACGTGACCGCGCTGGCACGACCCAGTGCCTGGGCGGCTTCTCGCATCAATGTGACGGCGCGGGCGTCGCGCACAAGCCATTGCACCGGGCTGTCGCCATCACCGAACTCCGGGTAGCGGTGCGCCATGGGTTCGACCGAGACGTCCACAATGCCGGCCGCATCCGCCAGCGTGAACTCCACGCGCTTCTGCAAGGCGTTCTGCAGCGCCTTCAAGGTCTGGTGACGGCCATGTCCGGCCACGCTGTCCATGAAGTCCTGCCGTTCGGCGGGGCTGGCGGCCAGGGCGGCATAGAAACGCGGCCAGACCTGGGCCACCGCCCGTGCGTCGTCTTCGAGCAGCTCGTACTGAACCGGCAGCTGCAACTCCTGCAATACCGACAGCGGTGCGCCACGCAGCAGCGCGGCAAACCAGCTGTGGAAGGTGCGCACCTGCACCGATCGTCCCAGGGCGGTCACCCGCTGGTACAGGCTGCGCGCCTCCGGCACGCGCCGCATGGCATCCGCTTCGCTCATGCCACGGGCACGCAGTTCCCCGGCCAGTGCCTCGTCGCTCAGGCCCGCCCAGCGCCGCAACTCCGTGTTCAGGCGGTCGCGCATTTCACCCGCTGCCTTCTTGGTGAACGTGATGGCCAGCACGTCCTGCGGCGCGCAGCCGTCCAGCAGGGCGCGCAGGATGCGCGAGACCAGCATCCAGGTCTTGCCCGCGCCAGCGCAGGCCTCCACCGCGATGCTTCGCGTGGGATCGCAGGCGAGCACGTAGAACGCCTCGCGCGAGACCGGTGTGCCGTTGATCCGGTAGGCGGGCGCCGTCATGCAGGGCTCCAGAAGTCCTTGCGACAGAGGCCGCGCGCGGCGCAGAAGTCGCACACGCGGCCCTCGCCGAGCGCGGGCATGGGTTCGCCAGCAGCCATCCGCGCCATGTCATGCGCGAGGCCGGTGCGCAGGTGCTCGCGCGCCATCAGCACGTCGGGCTGCTCCACCAGCCACGTCGGTGTGTCCTTGCCAGTGTCGCCACGCTTGTCGGTGATGCTGAGGTAGGCCGCACGCAGGTTGTCGTCCGGCAGCAGGGCGGCGTAGAAGGCCAGCTGGGTGTCTTCCAGTGGCTCCTTCACGCGGTCATGGGTCCTGGCGCGGCTCTCGGTCTTGTAGTCGAGCACGAAAGGAATCGGCCCCTCCGGGCTCTGCTGTGCATCGATGCGATCCAGCTTGCCGTAGAGCTTCCAGGGGCCGACGGCAGCCATCCGCTCTGCCTCGGCCTCGACGAAGCGCGGGCCCGGCCTGCCTTCAACCGCCTCGAAGCCATGAAGCCAGTCCAGATAGCCATCGCGCAACGCGGGCCAGACCGCCTGGTACGGCAGGAATCCCGCCCCACCCTCGCCCGCGTTGAGGCCCATCGCCATCGCGGTGTCATCCGCCAGCTGGTTCAGCCTTGCAAGGTCCGCCTCGCGGCCCAGCCGGGCATCACCCCGTTCTTCGTGAAAGGCGCGCAGCACGGCATGCAGCCAGTTGCCCATGTCCCGCTGATCGGGTTCGGCCTCGAGCTCGGCAGCCTCCACGAGCCGCAACTGGCGCAGGGCGAAGAAGCGGTACGGGCAGTCGCGCAGATCCTGGTAGGCACTGGCCGACAGCGCATCGGGCAGCACGTCGGCCGCCGAAGGCGCAGGCCGTCGCTGCGGCATGGCGCCAAGCGAGCGAGGGTCGCGCGGATCTTCAGCCAGCGGGGCGTCCAGCGCCTGTACCCATGCACTGGGCAGCACAGCTTCGCCCCGGTCTTGCGTGCGCCACAAAAGATGGAGCTGCGGCAAAACCACCGTGGCCTTCCAGGCACTGGCAGCGGCAGCGGCCAGTGCCTCGCGGGAAGGCAGGCCCAACAACTCGCGCTGAGCAGCCGTCCATTCACCAGGGGGCTCGGGGCTCGGCGTCAGGTGCGCCTCGTCGCAGCCGGGGACCACGGTCGCCGCGAAAACGCGACCGAGCAACTGCGCCATCGGCAAGACCACAACCGCGGCATCGCCTGCGCTGCGCGGTGTGAAACTGGCCCCCTCCAGCACGTCGCGCACCCAGGCGGTGAAGGCACTCAGCGTCAGGCGGGTACCGCCTCGCCGCGCACCGTCAATGGACTGCGTCACGCCAGCGAGTTCCATGGCGGCCCCGTCCCCCAGACGAAGGCATTGCAGCACCTGCTGGCCCGCGGCATCGGCCTCGAAAGACGGCCAGAGACCACTGGTCTTGAGCGCGAACGCCAGATCGCCCAGCCACGCGGTCAATGGTCGAGCAGACTGAAGGCTTTCGATCCACGCGGGCACGCCTTCAGGAATGGCTGCCGCCAGACGCGCGTGCTGCAAAGCCGCCTTCCAGCGCGACACACCCGCGTCCCGTGCGAGTTGTTCCAGCTGCTGCACCTGCGCTTCTGGCCAGGCCCGGGCGTGCTTGAGCATGTCCAGCACATCGTCCATCGACGCACGTGCGTCGGCTGCCCGCAACACGCTCATGAGCTGCGCGGCCGCGTGGGTAGTGGAGAGCTTCCAGCCGGTTTCATCGCGAACCGGCACCCCCGCGCTGTGCAACATGGCACTGATGCGGCGGGTCAACAGGCGGTCGTTGGCCACCAGCGCCACAGGCATGTGCCCCTGGTTGATTTCAGCGATGACGCAGGCGGCCGCTCGTTGCGCCTCGTCTTCGGCATCGCCACAGGCGTGCAGATGGCAGCCATCACGGACCCCGTCATCCGCATCGTCCAGAGGCAGCAGCAACGCGTGCTCGCCCCACCGGTTCACGAGCGCCCGCGCCAGGGGATCATCCTGAAAGCCGGGCAGCACAACCAGCAGATCGGCCTGTCCGCCCGGCAGCGCTTCCACGCTCCACAGCACGTCCGTGGCGTAGGCCGAGGTGCTGGCCCAGGTCAGCGCAAGGGTCGCGAGCATGCCCTCCCAGTTCAGCGACGGCATGGGAAGGGTCATGGCATCGCGCAACGGCTCGGCCCAGGCGAGCCGTTGCTCGGGCGGCACCGCGGCGGCCAGCGGCGCGAGCTGACGGGCCGCCTCCACCAGGCGGCCCACCATCAGGGCCCGCAATGCGGAGTCGGCCCGGGCTGGCGCCACCCGGTCGATCAGGGCCGCGGCCATCAGACTGTCGCGGGCCATGTCCATGCTGAGATCGCCCGCACCTGGCAGAAAGGGGCGCATGCTGGTGGCCCAGTTGCGGCTGGATTCGAAACGGGGCGCAAAACCGCTGGGATGGGCGATCGCCCATGCACGCCGACCCGCCTCCATCATTTGCGCATAGGGCACCACCACCACCACGCGGCTCGCGGGTACGCCGCGCGCATTCGCGAAGTCGTCGATGCGGGCAATGCAGCGAGCCCAGAAGCCGAGCGCCGGATGACCCTCGCCCGCGGCCGGCAAGCCGGTGTCGCGGATCGGGCTTACAGGCGGCATGGAAATGGGCGTTTCTGTCACAATCAGGCGGACCATGCGCTCAGAAGGTGTGATGACACCTTGAACTGCCGGCATGTGACCCAAACTGTAACCCCTCTCCGTTCAACGACTTTTAGGACGAATCATGGCCAGCGACCTGATCAAACACGTTTCCGATGCCAGCTTCCAGGCTGATGTGCTGGACGCCGGAGCGCCGGTGCTGGTGGATTTCTGGGCCGAATGGTGCGGTCCCTGCAAGATGATTGCGCCCATCCTCGATGAGGTGGCAGGCTCCTACAACGGCAAGCTCCAGATCGCCAAGCTCAATGTCGACGACAACCGCGATGTGCCCGCCAAGTTCGGTATCCGCGGCATTCCGACGTTGATGCTGTTCAAGGACGGCCAGTTGGCCGCTACCAAGGTGGGGGCCGTGAGCAAGGCGCAACTCACCGCGTTCATCGACCAGCAACTGGCCTGAAGACTTTCATCGAGAGCGCCTGGGTGCAACGCCCTCGCGCTCTTTCCCTGGCCGCGTAAATCCTGTCATAATTTGCGCCAGCGGGCCTCACAGGCACCGCCCTTCTCTCCGCGCACCGTCCGCCATCCGGACGCCGGCGCCCCCTCCCCCGGTTTTGACTCAACTCCCCCTCGGAGTGAATTCCATGCACCTTAACGAACTCAAGGCACTGCACGTGTCTGAAGTCCTCAAGCAGGCGGAAGCGCTTGAGATCGAAAACACCGGCCGCATGCGCAAGCAGGAGCTGATGTTCGCCATCATCAAGAAGCGCGCCAAGGGCGGTGAGCTGGTGTACGCGGATGGCGTACTGGAAGTTCTGCCCGACGGCTTTGGCTTCCTGCGGGCGCCAGACACCAGCTACACGGCCAGCACCGACGACATCTACATCTCACCCAGCCAGATCCGCCGCTTCAACCTGCACACGGGCGACATGATCGAGGGCGAGGTTCGCATCCCCAAGGACGGCGAACGCTATTTCGCGCTCAACAAGCTCGACAAGATCAACAGCCTGCCTCCTGAGGACAACAAGCACAAGATCATGTTCGAGAACCTGACGCCCCTGTTCCCCAAGGAACAGATGCGCCTGGAACGCGACATCAAGAGCGACGAGAACATCACCGGCCGCGTGATCGACATCATCGCCCCCATCGGCCGAGGTCAACGTGCCCTGATCGTGGCACCGCCCAAGAGCGGCAAGACCGTGATGATGCAGCACCTCTGCCATGCCATCACGGCCAATCACCCTGACGTGGTTCTCATGGTTCTCCTGGTGGACGAGCGCCCCGAGGAAGTGACCGAAATGCAGCGCACCGTGCGCGGCGAGGTGATCGCCTCCACCTTTGACGAGCCCGCCGCCCGCCACGTGCACGTGGCCGAAATGGTGATCGAACGCGCCAAGCGCCTGGTCGAACTCGGCAAGGACGTCGTGATCATGCTCGACTCCATCACCCGCCTCGCCCGCGCCTACAACAATGTTCTGCCTTCCAGCGGCAAGGTGCTGACCGGCGGTGTGGACGCGAACGCCCTGCAGCGGCCCAAGCGCTTCTTTGGCGCCGCCCGCAAGATCGAGGAAGGCGGCTCGCTCACCATCATCGCCACCGCCCTGGTCGACACTGGCAGCCGCATGGACGAAGTGATCTTCGAAGAGTTCAAGGGCACGGGCAACTGCGAAATCCATCTCGATCGCCGCCTCTACGAAAAGCGTGTCTTCCCGTCGATCCAGCTCAACCGCAGCGGCACCCGCCGCGAAGAACTGCTGCTGCAGCCTGAAATCCTGCAAAAAACCCGCATCCTCCGCCAATTCATGTACAACATGGACGAAATCGAGGCCATGGAGATGGTGCTCAAGAGCATGAAGTCGACCAAGAACAATTCCGAGTTCTTCGACATGATGCGCCGCGGTGGTTGAGGCTATAATCCAAGGCTTTGCAAATTGCGGCAAGTACAGCGAAGTGGTTTCGCTGCGGCTGCGGCACCTGACCTGAAGGAAACGCCATGAAAGAAGGCATTCACCCCAACTACCGCGAAGTCTGCTTCCAGGACCTCTCCAATGGCTTCAAATTCGTGACCCGCTCCTGCGCGAACACGAAGGAAACCATCAAGATGGAAGACGGCCGCGAGCTGCCGCTGTTCAAGCTGGATACCTCCAGCGAATCGCATCCTTTCTACACCGGTACGCAGAAAAGCGTGGACAACATGGGTGGCCGCGTGGAGCGCTTCCGCAACCGCTACGCCAAGACCGCCAAGTAAGCATCGGTCGCCCGGGGAGCCGGGTGTCTGCAACTTGCGCAGAAAAAGCAGCCCGAGCAGGCTGCTTTTTTTTCGCCCATTCAGCGCCGGGGTGGATCGCCCTCAGCCGCACGCCCCCTGTATATTCGCCGCAGTGAATCAGCCCACCCCTGCCATCGTCACCCAGTCGGCTGTGCGCCGTCTGCCCCGGCTCGCGCTCATCCTGTTCTGCGTCGCTTACGTGCTGCCCGGTTTCCTGGGCCGTGAACCCTGGAAGAACGCGGACGTGTCGGCTTTCGGCGTGATGCTGGAGATGGCGGCGGGCCACAGCAGCTGGTGGAGCCCGCAGGTCCTCGGCGTGGCCGCGGAGGAAGCCGGCCCGCTGCCGTACTGGCTGGGAGCCGCCTTCATCAAGTTGCTGCCATTCGTTTCGCCCGATTTCGCTGTGCGCATCCCGTTCGCGCTGCTCCTGACCCTCACCCTCATCTGTACCTGGTACACCGTGTACCACCTGGCTCGCCAGCCCGCCGCGCAGCCGGTGGCCTTTGCCTTCGGCGGTGAAGCCCGCCCCACCGACTACGCGCGCGCGCTGGCGGATGCTGGCTTGCTTGCGTTGATGGCCTGCCTTGGATTGGCACAGCTGTCCCATGAAACCACCCCCGATCTGGCCCGCCTGGCCTGGGTCTCGCTGTTGCTGTTCGCCGCTGCCCGACTGGCGCACGCCGGCAACCGTCAGCCCGGCCGGAGCGTGCTGACGTGGGGGGTGGCGATATTCGCCCTGGTGCTCAGCGGCGCACCCTGGGTGGCCACCTTGCTCGCGAGTGGCTTGCTGCTGGTCCTGTGGCGCTCCAGGCGAGAATCCCGGCTCCCCGATCCGGAAACCGACTGGCCCCTCGAAGCCCCTGTCACGACGCGAGACCCCCTGCTATGGGCAACCCTGTTCCTCGCCGCCGCATTCGCAATTGCGACATACGCCGGCCTGGTACCGCCACCTGCCTTGCAGACGCCACTGGATGAGGTGGAATGGCGCAGCTGGACAAAACTGCTGATCTGGTTCACGTGGCCCGCCTGGCCTCTCGTGCTCTGGACCCTGTGGCGATGGCGTCATCAGTTGCTTCGCCCTCACGTCGCCCTTCCGCTGTGGGCCACGCTCGTGAGTGTGGTGGACAGCGCCCTGTCCGACGAACGCGACCGCGCCTTGCTGCTGGCCCTGCCCGCGCTGGCCTCGCTCGCTGCCTTTGCCCTTCCGACCCTGCGCCGCAGCGTGTCTGCGTTGGTGGACTGGTTCACCCTGGTGTTCTTTTCGGGCTGTGCGCTGGTGATATGGGTGATCTGGGTGGCCATGCAGACCGGCGTGCCCGCCAAACCGGCGGCCAACGTCGCCAGGTTGGCACCCGGCTTCGTTCCCGAGTTCTCCTTCCTGCTTTTCGCGCTCGGTGCCCTGGCAACGGCAGCGTGGATCTGGCTGGTCGCGTGGCGCGTCGGCAAGCACCGCCAGGCGCTCTGGAAGAGTCTGGTGCTGCCGGCGGCGGGCAGCACACTCTGCTGGCTCCTGCTGATGACACTGTGGCTGCCCCTGCTCGATTTCGGCCGCAGCTACGGGCCGATATCGCGCAGCATCGCCAACCTCGTCTCAACCCAGGGCTGCGTGCTGGCGGATGGCCTGAGCCAGGCACAGATCGCCGCGCTGCAGTACCACGGACGTTTGGTGGTGGTGCGCACGCGTGCCAGCGGTGAGGAGCAATGCCGCAACCTGATCGTGGACCCCGATAACCAGCCAACGCTGGACCAGCGCGTCGATCTCACGCAATGGGCCTTCAAGGCCACCGTGCGCCGCCTCACCGACAACAAGGAACGTCTGCTGGTGTACCAGCGCGTCAGTCGCTGACGCGCTCGCGCACCCGGGATGGCGGCAGGGCAATCGCGAAGGTGGAACCCTCGCCAAGGGTGCTCTTCACCTCGATATGCCCACCATGGCGTTGCGCCACGTGCTTCACGATCGCCAGCCCCAGGCCCGTGCCGCCCGTTTCGCGGGATCGGCTGCGATCCACGCGGTAGAAACGCTCGGTCAACCGCGGAATGTGCTCCGCCGCGATGCCCGGGCCCGTGTCGCTGACGAAAAACTCGACCCAACCGTCGGGGCGCAGGCGCCAGCCGGAGCGAATGCGCCCACCGCCAGGCGTGTAGCGCACCGCATTGCTCATCAGGTTCGACATGGCGCTGAGCAACTCCGTGCGGGCGCCCGAGATCCAGAGGTCCGGACCACTCACCGGATCGATGTCGTGTGGCGTGGCAGCGATGGCTTGCGTAAGCCCCCGCGCTTCGGACAGCACGTGACGCAACAGCTCGTCCGCGCCGATCCATTCGCCCGGCCCCGGCGCGGGGCTGCCTTCCAGCCGCGACAGCGTCAGCAGGTCGCTGACCAGGGTCTGCATCCGGTGCGCCTGCTGGCTCATGAGATCCAGATAGCGGGTGCGATCGGCCTCTTCGAGCGGAATGCTCTGCATGGTTTCCACGAAGCCACTGAGCACCGTCAGCGGGGTGCGGATTTCATGCGACACATTGGCCACGAAGTCGCGGCGCATGGCCTCGGCCAGCTGCACGGCGGTCACATCCCGCGTGATCATCAGCTTGCGCTTTTTGCCGTAAGGGTGGATCTGCAGGGAAATCTTGGTCGGCTGCGAAGGTCGGGGACCGGGGCCATCGATCTGGATCTCATGACCGAAATCACCGCCTGCCAGATAGGCGGTGAACGCAGGGCTGCGCACGAGGTTGCGCACATATTGTCCAAGGTCTCGCTGGGGATCAAACCCAAGATGATTGGCCGCGGTGAGATTCGACCATTCAATGCGGCCGGAAGAATCCAGCAGCACCACACCATTGGGCGAGGCCTGGATGGCAGCAAGAAAGTCTTCCAGGCGCGCGTCGCTGCTTTGCGCCTTTTTCTCCAGCTTCTTGATGACCTTGCGGCAGCGCTCCACGAGCTCGCCCCAGGCACCGCTGAGGTTGGGCGCGCGCGTGGCTTCACCCTTGTTGAGCCAGCGCATCACGCGGCGAGCCCGCAGTCCATCCATGAAGGACCACGCCAGCGCCCCCACGAGGCCGCCCGCAAAAGTGATGGCAGCAGATTCCTGTGCCCAGCCCCAGACCGCCCCCAGTGCAACCAGAAGCAGCAACTCGATTGCGCGTCGGGTCATGCGGCCGAGATCGGGGCGCTCTGAGCCGGTGTTCCGGTGTGTTTCATCGCCGTGAGGCGGTAACCTGCGCCACGCACCGTTTCCACCATGGGTGACGCTTCGCCCAATGACTCTCTCAATCGCTTGACGTGCACGTCCACGGTACGCTCCTCGATGAACACATGGTCTCCCCAGACCTTGTCGAGCAGCGTACCACGGGTGTGCACCCGCTCCGCGTGTTTCATGAGGTAATGCAGCAGCTTGAATTCGGTGGGTCCCACCTTCAATTCGGTCCCACGGAACGTCACCCGGTAGGTGGCCGCGTCGAGCGCCAGTTCACCCACCTGCACCGAGTCGTTGACAATTTCCGGCGCACGGCGGCGCAGTACGGCGCGGATTCGCGCGAGCAGTTCCTGCGTGGAAAAAGGCTTGGTGATGTAGTCGTCGGCGCCCGCATCCAGCCCCTGAACCTTGTCACTCTCGTCGCTGCGCGCAGTGAGCATCAGGATCGGCACGGTCTTGGTGCGCTCATTCTTGCGCCACTGGCGGGCCAGCACAGCTCCGCTTTCGCCCGGCAGCATCCAGTCGAGCAGGATCACATCGGGCAACACCGCGTCCACTTCTCGCTGGGCGGCGGCGCCGTCAAACACCACGGTGGGCGCGAACCCGTTGTGGCGCAAGTTGACTGCGATCAGCTCGGCAATGGAGGGTTCGTCCTCGACCACGAGGACGCGTGGCAGCTTTCTCATCCGACCACCGACTCCACAGCCGCCATCGGCACGTGCCGCACGTCCTCGCCCTTGACGATGAAGATGATCTGTTCGGCGATATTCTTGGCGTGGTCGCCGACGCGCTCGATCGACTTGGCCAGGAACAGCAGGTCCAGACTGGGTGAAATGGTGCGCGGGTCTTCCATCATGTAGGTGATCAGCTTGCGCAGGAAGCCGTTGTATTCGTGGTCGATGGCGTCATCGCCCTTGATGATCGCCACGGCCATGTTGGTGTCCAGGCGCGCGAACGAGTCCAGCGACTTGCGCAGCAGCGCTGCGGCCAGATCGGCAGCCATGCGCAACTCCGAGCTGGGCAGGTTGCGCGGCGAGCCGTTCTGGATGATGGACTTGACCATGCGTGCAATGCGCGCCACTTCGTCACCCGCGCGCTCCAGATTCTGTGTGGTGCGCGAAATCGCCATCAGGAAACGCAAGTCGCGGGCAGTGGGCTGGCGCCGGCCGATGGTGGAGATGATCTCGTGATCGATCTGCACTTCCATCTGGTTGATGCGGTTTTCGTTCTCCATCACCTGCTCGGCCGACTCCAGGCTCATGTGGATCAGCGCGTAGACCGCCTGGTGCAACTGGGACTCGACCAGGCCGCCCATTTCGAGCACATGCGTGGAAATGGAGTTCAGCTCGGCGTCGAACTGGCTGGAGATGTGTTTGTCGGTCATGAATGGCCTCCTTGGGTCGCTGAATGAGCGGGCTCAGCCGAAGCGGCCCGTGATGTAGTCTTCCGTCTCCGTCTTGCTCGGCTTGAAGAAGATCTGCTCGGTGGAACCGAATTCGATCAGTTCGCCCAGGTACATGTAGGCGGTGTAGTCGCTGCAGCGGGCGGCCTGCTGCATGTTGTGCGTGACGATCGCGATGGTGTAGTCCTGCTTGAGCTCATGCACCAGTTCCTCGACCTTGCCAGTGGAGATCGGGTCCAGCGCGGACGTGGGTTCGTCCAGCAGCAGCACGGAAGGCTTCACCGCCACGCTGCGCGCAATGCACAGGCGTTGCTGCTGGCCACCCGAGAGCGACAGGCCGCTCTGGTTGAGCTTGTCCTTCACCTCGTTCCACAGCGCGGCCTTGGACAGTGCCCACTCCACGCGATCGTCCATTTCGCCCTTGCTCAGGTCTTCGTACAGCTTCACGCCGAAGGCGATGTTGTCGTAGATTGACATGGGAAACGGCGTCGGCTTCTGGAACACCATGCCGATGCGGGCGCGCAGGAGGTTGATGTCCTGCTTGGGGTCCAGGATGTTCTGGCCGTAGAAGTTGATCTCCCCCTCGGCACGCTGGCCGGGGTACAGGCTGTACATGCGGTTGAGCGTGCGCAGCAGCGTGGACTTGCCGCAACCCGAGGGGCCGATGAAGGCGGTGACCTTGCGCTCCTCGATGTTCATGTTCACATTCTTCAGGCCCTGGAACTTGCCATAGAAGAAGTTCAGGTTGCGCAGCTCCAGCGCATTCTTGCCTGCGACGGGGGATGCAGCGGTTGCAGTGGCGGTGTTGGGCATGATGGATTCCGTATCTGTTGTTCGTTGTGCGGGCGGCGCTGGGACTCAGCCCACCTTCTTCTCGCGCAGGAAGACCCGCGCCACGATATTGAGAGCCAGGACCGAAAGCGTGATCAGCAACGCACCGCCCCAGGCCAGGCGAATCCAGTTGTCATAGGGGCTCAGTGCGAACTGGAAGATCACCACCGGCAGGTTGGCCATGGGAGCGCCCATGTCGGTGCTGAAGAACTGGTTGTTCAGTGCAGTGAACAGCAGAGGGGCCGTTTCGCCGCTGATGCGCGCCACGGCCAGCAGCAGGCCGGTCATGACACCACTCCTGGCTGCGCGCAGCGTGACCAGCGTGGCCACCTTCCATCGCGGTGCGCCCAGGGCGAACGCTGCTTCACGCAGGCTGCCCGGCACCAGACGCAGCATGTTCTCGGTGGTGCGCACGACCACCGGCACGGCGATCAACGACAGCGCCAGGCTGCCGGCCCAGCCGGAGAAGTTGCCGACTGTGGCCACGGCGATCGCGTACACGAACAGACCCAGGACGATCGATGGGGCCGACAGCATGATGTCGGTGACGAAGCGCGTGAGTTCGGCGGTTTTGCTCTGGTCACCGTACTCGGCGAGGTACACGCCGGCGAAGATGCCGATCGGCGTGGACACCAGAACCGAAAAGCCCACCATCATCAGGCTGCCCACGATCGCGTTGGCCAGGCCTCCGCCGTCCGTGCCCGGAGCGGGCGTGGAGTGGGTGAACATGTTCCAGTCCAGTGCGGCCAGGCCGTTGCTGAACAGCACGCTCAGGATCCAGAGCAGCACGAACAGGCCCAGCACCATGGCACCCATGGACAGGGTCAGGCCGATGGCATTGGCGCGCTGGCGGCGCTTGTAGAGGGAGTGGTTGAATTCCATGGGATGAGGTTTCGTTCAGGGCTCAGAGACCTTTGGCCTTTTCGGCTCGGATCAGCATGATCTTGGCTGCCGACAGCACAATGAAGGTGATGACGAAGAGCAGGAAACCGAGGGCAAACAGCGTGGACAGGTGAAAGTCGGCGGCTTCGCCGAACTCGTTGGCCAGCGTGGAGGCGATCGACGTGCCGGGAGAGAACAGCGAAGTGGGCAGGCGGTTCGCATTGCCGATCACGAAGGTCACGGCCATGGTCTCGCCGAGCGCACGGCCCAAGCCCAGCATGATGCCGCCGATCACGCCCTTCTGCGTATAGGGCAGCACCACACGGCGCACCACCTCCCAGGTCGTGCATCCCAGGCCATAGGCCGATTCGCGCAGGATGGGCGGAACGATCTCGAACACGTCGCGCATCACGGCAGCGATGAAAGGCAGCACCATGAAGGCCAGCACGATGCCGGCGGCCAGGATGCCGATGCCGTTGGTGGCGCCACCAAACAGCGGGCCGATCAGAGGCATGGAGCCGAGCAGACCCTGCATGCCTGGTTGAACGTAGTCGGCGAACAGTGGTGCGAACACGAACAGGCCGAACATGCCATAGATGATGGAAGGCACGGCCGCCAGCAGCTCAACCGCAGTTCCCAGCGGACGGCGCAGCCAGACCGGGCAATTCTCGGTCAGGAAAAGCGCGATGCCGAAGGCCAGTGGCACGGCGATCAACAGGGCGATACCCGCGCTGGCGAGTGTGCCGACGATGGCGATCGCAGCACCGAATTCTTCGTTGACGACGTCCCACTCGACGCGCCACACGAACCCCAGGCCGAACTTCTGGAAAGCCGGCCAGGCGTTGACAAACAGGGAAATGATGATGCCCAGCAGCGCGATCAACACCAGAAGCGAGAAGCCCTGGGTGATGCGATGGAAGAAGATGTCCTCGATGCGTTGCCGTTTGGCAATCGATACCATGCCGGGGTTGCCGGATTCCGCCGGCGCTGATTTCGAACTCATGGTTGTTCCCACGCTCATGTTGACTCCGTATTGTGATCCTGAGAACAACAGAATCCGCCGACCGGCCCTCACCCGCCGGCGGATGTCATCGAACAAGATGCCGGCTTACTTCTGGATCTGGTTCCAGACCTTGGAGCGGATGGCGTTCGTCAGGCTGTCTGGCAGGGCCACATAGTCGAGATCGGCGGCCATCTGCTTGCCGTTCTTGAACGACCAGTCGAAGAACTTCAGCACTTCGGCGGACTGGGCCTTGTCGGTCGGCTCCTTGTACATCAGGATGAACGAAGCGGTGCTGATGGGCCAGCTGTCGGCACCCTTGGCGTCCACCATGGACACGCCCATGCCCGGAACGCTGAACCAGTCCACGCCGGCGGCAGCCGCAGCAAACGACTTGTCGTCCGGACTCACGTACTTGCCATCCTTGTTCTGCAGTTGCAGGTAGGGCATGTTGTTCTTCTTGGTGTATGCATATTCCACATAGCCCAGCGAACCCTTGACGCGGGTCACGTTGGCGGCCACGCCTTCGTTGCCCTTGCCGCCAACAGAAGAGGCGGCCGGCCACTTGACGGCGGCACCCTTGCCCACCTTGTCCGCCCAGTCCTTGCTCACTGTGGCCAGGTAGTCGGTGAAGTTGAAGGTGGTACCCGAACCGTCCGAGCGGTGGATGATGGTGATGGCCTGGTCGGGCAGGGCCTTGCCGGGGTTCAGGGCGGCCAGCTTGGGGTCGTTCCACTTGGTGATGTTGCCCAGGAACATGTCGGCCAGCACAGGGCCGGTGACGCGCAGCTCGCCTGGCTTGAAACCGTCAAGATTGATCACGGGAACGGTGCCACCGATGATGGCGGGGAACTGCACCATGCCGTCTTTGTCCAGGTCAGCGCCGGACACAGGAGCATCGGTCGCGCCAAAGGCCACCGTCTTGGCCTTGATCTGGCGAATGCCGCCCGACGAACCGATGGATTGGTAATTCAGGCCGACATTGGTCTCTTTCTTGTACGCCTCAGCCCACTTGCCGTAGATCGGGTACGGGAAGGAAGCGCCGGCACCGGTGATGTCGGCGGCGAATGCGGCACCCATGCCTGCGGTGGCCATGGCGGCAGCGGCCACAGACTTGAGGAAGATGCGTTTGGTGATCATGAAGGGACTCCTGTCAGTTGGGGTTCGGGAACAAGGAGAACTGTATGGAGGCAATATGACATCCCCGTGACAGCCTGCATCTGTCACATTCCTGGCCTCCCTCAGCCTTGGGGAGAGGTGGCAGCCATGCGTCACAATCCGGGTTTTCCCGCTCAATCAGCCCCCTGGCCTCCCAGGTCCAGCGCCAAATTCCAGCATGCAAAACGGAACCCTTCTCGCCGCCATCGACCTCGGCTCCAACAGTTTCCGGCTGGAAATCGGCCGTTACCACTCGGGCCACATCGAGCGCATCGAGTACCTGAAGGAAACCGTGCGCCAGGGCAGCGGCCTGGACGAGGACAAGAACCTGAGCCAGGCGGCCATGGAACGCGGCTGGGAATGTCTGGCCCGTTTCGCCGAGCGGCTTCACGGCTTCAAGAAGCAGCAGGTCCGGGCGGTGGCCACGCAGACCCTTCGCGAGGCGCGCAACCGCGACGAATTCCTGCGCAACGCCCAGGCCATCCTGGGCTTCTCGATCGATGTGGTCTCCGGCCACGAGGAGGCACGCCTGATCTACCAGGGCGTCTCGCGTCTGCTGCCCTACTCCGACGAGCGCCGGCTGGTGGTGGACATCGGGGGCCGCTCCACCGAGATGATCCTGGGCGAGGGTTACACAGCACGCGCCATGGAGTCGTACCGGCTGGGCAGCGTGGCCTGGTCCACCCGCTACTTCCCACGTGGCCAGTTCAGCGCCTCGGCCTTCAAGACCGCCGAAGTGGCCGCCAAGGCAGTGATCGACGAAGCGCTGGACAAGTTTCCACCGCCCGAGTGGACCGTGGCCTATGGCTCCTCGGGCACCGTGGGCGCTGTCGCCGACATGCTCGCCACCAACGGCTGGGCATCGGGCGTGGTCACACGTGCAGGGCTGGACTGGTTGACCGAACGGATGATCAAGGCCGGGAGCGTCGACCAGCTGCGCATTGAAGGTCTGAAGGACGATCGGCGCCCGGTCATTGGCGGCGGCGTGAGTGTGCTGCGGGCGATTTTCGACCTGTTCGGCATCGAGCAGATGCTGCCCGCCCAGGGAGCCTTGCGCCACGGCGCGCTCTACGACCTGATCGACCGCGATACGGACGGTGGCGACGTGCGTGAGCGCACCGTGCGCTGGCTGGCTCATCGCTTTTCGGCCGACGAGGTACAAGCCAAGCGGGTCAGCGAGGTCAGCACCGCCCTCTTCTCGCAGATTGCCGCGCTCGATGCGCAGAACGAGCGGTACTCGCAGAAACTGGCCTGGGCCGCACGGCTGCACGAGATTGGTACGCACATCTCGCACGACCGCTCACACCATCACGGCGCCTACATCCTCGACAACGTCGACGCCCCCGGCTTCTCCCTGCCCGAACTGCACCGCATGAGCCAGCTGGTGATGGGCCAGCGCGGCAAGCTGCGCAAACTCGAAGAAGCGCTGCTGGATGAACTGTTTGCCAAGCAACTGATGGCGCTGCGGCTTGCGGTCCTGCTCTGCCATGCGCGGCAGATGCCGGAGTACCAGTCGGTCAAGCTCAGCTACAAGCCTCGGGCCTTTAAGCTCTCCACCAACCCCGGCTGGGCCAAGCGTTACCCGCAATCCGCCTGGCTGCTCGGCGAGGAAGTGGTCGCCTGGCAGAAGTCGGCCTGGAAGTTCACCGCGGACATCCGTTGACAAGGCGCCCACCGCCGCACTGTCACATGAACGTCACAATTCTGCGATAGACGGGAAACGGTATATACGGTTTATACTCCGGCCCCTTTTCAATACCCCCGGAGCGTATTCATGGCCAGTCAAAGCAGCAAAACCAGCCCCAAGAAGCCCAAGCTGGTGCGCGACAGTTTCACCATTCCCAAGACCGAATTCGCCGCCATCGACAAGCTCAAGAGCCGCGCGGTTGCCCTGGGTACCAGCGTGAAAAAGAGCGAGCTGCTGCGAGCGGGACTGATGGCGCTCCAGAGCCTGAACGATGCCGCCTACAAGGCCGCGCTGGCCGCTGTGCCTACGCTCAAGACGGGCCGTCCCACGGTGAGCACCAAGGCGCCGAAGGCTGTCGCCAAACCCGCAACGCCTGCTGCGGCAAAGCCACCGGTGCAGCCTGCTGCACCGGTGGCGGCCAAGCCGGCCACCAAAGCCGCTGCCAGGCCTGCGGCCAGAAAGCCTGCCGCAAAGACTGCCAGCCAACCCGGCGTGAAGGCCGCAGCAAAACCGGCTGTGAAGGCCGCCGCCAAGCGTCCTGCCACCCGTCGCACCATGCCCGCGAGGAAATCGGCCTGATCGGATGTGCGCCTCCCTGGCGCACGGGCTCAGATCAGTTCGGGTGTCTGTACCGTGACCACCACGGTCTGGCCCGAGCCATCGCGCTCGCGGTGGCGCAGCCACCAGACGGCGCCCTTCTTCACAGAGCAATCTTCCTCGGTGAGCCCCAGCAGGCGGGCCACCACGCGGCCGAGCGTGGGCTGGTGGCCCACCACCACCACGGGGGATTTGCCGTTGGGCCACTGCACCAGTTCCAGCAAAGCCAAAGGGTCGCCTTCAGGCGACAACTCATCGCGCAGCTTGAACTTGCGGCCCAGCGCCAGCACGGTCTGTTCGCAGCGCACCGCCGGGCTGGCCCAGATGCGCGCACCTTCCGGCAACTGCCGGTCCAGCCAGGCCGCCATGCGAGAGGCCTGCTTTTCGCCCCGGGTGGTCAGGCGCCGTGCCAGATCCAGCGCGTCGCCCGGTTTCCCGGTCAGCGGCTCGGGGTGTTCATGCGCCTCGGCATGGCGCCAGAGAATCAGGTCCATGGTGCGGCTTTCCATGATCTCAACCCCTGCTGCCATAGAGTGCCATCAGGCTGGCCTGTGCGGAATGAAGCGTTGCGCGCCCTTTTCCTGAACCACTGGCGCCAGCCGGCACGTAGGTGCCATCGGGCCGCAGCAGCCAAGCGTCCTTGGTGTCATGCAGATAGGCTTGCAGGCATTCATCGATGATGCGGTTGCGCAGAGCGTGGTCGGTCACGGGCCATGCCAGTTCGATCCGCCGCAACATGTTCCGGTTCATCCAGTCTGCGCTGGAAAGCCACAGTTCGTCCGTCTCGCCAATGCGGAAGTAGGACACCCGTGAATGCTCCAGCAGGCGCCCGATCACCGAGCGGACCCGAACGTTGTCGGTGAAGCCTGGCACCTGGGCCGGCAGAATGCAGGCCCCCCGCACCACCAGATCGATCTTCACACCATGCTGCGACGCGACGGCGAGGGCGCGTGCCAGAGGTTCGTCGGTCAAGGCGTTCATCTTCAGCACAATGCGCGCGTCCTGCCCGGCCTTCGCTGCGGCGCCGGCCGCCTCCACCTTGTCGAGCATGGCCTTGTGCAGATGAAACGGTGCGATCAAGGCCTTGTTGAGCCTGGGCAGACGGTTCTGGCTGGCCAGATGCAGGAATATCTGTTCCAGGTCGGCGGTGAGCGCGTCATCGGCGGTGAGGTAGCTCAGATCGGTGTAAAGCCGCGCGGTGGCTGGGTTGTAGTTGCCGGTGGACAGGTGGGCATAGCGGCGCAGGCCGTTCGCCTCCCGCCGCGTCACCAGCAGCATCTTGGCGTGGGTCTTCAGCCCCACCACGCCATACACCACCTGCGCCCCCACCGACTCCAGGCGCTCTGCGTAGTTGATGTTGGCTTCCTCGTCGAAGCGGGCCTTGAGCTCCACCACGGCGGTGACTTCCTTGCCACGTCGCACCGCTTCACGCAGCAGATTCATCAGTTCAGACTTCGCGCCGGTGCGGTAGATGGTCTGCTTGATGGCAAGCACATCCGGGTCTTCCACCGCCTCGCGCAGGAAGCCCAGCACGGCATCGAAGCTCTCGTACGGCTGGTGGATGAGCACATCGCCCTGGCGCAACCGCTCGAAGTAGGACTGCCCCGGCGTGAGCTGCGCCGGCCAGCCGGCGTTGTAGGTCTCGAAGCGCAATGCCGGTGCGTCCACCTGGTCGATCAACTGGTTCAGGCGCACCAGGTTGACAGGACCGGGCACGCGGTAGAGCGCCCGTTCGGGCAAGGCAAACTGCTCCAGCAGGAAATTGGAGAGGTGAAGCGAACAGCCGGCCGACACCTCCAGGCGCAACGCCTGGCCATAGTGGCGCTGCTGCAGCCCCTTGCGCAGCGCGGTGCGCAGATTCTTCACCTCCTCCTCGTCCACGGCGAGATCGGAATGCCGCGTGACGCGGAACTGCGAGAACTCGGTCACCTGCCGGCCAGGAAACAGGTCGTTCAGGTGCGAACGGATGAGGCTGGAGATGGAGACAAAGTGCGTCTGCCGGGATCCCTTGACCGGTGGCATGCGAAAGAAACGCGGCAGGATGCGCGGCACCTTCACGATGGCGATCTCGTTCTCGCGGCCGAAGGCGTCCTTGCCGGTCAGGCGCACGATGAAGTTGAGCGACTTGTTGGCTACCTGCGGAAACGGGTGCGCCGGGTCCAGCCCCACCGGCATCAACAGCGGCTGCACTTCCTTGATGAAGAACTCCTTCACCCAGCGCCGCTGGCGCGCATTGCGCTCACCGTGCGAGATCAGCTTGATGCCCTTCTTTTCCAGCAGCGGCAGCAGCTCATCGTTGTAGATGGCGTACTGCTGCGCCACCACCGCGTGCACCTTGTCCGACAGTTGCTCGTAGGACGAACTGGTGTACGGCCCCCGCTGTTCATTGGCCCGCGCGGCCGTGAGGTGCGGCGCGACCCGGACTTCGAAGAATTCGTCCAGGTTGCTGGAGACGATGCTGAGGTACCGCAGGCGCTCGAGCAAAGGCACATCGGGCCGGCGTGCCCAGTCCATGACACGCTCGTTGAACGCGAGGATGCTGTGGTCGCGATCGAGGAAAGATTGCTTCTGTTGCAGTGGGTTGCCGATCATGGATACCGCAGGAGTCGAGGAGGCCGCCCGTTGCCTGCCGTTCCCGGCCGGTGTCTCCTGGCGGACCATGGTGCCGATTATTCAACGATTGGGCGCGGTTTGTGCGGCGGTTTGACGCCCCCCGCTCCACCCAGGGCCCACGGGCCCGGCCGCTGGCGGCGCGGGCGGGACAACACGCTGAGGTACGACACGAACAGGGTCGCTGCGCGGCCCCAGCCGAACTGCAGCGCCCGATCACGTGCCTCATGGCGCTTGACCTTGAGCGCATCCATCCACGCTTCGCGCAGATCTTCGCGCAAGGCGCCCGCGCCACTGTCGCCAATCACCTCCAGCGGGCCGTCCACCGGGTAGGCGGCCACAGGCACGCCGCACGCCATGGCCTCGAGCATGACCAGTCCGAATGTCTCACTGCGACTGGGAAAGACGAACACATCGGCCGATGCGTAGACCTGCGCCAGTTCATGGCGAGGCAGCACACCCAGCCAGTGCACATTGGGGTAACGCTGGCGCAGCGCCGATGCCAGCGGCCCCACGCCACACACCACCTTGCTGCCAGGCACATCCATGCGCAGGAAGGCATCGATGTTCTTCTCGTAGGAAATGCGCCCCACGAACAGGCTGACCGGGTGCGCCAGCGGCCCCAGAAGCGGGTAGCCTGTGGGCGGGTCCGCGAGGGAGAACAGGCGCGTGTCCACGCCGTGCGTCCAGGCGCGCAGGTTGCGGAATCCGCGCTCCTTGAGCATGTTCAACACGCCCTGCGTGGGCACCATCACCCCGTTGCTGGGGCGGTGGAACCAGCGGAACAGTGCATAGCCCCACGACACGGGAATGCCCAGCGCGGCGTGCAGGATCTCGGGGAATTTGGTGTGGAACGCAGTGGTGAATGCGAGCTTGCGCCGCAGGCAGTGGCGGCGTGCGGCCCAGCCCAGTGGGCCTTCCGTGGCGATGTGGATCGCGTCGGGCTCGGCCGCATCCATCAAATCGCGCAGACGCCGCCCCGGAAACAGCGCGATATCGATGCCCGCATAACCCGGGCACGGCCGGGTACGGAACTGCCCCGGCTGGATGACCACCACCTCGTGGTCGCTGGCCTGCAACTGGCGCACCAGTTCCACCAGGGTGGTCACCACGCCATTGACCTGAGGCTGCCAGGCATCGGTCACGATCAGTATCTTCATTCTTGTCTCCCCGGGTCCGGCCACCTCAGGAGGGCAGGACTTCGGCTTGCGGTTCGAGCGACCGCTCCATCTGCCCCGCCACGCCGCCCCAGTGCACGAGCTCGAGCCGGCCGTCCATGTGCTCCACGAGCGCCGTGAGGCTTTCGACCCAGTCGCCATCATTGCAGTACAGCGTGCCATCGATCTGGCGCATTTCCGCGCGATGGATGTGCCCGCAGACCACGCCCTGGTACCCGCGAGAGCGCGCCTCGGCGGCCACGGCCCGCTCGAAATCGGTCACATAGTTCAGCGCACTCTTGACCTTGTGCTTGAGGTACTGCGAGAGGGACCAGTACGGCAACCCCATGCGCGCACGCAGGGAATTGAGATGGCGGTTCAACCGCAGGGTGAACTCGTAGGCGTTGTCGCCCAGGTAGGCCAACCATTTGGCGCACTGGATCACGCCATCGAAATGATCGCCGTGCACGACCCACAACCGGCGGCCGTCGGCCGTGGTGTGCACGGCCTCGTTGGCGACCTCGATGCCCCCGAAACTGTGGCCGTCGAACTGGCGGGCGAACTCGTCATGGTTGCCGGGCACGAACACCACCCGGCAACCCTTGCGCGAACGGCGCAGCAGCTTCTGCACCACGTCGTTGTGCGCCTGCGGCCAGAACCATTTGCGGCGCAGTTGCCAGCCATCGATGATGTCGCCAACGAGGTAAAGGGTCTGACTGGGGTGGT
Organism: Hydrogenophaga laconesensis; assembly: GCF_031457235.1. Taxonomy (NCBI): domain Bacteria; kingdom Pseudomonadati; phylum Pseudomonadota; class Betaproteobacteria; order Burkholderiales; family Comamonadaceae; genus Hydrogenophaga; species Hydrogenophaga laconesensis. The sequence goes on from NZ_JAVDWE010000012.1 coordinate 104,668, forward strand.
GCTTCAGGAAATCCAGCAGGGGGCGGGCCTGGCAACCGGCCGTGCCCAGGTGCAGGTCGGAAATGAAAACGGCCCGATAACGGGCCCGCTCGGCAGGTTCATGGGCATCGTCCTCAGCACCTGGACCGGAGGCCCGGACGCGGTCGGCGTCCGGCAGACCGGACCTCACCGCCCAGCCACCGAGGACGTCAAGCGCCGCGCGCATCAGGCCCCCAGGAAGTGTTTGCGGTACCGCGGCGGCAGATCCGCGATGCGCATGAGCATGGGCAGATCGGCGGCGTTGAAGTCCGGATCCCAGGCCGGCGGGCCCAGCACCTTGGCGCCGAGCCGCAGGTAGCCCTTGATAAGCGCTGGCGGCTCGACGTCGAGCGTGTCGTCGAGCCGATCGATCGGCAGCGGCAGGCGCGGTCGCACATGGCAGTCGATCGGGGCCAGATGCTTTTCCTTCACCTGGCGCCAGATGCTCGCGGCAGCGTGGCCACCGCCCACCCGGCCATGCGGGCCGTCGTGCTGCATCGGAATGCTGGCGCAACCGATCATGGTGTCGAGCTGGTTGCGGACCATGAACTCGGCCAGGGCGCCCCACAGCGCCATGATCACGCCACCGTGGCGGTGATCGGCATGCACGCAGCTGCGACCCAGCTCGACCATGCGCTCACGCACACCGCGCAGTCGGGTCAGGTCGAACTCGGTGTCGCTGTAGGTGCTGCCCACGCGCCTGGCCTGTGCCGGTGTGAGCACGCGGTAGGTGCCAATGACACGCTGGCTGGCGGCATCGCGCACCAGAAGGTGCTCGCAGAAGTCGTCGAACAGGTCCACGTCGTGGCCAGGCACCTGCTGCGGCAGGCGTGCGCCCATTTCGGTGGCGAACACATCGAATCTCAACCGTTGCGCCTCACGAACCTCATCCAGATGCCGCGCCCACGAGACAGCGATGCCTCCGTTGGCGGGCTGCGCCTCTGGCGTGAAAATCGGTCGCGGATGAAGTGACCCCCGTGGCAACGAGACCGGCGAAAGGTCCAGCGTGGGAGTGGGCAGTTCTTTCATGGCGGGCTCCTGGAACAGTGCACCCGGCACGGGCGCGGAGTTGAGTGAAGCTGTGGTCATGAACAGGCAGTGTGCGAACTGCAGGTGTCCTGTGGATGGCAATCCCATGAAGTTTTGGTGACAAAAACCGCCTTCTGAAGGGCCTGCCAGAATACGAAGCTGTGACACCCAGCCCAGCCCCCCTCCGCGCCCAGTTGCGCTGCCACCCCGCCATGCCAGCCGGCGTGCCCTTGTCCCTCTCGGTGGAGATCCGGTCGCAGGCAGACGCGCTGCGCTTGCGCTACACGCTGCGTGGAGACACGGCAGCCCTGCGCATCCCCAGGCCGGCGGCGCCTGTGCCCACGGATGGGCTGTGGAAGCACACCTGCTTTGAGGTTTTCGTGGCCGCCCAGGGCGAAGCCGCCTACCGCGAGTTCAACTTCTCACCGTCGAGCGAGTGGGCCGCCTACCGCTTTTCATCCGCGCGCGAGCGCGACACCGCATCGGAAGAGCGGGAGCGTGTGCTGCTGGCGCCCTTGCTGGCACACACCACGCCGCGCACCTTCACCCTCACCGTTCGCGTGCCAGCGACCGCCTTGCCGCGCAGCCCCGCCATGCTCGCTCTGGGACTCAGCGCCGTGATCGAAGAAAAAGATGGCCGCCTGAGCTACTGGGCCTTGCACCATCCATACGACCAACCCGACTTCCACCACAGCGACGGCCGCACGCTGCGCCTTGCCGCACCCCTCACCTGACACCCCATGCAATTCGGTATTGAACGCTTCCTGCAGGACGCGGCACTGCGCAAGCCCCTGAATGGCCGGCGCGTGGCCCTGTTGGCCCACCCGGCTTCGGTCACACGCGAACTGATCCATTCCATGGACGCCCTGGCTGCCCTGCCCGACCTGCGCCTGACCGCCGCTTTCGGCCCTCAACACGGCCTGCGGGGCGACAAGCAGGACAACATGGTCGAGTCGCCCGACTTCAACGACCCCAGGCTGGGCATCCCCGTGTTCAGCCTCTATGGCACGGTCCGCCGCCCGACCGACGCCATGATGGACAGCTTCGATGTGCTGCTGGTCGATCTGCAGGACCTGGGCTGTCGCATCTATACCTTCATCACCACCCTGCGCTATGTGCTCGAGGCGGCCGCACGGCACGGCAAGGCGGTCTGGGTGCTGGACCGCCCCAACCCGGCGGGGCGTCCCGTCGAAGGCCTCACCTTGCGCGAAGGCTGGGAAAGTTTCGTGGGTGCGGGGCCCATGCCCATGCGCCACGGCATGACCATGGGCGAACTGGGCCACTGGTTCATCGACACCCTCGGCCTGCAACTCGAGTACCGCGTGATCGCCATGGAAGGTTGGCAACCGGACGCTGCACCCGGTTTTGGCTGGCCGGAAGGCCGCACGTGGGTGAACCCGAGCCCGAACGCGGCCAACCTCTCCATGGCGCGCGCCTATGCAGGAACCGTGATGCTCGAAGGCACCACCCTCAGCGAGGGGCGCGGCACGACGCGGCCACTCGAACTGTTCGGCGCGCCTGGCATCGACACCCGGCGCCTCATCGCCGACATGCGCCAACTCGCCCCGAAATGGTTGCAAGGTTGTGTGCTGCGCGAGTGCTTTTTCGAGCCCACCTTCCACAAACATGTGGGGCAGCTCTGTGCCGGGGTGCAGATCCACGTGGAAGACCCGACGCACTATGGCCACGCCGCCTTCAAGCCCTGGCGGCTGCAGGCCCTGGCGTTCCGGGCACTGCGGCTGCAGGCGCCCGACTACCCCCTGTGGCGGGACTTCGCCTACGAGTACGAACACAACCGGCTCGCCATCGACCTCATCAACGGCGGACCGCTCCTGCGCGAATGGGTGGACGACGTCTCGGCCGCGCCCGATGTGCTGGAGGCTGCCTCGGCGGCCGACGAGGCCGCCTGGGCGGAAGCGAGACGACCCTTTCTGCTCTACTGAGCCTTCAAAGCCACTTCTGCAGGAAGCGGGCGGTGCCCATGGCCGGGTCGAGCTGGTAGCCGGCAAAACCCATGCGCTCGTAAAGCCGCATGGCCGGCTGGTTGCCGGAGAGCACCTCCAGTGTGAGCTTGACCGCGCCACGCTCGCGGGCGATGGACTCGGCCTCGGCCAGCATCTGCTCAGCAATGCCACGGCCACGGTGACTGGCAAGCACCGCCACGTCATGCACGTTCACCAGTGGGCGGCACGCAAAAGTGGAAAAGCCCTCGATGCAGTTCACCAGGCCCACCGCCTGATCGCCGTCGAAAGCCAGCACGCTGTACGCCTGGGGACGCGCCGCGAGGCTGGCCACGAGGTTCTCTCTGGCAAAAGCCGACAGCGCTTCACCACCGCCCGCGGGATCGCGTGCGTAGGCGTCGAGCAGCATGACCATCGCCGCGGCATGGCGCGGGTCGGCATAGTTCGCCCGCCCTACGGTAACCGCACCCGCCATCAGGCCACCACCTGGGCCTGCACGGCGGCCGCCAGGCGCTCAGCACACGCCCGGGATTGCTGGGCGTCGCGCGCCTCCACCATCACACGCAGCAGGGGCTCCGTGCCGCTGGCGCGGATCAGCACCCGGCCGGCATCGCCCAGTTCGGCCTCGACCGCCCGCGTTTCATCTGCCAGCAAGGTGTTGGCCTTCCAGTCCTGCCCAGGTTGCAGGCGCACATTGATCAGCGTCTGCGGGAACAGGGTGACGTCGGCCAGCAACTGAGCCATGGTTTTGCCACTGTCGATGCAGGCATGCAACACCTGCAGCGCCGACACCAGCCCGTCGCCCGTGGTGTGACGGTCCAGAACCAGCAGATGGCCAGAACCCTCGCCACCGAGCTTCCAGCCGTGACGCTCCAGTTCTTCTAGCACATAACGGTCACCCACCTTCGCGCGCACAAACTTCACACCCCGGGCCTTGAGCGCGACCTCGACCGCCATGTTCGTCATGAGCGTTCCCACAACTCCTGGCACCGGTTCGTCGCGCGCGACGCGGTCGGCCACGATGAGATAGAGCAACTCGTCACCGTTGTACAGCCGCCCCTGGGCGTCGACCATCTGCAGGCGGTCGGCATCGCCATCCAGGGCAATGCCGTAGTGAGCACACTGCGCCTTCACCATGTCGAGCAAGGCCTGCGGATGCGTGGCGCCCACGTTGTGATTGATGTTCAGGCCATCGGGCGAGCAACCGATCTTGATGACCTCGGCCCCCAGCTCGTGGAACACGGCGGGTGCGATGTGGTACGCCGCCCCGTTGGCGCCGTCGACCACGATCTTCAGTCCCTTCAGCGAGAGAAGGTGGGTGCAGCTGCTCTTGCAGAACTCGATGTAACGCCCGGCTGCGTCATCAAGCCGGCGCGACTTGCCCAGCAGGGCCGATTCGACCCACACCGGCGGCTCTTCCAGTGCCGCCTCGACGGCAAGTTCCCACTCGTCTGGCAGTTTCGCGCCCAGGGCGCTGAAGAATTTGATGCCGTTGTCCGCAAACGGGTTGTGGCTCGCGGAGATGACTACGCCCAGGCTGGCACGTTGCGCCCGTGTGAGATAAGCCACCGCAGGTGTCGGCACGGGGCCCAACAGCACCACATCGACACCTGCGGAATTGAAACCGGACTCGAGGGCCGACTCCAGCATGTAGCCTGAGATGCGGGTGTCCTTGCCGATCAGCACGGTGGGATGCGCCTCGGTGCGCCGCAGGACGCGGCCCACGGCGTGCGCCAGGCGCAACACGAAATCCGGCGTGATCGGGGCCTGGCCCACGGTGCCCCGAATGCCATCGGTGCCAAAGTACTTGCGCGCCATTGTCTTTTCCTCTCTTGCTATGTGCCTTGTTCGGCCTCCCGCATTATCGCGGGCGGCCCGTCCCTCAACCGGCTTGCAGGGCCTGCCAGACCTTCAGCGCATCCACGGTATCGCGCACGTCGTGCACACGCACCACGCGCGCGCCCCGCTCCACCGCCAACAGGGCAGCTGCCACACTGGCCGCCGCACGGTCGGCGGGCTTGTCGTGCCCCGTCACCACGCCCAGCGTGGATTTGCGCGACCACCCGGCCAGCAAGCCGAAACCCAGGCCCAGCAACTCGGCCTGGCGAGCCAGCAAGCTCAGGTTCTGAGGCACGGTCTTGCCAAAGCCAACGCCGGGATCCAGCACGATGCGTTCGGGGACCACGCCCCGGCTGGTGAGAGCGCTCGCGCGCTCCGCCAGGAACGCCCCTACAGTCGGCAGCACGTCGCCGTCCATGGGAGCCACCTGCATCGTCTGGGGATCCCGATGCATGTGCATCAGGCACACCCCGCAGCGCGGATGAGCAGCCACCGTCTCCAGTGCACCTGGTCGCCGCAAGGCCCAGATGTCATTGACGATGTCGGCCCCCGCGTCGAGCACTGCCTGCATCACCTCGGGCTTGTACGTGTCCACCGACAGCGGCACCTGCAGCGAGATGGCAGCCTGCACCACGGGCATCACGCGCGCCAGTTCTTCCTCCAGCGGCACGGCAGGGCTGCCGGGTCGGGTCGACTCGCCACCAATGTCCAGGATGTCGGCACCTTCCCTCAACAGCAACTCGCAATGCCGCAAGGCCGCAGCCGTGTCGGCGTGCAGGCCCCCATCGGAAAACGAATCCGGCGTGACGTTGACGATGCCCATGACACGGGGGCGTGACAGGTCGATATCGAAACGGGTGGTCTGCCAATGCATGGGACGAGAAACGGTGGAAACGACAACGGGGCCGAAGCCCCGTGTGCATGGAGTGCCTTGCCGAGTCAGGCAGCCGAAGGTGTCGGATCGGTGCTCACCGCAGGCGTTCCACCGCCGCCACCACCGCCCACGGGCGGGTTGCGCGGCGTCCAGTCCTTGGGTGGCCGTGGCGGCTTGCCCGCCATGATGTCGTCGATCTGGTCGGCATCGATGGTTTCCCACTCCATCAGCGCCGTGGCCATGGCGTGCATCTTGTCGCTGTGCAGCTCGATCAGATCGCGGGCCAGCTTGTACTGGGCATCGATGATACGGCGCACCTCGGCGTCCACTTTCTGCATCGTGGACTCGCTCATGTTGGTGGTCTTGGTCACCGAACGACCCAGGAACACCTCACCCTCGTTCTCGGCGTAGACCATCGGCCCGAGCGCGTCGGTCATGCCGTAGCGCATCACCATGTCGCGGGCGATGGTGGTCGCACGCTCGAAGTCATTCGAGGCACCGGTGGTCATCTGGTTCATGAACACCTCTTCAGCGATGCGTCCACCGAACAGCATGCTGATCTGGTTCAGCATGTAGTCCTTGTCATAGCTGTAACGATCCTGCGACGGCAGGCTCATGGTCACGCCCAGGGCACGACCGCGAGGGATGATGGTGACCTTGTGCACCGGGTCGCACTTGGGCAGCAGCTTGCCGATGAGTGCGTGGCCAGACTCGTGGTAGGCCGTGTTGCGGCGCTCTTCCTCGGGCATGACCATGCTCTTGCGCTCCGGCCCCATGAAGATCTTGTCCTTGGCCTTCTCGAAGTCCTGCATCTCCACTACACGGGCGTTGCGGCGGGCGGCCATCAGGGCGGCCTCGTTGCAGAGGTTGGCCAGGTCGGCGCCACTCATGCCCGGCGTACCGCGTGCGATCACGCTGGCATTCACGTCCGTACCCAGCGGCACCTTGCGCATGTGCACATTCAGGATCTGCTCGCGGCCACGGATATCGGGCAGCGTCACGTAGACCTGACGGTCGAAACGGCCTGGGCGCAGCAACGCGGCATCCAGGATGTCAGGGCGGTTGGTGGCCGCGACCACGATCACACCCAGGTTGGTCTCGAAACCATCCATCTCGACCAGCATCTGGTTGAGGGTCTGCTCGCGTTCGTCGTTGCCGCCACCCAGGCCCGCGCCACGCTGGCGGCCCACGGCGTCGATTTCATCGATGAAGATGATGCAGGGTGCGTTCTTCTTGGCGTTCTCGAACATGTCGCGCACGCGGGCCGCGCCAACGCCGACGAACATTTCCACGAAGTCGGAACCGGAAATGCTGAAGAAAGGCACCTTGGCTTCGCCGGCAATACCCTTGGCCAGCAAGGTCTTGCCGGTGCCAGGAGGACCGACCAGCAGCAGGCCACGGGGAATGCGCCCACCCAGTTTCTGGAACTTGGCGGGATCCTTCAGAAAGTCAACAACCTCCTTGACCTCTTCCTTGGCCTCGTCGCATCCGGCGACGTCGGCGAAGGTCACGGTGTTGTTGTTCTCGTCGAGCATGCGAGCCTTGCTCTTGCCGAAGCTGAAGGCACCACCCTTGCCACCCCCCTGCATCTGCCGCATGAAGTAGATCCAGACCCCGATCAGCAACAGCATGGGGCCCCAGCTGACCAGCAAGGTCATGAGCAGCGAGCTTTCCTCGCGCGGACGCACGTCGAACTTGACGTTGTTGTTGATCAGGTCGCCAACCAGGCCACGGTCCAGGTAGGTGGCTGTGGTGCGCACGCGACGATCATCCTGAGTGACGGCCACGATTTCGGTGCCCCCCTGGCCCTCCTGGATGGTGGCGCTCTTGATCTGATGGGTTCTCACCGCATCAAGAAACTCCGAATACCCCATGTAGCCCGAGCCGGCTGTCGAGCGGCTGTCGAACTGCTTGAAAACGGTGAAAAGCACCATGGCGATAACCATCCACACGGCGATTTTCGAGAACCACTGGTTGTTCAAGTGCAGCTCCTGGAGACGATAGTGACTGACAAGCTCATATGTTTCCCATTCTAGGACTTTCAAGCCCGCATGCCTTTGAGGCATGACAGGGCAATGTCAATCGAAGGGTTGGGATTTCCCTATGACCGTGGCGAATTTCGCCTTCAAACGGCTTTTTTCAGACCCAGCCCCACCAAGAAGGTTTCCGAGGATTTGTCACGAGATGCCTTGGGCTTAACCGGTTTGACGGTGCGGAAGGTCCGCCGGAACAGCGCCACCATGGGGTCGTAGGCGCCCCCGTGGAACAGCTTGACGACCAGCGCACCGTCGGGTTTGAGGTGATGAACGGCAAAATCCACCGCCAGTTCGATCAGGTCGGTGATGCGCGCGGCATCGGTGGCACCGATGCCCGACAGGTTGGGCGCCATGTCGGACACCACCAGGTCGACCTGTTGCACGCCCTTGTCCACCAAGGCCTGCTCGAGCTCGGCAAGCACCCCGGCCTCGCGGAAATCGCCCTGGATGAAGTGCACACCTTCGACGGTCTCCATGGGCAGCAGATCGAGGGCGATGATGGTGCCGCGCAACTCGCCTGCTGCCGCCCCGTTCGGGCTGAGGCGCCGGCGCAGGTACTGGCTCCAGGCGCCGGGCGTAGAGCCCAGGTCGACCACGACCTGGCCCGGATGCACCAGACCCAGCAGTTCGTCGATTTCCTGAAGCTTGTAGGCAGCACGCGCGCGGTAGCCATCCTTCTGCGCCAGGCGCACGTACGGATCGTTGACGTGCTGGTTGAGCCAGGCCTTGTTGACCTTCTTGCTCTGGGTTTTGACTTTCATGCCCATGGAGAACGCCTGGGGTCTGTGTAAACGATAATTGTCCCATGCCCCAGATCACACTCACCCCTGCCCAGCGCAAAGTCCATCGAGCCGAGGCCCACCACCTCGACCCTGTCGTCCACATCGGCGGAGATGGCCTGAGCGCCTCGGTGAAAAAGGAAGCCGACGCCGCGCTCAAGGCCCATGGCCTGATCAAGATCCGGGTTCTCAACGACGACCGCGTGGCGCGAGAGGCCATGTTGCAGACACTGGCCGACGAGCTGAACGCCGCGCCGATCCAGCACATCGGGAAACTGCTTGTGCTCTGGCGCCCGATTCCTGAAAAGGAAAAAGTGACCGACGAAGACCGCAAGCCCGGCCCGCGCGACGTCAAGGTGCTGAAGTTCAGCAAGCGTGGAGGACAGCGTCCCGAGGTCAAGGTCGTGCGGGTACTGGGCAACCAGCGCCTGACCCCTGGCGGCCAGATCAAGCGCGCCAAGGTCATGAAAAAGAGCGTGAAGAAGAGCGCACAGTCGCAATAGGCGCGGGCCATCCGTCCTCTTTGTGGCGTGCACCGTCTTGAACTTCACTCACAACGACACATCTGAGAACGCATGAACGATCGAACCGCCCCGTCCACCCTGAATCCCCTGCTCGACTTCGGTGACCTGCCGCTGTTCGATGCCATCACGCCGGCGGCGGTGGGCCCGGCGATCGACAGCCTTTTGCACGATGCCAGCCAGGCGCTCGAAACGGTCACATCGGCCGATTTTCCCAACGACTGGTCCCGCATCTCGCTGACGCTGGACGTCCCCGCCGAACGCCTGTCCCGGGCCTGGGGAGCCGTGAGTCACCTCAACAGCGTGGCCGATACCCCCGAGTTGCGCGCCGCCTACAACGAGGCCTTGCCCAAGGTCACCGAGTTCTGGACGCGGCTTGGCGCCGATGAACGCCTGTATGCAAAGTACAAGGCGATGGACCCCACCACCCTCAACGCCGAGCAGGCCCGCGCGCACCACAATGCGATGCGGGGCTTTGTGCTGGGCGGCGCAGCGCTGCAAGGTGAAGCCAAGACGCGTTTCGCATGGCTGCAGGAGCGGCAGGCGGAACTGGGCCAGAAATTCAGTGAGAACGCGCTGGACGCCACGGACGCCTTCTCCTTGTACGCCACGACCGACGAAATGGCCGGCGTGCCTGATGACGTGCTCCAGGCCACCGCGGCCGCCGCCAGCGCCGCAGGCAAGACCGGGCACAAGCTCACGTTGAAGATGCCCTGCTACCTGCCTGTGATGCAGTTTGCACACAGCAGCGCACTTCGGGAAAAGCTTTACCGGGCCTATGCCACCCGCGCGAGCGATCAGGCGCCCGCCGATGCCCGGAAGTTCGACAACACCGCCATCATGAGCGAGCTGCTCGCCCTCCGGCATGAAGAGGCCCGCCTGCTGGGGTATCGGCACTATGCCGACGTTTCGCTCGTGCCCAAGATGGCGGAATCGCCGGAACAGGTCATCGCCTTTCTCCGCGATCTGGCGACCAAGGCACGCCCCTACGCCGAGAAAGACCTCGCCGATCTGCGTGAATTCGCGGCTGGCGAGCTGGGCCTGGACGACCCGCAGGCCTGGGACTGGCCGTACATCGGCGAGAAGCTGAAGGAGGCGCGTTACGCCTTCAGCGAGCAGGAAGTCAAACCCTATTTCACGGCTCCCAAGGTCTTGGCGGGGCTGTTCCAGATCGTCGAAACCCTCTTCGAGGTTGCGATCCGCCGCGACCAGGCTCCCGTGTGGAACCCCGGCGTCGAGTTCTACCGGATCGAACGAAAGGGCAGTCAAGGCACGGAGCTCGTGGGCCAGTTCTATCTGGACCCGGCGGCCCGCACCGGCAAGCGCGGTGGCGCCTGGATGGACGACGTGCGGGCGCGCTGGCTGCGACCGGACACCCACCAGCTGCAAACCCCGGTGGCGCATCTGGTGTGCAACTTCGCCGAAGGCGTGAACGGCAAACCGGCCCTGCTCACACACGACGACGTGATCACCCTCTTCCACGAGTTCGGCCACGGCCTGCACCACATGCTCACTCAGGTGAACGAGCGGGACGTGTCCGGCATCAGCGGTGTGGAATGGGATGCGGTCGAGTTGCCCAGCCAGTTCATGGAGAACTTCTGCTGGGAGTGGGATGTGCTCAAGCACATGACGGCCCATGTGGACACGGGTGAACCGCTGCCCCGTGCCCTGTTCGACAAGATGCTGGCCGCCAAGAATTACCAGAGCGGTCTGCAGACCCTGCGCCAGGTCGAGTTCTCGCTGTTCGACATGCTGCTGCACAGCCAGTCCGAACCGCCCATCGATGGCGGGGCCATCCTCGTGCTGCAGCAACAGGTGCGCGACGAGGTGGCGGTGCTTCAGCCCCCCGCCTACAGCCGCACGCCACACACCTTCAGCCACATCTTTGCGGGCGGCTACTCGGCCGGCTACTACAGCTACAAGTGGGCGGAAGTGCTGTCGGCCGACGCCTACGCCGCCTTCGAGGAGGCTGCGCTGCAAAACGGCCACAGTACGCTGGACGTCGCCACCGGGCGCCGCTATCGTCAGGCGATCCTCGAAGCGGGCGGCAGCCGCCCTGCGATGGAGTCTTTCAAAGCCTTCCGGGGCCGCGAACCCAGCATTGACGCCTTGCTGCGCCACCAGGGCATGGCTTGATTTTCCCGGTGGCGTGTCGATAGGAGCCGTATGAACGTCAGATCCCCCGTATTCCGGCTCTCGGCACTGACGCTGCTGGCCAGCGTGCTGCTCCCCCCCGCGGCCGCACAGGGCGTCTACCGCATCGTCGGACCGGATGGCAAGGTGACATTTTCCGACCAGCCGCCGCCAGCCACCACGCCAGCGCGCCCATCCGGCAGTGTGACAGCCAGCGCATCAAGTGGCGCGGGAAGCCAGCTGCCCTTCGAGTTGCGCCAGGTCAGCAGCCGCTTCCCGGTCACCCTGTACACCGGCCGCGAGTGCGCGCCTTGCAACAGCGGCCGCAATCTGCTCAACGCGCGCGGGATTCCTTACAGTGAGAGGACGGTGGATACCTTCCAGGATGGCGAAGCTCTCAAACGCCTCAGCGGCGAAACCAGCCTGCCATTCCTGACCATCGGCAACCAGCGCATCAAGGGTTACTCGGACAGCGAGTGGACCCAGTTCCTGGATGCAGCGGGTTACCCCAGGCAGTCGGCCCTTCCCAGCAACTACCGCCGGCCGGCGGCCACACCGCTCGTGGCCGTGCAGGCCGATCCCGCGACGGCCCAGCCGTCATCCGCTGGAACATCCGGCGGCTCGCGAGCGGCGCCAGCCGAAGTGCCCGTCGCGCCTCCTCCGCAGAACCCGGCAGGCATCCGCTTCTGAGCCGCACCGGCCAACCCGGGTCGGTGCAGGCGCTCAGAACGTCAACGTCTTCACACCGTCGGACGTTCCCAACAGGCACACGTTGGCCTTCTGGTGGGCAAACACACCCACTGTCACGACGCCGGGCCATTGATTGACCTGGCTTTCGAAGGCCAGCGGATCGGCCATCTGAAGGCCCGTCACATCCAGGATGTGCTGCCCGTTGTCGGTGACCAGCGGCGTACCATCCTTCAGTCGGACTTGCGCCGTGGCGCCCATTCCCGCGAACTGGCGCACCACGCGCGCCGTGGCCATCGGAATCACCTCCACAGGTAGAGGGAACTTGCCCAGCACCTTGACCAGCTTGGATTCGTCTGCGATGCACACGAACCGCCGCGACTGGGCGGCCACGATCTTCTCTCTCGTGAGTGCCGCACCGCCACCCTTGACCATGTAACCGAGGGCGTCGATCTCGTCGGCCCCGTCAATGTAGACCGACAGCTCCCCGACGGCGTTGGCTTCAAAAACAGGAATGCCCAAGGCCTTCAGGCGCGCGGTGGACGCCTCAGAGCTCGACACAGCCCCCGGGATCTGGTCCTTGATGCCGGCCAGCGCGTCGATGAACTTGTTGACCGTCGAGCCGGTTCCGACGCCGACGATGTCGCCCGGTGTCACGTATTGCAGGGCAGCCTGGCCGACCAGGGCTTTGAGTTCGTCTTGGGTCATTTGAGACAATCGGTTGGAACAACAAGCCGGATTATCCAATGTCGCTCCTCCCGTATGCCGTCGCCCGCCCCCTCCTGTTCAGCATGGACCCCGAGGCGGCGCACGAACTCACACTGGGCTCGATTGCCCGGCTGCAGCGCTCACCCCTCACCTGCCTGTACAGCGAGCCACGTGTCCATGACCCCTACACGCTGGCCGGCCTGCAGTTTCCCAACCGTGTGGGATTGGCCGCGGGGCTGGACAAAAACGCGCGTTGCATCGACGGACTCGCGGCCATGGGCTTCGGTTTCGTCGAAGTCGGCACGGTCACGCCGAAAGCCCAGCCGGGCAACCCCAAGCCCCGCATGTTCCGCCTGCCCAAGGCCAATGCCCTGATCAACCGGCTGGGCTTCAACAACGAAGGCCTGGACGCCTTCATTGCCAATGTGAAGCTGGCACGCTTTCGTGACCAGGCCGGCGTCAGCCCCATGCTGCTCGGCTTGAACATCGGCAAGAATGCCAGCACACCGATCGAGCGGGCGATCGACGACTACCTCACCTGTCTGGATGGCGTCTACCCCCACGCCGATTACGTCACCGTCAACATCTCCAGCCCCAATACGCAGAATCTGCGCAGTCTGCAAAGCGACGCAGCGCTGGATGCCTTGCTGGGTGCCGTGGCTGAGCGGCGCGAGTTGCTGGCCCAGCGCCATGGTCGGCATATCCCGGTTTTCGTGAAGATCGCGCCCGATCTGGACGAAACGCAGGTCGAGATCATCGCCACCACGCTCATGCGATACGGCGCCGACAGCGAGGGACTGGCCACCAGCGCGTTCGGTGTGATCGCCACCAACACCACCCTCAGCCGCGAGGCGGTCGCGGGGCTGCCCCATGCGCAAGAGGCCGGCGGCCTGTCGGGAGCGCCAGTGCTGCAGGCCAGCAACCGTGTGATCCGCCAGTTGCGCGCCTGTCTGGGCAAGAGCTTTCCCATCATCGGTGTGGGCGGTGTTCTGAGCGCCGACGACGCGGTGAGCAAGATCCAGTCGGGGGCGAACCTCGTCCAGATCTACACCGGACTGATCTACCAGGGGCCCTCGCTGGTCTGGGAGTCAGCACGGGCCATCCAGACGCGCGCTCCGGGCTGATCAGCTCAACGCCACCACCCGGTCGGCGATGGCCAGGCTGCTGGTGAGGCCTGGCGATTCGATGCCGAACAGGTTCACCAGACCCGGTACGCGGTGCACCTCAACCCCCTGGATCAGGAAGTCCGCGGCGGGCTCGTGAGGTCCGTTGATCTTGGGGCGCATGCCGGCGTAACCCGGCTGCAGCGAACCATCCGGAAGCCCGGGCCAATAGCGGCGCACCTCGGCGTAGAAGCCATCGCCCCGTGCGGGGTCCACTTCCAGATCGTCAGCGGCGTCGACCCACTGCACGTCTGGCCCGAACTTGGCTTGTCCACCCAGGTCCAGGGTAAGGTGAACGCCCAGCCCCGCGAGGTGCCTGTCGGGCTCGGGCGCCGGATAGATCAGGTGAGAAAACGGGGGCCGGCCCGACAGCGTGAAATAGCTGCCCTTGGCGAACCATGCCTTCGGCACATGTTCGGCCGCCAACCCCTGGATGCATGCCGCCACATCGCACGCCCCCAGGCCCGCGGCATTGACGAACGTGCGCGCTCGCAAGGCCGTGCCATCCAGCGTGTGCACTTCCAGGCCGCCCTCCACCACCTGGGCCCGTGCCACTTCGGCGTGGCACACCACCATCCCTCCCGCGTGTTCAAGCTCGCCCTGCAGCGACAGCATGAGGCCATGGCTGTCCACGATGCCGGTGGAGGGAGAAAGCACGGCGCCCAGGCATTCGAGGTCGGGTTCGAGGGCGCGTGCCTCCTCGCGACCGAGCAGCTGCAGATCGTCTACGCCATTGGCACGGGCCCTCTCGATGATGGAAGGCAATGCCGCGAGCTGAGAGGCCGTGTTCGCCACGATGAGCTTGCCGCAACGGCGGTGCGCCACGCCGCGTTCAGCACAGTAGGCGTACAGCGCCTGCTTGCCCTGCACACACAACTGCGCCTTGAGCGAACCCGGGGGGTAGTAGATGCCGGCATGCACGACCTCGCTGTTGCGTGAACTCGTCTCTGTGCCGATGTCAGCGGCCCGCTCCAGCACCATGACCTCGCGCCCCCTCAAAGCCAGTGCGCGCGCCACCGCCAAGCCCACCACCCCAGCCCCCACCACCAGTGCATCGACCTGTTCGACCATGCTCATTCAGACTCCTTGGCAGTCGGCTTACCTGCACCGTGTGCATGAAGAATGCCCCAAAGCCTCTTGATTTGTCGAGGCTTTTTGGCCGTGGCGGCGGAAGCCATAAACAGAAAAGCCCGGAATCTTGCGATTCCAGGCTTTCGTAAAAATGGTCGGCGTGGCGGGATTCGAACTCGCGACCCCTTGCACCCCATCGAAATATACGTGAAATCTTGCGGGATTTCTTGGGACGTTATGGGACGACGTTTTTTGTTTTAAATCATATAGATACAAAGAATACTTGATCCCAAGTCGTCCCACAAAATACACTGACAGCGTTTTTTCGGTTTACCCCCCGGTTTACCCCCCAGGACCCGTATGACGCGATATCCGAAGTCAGGAAAAGGCAAAAAGTGGACGGCTCTGGAGCTCAAGGCCGTGCCCCTGGCGTGGCGCGGCGACATGCTGAGCGATGGCGACGGACTGACCGGCGAAGTCCGCGTTGTCGGCGACCAGACCATCTCCATCCACTTCAAGTTCGCCTTCAAATGGAACGGCAAAGTGGCCTGGCACTACTGTGGCACCTGGCCGGCCCTGTCCATGGAACAGATCCGCCGGCAACGAGACGAGGCGCGTGATCTGGTCCGCTCCGGCGTCAACCCCAACGACCAGAAGAAGGCCGAGCGCATCGAGAACCAGGCCGCGGTCGAGGCGACCCTGGCGCAGGCCGCCGCCGAGGCCAGCCAGAACAAGCCCTTCAAGGACATGTTCGACGCCTGGCTGGCCGATGGCGTGGCCCGCAAGGATGGCAATGCGGAACTGCGCCGCTCCTTTGAGAAAGACGTGCTGCCCGTGCTGGGCGACAAACCCGTGCGCAGCATCACCGAACACGACCTGCGCAAGGTCCTGCGGACCATGGTGGCCCGTGGCGTGAACCGCATGTCCGTGCGGGTGCACCAGGACCTCGTGCAGCTGTTCGCCTGGGCCGAGAAACGCCAGCCCTGGCGCGGCCTGCTGATTGAGGGCAACCCGGCCGACCTGATCGAAATCCGCAAGATCGTCTCCAAGGACTTCGACATGGTCAACGAGCGCGACCGCGTGCTGACGGCCAGGGAGCTGCAGGAACTGCAGTCGATCTTCGAGCGCATGGAAGCCGACTACGAGGAGACCCCGGCCGGCCACAAGTACGAGGTGCCGCGCCCGCTCAAGCGCGAAACCCAGCTGGCGATCTGGATCTGCCTGGGCACGCTGTGCCGCATCGGCGAGCTGCTGATGACCCGGTGGGAAGATGTGGACCTGATGGAGCGCTACTGGACCATTCCGGTTGAGAACGTCAAGGGGCCGATGGGGAAGAAGCAGGGGCACCGGGTCTACCTGTCGGACTTCTCTCTGCGCCAGTTCCAGGCGCTCAAGGCGCTGACCGGAACATCACCCTACTGCTTTCCCGCCCGCAACCACAAGCAAGACACCCACGTCGATGTCAAGACCGTGTCCAAACAGGTGGGCGACCGCCAGATCCAGTTCAAGACCCGCAAGGACCTGTCACGCCGGGCCAATGACAACGCGCTGGTCCTCAAGAGCGGCAGCCACCGCGAGTGGACGCCACACGACATGCGACGCACCGGCGCCACCATGATGCAGGCGCTGGGCGTCCTGCCCGACATCATCGACCGCTGCCAGAACCACGTGATGGCCGGCAGCCGGGTGCGGCGCCACTACCTGCACCACGAGTTCGCCGACGAGAAGAAGGCAGCGTGGGAGAAGTTGGGGCAGCGGATTGATGACATCCTGGGACAGAGCGCTCCATCGCCTGCGGTGTCCGCATGAGCCTCGGCGCGACTAATCGGAATCCCAAAGCCGGACCAACTTAACAATCTATTGCACGATAACATAGTTAATGTTATTGTTCGCTTTTCTGTTATGAAAGACTGAGTGTTGACGCTTGCAGCCGCCACCCGGAAGTACCTCAACGAGGTGTTGGGCATTCCCACGCCCAAGGAAAAGCCCTGGGCGCAAACCGGCGCGCTGCCGTATTTCCTTCAAGACGCGTTCCAGTTTGCCGAGCTTGAACTGCTGGGCCATCCCATCGTGCTGGCGATCACGCCATCCAACGAGAAACAGGCGCTGGGTGACATCCGTGCCCGGCTGGACAAAGTGCGCGCGCAGGGAGAGCAGCCGGTTGTGTTCGTGACTGATGCCTTGGCGTCGTACGAGCGAAAACGCCTGATCGAGCAGAAGGTTCCATTCATCGTGCCCGGCAACCAGCTCTACTTGCCCGACCTGGGCCTGGACCTTCGCGAACACTTCAGGCAGCGGGCGCCATCCACAGGCACTACCCTGAGCCCATCGACACAGGCGATCCTCATCGCTGCGTTGATGAACGAACCTCTGGCCACCGACTGGCATCCCGCCCGCCTGGCATCGGCCATGGGCTACACCCCTATGACCCTGTCCCGGGCGGTCAGGGAGCTGAACGCGGCGGGCCTCGCCACGACGCGCAAAGTGGGGCGTTCGCAGTATCTGCACCGCGAGTTGCCACCACAGGACATCTGGGACATGGCAAGACCCTTGCTCCGCAGCCCTGTGCGACGAACGGTGTGGGCCGTGAGCGATACCCTGCCAGCAGGCCGCGCGTGGCGGCTGGCTGGCCTGAGCGCACTCGCACGTGATTCCATGCTCACGGAGCCACGACAACCGGTGTACGCCACCACCGTTGCGGAATGGCGGGAGGCCCTGAAAGCCGGTGCCCGCGAGGCGCCGGAACCATCCGATGACACACAAGAGCTTGAGCTCTGGATCTACGATCCAGCGCTGGTTCCAGGTCAGGCGACTGTCGACCCACTGTCGCTGACCCTCAGTCTGCAGGACAGCACCGATGAGCGCGTCCTGCAGGCCGTGGACGAACTGAAGGGACAACTCCCATGGTAAGAGGGCTGGATCTTTTCCGTGACTGGTTTGCAGCGTACACCGATCAGTACCTGCTGATTGGTGGAACCGCTGCGAGCCTGACGATGGAAGACGCCGGGCTTACCTATCGGGCGACCAAGGACCTGGACATCGTCCTGCATGTGGAGGTGCTGACCCCGGCTTTTGGTGAGGCGTTCTGGCGGTTCGTGAATGCTGGGGGCTATCAGTTGCAACAGGTCAGCGACACCGGACAACCGAAGTTCTACCGCTTCCAGAAGCCGACGGACGTTCGATATCCCGCCATGATCGAGCTGTTTGCGAGGGCTCCCGATGGCTTGACACCCGCCGAAGGCAGTCAACTCACCCCGATCCCGCTGGATGAGGCAGTGTCCAGTCTCTCTGCCATCTTGCTGGATGAAACCTACTACGCGTTCATCCTCGCTGGCCGACGTGAGATGGGAGGCCTGTCCTGGGTGGGAGAAGACCGGCTGATTCCGCTGAAGGCCATCGCATGGCTGGATCTGAAGGCACGCAAAGACCAGGGCGCCGCCATCGATGCCAGAGATATCCGAAAGCATCTCAACGACGTGCTGCGCCTGTCGCAACTCCTGGCGCCCACCACCCGCATTCCACTCGACCCCAAAATCGGTACGGACCTCGCCCGATTTCTCGCCGAGGTCGCGGCAGACACCTCCATCGATCCGCAAGCCCTTCAGCTTGGGAAGATCAGCGTGGCCGAACTGGTGGCGCGTATTGCGCAGGCCTATGGGCTACAGGCCCCTGTTTAAGTGCCCTCACCACATCGGGCCAGATGCATCGCCCCTGCACTCATGGCCCAATGCGTCCTCTTCAAAAGCCGGCCCGAGACCTAGGATGATCGGCACATGGAAGCGTCCAACAGCACCACACAGCGCAACTACTACGACGATCTGGCCACGCGCACCGTGCGAAACGGCCATCCCCTTGAAGCGGCCATCGAGCAGGCTGCGAACGCCTATCTGGATGGCAAGCCTGCGATACAAGGGAAACGCAAGTCCACCAGAAGGGAGCGCGACAGCCAGTTCTGGTTGAGTCGCACGGTGAAGGACTGCCCCACCACTGCCTGGTCCACCGATCCCATGGTGCTGGCCCTGGCCCGGTACCTCAGTCAGGAGCAGCTTTCGGTCGAAGGCCTGATCAACACGGTCGCTCAAATCGCGCCCGATGCCATGATCCGGGCGGTCAGGTACTCCGGGCTGGTCCTGAACCAGCGATCTCCCCGGCGAGCGGAACTCAGGCTGGCGGGAGCGAGTTGCCCAGCAGTCGGTGAGCTGTGCCGCGTGCTGGACATCTTTGATCAGGCGCATCGGCTGCGAGTGAAGGCTGTGCAGACCGCAAAAGACCAATTGACCCACCTCTCGGCCTTCGAATTCCTGCTCTATGCGAGCCTCTACGCCTTCGAATGCCTGGTGGGCAAAGACATCGCAGCCATGAAGGCCGCGCAAGGGGACGAAAGCCGCACTGAGCTTGCCTGGCATGCCATCAATGATTTACTGGCCTGGAAGCTGGAAACGGCAGATAAGTCGTCATTGAAACTGAACGATGCCTGCATAGGCCTGTCCCTCGCCCGTCATCTCCGTCCCATTCTGTTTGATGAGGGACGTGATGGTGCAAGCGAGGCAGTACAGACCTTCCATGCATTTCACACGCTGCTGGACGCACAGATCGAGCTGAACGAGTTCATCAGCCGGTCTGCGGATGCCTTCTGCTACGACAATTCCATCAGGTTTGTGCGACACGAAGATCGCCTGGAGATCGTGGAGGTTGATCCAGCAGCTCGGACCGCCTGGCAGAGCGACGGCCACAAGCTCAGGCGTTTGCACGACTACTGGTTTCACCGCGCAATAGACGAGTTCGTCGAGTATGTCGCGGCTGACCCAGGTCGATGGGAAATCGGACGACCAGAAAACGCCGATGCCAACCGGATGGCCTGGCTCAGAGCCCTGCAAGCCAAGCTTCGACTTCAAGAGGTCTACGGTATTGCGGATGAAGTGACATCGGACACGGGTGAGCCTGTCAACGTGTTCCAGGCATTGCTTTCGCTCAACCTGATGTCGGCCCACTTTGAGCGCGACTTCCTCGTGGCCTTTGCTGATCGACTCGATTCCATGGGCGACTGGCGTTCTGCGCTCCAGCACATGACCATGGAGGGTTTGCTCAACGGGATGCAGAACCGTCTGCCCATCACCTGGTCGGGGCGCGAAGCGAAGATCACCAACATCACCGGCTGGACGGTCAACGAATCCCAGCCCAAGGGAAGTCCGCGCATGGCGTCTGCGATCCTGGACTTCTGGACCTACGACATGGCGGTCATGGCTACACGGCTGCAAAAAAGTGAGCCAGGACTCCAGCCCCACCTGTTTGAACGCCCTGTGCTGAAGTTCGGCGCCACCCTGGTCCAGTTGCCCTGGATTGTCGGCATGCAGAACAACAGCACTGCGGCCATCAACAACCTGCGGCGGCTGGGCTCTCGGCGCGGCAATGTCCAGGAAGAGACCCAACGGATCGAAGCCAGCCTGGCCAAGGCACTCGAATCCCGTGGATTTCGGGTCTTACTCAACTGGCAGCCCCCGCGAGAAGAGGCACTCGACGATCCTGGCGAAGTGGACGTGATCGCAACACGCGACGGTCACCTGTTTGTGCTGGAGGTGAAATCGACCTTCATTCGCCGATCACAACGGGAAGCGTGGGTGCATGCCACAACGACGCTGAGGAAAGCCGGGTTGCAGTTGCAACGCAAGATGGCAGCGGTGCTGCGTGCAGTCGAAGGCTCCGCCGAGTTCCGCATGGCCATTGGTCTGAATGACGGCCAAAGCATCACGCATCACCATGGGTGGATCGTCGACACGTCCATCGAAAGCGATCACCAACGCTTCTCCGGTTTCCTGAAGATTTCGGTCGAGGAAATGCTCATCGCCCTTCGCGATGATCGCCACCTGCTGAAAGACCTCTCCGAGTTTCGGACTGCATCACCTGAACTCACCGAATCCCGTGATCAAGACGAGTCACACAGCGGGACGACGATGTATCCCGACGGATTCAGTGCGGAGCGCTTCGTCAAGGTCATAGAAGCAGGTGTCGTGTGGGATGAGGTTGGAAATGATGGCCAGGCGATGAAGGGACAAGGTCTCCTTGCTCGCTAGTGACCTGCTTATACGCAGCATCGAACAGTCGTCGAGAGCCACTTGGCTGCATGATTTTCGGCTGAATCCAGCGGCCAGCGCCGGATTCTCTGCCCCATAGTAAAGGCGTCGCTTCTATCAGGGGTGCGCCATGCAACATCTTCAAACAAGCTCATTGACCGACCATCGAGATCAGCCCGCGCTTGTCTTCTTGCGAATGCACGCGGTCATGAAGATCACGGGTCTTGGACGGTCGACCATCTACAGGTTGATCGCAAGCAAACAGTTTCCCAGCCCGGTGCGTCTGACTTCCCATGCCGTCGCATGGCGGAGCACCGACATTGAAGCGTGGAGCGAGACCCGTCCGATGGCGGCTCACTGAGTGAAACGCTGAGTGGAGGGTGGCATGGGCCTGATTCACGATCCGAACACCACACAGTGGCAGCCAGGCGATCTGGTCATCCACGATTCAGACGCCAAGCGCGCGGACATGCTCATGATCGTATTGGGACAAGACGCTACCGGTGCCTTTCGAACCCGATACGCCTTCCCTTGGGCCCAGCCACGCCCGTGGCGCCGAAAGGTCTGGCGCAACACGATGGAGTGGCTTCATGATCCGGCCCGCTTCGGAATCAGCGCCCCCCGCCTTTCTCAGCCCTCAAGCGGCAAGCCTGAGAGCAAAGCCCATCATCAACAGCCCGAGAACTACCCCACCCCATCGCCAGGTGGTGAAGTGGTAGCGGTGGTTGAAAGCGATGGCGCGGCGAAGCCGGGCCACCGACAGCGCTAAAGCCGCGACGGTCAACACAGGGCCAACGACTCCAAGCGGTTGATTCGACAGCAGGATCGAGAAAGCGGCGGCCAGAGGCCACGCAACCGCGTCCAGCGCAGCAAGACTTGTTCTGCCCGGCCAATGGGGGGCATCTTGCCTCGGTTCACGAGCGACCAAGAGCCACATGGAGCACCTCCTTCATCTGGTAGTTCAAGAGTGCCACTTCGCGCCAAACGATTCAGTCCGCACGGCAACCGAGTGTAATTTTTGTGCACCACCTATTGACCTTTCCATCCTGAATCGGCAAATACTCGAAACCGCTCGTAACTTATCGGAAGCGATTGACACCCGAAAACCATCGACACAACTTCTGCTTTACCCATTAAATGGCGCAGGTTGGCAACCGCGTCAGCCAGACATCGGGAGATACCCATGCTGGATCGTGATCAGTTGGAAACTTTTGCTGTGGTGATTGAGCAGCAGAGCTTTGAAAAGGCGGCGACTGCATTAAGCATCACACGGGGTGCCGTCTCCCAACGAATTAAGGCACTGGAGGAATCCTTGTCGACAGTTCTGGTGCTTCGGGATCGGCCGGTGTCACCCACCCCAGCAGGAGAGGTGTTGCTCCGCCACGTGAAGGCGTTGCGGATTCTGGAAGGCTCGGCCTTGCAGGAGCTGGTGCCTCGACCCAAATCACATGCCCCTGTACCACTGTCCATTGCTGTCAATGCGGATTCATTGGCCACATGGTTTCCGGAGGTGTTGAAGGAACTCCTTCTGAGCCAGCTTGTGGCACTGGAAGTGATTGCCGACGACCAGGACCACACTTCCCAGTTGCTGTCGCGCGGCGAAGTCATCGGGTGTATATCGACCAGTCCCAAGGCAGCAGACGGTTTTGTCGCCGAATGCCTCGGCGCCATGGAGTACCGTTGCTATTCAACGTCTGAATTCGCGCAGAGCGCGTTTCCAGACGGATTGACAGTTCCGTCGGTTCTCGCTGCTCCAGCCGTCCTCTTCAATCGAAAAGACTCTCTGCATGACGACTTCCTGAAAAGCCGATTCGGGTTTTCTATTGACCGGTACGCGAAACACTTTCTGCCTTCGCCAGTGGCCTTGCTGGAGGGTGTGGCAATGGGTGCTGGCTATGGCCTGATACCGACCACCCAGGCCCAACCCTTGGTCGACAGTGGACGGCTCATTGACCTGTGCCCCAACCACGGGGTCATGGTCGATCTCTACTGGCACCACTGGGAACTCGAACCGCCTTTGGCTCACGACATCACTGCGCTGATCGTCAAGGTGGCTCAGCGAGAGCTGGTTTCGCGCGCAGTGGACGATTCTGTGAAGGTGGTAGCAGGGTCGGGCGATTCAGCGACAAGACTTCGTCACGTCAGCCCGCTGGTGGCCTGCGACAAGGCCAAAGCCGACTGCAACACCCATTGATGCTGCAAGTCCGGCGCCCAGCGAGAGAGCGTCAGCCTGCGGGGCCAACAGACCCAGCCAACTTGCTGCATAAACGCATCCAGACACGACAAGCCCCGCGACCATGGTGGCCCTGGCACGCTGGTGCGTCAGGCTGATATCTGCCAGCAGCGCAGCAAAGCAAACACCGACGCTGGCCAGGTAAATGATGTTGACCGACACCATGGTTTCTACGATGCCCTGATCTCGCGAGGCAAGTGCAGCGCCGATGAAGAGTGCTGCGGCCGAAGCAAGCCTGGGTCGGCTCTTGCCCGTCGGGGTCGTACTCATCGCGGATGCCATGGCCCGCAGAATCGCCGCACCCGAACCCAGCGCAGCAAGAGACAGTGCGACCAACATGCCGGCTCCCAGTCCCCCAGCAAGGCCGCCTACCGCGTGGGACAACGCCCACGGGATGACTTGCTTGCCATCTGGCATGTCCGCCAGCACACCGCCTGACTGCATGGCCATCACAACAGCCGCTGGCAAGAACCCAATGAGAATCAGCGCCAGTCCGGCCATGGCGCACCCGACCACGGCGTTCCGGGCGGTTCGACCAGACATCACGAACTGGTGGTAGTCGGCCCCTGTGACAACCAGTAGGCAAACGGCGAGCGACATGGTGCCCAGTTGTGTTGGACTGAAGGTATCCAGATCCTCCACAAATCTAGGTACTGCCCCCAGGTAGAGTGCCAGCCCGTCAGCAGCTACGAGCGCGTACACCAGAACCAAACCGCTCAACAGGAGACATCCCGTAAAGACGCCCGACGCGATGCGCAAACTCATCTGTGCTGCAGCGTAGATCAGACCCAGCACGACGATCAGTCCATGCGGATCGGGTACTCCCAGCAAGCGGGCGACAGCCACTCCGCCATGAATCTGTGCGGCGAGCACACCTGCCATCCAGACCAGAGACAGCGCCGCCACCAAGCCGCGCAGTTGTGTACCGTAGGCACGCCCAAACAAGTCCCACACGGACAAACCAGACTTCCACAAAGGCTTTGCCACCAGTGCAAGTGCGAGCATGCCGAACCCAGTGGCAATGCCGTAGATGCTTCCAGCCATCCCGTGAGTCAGGGCCAGTTCCCCAGAGCCGAACAAGAAGCCGATGCCGTAACTGGCCGACACCAACAACGCAGCGATCTGGACGCTGCTCAGGACGCGATCCATCACGTCGCCGCCCTGCTCTGCCACTCATTTGTCACCGCATTCGCGGTGCGGAAGTAGGCGCGGCAGATGTGTGATCGATCCTCGAACATGGGCAACTGACACAGCAGAGTGTGAGCTTCGGGAAGTCGGTAGTACGGAACCGCTGGCAACAGATGGTGGGTGAGGTGGTAGCCGTTGTTGCGCGGATGAAAGGTCCAGCGCCAGGGGCCGTGACAGACCATGTCGCGGGTGAAGCCAAACACCCCACCCGGCTGCAGTCCGAAGTGATCGCACATCTCGCGAAAAGTGGTGATGCAATGAAAGAAGGTCGCCCTCGCAATTAGCCACAACAACACAAAAGCCAACGCAAAATCGCCACCACCCAAAAGGGCCAGGACACCGACGAGGCCCACCCACCATCCCAAGATGAAGGCTTTGCTCCGCAAGCTGACCTCCTTATCGAACAGATGACCGCTCATTGAGCCTAGCCAGGTAGGCCACGAGAGGAAGCACCTGGCGAAACTGACCACCCAAAGCGATGGAAGATTTTCCTGCCCAGGTATCAAGTCGGGGTCACCCCGCGTACGGCCCAACTTCAGATGGTGCTGGAAATGTGTTTCCCGATATCGGGAAAGGCTGGCAAACAGCAATGGCGCCACCAGAGCACGGGCGACAAGATCGTTCCGACGCTCTTCTCTCCAGATGTTCCGGTGACCCGCGTCGTGCAGGATGTTGCCCAGTGCCCTTTGCCGATTAGAGATCACCAAGACCGACAACGGCGCAAGCACCGCATCGATCCAAACGACAGCGGCGACTGCGCCCAGAATCAGCGCCCAATCGAACGCAATATCGAGCAGCACCCGCGCAGGACGCAGCTTGAACAGTTCGCTGTAGGGGCTGCCCTGCTGCCTCAATTGATCGCGAAGATCGGCCATGTCCGCGAGGACTTCGGAAGTCGGTGCCATGTGGACACTCCTTCTCACTGTGCTTTGCCGTCTGATGCCCGGCGGCCAAAGCAGTGGTTGGCGGGGGACTGTTCCGGGCTGCGCCAGACGGTAGCAGCAGATCCCGCTTGAACGCCGGGGTTTAGGAACTTTGGCCGCGCGTCAATTCAGCTAAACCGACCCATTCGGCGGTGCAACTGCGCACTTGTGCACGCGCCGGACGAACGCCAGCCGCCCATAATCAGTGCCGAAAGCCAACACCATTGCCGTGCGCAGGAGGCCATCGGATGAGCGGAGAAAAAGACCAAGTTCGGCTGCAGAAATTGATGGCCCCAGACCTTCGGCCAGAGACCTACGTCTACTGCACCTTCCAGGATCACTGCCTCCCTGTTGATTTCTCTCCCATCTGCACCTTCAGGGAATCAGAAGGACTGACAGCCATCGTGGAGCGCTCTCAAGCAGTTCGGGCCAAAGTGCCCTACATCTTCGAGGCCAAACTCATCACGCTAACCGTGCACTCGTCGCTGGAAGCCATCGGCTTCCTGGCCATGATCTCCACGACTTTGGCCAAGGCAGGCATCCCCTGCAACGCGGTCGCCGCCTTCCACCACGATCACCTGTTCATCCCCGTGAGTCGGGCTGACGACGCATTTTTGCTGCTGGAGGCTTTGAGCCAAAGCAGCGCACCCGCAGTGATTTGACGAGTCGCGTACATTGGGTAGTCGTCGTTTAGCACGACTGACCTAGCTGCAGATTTGGTCGCCCTGACCGGATTTCCTTTGACATCGCACGACGCGTTTGTCTACCCTCCCCTCTATCCAGTCAGTTGAGACTTGGAGCGTGGGTCGCTCGGTGCCAGTACCGCATGGCCTGTCGGTCAACCCGATTCGCAGGGGTGGAGATGAATACTTTTCAAACTCCCGTGGTGATGGCATCAGCACCATCCGTGTTGTCCAGACCATCAGTCAAACGCCGCATCGATCCCATCGACGCGCCCGCTCGCCCTCTGGGTGCCAAGCGCTCGGCACTGGTCGCAAAGCGTTCTGACTCTTCTGTATTGGCTGGGAGCCGAAATGTTGCACTTGCAGCGCCGGAAGACACGTTGTTGGCCACCGGTGATGGGAGAGTGACCATCCTGCTGCGCGCCACCAACTATGGTCTGTTGATGGAGCGCACCCAACATCAAGGTACGGGCATGCGGCTCGTACAGATGATGGTGTTTGGTGACGTGAAAAGCTTCGACCATTGGTGTGCGGTTGAGCCTCTTCGCTTTGAAGATGGCCTGCTGTTCAGCAAGCTGGTTCGCGAAGGTCATGCAGCATTAGCAGACCATCGCTGAAGGCAGCGGATATCAGTCGAGCGGGCACGCAGCCATGAACGACGTTCGCGTTTTACAGCTGCTTCCGCAGATCGCAGGGGCGGGGTCCACTGGCGAAGTGATCACTCTGTTTCGCGAAGCGGCTGAGAGCCTTGGTGCTGATGGCGGCGTCTTCCTGAGTTGCCTTCGTGACGATGCAACACGAACCTCCCTTCGTTCTCTGTGGGCTTGCGATCCGTCGTGGGTCGCGGACTACGCATCTCACCGGAGGTTCGAACACGATCCCTGGCTACGGCATGCATCAACCGACACAGAACCCATCCGCTCCGGCGACCTGGCCTGCTCATCAACCGAAGAGTACGCTTTCATTCGTGCAGCTGCGGAGCACAGCTTCACCTCTGCTCTGGTTGCTCCTGCCCCCAGCCCGGTTGGACTATCCCGGGTGGGCGTCCTGTGTCTGGGATCAGCGAACTCAGGCAGGTTTGACGGCGAGAACTACCCACAAGTTCGGGTGCTGGCACGTGCGCTCGCCATGGAGCTGCACCACTGGATCGTCAAATCCATGCGCGAGGAGTTGCTCCAAGGGGTTCATCTCACGGAAGCCGACCTAAACCTCCTGCGTCATGAGGCTGCCGGCCACAGCAGCAAGGTCATCGGCGCCACCATGAATTTGGAGGCCAAAACCATCGACTGCCGGTTTCAGAGGCTCAATGCCAAGCTGGGGGCGCCAGACCGGCGTTCAGCTGTCCGCATCGCACGCCTGTATGGACTTCTGTAGGCTGGGTCCGGTCATTCGTGATTAGCTGCCATAACGACCACACCGGCGATCATCGGGCACTCGATGGTCCTCGCCCCGTAAGCCCGCTGCGCTTCCGTCGCCGGTCGTTCGACCGTAGTCGGCTGGTCGCTAGCATGCGAGCGGCTCCTCGCGCGCGGTTCGATCGGCTGGCGCCGACTCCTTCGAAGGCTGAAGTCCAGACATTCCCATGCGTGCGAGCTTGGATTGCGCGGCACCGCCTGTGTCGTTACGCACCGATGCAAACCTCCTAACGCAGTTTGTTACATTGGTCTGTCATCGTGGTTCTACACGGGTGCACAAAGAGTGCAATTCAGGGAGAAGACATAAATGCATCTACAGCGAATCCGCGCACAGAACTTCCGAGCCTTCGGCGATGGCAAGACTGCGCCACAGTTGGACTGGACTCTCTCGCCAGGCCTGAACATCCTCATCGGCGAGAACGACGCGGGCAAGACCGCTGTCGTCGATGCCATTCGCCACATCCTGTGGACCACGAGCTACGAGTTCGTGAGGCTATCCGAACAGGATTTTCACATTCACGGCCACATCCGCGCCCAGTCAATGTTCATTGAGGCCACTCTGGTGGACTTGAGCGCGGACCAGGAGGCAGCGGTGCTCGAGTGGCTCACCTACGAAGACGACGGAAGCCGCAGCCTCGTCTTGCATCTGCAGGGGCGATGGATACCGCCGAGGGAAAACAAACGCGGCCGCGTCGACGTTGTCACACGGGCCTGCCGCGAAGGCATTGGACCCGAGATTGGCAACGCCGTCCGGGAGCTTGTGCGAGCGACTTACCTGCGACCGCTTCGCGACGTTGAGGCCGAGCTGAAGCCTGCGCGTCAATCCCGGTTATCGCAAATTCTGGGTGCGCATAAGAGCATTGCCGGCCAGGAGAAGAACGACTTTGACGAGGCGAACTCGGCCAAGATTCCGGAGAACCTTGTCGGCCTGATGGCCTTCACACAGCACTACCTAGGAAAGCACCCGGTTATCAAGGGCGTCCAGGACGACATCAACAACAACTACCTCGGCAAGTTTGCGTTCGCTGGCGACAAGCTCGAGTCGCGTATCCAGATTGCGCCCGACCTCGGACTTCAGCCCATCCTTGAGAAGTTCGAGCTGGGACTGCTGCCGTCGGACGGCATCAATCCCGAAGACAGTAGCATACGGGGCCTGGGCTACAACAACGCTCTCTTCATGGCCACCGAGCTGGTGCTCCTCCGCGATGGTGACGAACTCGCCCTCCTCCTTATCGAGGAGCCAGAGGCTCACCTTCACCCGCAGTTGCAGGAGCGAGTCCAGGAGCTGCTGGAACAGAGCGCGAACAAGCCGCTAGACGGCAAGCGCCCGGTTCAGGTCGTGATGACCACGCACAGCCCCTCGCTGGCCGCCGGCGCCGACATCGCCTCAATGACCCTCGTGCACCGAGCGCAGCTGTATAGCCTTGCGCACGAGATGACGAAGCTAAAGAAGAACGACTACGAATTCCTGCGCCGGTTCTTGGACGCCACCAAGGCGAATCTGTTCTTTGCCAGGGGCGTCGCCGTCGTTGAAGGTCCGGCCGAGGCGCTGCTGCTCCCCGCGCTGGCCAAGGCCTGCGGCATGTCGTTCTCCAAACACGGGTTGGCGGTGGTAAACGTTGGCGGCGTCGGCTTGTACCACTACGCCCGCATCCTTCAGCGCGCCAAGGAAGACGAGGTCATTCCAATCCCGGTGGCCTGCCTGACCGACCGCGACGTCGTGCCAGACGCGGCCAATGGGTACATCGACAAGCCAAAGAACGGCAACAAGCGGTTCGAGGCTGACTACACGCCCGAAGAGTTGGCGGCTTTGGTGAACGCGAAGATTAACCGCGCAGCCGGCGGAAACACCATAGTCTGCGTGTCGGACCGATGGACCTTCGAATACGACCTAGCGCTCTATGGCTGCGGCGAGTTGATGTTCATGGCGATTCAGTTGGCGGTGAGGGCTGATGCCAAGGGCGAGCGGCTCGACGAGGCGGACGAGTTGCTGGCCATGACCGCAGCACATGACGAGTGGGAGGCGCTCGGCAAGGCTGGGCATACCGAAGACGCGCTCGCCGCCCTCATCTATAAGCCTCTGGCAACTGGCAAGGCCTCGAAAGCGGTGGCTGCGCAGTACGCCGCCCACCTAATTGAGACCGGCAATTACGGCAAGGAAGCCGCGCTCTTTGAGATGTTGCCGCCCTACCTCAGGAACGCGCTGAACTGGCTGACCGGGAAGGCTGGCGCGGCATGATCATCCCGTGGATTTCGCCGGACGACCTTGCCGAGCTTCAGTTCCTTACCCCCGACCTCGACTTCACCGACGCCGAACGTCGAGCCGTTTTGCTCGCGGCCGGCTCCAGTGATGTCAACGCCGCACCTGGCAGCGGCAAGACCACCGTTCTCTCCGCAAAGCTCCTGCTCCTCGCGCGCAAGTGGCCGCACGACACGCGCGGCATCTGCGTGCTGAGCCACACGAACGTTGCGCGGGAGGAGATTCAGCGGCGGCTTGGCGCTACTGCGGTCGGTGCGAGGCTCCTGGCCTACCCGCACTTCATCGGGACCATTCACGGGTTCGTAGACCGCTTTCTCGCGCTACCGGCATTGCGCAGCCTTGGACTCACAGTCGACGTCATCGACGACGAAGTATTTGCCAAGAAGGCCATTGCTCGGGCGATGAAGAAGCCTCCCCTGTGGGGTTGGGCGCAGAACGACGAAGGGGTCAAGCCGATGGTAGGCGGGTTGGTTTACAGAGGCCCGGACCTCGTGTTGGACAGCGAGGATGGGACGCTCCCCAAGACTACCGCGAAGAGCTATCCATTGCTCAAGGAAATCAAGGAGCAGCTGACAAGAGAGGGCGTCTTTCGGTACGCGGACATGTTCGCGTTCGCAGAGATGCTGCTCACGCGCTTCCCCGCCATCAAGGCGCAGCTTTCGCGAAGGTTCCCGCTGGTCTACTTGGATGAGATGCAGGACACCACTTGGGAACAGGAGGCTTTGCTCGCGCGGCTGTTCGACGAGTCAGTGGTCGTCCAGCGATACGGCGACCTCAACCAGCGCATCCTCGTCGGCAAGGGCGATTTTGCTCAGTTGAGCTTCCCCAGAGAGGGCGCGCTCCCGATAAGTACCAGCAAGAGGTTTGGGCCCGCGATTGCCGCCGCGGTGTCGGGCGTGCGCGTCGGCGGCAGCGCCGTCGTAGGCACTGCGGCGGATGTTCACCCGCCCACATTGATGACGTACACAACCGAGCGAGTAGGCGACGTGCTCAATCGTTTCGGCCATTTGGTACTAGACCGGTTCAAAGATGACCAGCTTCGCAGCGGGACCATCAAAGCGCTCTGCACCCGCAAGCAGGGCGACGCCAAGCAAACACCCGGGCGAACGCTGCTGGACTATTGGCCTGCCTACCTTGAGCAGTCTAGGGGGGGCAGCGGACGTTCCGAGCGCCTGTGGGCGCTACTGAACCAGTCGGCTGACCCATGGGTTTGCGGCAACTCCATGCACTCGCGCGCGGCCGACGCAAAACGGGCCGTCGTTTTGGTGCTCCGTGCAGCCGACTCGCCCCACATCAAAGGTCTGCGTGATGGGGCTCAGCTCTTCAGGCGCCTGGCCGATGCCGGCCAAGATGTAAGGGCGTTCGCCGGCTGTGCCGGGAGTTGGCAATCGACCCAAACCTGGGGGCTACCGAGGCCGGACGCGCCAAGGCGGTCGCGCTGTTCAACTATTACCTTCAACCGCTGCTGCCTGCCGGCATGGCCACCGCGAAGTTTCAGGCATTGCCGGTGTTCGAGCCGCCAGAAAAGCAGCCTGAACAAGAAGTCATCCAGCGACGGTGTCAGGTCAAACGTGACGACCGGTGCGTTGAGGTCGAGATTGGCACCGTGGCCTCAATGAAGGGCGAGACGCACCTCGCCACACTGGTTCTCGAGTCCCTTGGGCATCCAAGCCGTCGCTTTGATCTGGAGGAGGCATTGCCAGTGTTGGCTGGCCTCAAGGTTCGCGACCCCAAGATGTCCGAGTCCATCCTCTCTCAGTTTCGCAACCTCTACGTGGGCATGTCCAGACCAACGAGCTTCCTGTGCTTGGCGGTCAACCAGACGCGGGTTTCGGCCGACTGCATCGCGGCGCTACAAGGTAAGGGGTGGGTCTTAGAGACTTTGGCATAGCTCTCAACTTCCAGAGCGATGCGGTAGCTGTGATGTTAGCTGACGTTCATGGGGTTGCAGGCCCCTGAGGTGTAGGTCGACTACTTGACGGTCAGCGTGAGTTCGTCGTTTCGGAGCGAACGACGGCACCCGCAGCACTGCCGCCCCTAGGTTCCGCAAAGTCTCTTCAAGGCTGATCTCCGACACTCGAACCTAACGCCTGAAAGTTCGCGTGTTGCGCAACTGGTCATTGGCCGAGCAGGGTCTCAAGCGACCGCTTTGTTGCTCAGACCGGTCACTCTATTGATGCGAGCCGGGCAAGGTAGCAGGAGCAACTGATCACACCAAGGATGAATTGGTTCTCCCGACCCGCTGCGGTCGGTGTTGATGTAGGCAACGATCCCAGAAAACCGTCCGAGAAACCGGGGGAATCCCACCCCGGATACTTGGCGGCACGGCTTATCGGAACCATTGCGAAGAGCATCCGCAGTTGGCCCGCGGGTCCGAAACACGTAGCCAAGGTCTTCTCAAAGAATTAGATCGGCCAGAACCATAGAACGTCCAAAAGCATTCTCTGGTGTGGTGACCTCATGGCTGCACCGAGCAGTGCGAAGCTGCCACATGAGCCGCTCGGTGCGATGCCTCGTAGTGTGCAAGCGGCTCATTACCATTTAACGCAACGAGCAAATTTTCAGCAGCCTGCAACTCGATGGCTCGGCGAACCTTCTTCACCGCCGAACCAATGTGGGGTGTGAAAACCGTGGAGGGGTGTTGCAAGAGTTCCGGATGAATCTGGCGTGGACGGTCTGCCAGCAGCCAGTCTTCCATCTCGTACACATCGGCGGCGTAGGCACCCAGGCGCTCGTCCTTGAGCGCCCGTGCCACGGCAGCCTCGTCCACAACCGAGCCTCGCCCAATGTTGACCAGGATCTGCCCCCGCCGAACACCTTCAAGCATGGTGTCATTGACGAGGTGACGCGTTACGTCCAGCAGCGGAACGGCCAGAATGACATAGTCGGATTGCGACAGGGCCTCACCCAGGCTCACCATGGTCAGGCGTTCGTCATCACCATGCGGGTCCACGCCCAGCAGTTGAGCGCACCCAAATCCGCAGAGGCGGTCAACGATGGCCCGTCCCACGGCGCCCAGGCCAACGACCGACACGACCGAGCCGTGCAGACCTATTCCATACAGCTGAGGACGCCAGCCGGCGTAGCCCCTGCGAACACGGGTGTCACCAGCGAGCACGTGACGCGCAGCGGCAATGGCCAGACCGATGGCCAGCTCTGCCGTGGGCTCTGTCAGAAGGTCTGGCACAAAGCTCACGCTGACCCCCGCTTGTGCACAGGCCATCAGGTCAAAATTGTCATACCCTTTCAATGCGCAAGCGATGGTCTTGAGCCGTGGAGCGTTCAACAAAGTTCGCCTGTTTACCCGGTCAGGCATGAACGCCATCATGGCGTCGGCGTCCTTCAGGTGGAGGTAAAGCTCTTCCTCGCTCCAGGGCTCAGGCCCTTGATTCATCACTACATCACCGGCGGATCGAAGACGCGCCAGAACTGCTTCATGGATGGGCTGCGTCACCACAATTTTCGGCATCATTACCTTCCTCTCTCTTTCTATTTCAGATGTTTGCGAAGCGCCGACCCAATGCCGTCGACCACGAGCACGCATATGAGGATGGACAGCAAAATGGCGGAGACCTCGTCGTACTTGATCAGGCGCAGAGCTGCCATGAGTTCGAAGCCAATGCCGCCCGCACCCACGACGCCCATCACTGCCGATGCGCGAAAGTGATATTCCCATCGGTAGATGGTGATGTCCGCCAACTGGGGCAAAACCTGCGGTAACACAGCATGGGTGATGACCTGAAACCGGCTTGCGCCCGCGGCCTTAGCGGCCTCCAGAGGTTTCGGGTCCACGTGCTCTATGGCTTCGGCGTAGAACTTGGCCACCATGCCCGTGGAATGCAGGGCCAACGCCAGCACACCAGGCAATGCCCCAAAGCCCACGGCCGCGACGAACAGAATGCCCAGGATGATTTCAGGCACAGACCGAAATGCAGCCAAGATGGTTCTGACGATTCGCCCAACCACCGCATTCGGCGCGGTGTTGGGCGCCGCCACCAGGGCCAGCGGCAACGACGCCAGAACGGTCAGCGCCGTGCCTGCGATCGACATGGCTAAGGTGTCACGCAATGGAATGACCCAGTGCTCCCAGCGCTCGAAATTCGGCGGCACCATCTCTGAGGCCAACTGCTGAATCGCTGGGCCGCCTTCGATGAAACGCTGCGCGTCAAAGAAGCCGGTGACATACAAAGCCACCACACAGACGAACAGAACGACACAGGCGGCGCCCAGCCGTTTGAGTCGCTGCTGTCCGTCGATGGCAACTATGGATTCCAGAGCAACAGACGTCACTGCATGCGCCCCAGATCAAGCTTCAGAATTTGTGCGGTGTCACGCAGAACGTCGTAGGCCTTGTCATCGGTCGCGGCAAAGGCCTGCACACGGAATGACTTGAGAATCTCGGCGTCCTTCATCTCAAGAAAGGCTGCACGGATGGCTGCTTTCAACTCGGGCGTGAGGTTGCCCTGCATCGCGATGGGGTAGTTTGGAATGGGAGCTGACAGTTCGAGTTGCACGATCTTGTTGGCATCCACGGTGCCCTTGGCGATGAGGTTGTCCAGAATGGGTTTTGCCAACGCGCCAGCCGGAATTTGCCCTGCCTGAACGGCTCGGGCCACGGCGTCATGCGTGCCCAGGTAAACGGGGCGGTAGTCGGTCTCACCGTCAAGCTTGTAGTTCTTGAGCAGGTGCGCGCGCGGTGCGAGGTGGCTGGACGTTGAAGCCTGGTCGCCAAAGCCAAACGGCTTTCCTCGAACGTCAGCCAGCGTCTTCACCGGGCCGCCCGCCGTGGCAATGAGAACCGACTGGTAGGTCGGAGAGCCGCGCTCCACGCCAACGGCAAAAGGCTCAATGTTGGGCGCCTTGGACTTGGCCAGTACGTAAGAGAACGGTCCAAAGTAGGCCACCTCGATGCGGCCAAAGCGCATGGCTTCAATCATCGACGAGTAGTCCGTAGTCACCGTAATCTCTATTTCCTTCTTCAGGGTCTGTTCCAGGTACCGCTTCAGAGGCTGTGCGTTCTGAATGATGGTGGCGGCGTTTTCGTCCGGCAACAGTGCAACGCGAAGCTTGGAAGGATTTTTGCCCTCGGCATGGGCGCCAAGTGGCAACAGGGCGGCCAAAGTGACGGCAGCGATAAATTGGAAACGGCGACGATTCAGCACGGTAAAAACTCCTTGGATTGAGAGGGGGAATCAAATTGACTGCCCATGTTGGCAGGTGAGGAAGAACGGGACGGTTCGACAGGTGACGACTTCGCGTACAGGGCAGACTGGGCTTCTTCCGTCAACTGCGCTGCTGTCCCGTCGAACACCACCTGGCCCTGGCGAAGGCCCACAATGCGGTCGGCGAACATGCGCGCGAGGTTGACTTGATGCAGACTCACGATGGCCGTGAGTCGGTCTTTCTTGCAGATGTCGTGAAGCAGGGTCAACACACTCTGCGCGGTCGCCGGGTCGAGGCTGGCCACCGGCTCATCGGCCAGCAGCAGGCGGGGCTTTTGCACCAAGGCACGCGC
Source organism: Hydrogenophaga laconesensis (assembly GCF_031457235.1). Taxonomy (NCBI): domain Bacteria; kingdom Pseudomonadati; phylum Pseudomonadota; class Betaproteobacteria; order Burkholderiales; family Comamonadaceae; genus Hydrogenophaga; species Hydrogenophaga laconesensis. Next base: position 139,775 of record NZ_JAVDWE010000012.1, read on the forward strand.
AATGCCAATGCGTTGTTGTTGCCCACCAGACAAGGTGTCTGCCCGTGCTAGGGCTTTCTCAAGCAGGCCTACGCGGTCAATGGCCGCCAGCGCCTCCAGCTTGTCAGCCTTGCTCCAAGGCCACAACGACGCCAGAGATCCGCGGGTGGCGAGCTTGCCCATCAACACATTGGCCAGCACGCTTTGCCGCCCGATCAGGTGGTGCTGCTGGAACACCATGCCGCAGTGGCGCCGATGCTCAAGAAGGTTGCGTTTTGAGACGGTGCCGCCCGGCAGATCGGCCACCGACACCTCTCCGTCTGTGGGGCTAACCAAGCCATTGATGCTGCGCAGCAGCGTTGACTTTCCCGCGCCCGACGCGCCCAGCAGCACAAGGAACCCGCCATGCTGTACCTCCAGCGAGGTGGGCGCAAGCGCTGTGTGACCATCGGCATAGGTCACCGTGATACCCCGCAAGCTCAGATGGCTCTCGCGAATTGCAGTTTTCATAGCTCGGTTTCATTTGTTGTGGTGCGCTAGACGCACACCAGGACTCAAGTGGTCAGAGGTATCTCTCGGGAAAGAGGAGGTTCTGGAAGAAACAGCTTCAGTGGAAGCACAGCTCAAGTCTGGGTGACCAAGGTGTCATGAATATGAAACTTTCATCCCTAAAAATGAGGGCACCCATAGATCACATCAATGTCTGGACTCAGCCTCCTCGCAGCCTTGAAGGCCTTTGACGCAACGGCCCGAGCCGGCAGCATGACCGCTGCCGCGAGAGTGCTCGCTATTCAACAACCGACTGTTTCTTCACACATACAGCGCCTGGAGGTCGACTTCGGCGTGGAGCTTTTTCATCGGCGCGGGCGGCGGCTTGAACTCACGTCCTTTGGACGCACTCTGTTGAACTACACCCGGCGTACCTTCAGTGGCGAGGAAGATGCGCACGCACTGCTCGCTGCTGCGAAAAATCAATACGTAGGGCGACTGGTCATCCATGCCATCGGGCCGCACAACGTGCTGCCCGTGTTGAAGCTGTTCATGAAACAGTTCCCCCAGGTCAACGTGGCTGTTGGCGTAGGCGACTCGCGAACCATCACCGAAAAGATTCTTGACTACCAGGGAGACGTGGGCATGGTGCTCAATCACGTCGCTCACCCAGATCTATTTGGCGCGGCTTACCGTACCCAGCGATTGGTGATATTCGGCAACACCCAACACCCACTCGCGCAACGGGCCACTCTCAAACTGCGTGATCTGCAGGGTCAGAGGTTCGTCATCCGAGAGGAAGGATCGACGACCAGACGCGTGTTTGAACAAGAACTAAAGGAGCGAGGCGTCGAGGTGCAGGTGGCTCTGGAGATGGGCAGCCGCGAGTCCGTTCGAGAGGCGGTGGCGGAGGGGCTGGGCCTAGGCGTCGTGGCGGAAACAGCCTACAGGCCAGATCCTCGCCTTGTTAAGTTAACTATTTCAGACACCAGCATGGCGACACAGGTGCACTTCATCTGTAGAAAGGAGCGGCATCAAGCTCCTCTGATCTCGACCTTCCTGGGTTTGGCGCATAGCGTAAGTCAGAAAATTGCCTAGGTATGGAACTTGGATTCCATGCAGCCGTGGGGCATGGGACCGAGGGGCAACTGTTCGCCTGTAGGCCGACTTAAGTTAAGGGTTGTAGGACGCCCGTAATCGCGCGGCGATCCCATCTTGACTGCGGGGCGCGGTCGTGTATCTGAATATGCGCTGTCAGGCTGACTGCCAGCGGTATGGCAGCAGCTCGCCGATCTGGGTGGCGGGCTGCATGGGCAGGCGTGCCATGACATCGCGCAGGTAGGCGTAGGGTCGTGCCCGTTCATGGGGAGACGTGTGCTAGACCATGACTGCAGCTCCCTCGATACCGGTCATCGATGCTGCCGCGCTGCTGGGTGAGCCAATGACAGCTTTGTGCCAGGCACCGTGAACTCAGGTCACGGCCGCGACCGACAGCAACCGCTGCTCAGGAGCCACTCGATTGCTGGCAAGCTGCTACCAAGCGCTGCAAGGGATCCTACAACCAGCCCTCCTGCTCCGCTTTGAACCCATCACGCTGCATCGCTAGGCATAGTTGATGCAACGCTTGCGGCAGATCCGGGGACTCCAACAGCCGGGAGATCAAGACTTTGTCGTGAGCGTTCAAAGCCCACGGTTGTCGTGCCGCACGCAGTTCATCAAGCCCCATTCGAAACGGCTCCCACGGCAAGCCTAGGCGCTCCCAGACCCGGCCCATACCCCAAACCATGTCCACGCCCGCGGGATCGGCGTCTCCACTGACCCGCAAGGGTGCAGGTGCGAATTGAGCGAGGTGCTCAATGGCCGCAAGCCATGCGGTAGAAGGCCTCCCGGGCATCCATGCCAGCAGGACACCGTCGGCCAGCTGCTGCGCCTGTCGTTCGAAGCTGGTGCGGTTCTCGATGAGCCACCAATGCGCTGGAGCAGCGGTGACTGCCTTCACTCGCAGAACGTCATCCAATGGCAGCGCCAGAAAACTCACTGCATTCAGGTCGACGGTGCGTTCGTCCCAATGCAAAACACCCTGCCCCGCTACCCACATCATTGGAGTGAAGTGGCTCACCCCGTACCTCTCCAGTTCGAAGTGCTCTTCCAGCCATTTCCAGTCACCAGCGCCAATGGACTTGGTGTGTTCGCCGGCATGTAACGCGAAGTCGCGGCGCGTTCCCTGTCGCTCGTCTAGGCACCAGCTATATAAAGCCCTGATCCAACGATCACGCGCTTCCAGCACCTCGACTCGCTGCGCGGCGTCCTGTTCCAAACTGGATAGTGCGTGGTTCAAGTCGTCGAGCAACCCTCTGTGTTGTGAAGGCAGGTCAGTCGCTTCAAGTCCACTAAGCCACTGCCGCAAATCCTCCAACAACAATGCCCGACTTTCATTTCGCTGGGTTTTACTACCCACACCAAGCAGTTTCTTCAAGGTGTGAAGGTCCCGCCAGGTCAACGCTTCCCAGCGCCAGTGACCGCCTATGAGCTTTTCATTCCGGTTGATCCACCCCTCGCGCAACAGCCAATCGCACAGGGCTTCGGAAAGCTCGATGCGATGCTGACCACCCTCCTTCAGGAGCGAATCGCGTCCACGGGATGCGTTGTCCTTGCGCACCCAGAGGGTGAGTAGCTCGCGTTGCTCAAACGGCAGCAGACCCAATTCGGAGGGTGTTGTGTTAGGGGCCGAGCGCTCACGCACACCTCGTCGTATTTGAACATCCACCCACTCCATTCGTGATCCCTCACGGTTGCGCAACGCGTCGCTTCAGCACCCCAATCGGAGGTGCCCAGCGTGCCCCTGCTGGCTTTTTGGAGGTCACCAGAGTCACATCTGCTGGCTCGAACACCTCTACGTTGTGGGTGATCGGTGTGGTCAAGACGTATTGCGCGCGGGTGGACTTCAGGAAGTGGCCCACCAGCTGAATGTTCCTCACGTCGAGGTGAGCGAACGGTTCGTCGATGAACACGAAGCCGCCCGGCGTTTCCTCATCCTTGAGCAGGCCGACCAACAGGATGAGCGACTTGATGACCTGCTGTCCGCCCGAGGCCTCTCCGTCGTTCAGACCGATCTGGCCCTTGCCGTCGAAGTTGAAGTTGACTTTGAGTTCGGCTTGGCGGAGTACGGTGTCGTCATTGTCTAGGTGCGGAAGATCGGCGCTGACCTCAACGCCAGCCAACTGTCCCAGTTCAACGATGTTTTTTCTGTAGCGACGCACTGTGGACCGCAACACGTCTATGTAACGCTCGCGAGCGTTGCTCACTGCAACGCTGGCGCTGTTGTTGCTTGCTTCACGCTGCGCCAGTACCTGCTTCTGCCCTTCGACGGTGGCGGCCATCAAGGTGTGCTTTTCCTCGACGGTGGGATCTGTTTCCCAAGTGCCTTCTGTCAAATCCTTCTCCACGGCTTCGCCGCGCAACCGCGCCTGAGTGGCGTTTTGGTAGGTCTTGCGCAGCGCCTCAAGCGCTTCCTTTCGAAGCCATCGGGCAGGAAAATTTTTCTTTGCTGTAGCGGATTCACTGGAGCGCTGACGCAGTGCAGAGCGTTTTTCTTCCCACTCGCCCACGTACCGCCGTGCGTTCCGTTCACTTTCCTCCAGCGCGTTCTGGACCCGCTTGTAATCGGTTTCCAGAGCTGATTCCCGCTTATTCGCTGCTCCGTGCTCAGTATCCAGCGTCTGCCAGCGTTGTGCGGCAGACTTACGCGCCTGTATCAGGTGTGGCAGTTGCTGACGCGCCTGTTCAAACTCATCGCTGCGACGGACCAACTCAGAAGCGGCACTGACGCCCCTGGCTGCATCTTCGGCTGCCTTTAGCTGACGCGTATTGGTCGCCTGGTCTTTGGCCACTTGTCCCAGTTGCTTGTCGAGGTCCTCCAAACGCTTCTCGATGGACTCGCGTCGTGCCGCCACGGCTGCAGCGCCGAATTGGTGCTGGCTCGGGTCAACCCACACACTGCGCCCGCCCCGGCTATCGCGCCAAAATGCTTTGGGCGTGATCCATTCACCACCCCTTTTCGTCCCCTCGGCTGGATTGGCCACACGCCGAATCTGTTCGAGCTGACGCAACAGCCATGTCGGCACGGTGTCTGCAAATCGCAGCACCGCCAGCAGGCTCGACGGGTCTGGAGATTTCGGCGCCTCCGCAGCCTGGGCCACCACATAGTGCCGGTATCGATCACGCTCAGCCAGCTCCATGGCTTTGACTTCGTCACCCGCATCTTTCAGCACCACGACCCAGCGCGAGCCGCGCAGAACCCCTTCAGCCGCATCACGCCACTGCGGGTCGGTAATTTCGATCACATCAGCCAGCACATGGTGGGCGATGCCCGCCTGTCGAAGCATGCGCAGAAAGCGTGACACATCCTCAGGTGGTGGCGCTTGCCGCTGGCCTTGCAGCTGGTCGAGCGAGGCCTGTGCCCGATCGCGGTCAGACTTCAGCTCGTGCCAGCGGCCGTCGAGTCGTGATTTCTCCGCCTGCAACGTTTGAAGCCGAGCCGTCAGCTGCTCGGCATCCCCCTCAACCTTGGCCAGCTCCAGCAATTCGTTGGCATGTTTGACCAACAGTTCAACGGGGCGCTCGTTGGCGCTGGCCTCCTGCAGGGCTGCTTGTGCGCCTGCTCTGGCTTCGCCCAGCTGCAGCGCTTGTGCCTTGGCCTCTTCCTTTTGCCTTGACAACTCCAACAGCCGCGCCCGATCTGTTGCTTGTTGTCGCAGTGTGGCGGCATGGTGGACACGCTGCCGGTGAAGCTCGCGAAGCCTAATGGCCACATCCACCTGCGCCAGCAAAGGAGCCAAGTCATCATCGTCACCCGTGGCTTGCGTCAGGGGAGCGAGCAACCCATGAACCTGTCGCGCCAAGATCGAGAGGCTGTAGTCTTGCGAAGTGGCATCCCACACCAGCAGCCCCACATCGCGGAAGCGCTTGAGGACGTTGTCCAGTGCCTGCGGCAGCAGCAGATGGAACAGCTGGTTGAGGTCCTCACGGGTAATCCGGCCATGCGGCACGCTGACCAACTCCATGAAGCACCACACCCGCAGTTGCACCACCGCAGGTGGGCCGCTGAACAGCCCCCGCAAAGCATCCAGGACGGCCGCCCGTTGACTGACTGCCCAGGCTAATGGCGAGTCTGCGGCTGAAGCAGGATCGCGGAAGTAAGCCTCAAAACTGGCCCCTTCATGCTCTTGTTCGTTTTGTAGATCCATCTGCGCATTTTGCCGAATGTCCACTCACGCTTTACCGACTGGCGATGGGGTAACTCCAAACCCCAGATGAACTCCACCCTACAGCCACAGGATGCAGTTTTTTCATAGACGTTTGGAACTGCGTGGATCAATAATGCTCCCGGGTCGGCCTGAACAGTCGGCCCTCCTCCCTGAAAAGTCGTGTGACAGCGACTTTGATTTGCCCGGCCCTCGCGCCGGGCGTTCTTTTTGGGGTTGCCTCATGGGCCCAGTGGTCTGCAAAGCACGATTCCGCTGGAAATCAGCCCAAATCCAGCAGCAGAACAGGCTCCGCTCAGTCCTACATTGACCTCACAGCACCCAGCGAGATGAAGTGACCTTCACCTCCAGCGGATGCGGGAACTGTGAGGTGTCTGGTGGACTTCATCCTTTCGAGTAATCGGCGCTTTCCCTTGCGCCCCGGAACAACGCGAGCAGCGGGCACCGACCGGAAGTTCGGCTCGGCAGTGGCGTCTGCTGCGGTGCTTTCGCTGAGCCTTCTTGCCCCCACGGCCGCGCACGCGGTGGACGGTTGCCTGGTGTTGCTGTGCTTCGCGGCACCGAGCTGGAAGTCGATCCCCCAATGCGTGCCGCCGATTCGGCAAGTGCTCCGGGATCTGGCCCGAGGCAAGGCGTTTCCCACGTGCGGGATGTCCGGCAGTGGCAACTCCGCCTGGCACGCGTGGGCCCGTGCACCGGGCAATTGCCCACCCCAGTACACCCGGGAGCACGAGACCGAAAGCGGTCCGATTTACACCTGCGACTACACCGGTGCAATCACGGTCAGTATTGACGGCAAGCCGTTCACACGCACCTGGTGGGACATGGGTGGCGACACGGTGACGGACTTCAGCCCCGTGGCCAAGTCCCAACTTGGATCTTGGGACACCAAGTACGACGACGACCGGGCTGCCTGGCAGCGCTCACGTCCCTGAGGGCTGCGCTATGGACGCCTCCACGTTTGCGGCGCTGGCCCTGGCCTGTGCACCACAAGTCCATCTGACGACAGCGCATGCGCTCGTCTCGGTGGAAAGTGCCTTCAACCCTTGGGCCATCGGCGTCGTGGGTGGTGCGTTGCGCCGCCAGCCGAGCAACCGGGATGAAGCGCTGGCCACAGCCCACCAGCTGTTGCGCGACGGGCGCAACTTCAGCGTTGGTCTGGGGCAGATCAATGTGGGCAACTTCCGGCGTCTGGGGTTGAACAGCAGCAGTGCCTTCGATCCCTGCCAGAACCTGTCGGCCATGCAGTCCGTGTTGACGGAATGTTTCGACCGATCAGGCCCGACCCGCAGTCGCGCTGACACCGAGCAGTTCGACCTGCGCAAAGCCCTCTCCTGCTACTACAGCGGCAACTTCTCGACCGGCTTCCGTCATGGCTACGTGCAGAAGGTCGTCGCTGCCGCGCGCGCTCTGCCTCGCCCTCGTTTCAACCCGTCATCCAAGGAGCCATCATGAATCGCCCGAAACTGTCTCAAGGCCAGGTCCGCGCCCTCAGCCTGTTGATGTTGCTGCCTCCCCAGGTCTGGGCGCAAGGCTTCGACAAGGTGAACACAACCGTCACCAACGTCAACGCCATCCTGGTGACGATCTCTGTGGCCGTGGTGACGATTGCGATCATTTGGGCCGGCTTCAAGATGATCTTCCAGGGCGCCCGGCTGGCGGACGTAGCCAACATCCTGATCGGTGGAACCTTGGTCGGTGGCGCAGCTGCTTTTGCCAGCTACATCGTCAGCTGACCTCAGCAGGCTACCACCATGCAAGCTGAAACCATCTACAAGGGCGCAACCCGCCCGGCCATGAAGCTGGGCATTCCACTGGTGCCGCTGGTGATTCTCTTCGGCAGCGGGATGCTGCTGATGATGTGGGGCGGCATTCTGGTGAGCTGGTGGATAGCGCTTGGAGTGTTGATGTCTTTCGTCCCCACCCTCTTCTGGATGCGATGGGTGACATCCCGGGATGACCAGCGGTTTCGGCAAATCTTCATTGCACTCAAGCTGCGTCTGCACGACCGCAACCGACGGTTCTGGCGCGCACGCAGCTACTCACCCACCCTGTTCCGGGGAGCGTCCGATGTCTGGCATCTTTGACCGACTGGGCAAGGGCTCACGCCGCGCGAAGCGACGCCCTGTGATGGGTGGTCCTCAGCCTCGTCACTGGTCGCAAGCTCTGGCAGAGAACCCCTTGACCAGATTCGTGCCCTTCTCGTCACTGGTGAGCGACCACGATGTGATCACCCGTGGTGGCGATTTCCTGCGGGTGTGGAGGCTCGACGGCGTGGCATTCGAGTGCGCCGACGACTACCTGGTTACGGAACGGCACGAAGCGCTTTGTAGCCTGCTGCGCAATCTCTCGGGTGGCCAGTGGGCCATCTGGACACACCGGCTTCACCGCAAGATTCAGGATGCGCTGACCGACCCAGCTGAAGACGGGTTTGCCAAAGACCTGTCCCGGGCCTACCAGGCGCACATGAACCAGCGGGCGATGATGAGCAACGAGCTGTACCTGACCTTGGTCTATAGGCCCACCACGTCCCGCATCAGCCGAGCGTTGCAGTCGCCGCAGCGGTCCAAGACCGCCATCGCGGAAGCACATGCCGAAGCACTGCGAGTCATGGAAGAGCGCACCGCTTTCGTGCACCGGGTACTGCGGGGGTTTGGCCCGCAACTGCTCGGCGTACGTGAAAAGCGGGGGCGTCTCTATTCGGAAGTCGCCGAGTTTCTAGGCTACTTGGTCAACGGGTACTGGAAACCCGTTCCGTTCACGACTGGGCCGCTGCACCGCACCCTGCCCTCAACCCGCCTTTCGTTTGGAGGCGACAAGCTGGAGTTGCGAAATGGTGATCAGCGCCGCTGCGCGGCCCTGGTGGACATCAAGGAATACGCCGACGCCGTCGAACCCGGCATCCTAAATGCTCTGCTGTACGAAGACAGCGAGTTCATCGAGACCCAGAGCTTTTCGATCCTGCCGCGCCGCGAGGCCAGCCGCGCCCTAGAACTGCAGCGCGACCAGCTGATTGCCAGCGACGACGTGGTGGCTAGCCAGATCGCGGACATGGACGAAGCGCTCAACGAGCTGGGCGATGGTCAGTTCTGCATGGGTGAGTACCACTACAGCCTGGTGGTATTCGGGAACCCGGGTGAAGACAGTCTGGCCGATGCCGGCCGCCGTGCGGCCCAGGCCATCGGCGCCGTGGGCGAGTCGTCAAGCCTACAGATGTCGCCCGTAGACCTGGTGGCCGACGCCGCTTGGTTCGCCCAGATGCCCGGCAACTGGCAGTGGCGCCCGCGCGATGCCAAGCTGTCTTCCCGCGCCTTCGCGGCCCTGGCCAGTGGGCACAACTTCGCGCGCGGAAAGCGGGACGGCAACCCTTGGGGCGAAGCGCTGGCCTTGCTGCGGACGCCATCGGGCCAGCCGTTCTACCTGAACTTCCACAGCAGTCCCGACGGTGAAGACTCAGCCGACAAGAAGCTGCCCGGCAACACCATCATCATCGGATCCACTGGGGTCGGTAAAACCACGCTGGAGATGTTCTTGCTGACGCTGACGCGAAAGTGGGACCCGGCACCTAGGCTGGTGCTGTTCGATCTGGATCGGGGTTGTGAGATTGCCATCCGGGCCATGAACGGTCGGTACTTCACGCTTGAAGCGGGCAAGCCCACACACCTGAACCCATTGCAACGCGACCCCACGCCGGCCCGCATCCAGTTTTGGGAACAGTTGATCCGCATCTGTATCGCCACCCCCGCCCTGCCATTGTTGCCAGCAGACGAGCGCGCCATCGCCGACGCAGTGAAGACGGTGGCGATGATGCCGACCGCCTTGCGCCGCTTCTCGACCATTCGCCAGAACCTGCCCAAATCTGGTGAGAACAGCCTGTACGAGCGCCTGGGCCGTTGGTGCGAGGGCGGCGCCTTGGGCTGGGTATTTGATCAAGCCAACGACCAGCTCACGGACCTGCAGTCCGCCTCGGTCATCGCCTTCGACACCACCGAGTTTCTCGACCTACCCGAGGTCCGCACGCCGGTCATGCTGTACCTGCTTCAGGTGATGGAAGAGCTGGTCAACGGGGAGCGACTGATCTACGTGATCTCGGAGTTCTGGAAAGCGCTGGACCACGAAATCTTCAGCGACTTCGCCAAACAGAAGCAGAAGACGATTCGCAAGCAGAACGGTCTGGGCGTCTTCGACACCCAGAGCCCGTCCGACGTGCTGCGCCACCCCATCGGCCGCACCATGGTGGAACAGAGCGTGACCAAAATCTTCCTGGCCAACCCGGAAGCCGTGCGCGAGGAATACGTCGAAGGCTTCGGGCTCAGTGAAGCCGAGTTCGGCATCGTGCGAAGCCTGGGCGCGCAGGGCGGCAGGCGCTTCCTGGTCAAGCAAGGGCATAGCAGTGCGATCTGCGAGCTGGACCTCAGCAACTTGCAGGACTTTGTGACAGTGCTGTCGGCCACCACCGACAACGTCGCCCTGCTGGACACCGTTCGTGAACAACACGGTAACGATCCGTTGCAGTGGCTTCCCGCGCTGCTGCGCGAGGTTCAGGATCGCAAATCCCGCAACTCCAGGAGAGCGACATGAACCGATCTCACCCCTTGCTCGTCATGTTGGCGTGTACCGCATTCAGCGCGAACACCAGTGCCCAATTCGTCAAAGGCAACGAAGCGGTTCGCGCCTCAACCACCGGTGAGCGTCTGGTCGAGCTGGCTCCTCTCCCCAGCTCTGGCCCCATCCGCAAGACCAAGCCATGCCTAGCTCAAGCGGGATGCCACGCAGGCCCCTGGCACATGGTGGAGACCCGCGCCGGATTGATGGAGTGCACCGAGGTCTACGCGCGCGAGGGTACCTGCAGGCCGTCCAGCTACGGCACCACCAAACTCTCGCGCATCTGGGTGGTGAAGGCTGGCGGCCAGTGGTTGCAGTGCCAGTTTCCCGATCTGGGCAGCAAGTGCGTCAAGGTCTTCGCGCCGCCCCCGACCAACCTGCCCTACCCGGCCTTTCAATAGGGGAGCGATGTCATGTTCGCCTGGGTCGGTTCCAACTTCGATGCGATTCTGAGCACCTATGTGCTCGGCGTGGTGTCCTCGCTCATGTCGGCGATCACGCCGATCGCACTGTCAGCCATGACGGTGTGGGTCGCCCTTTATGGCTGGGCCGTGCTGCGCAACGAAGTGCAGGAGACCGTGCCCACCTTCGTCTGGAAGGTGTTCAAGATCGCGCTCGTACTGGCCTTCGCACTGCAGTCCGGCTTCTACATCAGCAACGTGGCCGACATCGCCAACGCCCTGGCCATGGGCGTGGCAAGCACCTTTCTGCCTTCGGGCGTCGACCCCAGCACCATCAGCTCGCCCTACGCCCTGCTCGACAAGTTCAACGATGACGCCAGCGCGCAGGTGGCCGACATCATGAAAGAAGCCAGCGTGCTCCGGCTGGATCTGCTGCTGGCCGGCGGCATCTTCTCCATCGGCACCGTCTTCTTTCTCTGCATTGCGCTCTTCGTCGTCACGCTGGCCAAGCTGTTCCTGACCTTCGTGATCGCCATCGGGCCACTGTTCATCCTGTGCCTGGCATGGCGACCCACGGCACGTTTCTTCGACAGTTGGCTGTCCATGGTGTTGAACGCGGTGGTGCTGACGTGGTTCGCCTTCTTTGCACTGGGCCTGAGCGCGTACATGGGCGCCGCCATGTTCAAGGCCATCAACGACGGTGGTGGCTTCCTCGGCAGCACCTTCAATGTGCTGGGTGAAGCCACCCGCTACTGCGTGCTCATGATCCTCATGGCCATCCTCTGCTTCCAAGCGCCCAGCCTCGCCTCGGCCCTGACCGGTGGCGCCGCCATTCAACAAGGCGTCCAGATGATCCAGAACGCCATGATGGTTTCGGGCCTGCGCTCTGCCTCCTCAGCCCGATCAGCCGCCATCGGTACAGGTGCCGGTGGCGTGATCCGTTCAGGCGCTGGTGCGGCGGCCACGGCGGGCGCCGCCGCAGCGGCCACGGGTCGTTACGCCGGAAACATGGCCCGCAGGGGCTACGGAGCCGCACGGTCTGCGGCATACCGACTTGCCGCTCTGCGCGGCCGGTCTTGATCTCCAACTTGCCAAGGAGCACACCATGAAGCCGTTTCGTCTCAAGGTCGCCGCCGCCGTGTTGATTACGTTGGGTGCCAGCCACGCGCGCGCCACCGGCATCCCTGTGATCGATGTCGCCAACCTGTTCCAGGCGGTGCAGCAGGTGATCAATGACATCACCCAGATCAACAACCAGATCCAGCAGATCCGACAGCTGCAGACCCAGATCGAGAGCATCAATGGCATGCGCAACCTGGGCGATGTGTTCAACAACCCGCTGCTCAAGAACTACATTCCGGCCGAGGCTTACACCTACCTTAACGCCATCAACACCTCGGGGTACAGCGGCCTCAATGCCACGGCCAAGGTGCTGCGCGATGTCGGGATGCTCTACAACTGCATGGACCGCAGCGGTGAAGCGCGCACCGAATGCCAGGCCACCCTGGCACAGCCGTACCAGCAAAAAGGCTTGCTGCAGGACGCCATGAAGTCGGCTGCCCAGCGACTGGAGCAGATCCAGTCCCTGATGACACAGATCAACGCCACCACCGACCAGAAATCGGTGCAGGAGATTCAGGCCCGCATCGGCGCTGAGAACGCCCTGCTGGCGCACGAGTCCTCGCAAATCCAGATGCTGCAAGGCATGGCCGACAGCGAGGAGCGCATTGCCCGGTCCCGTGAGCGCGAACGCCAGTACGAGATGCTGGGCCGGACCGGAAAGGTCTCCGACTTCCTGCCGTAACCACCACCTCACCGGAGTCCCCCATGAGTGCCATCCTGTTGTCGGGTGAGGCCGCCGCATGGCCGAAACAACCCAAATCGCGCCCTACTGCACCTGAAGCCCCGTCGCTGCAGACCAACCGGGACTGGGAAATCGACCGAACCCTGATGCTGGAGCGCTCCGAGCGCCGGGCCTGGGCGGCCGCTGCCGCAGGTCTCGCGATTGGCCTGATCGGCATCGCCGCCGTTTTCGTCCAGGGGCCGCTGCGCAAGGTGGTGGAAATCCCCATCGTGGTGGACCGGGTCACCGGCGAAACGACCATCCAGCAGCGACTGAGCGAAGAAACCATTCCCGCCATGGAAGCGCTGGACAAGCACAACCTGGCCACCTTCGTGCGTTCGCGCGAGGCCTACAGCTGGATGTTCCTGCAGCGGGACTTTGACCAGGTGGCCCGCATGGCGGTGCCCGCCGTGTTCTCAGAATACAACCGGCAGTTCGAAGGCGACGGCGCACTGCAGAAGAAGGTGGGCGCCACCGAAGAGTGGCGCATCAACATCGTCGGCGTTCGGCTGCGCGCATCGGGGCGCAGCGGCAACCAGAGCGACGCCACCGTCACCTACGACAAGGTGGTGCGCATGACCGACCGCAACCTGCCCGATGTGAGCACCCGGCACGTGGCCAGCGTGGTCTACCAGTACCAACCCAAGGTGCTGGCCAAAGAGTCAGATCGCCTGGAGAACCCGTTTGGCTTCGTGGTCACGGCCTACCGCTCCGATCCTGAGATCAACACCCCGACCTCTGGAGCGAAGCCATGAACGTGCTTGTTCTGCCCTTGGCGCTGGTTTCGTTGTCCATGCCTCTCATGCCGGCTTCTGCGGCTCAGCCCGGCGATAAGTCCGATCCGCGCCTGCGCGAGGTGGTCTACGACGCCAACGCGGTGGTCACGGTGCCCGTCAAGCGCGGCATGGTGACACTGGTCGAATTCGACAAGGGCGAAGTCATCGCCGAGGTGGCCGTGGGCCAGGGCGGTGATTGCAGCAAACCCGATGCTGCCTGGTGCGTAGCCGCCCAACCGGGCGGACGCCACCTGTACGTCAAGGCAAAAAGCGCCGCCGATGCGCCCAACAACCTGGCGGTCGTCACCGACCGACGCTCGCACGCCCTGCGTTTTGTGGTGTTGCCGGACGGCGACCGCCAGACGCCGGTCTATCGCCTGGCCATCCGATCCCCCAAACCCGCAGTAGCCACGCCCAGTCTGGCGCAGAGGGAGCTGGCAGCGCTGGCGAGTCTGCCGCCGATTCCGCCCCCACCCACGGCCCAGCAGATCTTGGCGGAGCGTCTGGCGGCCAAACCCACTGTGGTCAACACCCAGTACGCATTGGCAGAAGGCGCCGGCTCGGCGGACATCGTCCCCACCCTGATCTACGACGACGGGCGGTTCACCTACCTGAAGTTTCCTGGCAACCGCGAGGTACCCGCCGTCTTCCATGTGCTCGGTGACGGCAGCGAAACCTTGGTTAACGCCCGCATGGAAGACGACACCCTGGTGGTTGACCGTGTCAGCCGCCGCCTGATGCTGCGGGCGGGGTTGGCCGTGGTGGGCATCTGGAACGAAGCCTTTGATCTGGAGGGATCGCCGGCCACAGGCTCCACCACGGTGCCGGGTGTGAAGCGGGTCCTGAAGTCCGATTCTTCTGCATCGTCCTCAAGCACGGGAGTAAAGCCATGACCGAACGATCTCAAGGTTCGTCGTCGCCAAACGATGATCCATCGTCGCAGGACAGCGGCAACACCATCAGCCCCCTGCCGGGCGAAGCGGGCATTCCCAACGTGGCCCGCCGACAGCCACTCAACCTGTCCTGGAAGAACATTTCGGTCATTGGCCTGGTGGTGACCATGGTCGCGGGCATGAGCGGCCTGTACCTGTACCGCTTCATCGACCACAACAGCGATACGGACAAAGACAAGTCGCTGCTGAGGGACCGCCCCTCGGCCGCGGGCGTCGGCACGCGACAGCTGGACATGACCCAGCCCGTCACTCCCCGCGTGCCTGCGTTGATTCCAACGCCCGCAGAAGCGGCCGACCCCATCGGGCTGCGAAACGCTGGCACGGCCACACCGTCTGGGCCCAAAGCGCCCTCACCAGACGACGCACCGGTGCTGGTGGTGTCATCCCGGCCCGTTGCGACCGCTGGCGCAAACGGGGACGCTACACCGTTGTCCAGCGATCCGGCTGCATCCACCGCCAAGCAACTGCAAGACTACCAGCGCCGGCTGCAAGGACTTCTAGACAACCTGACCCAAGGCAACGCCTTGCCGGCAGGTCTCGGTGCTTCAGCCACCGAGCCGACGTCCTCACCTGATATTGGGTCGAACCTGCGCTCTGGAGCGGCCGGTTTGTTCGGCGGCGAGTTGCAGGGTTCTTCCACACCCCGGGTCAAGGCCACCACGCTGGGTGACAGAAGCCTCACCCTGCCCAAGGGAACCGCTTTCACCTGTGCGCTTAAAACCAGAGTCATCAGCGCCACCTCGGGCCTGGTCGGCTGCCAGGTGCAGCGGGATGTGTACAGCGACAACGGTCGGGTGCTGCTGATCGAGCGCGGATCGCACCTGGACGGCGAGTACCGCATTGCCTCGGTGCGGCCCGGCACGGTTCGCATACCGGTGCTGTGGACCCGCATCCGCACTCCGCACGGCGTCACAGTGGACGTCGAGTCGCCGGGCACAGGGCAACTGGGCGAGTCGGGCATCGACGGCCATGTGGACAACCGGTGGGGGGACCGCATCGGCGCCGCCATGCTGCTCTCCCTGATCGACGACTCGGTCAAGCTGGTGATCCAGAACCAGATGCAGGACCGTGAAGCGGACACCATCGTCTTGCCCTCCACCGCCGAGAACACCAGCAAGCTGTCGGAGAAGGTGCTGGACAGCACCATCAACATCCCGCCCCTTATCTACCAGAACCAAGGCGGCGTTGTGGGCATCTACGTGGCCCGCGACGTGGACTTCTCGTCGGTCTACGCCCTGCAGCCGGTCGAGCGATGAACGCCCTGCCCTTCACCGATGACGCCCAACCGGACGGCTGGTGCGGCGACGCCACCTCGGTGGTCGAGTTCCTGCGCCCGCTGCGCGAGCAGCTGGATGCACCGGGCGTACTGGAAGTCTGCGTGAACCGCCCCGGCGTGCTCCAGGTGGAGACCGTGCAGGGCTGGCAACAGGTGGACGCGCCCAACATGACGCAAGAGCGCTGCCTGTCGCTGGCCACGGCCGTGGCCACCTACTGCGACCAGCAGATCAACCAGGAACGGCCGCTGCTGTCGGCCACACTGCCCAGTGGGGAGCGGATCCAGTTCGTCATTCCACCGGCCGTGACGCGCGGCACCGTGTCGATTACGGTGCGCAAGCCATCGGAGCTGATCAAGCGCTTGGGCGACTTCGAACGCGAGGGTCTGTTCAACCGAATCGATGAACGCGCTGAAATGGGCGCCGATGACGACGGCCTTCAGCCCTTTGAAAAGCAGCTGCTTGCGTTGAAAGCGGTCGGTCGTTATGCGGAGTTTCTGCGCCTCGCGGTGCAGAAGCACCAGACCATCGTGGTCAGCGGCAAGACCGGTTCAGGCAAGACCACCTTCATGAAAGGCCTGGTCGAGGAAGTCCCGCACCACGAGCGCCTGATCACCATCCAGGACACGGCCGAACTTACTCTGCCCAACCACCCGAACGTGGTGCACCTGTACTACAGCAAGGACGCCCAGGGCACGGCACGCGTCACGGCCAAGTCCCTGCTGGAAGCCTGCCTGCGCATGAAGCCCGACCGCATCTTCCTGGCCGAGTTGCGCGGTGAGGAGTGCTTCTCCTTCATCCGCCTGGCCGCTTCCGGCCACCCCGGCAGCATCACCAGCGTGCACGCGGGCAGTTGCACCCTGGCGCTGGAGCAGATGTCGCTCATGATCCGCGAGAGCGGTGCCGGTGGCGGTCTGCGTCTGGACGAAATCAAAGGCCTTCTGCGCATCGTGATCGATGTCATCGTGCAGTTCGGTCGTGACGAACGGGGCCGCTTCATTTCCGAGATCGCCTACGAACCGCACCGCAAGCGTTTTGCCATCGACGACAACAGCCTGGGGGGCGCACCAGATGCGCAAGCCAGTCTGTTTGACGGGGCTCCGACATGAGCACCGTTCTGACGCTGCCCATGGCATCGTGGCCAACCGCGCGCAAAGTGGCGGCCGTCTTGTTCACAGTGATCGCCTTCGCTGCATTGGTCATGGCCGCGCTTTACCTGTCGGCCGTGCTCTTCCTGGTCTTCAGCAAGGCAAACCCCAGGCTTGCAGGCTGGAACAGCATCCTTGACTACTGGCAGCTCTATGCCGATGTGCCGGTGCTTCGGCGGCGGTTGGTCACAGCCATTGGCATGGCCAACATTGCCACACTTATCGTTTTCCCAGGCGCCCTGTACGCCGCCAGCCGCCCGCGCCGGGCATTGCATGGCGATGCCCGCTTCGCCTCAACCGCTGAAGTCAAGCGCGCCGGACTGTTGCTGAACGAGCAGAACACCACCACCCCGAGCGTTCTGATCGGCCGCTTCCGTGGTCAGTTCCTGGCCCTGCCCGGCCAGCTGTCCGTCATGCTGTCCGCCCCCACCCGCAGTGGAAAAGGCGTGGGGGTGGTGATCCCGAACCTGCTGAACTGGCCGGACTCCGTGGTCGTGCTCGACATCAAGGGCGAGAACCATGCCATCACGGCAGGCTACCGCGCCGCCCACGGCCAGGCGGTCTTCGCCTTTTCCCCATTCGACGAAGAAGCCCGCAGTCACCGCTGGAATCCGCTCACCGCCGTGCGCACCAGCCCTCTGCACCGCGTAGGTGACCTGCTGGGCATCGGTCAGGTGTTCTTCCCTAACGATGGCAGCGGCACTTCGTCCGAAGCCTTTTTCAATGACCAGGCCCGCAATCTCTTCCTGGGCTTGGGTTTGCTGCTGCTCGAAACACCGGAGCTGCCGCGCACTGTCGGCGAAATGCTCCGCCAGTCGTCCGGACAAGGGCAGCCGCTGAAGGACCACTTGAACCACCTGATCACACAGCGTGTCGAGTCAGGCAAGCCCCTTTCAGACGAATGCATCGACGCCTTGCAGCGCCTGCTGGGCAATTCAGAGAACACCCTCGCCAGTGTCGTAGCCACCTTCCACGCGCCCTTGACGATATTCGCCGATACCGTGGTTGACGCGGCCACCAGCGCCGACGACTTTCGGCTTGAAGACTTGCGGCGCCAACGCATGTCGGTCTACGTGCGTATTCCGCCGCACCGTCTGGCCAATGCACGGCCGCTGCTCACCCTGTTCTTCTCCCAGCTCGTCAGTCTCAACACGCAGCACCTGCCGGAGCAGGACAAATCACTCAAGTACCAGTGCCTGCTGGTCAACGACGAGTTCACCGCCATGGGCCGTGTGGGGGTCATCACCCACTCTGCCGCCTTCCTGGCCGGCTACAACCTGCGCCTTCTCACGGTGGTGCAGGCCATGTCGCAGCTGGACGCGGTCTACGGGGACAAGGAAGCCCGCACCTTCGCCACCAACCACGGCCTGCAGATCCTCTTCGCCCCGCGCGAACAGCGCGACGCCGATGAATACAGCGCCATGTTGGGCCACTTCACGGAACGGGTCACCAGCCGGGGGCGCAGTCGCTCTTTCAGCGGGCACGGCCACAGCTCGGTCAGCCGCAACGAGAGCGAGCAACGCAGATCCCTGCTCCTGCCTCAGGAGTTCAAGGAGCTGGGCTCCGAACGGCTGGTGGTGATCTGCGAGAACTGCAAACCGATCCTGGGCGAAAAGATCCGCTACCACCGAGACAAGGTGCTCAGGGATCGCCTCTTGCCTGCCCCGGTGGTACCCCGGATGAACACCGACCTTCACCTCGCGAAGGTGCAGCAGCGTTGGCGCTACGCCGACGACGAGCTTGGACCGTGCGATGGCCTGGACGTTGAGCAACTGGCCTACGACATAGACCAGCTACCGGCTCTGCAAGAAGGACCGGCCGAGGACGTCGCTGAGTCCGTCCTGGACTTCCTCGTGGGTCCGAAGCCTGGCGAAGGCGCACCCGGCGGCGCGATCGAACCCCTGCCTGACGAGGACGGGGTGCTGATCACCAAGCCAAACGAGATCGAACGCGCCGACATCACCTGAAACCTGGAGCACCACCATGCGCGCCTACATCGCATTCACCGCACCATTGTTTGTTCTGCTCACTGCCTGCAGCTCGCCCCCCAAGCCGCCCTCCGTGGACGAATCGCAGAAACGACCAGTCAACTCGCAGACGGCCATCGAGCTGCAAGTCTGCAAGAACGACCTGCAGAACACCCGAATCCTGGCCACCGAATCCAGCCGCTTGGCAGAAACCACCGCCGCCACCCTGGCGCACATGGCCGCACGGCAGCAGCTGATGGCATCGATTCAGGAGAAATCGCTAGCCAATAGCGTACGCATCGTCCATTTCGGCTTCAACAGCACCCGGGTGACGATTCCTTCGGAAGAGGCAACGGCCTTGGTGGAAGAAGCCAAGTCCGCCCCGTTGGTGGTCCTCAGGGGTCGCACAGACGGCACCAGCGACTCCTCTGCCGAAAGCCGCATCGCGCAGGCCAGAGCCCATGCGGTCCGCGACTATCTGGTCGCGTCCGGGGTGGACCCCTCCCGGATTCGCGCCACGCACCAACCCAGCGGCGACCACCTGGCCGACAACCGCAGCGCGCGAGGCAGAAACCTCAACCGCCGCGTCGAGATTGAGATCTATCGGGTTCTCCCGTTGTCCCCTCAGGTGTCTGCGCCTCCGCATTCCTGACCCTGCCCTGTGCAACCACCGATCAAGGAGAAACCCATGGACGAGAAATCTGCGCCAGCCAAACCTGTGAGTCGATCCGCATCGGATGCCAATGCGACCTTGGGCGGCACGGTGGAACCCGCTGATCGGGCACGGATCGCCATCCGAACCTTCCAGACGCCAGAACCGGAGCCTGTTGAACGGTTTGAGCTGCGCGACCCTTTTGCCGACCTCACCTACCGCAGCGACCACTACCAGGACATGGTGGCCAAAGCCGACCAACTGGGCGCGAACCGCTTTGTCGTCCTTGATGCAAGGGGGCAGAAGTCCTTCGTTCACAAGCTGGATGGTCAGTGGCAACGCGTGCCAACACGGGACGCCCAACCAGAAACTGCCCGCCCAAAGGCAGACTCGAACGTCATCCCGCCTCCCGCCAAAGAAAAAAGCGCCGAAACGCCCGACCCCTCATCGCCGCAGACAACGGCCCGTATGGACGCTCAGGCCGAACGTGAAGCCCTCGTTGCCCAGCTGGAGGCGTCGCTGAATGATCGCTACATCATCAAGCGCGCGCCGGTCACCGTGGGTGACGTCAGTATCGGCTTCACGGAATACCGGTTCCGCGGTGACACCTCGCGCGTGGCCTTCACCGAATCCACCTTCCGGCTGGCCACCGACACCAACAGCCCCTCCATCGCCCGCTCCATGGTCGATGTGGCCGAGGCCCGCAACTGGCAATCCCTGCGAATCAGCGGCAGCGAAGACTTCAAACGGCTGGTGTGGCTGGAAGCCGCCGCACGCGGTGTGAAGACGCTCGGCTACGAACCCAACCCAGCCGACCTGGAACGCCTCAAGGTTGAGCGCGAAACGCGCCAGATCAACCGGATTGAACCCTCGCGCGACACCAGCTCAACCCAAGGCGCAGCCACCGTTGATAAGGCTTCAAGTCGTGGCAGTGGCGGGCGAAGAACCGTGCTGGCCGCCATCGAAGCCATCCTCGTGGCCAATCGCATCCCCGAGAAGCGGCGCGAAGCCATCATGGTGGCGGCTGCAGAAAAGCTGGCCCAGCGCATCCGAAACGGCCAGACACCCAAGGTCAAGCTCTACGACAAGGCGGCGCCATCGCAGCGAAGCGTCGCAGTGCCAACGCCCGAAAGGCAACGCTCGCGCGACCGGGCCATGCCTGCGCCCGCCCGTTGAGACTACCGCCGTGGAAGCGTCGGCCTATGGCGTTTCAGCGACTGGCACGGTCTACGTGATCGGGGGCCAGCGCTTCGAGGTCGCGTCCCGCGGGTTCGCAGAGGCCATCGCCAATGCTTACGCTGCCCGCCAGCGGCCACGTTGCCAGTGCGTTCCACATGGCGTCGAGATGTACGTAGCGCGCCTGGCGGGGCCTCACGGGGGCTACATCGTCAAACGCATGCCTGGCACTGGCTCTTGTCACGCCTACGATTGCCCATCGTACGAACCACTGGCCGATCTCTCAGGCCTCGGCCAGGTGCTGGGCACAGCAATCAGGGAAGACCCCGCCACTGGCCAGACCAGCTTGCGGCTGGGCTTTTCTTTGACCAAGTTGCCTGGCCGCTCACAGATGCCATCGGCAGGCGGCGAAAGTGAAAGTGTCTGCACCGACGGCACCAAGCTCTCCCTCCGTGGCCTGCTCCACTACCTGTGGGACCAGGCCGAACTGACGAAGTGGCATCCCGGATTCACGGGCAAGCGAACCTGGGGCACGGTGCGCAGGCAACTGCTGTCGGCATCTGAGGACAAGTTCGCGCGAGGCGACTCGCTGCGTTCTCGCCTGTACATCCCAGAGACGTTCTTCCTTGAACAGTGCGACGCGATCATCGCCAGGCGATCTGCGCAATGGTTGCAAGCCCTCTCAGCACCCAGCAAGCCGCAGAGCTTGATGCTGCTGATTGGAGAAGTCAAAGAAATCGCACCGGCTCGATATGGCTTCAAGGTTGTGGTGAAACATCTTCCGGACCAGGCCTTTTCAATCGATCAGCAGCTCTACCGACGACTTGGCAGGCGCTTCGAAACTGAACTTGCGCTATGGGGGAGCTGCGATCACATGCACATGGTGATCATCGCAACGTTCAGCGTTTCGGAATTGGGCATACCGAGCATAAGGGAGCTCTCGCCAATGCTTGTGTCACGACAGTGGCTACCCATCGAAGACATGTTGGACGGGCAATTGGTGGATCAATTGGTAATTCAGGGCCGAACCTTCATCAAATCGTTGCGATACAACCTTCCAAGGGCTCGTTTGGACGCCAACGCAATCCTTATGGACTGCGATGGCGCACCGTATCCGCTGCGCATCTCGCAGACGGCTGAGGATTCACCTCTCGAGTGTCCTACGACGGGCTCTGTCGTGACGCCGGAGCCTTTGCAGACATGGGTCTGGCTAGCTCACCAGGGACCGATGCCCTCCTTGCCAGCGAAAAACCTGTTTCGAGCAGACTCTGGGTTGAAGGTTGCCCGCCATCACCCATCTTGAGCTACGTGATGGGAGAAGCCAACCGCAGGGTGCGGACAAAGCCTCAAGAACTGCATCACACTGCAAATACTTCTCCCTCCTTCGTCAGCAGGACCAGAACGGCACCCCACTGCGGACCAATAGCGCACCCGGTTTGCGGCAGTCCTCTGATTTCTAGCAGCGCGCGGACTTTTTGGGTCTGTTTTTTAGCATATGCTATGGCATATGCCAGACAACACTCCGGGAAGTCAATCGTGATCGAACGGCACGCTTCATTGTTCCGCAACGGCCGCAACCAGGCCGTCCGCATTCCACGCGAGTTTGAGATGGAAGGCACCGAGGTGCTGATGCGAAAGGAAGGCGACCGCCTCATCCTGACTCCGATCCGCAAGAACCGCCTAGTGGACCTGCTGGCCTCGTGGACTCCGATGGAAAACGCTCTTCCCGAGGCAGAGGACCCACCTCCTCAGCAACGGGATGCACTGTAATGGCCATGTCTCTCCAAGCGTTGCCTTGCATGCTTGATACCAACGCGCTATCCGAGTTGATTAGTCACCCCAACGGCGCCCTCGCCCAACAGCTGAACGACCTTGACCCCGATGCCGTGTGCACCAGCATCGTGGCCGCCTGTGAGCTACGCTACTGCGCGCAACGCAAAGGTTCTGCGCTGCTCACGCAACGAGTGGAACTGCTGCTACAGACGATCAATGTGCTGCCACTGGACACGACCGCTGGCGAGCACTACGCCGACCTCCGCGCTACTTTGGAGCGCAACGGCACCTCCATTGGAAACTGCGACCTGTTTATTGCTGCGCATGCACGCTCGCGCGGAATGACGCTGCTCACGAGCAACCTGCGCGAATTCCAGCAGGTACCTGGCTTGACCGTAGAAGACTGGCCTTCGGGCGCCGTTTGATCTAGCGGGCTGAAGGGATAACAAGAAATGAAAGATGTCTTCGATTTCCGCAACCGACTCGTCGACGAGTACAGCACTTTCTCGCGCAGCTTTTCCCGCATCGCCGCCGCGGACCTGGCTTCGCGGGTAGAGGAGGAGTACGCCCGTGGCCGCTACTGGCCAGAGCCGCTCATTCAGATCAACCCGAACTACAAGCGCAGCGGTACCGTGCAAGAGCTGGTCACACAGGGCAGCCTGCACCCGGCCTGTACCGAACTATTCAAGACCGGCAAGGTAGAGGGCAATCCCTCCGACCTGCACCTGTACGTGCACCAGCTACAGGCCATCGCGAAGGCACACCAGCAGCAAAGCTACGTCGTAACCACCGGCACCGGGTCGGGCAAGTCGCTGTCGTTCTTCATCCCGGTCATCGATCGCATCCTCAAAGCCAAGCAGGCCGATCACACTCCACGCACGCGCGCCATCGTCATCTACCCGATGAACGCCTTGGCTAACAGCCAGCTGGAAGAACTCGACAAGTTCCTTCATGGCTATCCTGCGGGGCAAGAGCCGTTCAGCGTCAAGCGCTACACCGGCCAGGAGAGCAGCGACGAGCGCAAGGCGATCGCCGACAACCCGCCCGACATCCTGCTCACCAACTTCATGATGTTGGAGCTGATCCTCACGCGCTTCGAAGATATCGATCGCCGCGTTGTCGATCATTGCCGCGGGCTGGAGTTCCTGGTGTTGGACGAGCTCCACACCTACCGTGGCAGGCAGGGCGCGGATGTGGCCATGCTCGTGCGCCGTATCCGAGAACGTATGCAGGCCGAGCAGCTGGTGTGTATAGGCACATCGGCCACGATGTCATCGTCCGAGCGCGAAGACGATCGGAACAAGGCCGTCGCCGACGTCGCCAGCTTGCTCTTCGGCACGCCGCTCACCTCGCTCGATGTGATCGGCGAGACCCTTGAGCGGGTCACGAACCCCTCTCGTGACGTCGTCGCCGTCAAGCCCTTGCTCTTGGCTGCCCTGAAGAAAGCCGAACACTCGTGGCCCAGCTTCGACGCTTTCAAGGACGACCCCCTGGCGATTTGGGTCGAACTCAACCTGGGCATCGACCTCCCTAACGATCAACCGCCTCGCAGAGCGCGGCCGATCACGCTCAATGAGGCAGCCTCGCGTCTTGCCACTGATGCGGGGGGGTGTGACCTCGACGTCGCGAGAGAAGGTCTTCGCCGCTTCCTGGTTGCCGCCCACGACATGCGCACCCCGCAGGGCCGGGCACCCTTCGCGTTCAAGTTGCACCAGTTCATCAGCGGCCCTGGCAAAGTACTAGCCACGCTGGAGGCTCCGGGCCAGCGACACATCACGCTTGACGCACAGCGCTTCGCCCCGGGTCGGCAGGCAGAAGGCACCCGCCTCTACCCCGTACACTTCTGCCGCGACTGCGGACAGGAATACCACCCTGTGTGGCGCTCCGGCAAGGGGGCGCCGACCTTTGATCCCCGCGAGATCGACGACATCTCCGGCGAAGATGACGAGGATGCGAGCTACGGTTTCCTCTGCCCCGTCCGCCCTGACTTGACCTACAACAACTGGGAAGACCTGCCCGAGAGCTGGCTTGACCTGACCAAGGCCGAGCCCAAGGTCAAGCCCACCTACAAGCACGCCGTTCCGGAGTCGGTCAACGTCACTCCGCAAGGTGCCACGGGCCCCGGCAGGGCGTACTGGTTCATCCCGGGCAAGTACCGCTTCTGCCTAGGCTGCGGGGTCACACACGAGGCCTACGGCAAAGACATAAACCGCCTCGCCAGCCTGTCCGGCGAAGGGCGCTCATCGGCGACGACGATGCTGACCCTCAGCGCCGTGCGCCAGTTGTTCGAGCTGGGTGAGCCTTCCACCGATCAGCCAGACCCCCGCAAGCTGCTGGGCTTCACCGACAACCGGCAAGACGCCGCCCTGCAGGCTGGCCACTTCAACGACTTCATTTTTCTGCTCACCCTCCGCTCGGCACTCGTGGCCGCGCTTCAAAAGCAAGGCGGCGTGCTCGACGAAGAGCATCTAGCCGATGCCGTGTTCAAGGCACTCGGCTTCGACCGCACGGATACCGGCACACTCTCCGAGTACCTAAAGACACCCAAGCTCATGGGGTTGGCCCGTCAAGAGGCCCAGCGCACGCTGCGCTTTATCCTGGGCTACCGCCTGCTGCGAGACCTGCGCCGCGGCTGGCGCTTCAACAACCCGAACCTAGACCAGCTGAACCTGCTGGCCATCCAGTACCGAGGCCTCGACGAGTTCAGCGGCGAGGCAGCGCTCTTCGCCGCCAACCCCGTGCTGTCCGCCATGACGCCCGGCCAACGCACGGAGATGGCCATCAGCGTCTTCGATGCCATGCGGCGGGCGCTATGCCTGGAAACCCGCTACCTCGACGCCGTTGAGCAAGAGCGGGCCAAAGCCACCGCCTTCCAGTACCTCAGCGAGCGATGGACATTTGGTGACGAGAACCTCGAAACGTCGCGTTGGCTGATCCTCAGCAAGCGGCCCGACGACAAAAAGGGCAAACCCCGGACCGACTTGGTGCCCGGCGGCGCACGCTCGCGCCTCCTAAAGGAACTCAAGGCCCTACCCCTGTGGAAGTCACCCAACCTGCTGGGTAACGTCAAGGGCTGGAAAGACGCGCAGTGGCTGGAGCTGCTGCAACTGTTCCTGATCGGGGCCTCGCACTACGGCTACGCACAGCGGCATGAGGTCGAGCCAAACCTGATCGGCTGGCGCCTGAACGCCTCGGCGATGGACTGGGTGCTGGTCGACACGCCCGAGGTCGAGCAAGAAGGCAAGCACAACCGCTTCTTCCGGCAGCTCTACCTGTCGGTCGCCGCCACCCTCACCCAGCAGCAACACACGCTATTCGACTTTGAGGCCCAAGAGCACACGGCCCAGGTCGATGCTGGCCGGCGTCAGCTGCTTGAACAGCGCTTCCGCTACACCGAGAAGGACCGTAAAGACTGGCTGGAGAACCCTGCCCACGAGGCCCCGCTTGAACGGCTACCAGTGATGTTCTGCTCGCCCACGATGGAGTTGGGCGTCGATATCTCGTCCCTCAACACGGTCTACCTGCGCAATGTTCCCCCCACACCTGCCAACTACGCTCAGCGCAGTGGCCGTGCCGGCCGCTCGGGGCAGCAGGCACTGGTCATCACCTACTGCGCGGCCCTTAGCCCGCACGACCAGTGGTTCTTCCACCACGCCAACGAGATGGTCCACGGCGTGGTTCGCCCGCCCACGCTCGATCTGGCGAACCGCGATCTCATCGACAGCCATCTGCACGCCGTTTGGCTGGCGGCCGCTCAGATCCACTTGGACACGAGCATCTCGCCGCTGCTGGATCTGGAAAAGACAGACAAGCCGCTCATCCCTGCACTCCAATCGGCACTCGATGCGCCTGAAGTCACTCTCCGCGCAACCGAAAGCGGCGAACGCCTCATGCGGCAGGTTCGTCCGTTGCTGTCGTCCAGCACGTGGTTCACCGAAGACCACGTGGCCGCCACCATGCAACAGGCCAGCGCAGAGTTCAGCGCCGCTTTTGGCCGTTGGCGTGTGATGGTGGATGCGACCCGCAAGCAGATGGATATGGCCGACCAAGTGGTGAAGAGCTACACCACCACCCACCAGGAGAAGCAGAACGCGCAGCGCCGCTATGGCGATGCCGCCCGGCAGTACGCCGTGCTCCTAAAGTCGGGCAACACCCAGAATTCCGACTTCTACACGTACCGGTACCTGGCCAGCCAGGGCTTCTTGCCGGGCTACAACTTCCCACGCCTGCCGCTGATGGCCTGGATTCCCGCGCGGGGAGGAAGCCCGGTCAAGGGCAAGGACGACGAGGGAAGCATGGTCAGCCGCCCCCGGTTCCTCGCGCTCTCGGAATTCGGCCCCCGCAGCCTCATCTATCACCAGGGCCGTATGTACCGGGTGGTGAGAGCCAAGCTCAACGTCGGCTCGGCCGACCACGTGTCGGGCAACACCACGCTGGCCACAGTGTCCAGCAGGGTGTGCAGCCAGTGCGGCTACGCCCATATGGGTGGCGAAGACGGCTCCGAGCCTACCGAGAACCTGTGCGAGAACTGCGGGGCCCTGCTCACCGACCACGACTGGGTGCGCAACCTCTACCGCATCGAGACGGTTGAGACGGTGCCGGTGGAGCGCATCTCCATAAACGACGAAGACCGCCAGCGCCAAGGCTTCGAACTCCAGACCACCTACCGATTCTTGCCAGGCCCAGAGGGCCGGACTGCCCTGCAGACCTCGCTGGTGCTGGATGCTGCCGGCGATACTGAGCCCCCCCTCGCCAGCCTGAAGTACGCCCCAGCGGCACAAATCTGGCGCATCAATCGGGGCTGGCGTCGCCGTAAGAACAAAGAGCAGCTGGGCTTCTACATCAACCCCATCACCGGCCAATGGAGCCGGAAGGACGAACCAGGCGGCAACGACGACGCATCAGAGCCCGCGGAAGAGCTGCTCAACAAGGTTCCGAACCAGTCTATCGTCCCATTCGTTGAAGATCACCGCAACGTTCTGATCCTGGCCCCGGTCAAGCAGCTCGAAGCCCCGGCCATGGCTACGCTTCAGGCCGCTCTCAAGCGCGGCATTGAGCTGGTGTTCCAGATTGAAGAGTCCGAGCTCGTTGCTGAACCACTGCCCACCCAAGACGACCGCAAGGCCCTGCTGTTCTACGAAGCCGCAGAAGGTGGCGCCGGTGTGCTCACGCGCCTGGCCACTGAGCCCGATGCACTGGCACAGGTGGCCGCCCAGGCGCTGGAGCTGATGCACCACCGCAAGCCCAGCGGTGCATGGTCGGTGGCGGGCTTACCTGAGTTGGAGATCAAGCGCAAAGATGGCAGCAGCATCTGCGAAGCGGGCTGCTACCAGTGCCTGCTGTCCTACTTCAACCAGCCAGACCACGAGCACATCAACCGCCGCGACACCGGCGCCCTAGGCTTGCTCGTCGCCCTGGCCAACGCTCGGGTGGCACCACAGGTAACCGAGGCCGATGCCCCAGCAACGTCAACACAGACCAAGGCCACCGCTGGAGATGACAAACACGCCCAATGGCTGTTGGCCGTCCGGGCCGCAGGTTGCCGCGCCCCGGATGAGGGCCCACTGGCCGTCCTCGGCGGTCAGGCCCAGGTGGCAGCCCGCTACAAGGCGACCCGCACGCTCGTAGCCCTCGATCCCTTGCCGTCCGATGTGGTGTCGGAACTGGCCGATCTGGGCTGGACCGTACTGGACATGTCAGATCCTTCCTTGTGGGCGCAACAATTCGCCACCCACGCTGCCTTCTTCAACTGATTTCCGCTACGCAAGCTGATGACAACAACCGCCACCGAGTTCATGCCTGGCAACCTCGTACGGGCCCGTGGCCGCGAGTGGGTGGTCCAGTCCGACACCCGGCAGTCCGACGGCGCTTCCGCCCTACGCCTGCGGCCCCTGGGCGGCTCCGACGACGACGTGATCACGCTGCTGCCGGAGCTGGAAGAGTTCAGCCCCGTCGAACCGGCTACGTTCGAGAAGCCCAACCCGGCCCAGGCGGGCAACCACACCGCGGCACTGTTGCTGCGCGATGCCCTGCGCCTGAAGCTGCGCGCTGGTGCTGGCCCCTTCCGCAGCTTCGGCAACATCGCCGTGGAGCCGCGGGCGTATCAGCTGGTGCCCCTGCTCATGGCCTTGCGGCTACCCACCGTTCGGCTGCTGATCGGCGACGACGTCGGCATCGGCAAGACCATCGAAGCCTCGCTGATCGTGCGCGAGCTGATGGACCGCGGGGAGATCCAGCGTGTCGCCGTGCTCTGCCCGCCCCACCTGGTGGAGCAGTGGCAGGGCGAGCTGCAGCAGCGCTTTAACCTGCCCGCCGTGGCGCTGACGGCGGCCAGTGCCAGCCGGCTAGAGCGGCAACTGTCCCACGGCGTGGGCCTGTTCGACCACCACCCGGTGGTCGTGGTCAGCCTGGACTACATCAAGAGCGAGCGCCACCGCGAGCACTTCCTGTCCATCGCCCCCGAGTGCATCGTGGTGGATGAGGCCCACACCTGTTCGGCCAGCGGTGCCGGCAAGCAGCTGCGCTTTGAACTGCTGCAACGCCTGGCGGCCAATGCCGACCGCCACCTGCTACTGCTGACCGCCACGCCCCACTCAGGCGACGAGGTGGCGTTCTTCAACCTGCTCTCGCTGCTCAACCCCGCCTTTGCCGAGTTGCAGCACCGCACCTCAACGGCCGACCCGCTGCGCGAGCAACTGGCGCTGCACTTCGTGCAACGCCGGCGCAAAGACATCGTCGAATGGCAAACAGCCACCCAAGACGGCCACGGCTTCCCCCGGCGCATGAAGGCTGATGTCACATACCGCCTCAGCGGCGCCTGGGGCAGCTTCTTCGACGAGGTGCAGGCCTACTGCCGTGAGTTGGCTGAAAACGTCGAGCGCTCGGGCGACGCTGGCGGCGCACGGCTGATCTGGTATGCGACTTTGGCGTTGCTGCGCTGCGTGGCGTCATCGCCGGCCGCGGCCGCCAAAGCCCTCAACACGCGGCTCGAAGGACACCTGGGCCTGGGAGAAGACGGCGACGACGCCGAAGAAGACGCCGCTCTGGCCGACCTGCAAGACGGCACCGCTGAAGACCTGAGCAGCCTCGATCTGGAGCCTGCCGCCCAGCTGCAGGCCGAGACGGGTGCGCAACGGCTGCAGGCCCTCATCGCCACGGCCGAGCGCCTCAGCGGTGCGGCGGGCGACCCAAAGCTGGCCGCGCTGGTGGCCCACATCGCCGACCTCCTGAAGGAAGGCTACGCCCCAGTGGTGTTCTGCCGCTACGTTGCGACCGCCAACTACGTGGCCGCCGAGCTGCGCAAGCATTTCCCGAAGGCGATGGTCGATGCCGTGACGGGCGAACTGGTACCCGAAGAGCGCCGCGAACGCGTCGACCGCATGGGCGAGGCCGACAAGGAGACTGGCCGCGTGCTGGTTGCCACCGACTGCTTGTCGGAGGGTATCAACCTCCAGCACCTGTTCACCGCCGTCGTGCACTACGACCTTGCCTGGAACCCTACCCGTCACGAGCAGCGAGAAGGCCGTGTCGACCGCTACGGCCAGCGTGCCACTGAAGTGCGCTGCACCATGCTCTATGGGCAAGACAACCCCGTCGATGGCTTTGTGCTCAAGGTCATCCTGCGCAAGGGCGATGCCATCCAGAAAGAGCTGGGTGTGCTGGTGCCCATGCCCGAAGACCGCCCGCGCATCAACCAGGCCCTGGTCAAGGCAGCACTGATGAGGCGCAGCACCACCAGCCCGCAACAGGCCTTCGACTTTGGCGAGCCCGAACAACTGCTCGCGCCGTTGCAAACCCGCTGGCAAGACGCGCTGGACAAGGCCCGAAGCAACCGCACGGTGTTCGCCCAGCGGGCCATCCGGCCGGCCGAGGTCCTGCCCGAGTGGCAAAAGCAGCAAGAGGCGCTGGGCTCTCAGGCCGACGTGCAGCGCTTCCTGGTCAGCGCCTGCGCGCGCCTGAACGCCCCGCTGGAGGCTCACCGCGGCCAGCACAGGCTGCATCCCCAGCACCTGCCCGAACCGCTGCGCCTGCGTCTGGCCGACGAGGGTCTGGTGCCCGAAGGCAGCAACAAGCCACTGTTGCTGGACACCGCCGAGTTGCACCGAAGCCACCCGCTGGTGAGCGTGCTGGCCGAGTACCTGATCGAGACCTCGTTGCAGGGCGAAAGCGCCCTGGCCGCACGCTGCGCTGCCACCGTTACCGCCAGCGTGGACCGCGTCACCACCGTAGTGCTGCTGCGCCTGCGCCACCAGTTGGGCTACCAGCGCAAGCATCTGAGTTTTCAAATGATGGCTGAAGAGTGCGTCGCCCTGGCGATACGCGGCCGGAAGAACCCCGAGTGGCTGACTGGCCCCGAGGCTGCGCGTCTCCTGGAAAGCACCCCGGCCGGCAACCTGCCGCGCGAAGCTGCCGAACGAGAAGTGACCAAGGCACTCGAAGCGCTGCAGGCAGAGACCCCCCGGCTCAACGAGCTGGCCAACCAACGTGCCGCCGAATTGCTGCAAGACCACGAACGAGTGCGCAAGGCCACCGAGCGCCGCGGCGGCGGCCAACACCATGTGCAGCCCTGCCTGCCGGTGGACGTGGTGGGCGTGTACGTGCTGCTGCCCGATTCGGTATGACGCTGCAGCCAGACAACAAGAACATGAAGACTTCTCGAACCACCGGCCTGAACCTTCCGGCACTGCGCCTTGAAGGCAGCTTGTTCCTGCCCGATATCCTCGAAAAGGCAGCCCTGGGCCAGGGGCGCCTGCAGACCGAGGCAGACTACGGCCTGCCCAAGGGGCTGAAGCTGCGTGACGAGGCCAGCCGTGCCTTTCAGATTGCCAGTGCTCAGTGGCGGAGCTTCGCCGCCTTGCTGGAACGGTCTGACTTCAACCCGCAGCGCGCCAGCACGCAGTTCGTCAGCGAGCTGCTGCGCGATGCCCTGGCCTACCCGGCGGTCGCCGCCGTCAGCGGTGTGTCGATCGGCGACCGCACCTACCCCATCACCCACCTGGCACACCCTGCCCCGGCCGCGCATGCCGCTGGCGCCAAATCGGTGGCCATCGTCATAGCGCCGCACGACCAGGGTCTGGACGACCCCGACTCACGCTTTGCCGTGCAAGGCTCAGGTACCAAAAGGAAGTCGCCCTTCCTGCTGGCGCAGGAGTTCCTGAACGCCAGCCCCGACCATGAGTGGGCCCTGGTCAGTAACGGCCGCACGCTGCGCCTGCTGCGGGATGCCGCCACGCTCACCCGCCCCAGCTTTCTGGAAGTGGACCTACAGGACCTGCTGGCTGGCCAGCACTTCGTAGAGTTCGGCAGTGTGTGGCGCGTGCTGCATGCCAGCCGCGCAGGCCTGCTGGACGTATCGACCGATCCCGCGAACAAGGCCGCGCCGCCTGTGGTATGGGCAACATGGCAGCAGGCCGGGCAGGAGGAAGGCACGCGTGTGCGCCAGGGTTTGCGCCGGGGAGTGACCGAGGCGCTCGTCAGCCTGGGTCAGGGCTTTGTGCAGCACCCGGATAACGACGCCCTGCGCCAGAAGCTTCAAGCCGGCGACCTGAAGCCCGAGCAGTTCTTCGCTCAGTTGCTGAGGCTGGTCTACCGCTTCATCTTCCTCTTTACCACCGAAGAGCGTGGCTTGCTGCCCAACGCGGCTCGGCAGGGTGATGACGAGGCCACCGCGCAGGCGCGCCATGCCGCGGCGCAGCTCTACGCCGAAGGCTACGCCATGGCCCGTCTGCGCGGCCTGGCACTGCGCCGCCGCGCCTACACCCGCCACGACGA
Source organism: Hydrogenophaga laconesensis (assembly GCF_031457235.1). Lineage (NCBI taxonomy): Bacteria > Pseudomonadati > Pseudomonadota > Betaproteobacteria > Burkholderiales > Comamonadaceae > Hydrogenophaga > Hydrogenophaga laconesensis. The sequence goes on from NZ_JAVDWE010000012.1 coordinate 171,846, forward strand.
CTTGTGGCAAGCCGTGCGCGTCGTGTTTCGCGGTCTGGGCCAAGGGCAGCCGCGCCTGGGCCTTCCGGCGCTCGGCGGCTTGTTCGCGGCCGGCCAATGCGAAGCGTTGGATTCGTCGGCACTGAGCAATGCCGATTTGCTCGCTGCAATGAAGAGCCTGCGCTGGGCGGCGGCAATCGGTGGATCGCTGGCACCCATCGACTACCGCAACATGGACACCGAGGAGCTCGGCAGCGTCTACGAGGGCCTGCTGGAGCTGCATCCCCGCATCGACGTTCTGGCTCGCCGCTTCGAACTACCCGAGGCCGCAGGCGGCAGCGACCGCAAGACCAGCGGCAGCTACTACACGCCCGACAGCCTGGTGCAGGAGCTGATCCGCAGCGCGCTGGACCCCGTCATCGAAGACCGCGTGGCCAAGAATCCGGCGCAGCCCGTGGAGGCGCTGCTGTCGATGCGCGTGGTGGACCCGGCTTGCGGCAGCGGTCACTTCCTGCTCGGCGCGGCCAGGCGCCTGGCGGAACGCGTCGCAAGCCTGCGCTCCGTGGATGGGGCCGTCAGCCCGCAGGCTTACCGGCATGCACTGCGCGAGGTGGTGTCCCGGTGCATCTTTGGCGTGGACCGAAACCCGATGGCCATTGAGTTGGCGCGCACGGCGCTGTGGATCGAAGGCTTCGAGGAAGGCCGCCCGCTCGGCTTTCTGGACCACCACCTGCAATGCGGCGATGCGCTGCTTGGCCTGACCGACCTGCATGCCTTGGAAAAGGGCATTGCCAAGGATGCGTTCAAGGCCCTGTCCGGTGACGACAAGGCCACCTGCCGAGAACTGGCCAAACGCAACAGCGCGGGCCTCAAGCAACTGGCCAAGGACCTGAAGGGACTGCAGCAGACCCTGGGCTTCAACCCGCAGCCTGCGGCGCTGGATGCCTTGCGCGCCATCGAGGCCATGCCAGCCGAGACGGCCACCGAGGTTGCTGCCAAGGAAGCAGCCTACCGCCAGATGATCAGCGATTCGATCAACAGCCCCTTGGCCCTGGCCGCCGACTTGGCCGTGGGAGCCTACCTGCTGCCCAAGACACCCGAGACGCTTGGTACCGTGCCTACCTCCGAGACTTTGCACGCCGTGCTCACCGCCAGCCACGGCGTGCATGGGCGCGACGGTGACCACGCTGCTGCCTGCGCTGCCGCCCGCACGGCTTGCGAGGAAGCACATGTCTTTCACTGGCCTCTGGCCTTTCCGCAGGTGTTTGCCCAGGGTGGCTTTGACTGTGTGCTGGGCAACCCACCGTGGGAGCGCATCAAGCTGCAGGAGGAAGAGTTCTTCGCCACGCGCCACGCGGCGATTGCCGAAGCCAAGAACAAAGCCGAGCGAGCGCAGCGCATCCAATGGCTGAGTGAAGGCATGCTGAGCCAGCACTTGTACCCGGCCGAAGCCTCAAACGCCTCGGAAGGCGTGCGCGACCAGGAACGGGCGCTGTACCAGCAGTTCATCACCGCCCGCCGTACTGCTGAAGCCTCCAGCGTATTCGCGCATGTGGATGGCGACAACGGCGGGCGATATCCTCTGACTGGCGTGGGCGACGTCAACACCTACGCGCTGTTTGCAGAGACCATCCTGCAGATACATGCGGACAGCGGGCGCGCGGGCTTCATCGTGCCCACGGGCATTGCGACCGACGACACCACAAAGGCCTACTTCGGGCAGTTGGCGCAAGCTTCTCGCCTGATCAGTCTCTATGGATTCTGGGAGATCCGTCGGCTGTTCCCTGGAACCGACAGCCGAGACTCGTTCTGCCTTCTGACGCTCGGCCGCGCAGACAAGGCCGAGTTCATCTTCCACGCGAAGGATCTGTCTGACTTGAGCGACCCGCGTCGTAAGTTCACTCTCACGCCCGACGAGTTCAAGCTCCTCAACCCCAACACCCTGACCTGCCCCATCTTCCGCAGCCAGCGCGACGCCGAACTGACGAAGAAGCTCTATCGCGCGGCGCCAGTGCTCATCCGAGATGGCGCAGGGCATGAGGGAAACCCCTGGAACATTTCGTTCTCGACGATGTTCCACATGTCAAACGACAGCCACCACTTCCAGAACGCTCCGGCAGCGGATCGGCTGCCGCTTTACGAGGCCAAGCTCATCCACCACTTCGACCACCGCTGGGCCACCTACAAGCCCGATGGTGAAACCCGCGACTTCTTGCCAGAAGAGAAGCGCGACCCCACAGTCACCATCACGCCTCGCTACTGGGTACAGCAACGCGAGGTGTGGCTAAAGGTGTCCGCCCTACCCGAAGGCCTGCGCAAGGCGTTGGAGATACGCGACGCCTCCGCGATCGAGCTGTGCGTCACTCAGCTGCTCTTCGGCTGGTGGCTGGCCGACAACCCCGAGTTGCCGGTATACCCAGCGTGGCAGCTGTTCGTGAAGCAACACCCCTATGCCGCCACGGTGGCGCCAACCTCACTGGGCCTCTGTGGCGACAACCCACCCAGCATCAAGCCGCTGAACGACAACTATTTGCCGGCCGAAGGCAGCTTCGAAGTCTTCATGTCCAACGAGCGCAGCAGTACCGCCTGGTACGCCGTGGACCCATTGGGGTGGGAACGGGTGCTGGAATTCACGGCCAAGCATCGAAACAACCTAAGTGCGCCGAAGGGGGCACTAGCCGAAAAATCGGAAGTACTGTCGCTAGCCGAGCTTTGGCTCCAAGAGTCATGCCCAAAGTGGCTTGTTGGGTGGCGTGAGATCGCTAGGGCTACTGATGTCCGCAGCTTGATCGCGAGCGTCTTGCCGCTCGCTGGAGTCGGCAACAAGTTCCTTCTGATGTGGCCGCGAGTGACACCGCGACTAATTGCCGCACTTCTGGGTAACTTGAACTCGTTGGTATGTGACTATGTGGTTCGCCAAAAGATGGGCGGCTCAGCACTGAACTATTTCACGATGAAGCAAGTCGCGGTGCTACCGCCTGAACGGTTTAGCGATGACGTGCTCGACCGAATCGTGCCGCGCATTGTCGAGCTCGTTTACACCTCCGACGATGTTGCGCCTTGGGCAAGGAGTCTGGGTTATGACGGCCCTCCGTTTTTCTTCGACTCCAAACGACGCGCTGAACTACGCGCTGAGCTCGACGCCCTTTACGCCCATTTGTATGGTCTGAGCCGCGACGAGCTGCGATACATCCTCGACCCCGCTGACGTCGAGGGCCCAGACTACCCGACAGAGACCTTTCGGGTGTTGAAGGCTAGCGACGAACGGGAGTTCAACGAGTACCGCACTCGAAGACTCGTTCTCGAAGCCTGGGACAAGCTGAAGTCTGGAGCGCTGCACTGATGCTCACCCACCTCAAGCTCGAAAACTTCAAGATCTGGCGCAGCACCGGTCCTGTTCGGCTGGCGCCGCTGACGTTGTTGCTCGGCACCAACTCGTCAGGCAAGTCCAGCCTGATCCAGAGCCTGCTGCTGATCCGCCAGACGGTGAAGGGCGACGACACAGGGCTGGACTTGAACCTGGGCAACCCCGACGCCGACGACACCGTAACGATGGGCCAGTTCCGTGACTTGCTGTGCCGACACGGCGCTGCGACCGAGAGCACACCGGCCAACCAGGTGGGCATCGAGTTTCGCTGGGTGGCCCACGGCGCTCCGGCGCTGGACTCGGCCTTGTTCTCGGCACGCTATGGCGCCGGCCCGTCGGGCAGCGCCGAACTGCGCTACCTGCGATTGGGCAAGGACGGCGAGGGTTTCACGGCGCTGCGCCAGAAGCCCGGCATCTACCGATTGCTGCTGGCCAACCAGAAGCTGCCCGTTCGCCAGAGCGCCGACTACCGGCCGGAGCGCTCGTTCGCCTTCTCCGCGGCCACGCTCAACAAACTCGGCCCGCTTGCCGATGGCATACGTCCGGTAGGTCCGGCTCTGCTGGACGAGCTGAGCCGCATCATCTATCTCGGCCCGGTGCGCCAGCTGGCCCGCCGAGACTACGTGTGGAGCGGCCGCATGCCAGCGCACATCGGTGACGACGGTGGTCGCGCGGTGGATGTACTAATTGCCAGCGGTGTGGCCCAGCAGATAGGGCGCAGCAGAGATCGTTCGGACGATGCCGGCCGCATCTTCAGAGAAACCGAACATTGGCTGAGCGAGCTGGACCTGGCCGAGGGCCTGCAGGTGCGCGCCCTAGGCCGCTCAGCTCGATACGAACTGCTCATCAAACACCGCGGCGCGGTAGTGAACCTCAAGGACGTGGGCGTCGGCGTTTCCCAGGTCATCCCTGTAGTGGTGGCTGCCCTTTTCGCTAAGCCGGGCCACATCGTCATCGTCGAAGAGCCCGAAAGTCACCTGCACCCCCTGGCACAGGCCAAGCTGGCGGAGCTGCTGGCCAGCGTCAGTGCAGAGCGCGGGGTGCAGTTCATCGTGGAGACGCACTCTGAGCACCTCTTCCGCCGGCTGCAGACCCTGATCGCCCGTCAGGAGGTGCAGCCCAGCCAGGCGGCCATGTACTTCGTGGAACGCGAACAACTGGCCGCCAAAATGAGGGAACTCAGGGTGGACGATCTCGGTCGCGTGGCGAACTGGCCACCAAAATTCTTCGGTGATTCACTGAGCGAGACCCGCGAACAGACGGCGCTGGCGATTCAGCGCGCCAAGGAACTTCGGGCAACAGGCGACCATGGTTCTGATTGACACCAACGTGATGATGGCGGCTAGCGCCGTGCGTGAGCTGTCCAACGTTGCGACACGAGCTATGCCGCGCGAAGTAGAACTGCGCGAGCTAGTGTTCGAGTGGCTGGCGGCCTTCGACCTGTCCGACAACCGCCTGGTGTTGGACGACGCAGGCCTGATACAGGACGAGTACGACCGGAACTTGCCATACAACTGGCAAGAGCAGGAGTACGGACTGCAGGTGCTACAGAGCAAACTCGACCGGACGCAGGTCGAGTTCGTTCCGATCGACACGCTGGAGGCCAACGGCGAGCATATCGCCGTACTCGAGCCGCAACACGAGCCTCTGGTCACAGATCGAGAAGACCGGAAGTGGGTAGCGTGCGCACTGGCCGCCGACGCACTACATGGCGTGGTGCCACCCATTGTTTATGGCGCAGAGTCCGACTGGTATGCAGCCGAAGCGCAGTTGAAGGCTATCGGACTGTGCTTCGTTCGCTTGCTGCCGGACGATTGGTATCAGGCGAAACTCGCAGGACCATGAGCGACGGATTCTTCCGCTTTCCGCATACACCCCATCTGGCATGGCTGGGCCGAGCTGAGCCGCGTGACGACAAGGTGCTGTCCGTTGACGAAGCCTTGGCCATGCTGTCTGCAGACGTGGTGCTGGAGGAGAAGCTTGACGGCGCGAACCTCGGCTTCTCGCTCAGCGCTGACGGCGAGCTGCGCGTGCAGAACCGCGGCCAGTACATTGTCGAACCGCATGGCGGGCAGTTCACACGGCTGCCCCAATGGCTGGCTATACACAGCAGCAGCATGGGCGACGCTCTACTAGAGCACGCGGATCGAGGACTGATGCTCTTCGGCGAATGGTGCGCGGCACGCCACTCCCTGGAGTACACCCGGCTGCCCGACTGGTTCTTGCTGTTCGACGTGTTCGAAACCGCGACCAATCGCTTCTGGAGCAGCACGCGCCGCGATGCGCTCGCCCTGCAGCTTGGCCTGGCCACCACACCGCGGCTGGCGAGCGGGCGATTCAAGCTGGCCGAACTCACGGCCAAGGTGGACAGTTGGCCCAGCCGATTTCGCGACGGGCCTCTTGAAGGCATTGTCGTGCGACGCGAGTCGGTACAGTGGTGCGAAAGCAGGGCTAAGTTGGTCCGAGCTGACTTCACACAAGCCATCGGCGAACACTGGCGCAACCGCCGCCTGGAGTGGAACCGTCTGGCCGCCCCGTGGCCTGAAAACACAGCGACTACCAAAGCGCCATGAACCTGCTGCAGCGTGCATTGATCGAGAAGGCCGGGCACGACAACGGCTTCGAGCATGTGCTACCGACATCGGCCGATGGCTGGCTGGCACTGGGGTCGGCCCGACACCCGGCGGAGGTCGAAGTGCAATCCAACAGCGGTGGTTTTGCTGCTGTTCTCTGCCGCTGCCAGCCCAGCCTGCCGGGCGAACTTGCGCGCAGTTTTCCCGAGACCATGCAAGCCGGTGGGTCCACGGAAGCTCACTTCGTCTTACCTACCGAAGCCACCCTTGCCCGCTGGCTTCGCCGCACCGCTGCGCTGGCCCAGGCCCTACCCGACCAGGCGATGACGTCCTTTGACGCCCAGGTGCAGGCGGCACTGGCCGAGCTGGACCCTGCGGCCGCAAAGAGCACGGAAGTGCAGCGTCTGGTACGCCAGCGCGTGGGCCAGCAGGCATTTCGCCAAGCAATGCTGGACTACTGGGGCGGCGCCTGTGCCGTCACAGGCATCTCGGTACCGCAGGCGCTGCGCGCGAGTCACGCCAAGGCGTGGGCATTGTGTGACACGGACGCCGAGCGTCTGGACGTCTACAACGGTTTCTTGCTCAGCGCGAATCTGGATGCCTTGTTCGACGCCTACTTGGTGACATTTGACGGCACGGGCTCACTCCAAGTTTCCGCGGCGGTGTCCGACACCGAGCGCGCTCGGCTGGGTCTGACTCATGGGCTGAAGCTTCGATGGCTGGACGCAAGACATCAGCACTACCTGCAATTCCACCGTTTGAAGTGCACTTGGCTTTCGGGGTAGCAAACCAAGTCACAAGAGTTCGCAATATCGACAACGAGGAGGGAGAACCGAATGCAGCCGACAAAAACATCACCGTTGAGCATGTTCAGCCAGCCCATGCAGTACTTGGTGCCGATCTTCCAGCGAGGCTATGTCTGGACAATCGAACGGCAGATTCAGCTGCTCTGGGCAGACATCGTCGAACGGGCCAAGGAGTTGGAGCGCTACCAGATAGTTCAGCGCGCCGCGCAGGAGCAGGGTTCGCCGCATCTCGCTCGTCCGCCACGCCGCCACTTTCTGGGCACGGTAATCATCACAGAGCACCGTGCGGGCATGCCCGGCGAGCCGATCACGGCCGAAGTCATTGATGGGCAGCAGCGGATGACGACTACGCAGCTGTTGGCGCTGGCGTTTCGCGATGCGGTGGCCAGCGTCGAAGACGAGTTCTACCGCAAGTGTGTCGACGGCTACACCTGGAATGCCGCCGTGTACCGAGAGAAACACGCGCACTTCAAGGTTTGGCCAACAAACGCAGGCCGGCAAGAGATGACTGACCTTGTCGAAAGCCGCTCTTTGGATGAAGTATGCAAACACTACCCCGTGGTCACTATCGGGAGTGGCAAGTCGAAAAAGCGCATTGCGCGACCACTTCTGGTGGAGGCCTACCTGTACTTCTACGGCGTTATTGGCCTGTTCCTGCGTGGCGTGGACTTCGATGAAGTCGTTCCCCCAGCGCCCGGTAGCCTAGAGGCACTGGTGGATGACGCTCTGGCCGAGTCGGGCCATCAGATAGACCGAACCTTGGCTGCGCAATGGACTCACTCCATCCGGCATGAGACCCTCCCGCGGCTGCCGCAGCACGACCTACCGATTCAGCAACCGAAGATCGACTTGTTGCTAGCCACACTGAACGAGTACATCCAACTGATCGAGCTGCGCCTGGGTGCTGACGATGACGCGCAGGTGATTTTCGAGTCCCTGAACGACCGCGGTGAGCGCCTCACGCCAGCAGACTTGGTTCGCAACTTCGTATTTCTGGAGGCTACGCGTATCAACGCGTCGGCTGGAAAACTCTACGAAACGCACTGGCGTGACTTCGACGAGTCACCGGCTGAGAAGGGTGCGGTCAGCAAGAGCAAGCTGTTCTGGAAGGTTGAGGAGCGCCAAGGCCGATTGACAAACACCCGGCTGGACACGTTGCTGTACCACTACGTGTCAATGCGGACGATGAACGACGTGAAGCTGGATCACGTGTTTGAGGAGTTCAAGCAGTGGTGGCTGACGGGCAAGAAGGATGTGGACCAGGAACTGGCTCGGCTGAAGCGTGCCGCCACATTGTTCCGCGCAATGGTTCTTCCCGACAGAAGCACGCGTCTCGGGGGCTTCGCCCATAACCTGCGGGTGCTGGATAGCTCTACCGTGACGCCGGTGGTACTGTTTCTGGGCGAGCGCCTGGGCACTGACAGCGCCGATTTCTTGGATTGCCTCAGCGTGCTGGAGTCTTACCTTGTCAGGCGGGCCGTCTGCACCCGTACGACGAAGGCGTACAACCGCGTATTCCCCGGGCTGCTGAAGCGGTTAAGTGAAGCGCAGACACCCACGGCCGAGTTGGTCGCTGATCACCTGAAGAGTCTGGCCGGCGGCGAGACGCAGGACTGGCCCGATGACGCCACATTCCGGAAGGCTTGGCTAGAGCTGAACACCTACAAGGCGCTTCGCTCAGCCAAGACCAAGATGCTACTGGAGGCTCTTGAATTGGGCTGCCGCAATGAGGTGCATCACGAATCGGCGCAGTTGCCCTCGATCGCTTTGCATGTCGAGCACGTGATGCCAGTTGCCTGGGAAGAAAACTGGCCCGCACTTGATGATGAAACCGCAGTGATGGTTCGCAATCACTTGCTACACAACATCGGCAACCTCACGCTGCTGACGGCCAAGCTCAATCCCTCGCTGAGCAACTCTGCATTCGCCATCAAGCGCCCTGAGATCACCAAGAGCCTGTTGGCACTGAATGCCCACTTCCAGGACGCGGCGCTTGCTGGCCCTGATGCAACTTGGGATGAGAAATGCATTCAGGCTCGGTCTCAAAAACTATTCGCCGTCGCAGTCAAGATCTGGCCCTTCGGATTGCCTGATTCGACAGCCAGCTAGCCCACGGGCTCCGATCTCCATTCACAGTAGAGGTGTAGTGAAGACTGGGCCTAGTCTCAATGCGAAGCGTGCCCTGACAGATGCACCATCTTGCACAGACCGAATGCATGCGGAGCTCACATTCAATGACCGGGTAATCAAACTGAGTTGGGATCAACGACGCGGGGAGAGCAAGTCCTTTGCTTGAGACATGTGTCGGGTGTCCAAGGCCTCGAGACTTCGTCCCCGGCCAGTACGAGTCATTGCCTCTCTGACAAATCGTGCGATCGATCTGGCAAGAAATTGGTCGGCCGCGCTCTCCGACTTTGACAGAGCCTTTCCCATCTCCACCTGGGTATTTCGGACCAACGTGACCGCTGGTTTCGGTATCGTGACCGAGGATTTCGGCCCATCGTGACCGACTCCGTTGTCGGTTCATCGTGACCG
>NZ_JAVDWE010000013.1:0-173794 GCF_031457235.1 Hydrogenophaga laconesensis
CAGAACGAGACGAGGTGGTCAAGCTGGCCACCTGCGTTCAACATACTCAGCTCAAAGCTGCGTGACTCAGGCGACAACTACCTTGACGCGCGCCGAAGGCCAATACGAGCATGAAAATCAACGCGCCAAACGTCTCAACATTTGTCATGCGATCCATGAACAGGCCGTAGTTCTGGTTGATTTGACTCATGCGGTCATAAAGTCGTCGAATCATGGTGGTGCTTCAGTGGTCGCGGCAGTGCGTAACGCGAATGCTCAGAGCATCGCCTGGGCATCATTTCCCGCGCCTCTTCTTTGCCTCGTACATGTTGCGCAAGTACAAGCCAGTCATGGACACCATGCCGGTGAGGCAGATCGCCGTCGACCACATGCGGCGCCAACGCATCTTGCCTTCGCTGGGTAGGTCTGATGGCTCCCAACCAAACCATTGTGTGAAGAGTTCTGATGTCCATGGCTCTAGGACATCTGTGTTCCAGACAAGAAGCCAGAATGACCCGAACGCCACAAGCCAAAAGATCAAGTCGTCCAAGGTCTTTACTTGGGCGCGCTCATGCATAAACCGTCCATATCTTTGGTTGACTTCGCCAAACCAATTTATCCATCCTCTGATCATTGTTTGGCTCCCTTCTTTCCGTTGTCCAATGGGATGAAACTGGGCATATTGCTCACTCCTGTCTCAACAACACTGCCGATCTGTTTAGGAATTGGATTCAGAGTGCCATGAGCGGGAAATACAGGCGTAGGGCCCTTGATGGGAATCCGCGCTGAACTACTGAATAGCGGTGACGAGAGCTTAGTTGCCGCTCCTCCGGCAAATGGAGCGAACGTTGCTGCTCCGGCACCAAGAACGGCCGCCCAAAACACACTCGTTTCTTCCCCGTAGTAGAGGTTGTTGAAAGACGTGTTGACAGCAGCCGCTCCAGCGCCAGCGGCAGGAATCCACAAGTTCCCACGTGCCGCCAGCGACACCCCGACAGCGCCGGTCACACCCGCTACCAAGCTCTGCTCAGGCCGCACAGTGCCGCTCTGCACATACTGCCCGGCCGCGTCAAACCCCGCACCCACCACAAACCCACCCGCCGCCAACCGCGCTGCAGCCCCCACACCCGGGCCCACCAACGCTTCCAACCCCACCGTAGGCGAAACCGCTCCACTGGCGCTGCTCGCCCACACCTGGTTGCCGAACTGCTGCAAGGTCTTGAGTTCGTTGTTGGCCCAGTTGGCCGCCTGCGCGCAGTCCTTGGGCGGGGCGCAGCTGGGCTTGAGCTCCTGCACGAGTTGATTCATCTCGGCTTGGCCTTGCGCGGCGAACTGGTTGATGGTGCGGTTGATGTCCTGGCACGCGGCGGCGTTGCCGTCGTTGCAGGCCTGGGCGACCTTGGCCATCTCCTTGTCGCGCTGAGCGTCCAGCACATTGAGCTGGGCGGCTTTCGTGCACGCGCTGCTGTTGGCGTTGACGCGGCATTCGGCCACGGCGCGGTTGCGTTCCAGGTTCTCCCGCGGCGTAAGGTAGTTCTGGCTGGTGGCGTTCTGCGCGCTGGCCGCGCCAGCTGTTCCGCCCACGGCCGCGCCCATGCCCATGGCGGCCACTTGCGTGAGCGCCTGCTTGGCTTCGATGGGCAGGTCCAGCTCGCCAATGGCCTCACCCAGTTTCGGAATGAGCGTCTGGCTGGTGGCGGCGCCCACTGCAGCACCCACACCACCACCGGCGAAGGCAGCCAGGGTGTGCAGCCCGACGCGGCCTTCGCCGCCTTCCTTCCAGGTGTCTTCCAGCGCATAGGCGTCGTCGAGCAGGGCTTGCCGGCGTTCAGGGTCAGGCGGGCCGCGTCGCCTGCGCTCACGTCGGAACCCTGGATCAGCAGGACCGACTGTTCACCGGCGCCAGCGGCAACGAGGTTGACGCTGTCGCCTGCGACCACAGCGCTGCCGCGTGCGTTGCTCGCGTAGCTCTCGCTGCGGCTTTCGCTCTTGCTGCCGCCGATGCTGATGCTGATGTTCACCGCTGCCGCCGGGTCGGCTGCGTTGGCGAACTTGCCGACTTCGTCGATCAACTGGCTGCCTTGCAGGGCCAGGGTGGCCGCCCCGAGCGCCTGCATGCGCTCGCTCTTCGTCTCGCCCACGGCCTTGGCGGTGCTGGCCATGCCTTGCGCGACGCTGATGGCCGCACCGCCCAGGCTCAGGCTCAGGCCGCCTTGCCGGAATTTCTCTTCGGTGCGGCTGTGCTGGGTTTCCTGGGTTTCGGTGATGGCAATGTCCCGCGCCAGCACGGTCACATCGCCGCCCGGGGCCAGCACATCGGAGCCGGCCTGCCGGTAGCTGCCACCCGCGATCAGGGTCACGTCGCCCGTGATGGCACCCACGGTGCTGGCGGCTGCGGTGGTCTGCTCGAATTCCTGCTGGGTGCTTTTCTGCTGGCTGCCCAGGGTGATGCTCGCACCGCTGGTGAAGATGCCGCTCTTGCGGTCTTCGCGGAACTGGCTCTGGCTGTAGCGGTTCTCGCCCGCTTCGATGCTGATCTGTTCGCCTGCCACCAGGGCGGTGCCTTGGTCGCTGACCACTGAGGAGCCGCGCACCGTGACGTTCTGGCCGGCTTGCAGGCTCACTTCGCGCCCGCCCAAGCTCGATTCGACCGCGATGGTGGATTCTTCGCTCGTGCGCACTGTGGTGCTGCGCTTGCCCAGCAGGCCACCGCTCTCGGTCTTGTAGCCCAGGGCGTGGTTGCTGCTGGCCTCGCCGGCTTCGATGGTGATGTCGCCACCGGCTTGCGCGCTCAAGGCCTTGTCGGCCTGCACGTTTGCCGCGCGCGCCACCACGGAGCCGCCGGCCACGATGGAGACGTTGCCCGCGCCGCGCACCTGGCTGCCCACCTCCTCGCTGCGGCCACCTTTGAGATAGTTGCTCTCATCACGGACGCTGTTCTCCTGCACGGCGGTGGTCACGGTGGACAGTCGCACGTCGCGCACGGCTTGCAGGCGTGTGCCGCCGGTGTTGTTGACGACAGGCGCGCTCACGCCGAGGTTGCCCAGTGCCACCACGGCGGCGCCGCCGCTGTTGGCGAGCGTGCTCCCGGTGGACACGGTGGCATCGCCCTGCGCGCTGACCACGGCATGGGCGCCGGTGTTGCTGATGGCCCCTGTGGTCTGGATGGCTAGGTTGCCCTGGGCCTGCACGCTGCCCGTGTTGCGCAGCCAGCCATCGGCCTGCAGCACGAAGTCGCCACTGCTCGCGCTCATACGGCCCGCGTTGTTGATGCCCAACCCCGCTTCGGTGCCGATGAGGTGGATCTTGCCGGCGTACATGCCGCCGATGGCCGCTACGTCCAGCGCGAACTGCGGTGCCGCACCCTGCGCGCTGGCGGGTGTGGAGGTCACGGTGCTTGCATCGGCGCTGACCTCGTTCGCACCGGTCACCACCTTGAGTTGCTCGGCCCACAGACCGGCGTTGACCTCCACCGCGCGCGCCAGGATGGTGGTGCTGTCGGCCGTGCGCGTGTCCAGCCCCAGGCCTTCGATGTGCACCGTGCCGCCGCCCACCAGAAACGCGTCGAGGTGGCCGCTCCTGATCACCGGGGTGCCGGTGGTCAGCGTCACGCCAGCCGCGTTGAGAAAGGTGCCCCCGTTCACGCGGATGCCTGCAGGGTTGGCGACGATCACCTCGGCGCGCTGGCCGGCCACTTCGAGCGGCCCGTTCAGGTACGACGGGTTGGACGAGTTCACTTCGTTGAGGATGACGCGGGCTGCGCCGGTGCTCAAGAACGGGTTGGCTTGTACAAACCCGCCGATCTGGGTCTGCGCGGCGTTGGAGCGCACGTTGTTGAGCACGGCGCCGTTGCTCTGAATGTCGAACTGACCGTAGGTATTGCGTGAGACGCCTGCAGCGCTGGGGGTTCGTATCTGCACCAGCGGAATGCCGTTGCCGGTCTGCAGGACGATGGGCCGCTGGTTGGCGGGGGCGTTGGGGTCGGCCACGATCTGGGCGTGGGCGGTGGTGTAGAACACCGCGCCCAGCGTAAACGCCAGGCCAATGCTCAACGTAAGCGGGTGCAGCGCCACGTTGCGCAGCAGGCTGGCTTTGCAGATGTCCAGATCGCCCAACGGGGCCAGAGGCGACAAGACACTGTCCGGTGCGGCGGGCGTCTCGCCGCTGGCGCTGCTGGCGTTCTCTGCAACAACCATGCGCTGGCCGCGCGCAGCGTTGAAAACCACTCTGTGGCGGTTGCGGTTCATTCTTGACTCCCTGAATCGTTGCGTGCCACAGCGCGCATGCATCTGTGGAATAGCGCTGTGCGCTGCCCAGAAATAGGGCGTCAGGGAGTGTCTGAAAGGCGCGCCGTGGGCCGTGCGGAGTTAAACCAAACGTTTAAACCTGAGAATGAAATGCACTTTTCAAGGCATGAAGAAGCGCGAACCGGCACCCATTCTGCTCAGATGGCCACGCCCGGCGGCGGCTGCGGTTTGCGTTGCGCCGGGTCGTAGAAGAACTGCTCCTCCACGATGCGCTCGCCCTCCCAGCGCTGCCAGGCGAGCTCTTCCATCTCGGTCACGGAGTCGTCCTTCCAGACGAAACGAAACACCCAGCGGACCACCACATGGTCGCCGTTCGTGCACACGGGGCGCACGCAGCGTGAGCTGATGGAGGAGGCCCGCGCCATCACCTGGCGTTCGCCGGCCACCAACTGGTCCCGACCCACGCGGGGCGGCGACTGGTTCTCGCGCATGCTCGCGTTGGGCGCATAGAACGCTTCGATGACCTGGTCGTGCGCATTGCTTTCCACCATGGCAATGAAACGTTCGAGGGTGTCGTGGCTGGGCATCGGTACCTCAATGGGAAGGAGACGAGGGAGAAGGCAACACAGTGAGCGACGCAAAGCCCAGGTGGTGCATGGTTTCGCGCAGGATGACCACGTAGGCCGGAAACTCCACGCCCACTGGCAGCCCGGCAGACTGCGCGGGGCGGCCGAGCGACACCGCCGCGATCTGGTTGAAGACCAGCTCCACGTCGTCGATCAGCAGCAGCGCCTCGCTCGCGCCTCGCTCGCTTGTGAGCTGGTGCAGTTCGCGCGCGATGGCGTCGCTCGTCACCAGCTGCGTGCCGGGAGGCATCTGCCGCAGCAAGGGCATGACCGCGTTCTCCACGTGCTCGATCGCGTTCTCGATCTCCAGCGCGGTGGGGGGCGCGTGACGGAACGGCCCGTTGCCCAGCGCCTCGGTGCCGATGTCGAGCATCCACTCGACCATGCCCACCTCGGGTGACCAGGTTTCGATGAGGGTTTCGTGCGCACCGATGTGGATGCGTGTGCGGGCTTCAGCCATGCCGGCCTCCATGCGTGCGTGCCTGCGCGGCGGAAATGCGGTCGGCCACGACCGGCGCCTGTTGCGCGATGGTGCGCAACAGGCCGCCGGGCTGGCGCACATCGAAGCCGACGAAATGCAGGCCTTCGAGCGCGCCCTCTCCGCTCACCTCCGTCGGCATGCCGCGTTCGTCCAGCGACAGGCGGGTATAGGGAAACAGTTCACCCAGCGCGGCGTCGTAACCGGTGGCAAGCAGCACGGTGTCGAAGGGATGTTCGCTGCCGTCGATGAAACGCACCCCGCCGACCGTGAGGTGCTGGATGCCGGGGTACACCTGGATGTCGCCGTTCTTGATGCGATCCACCGTGCCGATGTCGATCACCGGCGTCTTGCCTTCCTCGCGCAGCTGGCGCAGCGGTGACATGCGCGAGAACGGCAGGCCATAGCGCCGCATGTCGCCCACGGTGAGGTTGCGCAGCAGCAACGCGATCGCATCGCCCACTGGCGTGGGCAGCTTGCTCAGCATGATGCTGGAGAGCTGCGTGGGCCGGCCCAGCACGTCGCGCCGCACGATGTTGATCGGCGAGCGCACCGAGAGGGCGGCGCGCACGCCGTGCTCGACGAGGTCCAGTGCGATCTCGGCGCCGGTGTTGCCCATGCCCACCACCAGCACGCGCTGGCCTGTGAATGGCGCGGCGTTGCGGTACGTGCGGCTGTGCACCAGGCGGCCTTGAAAGACATCCTCGCCCGGCAGGCGGGGAACGCGCGGTTGCCGGTTGGCACCGGTGGCCACCACCACGTGGTTGGCCGACACCGTGCGACCGCCAGCCAGCACGACCTGCCAGGGCGCGCCGGGCTCCTGGCGGGGTTCGACGGCCTTCACGTTCTGGCCCAGCTCCGGGTCGATGCCGTGCTGGCGCGCGTAGGCGGTGAGGTAGTCGACGACGCCCTGGCGCGGCACGTAGCGCGGCGCGCTGTCGGGGAACGGCATGCCGGGCAAGGCCGAGTGCGACTTCACGGTGTGCAGGTGCAACCGTTCGTAGTGGTGCCGCCAGGACGATGCCACTTCCTGCGCGCGGTCGAACACCAGCGGGCTGTGCCCGCGCTGCACCAGGCTGGCCGCCGTCGCGAGGCCGGCCGGGCCCGCCCCGATGACGATGACGTCCGCCTCGGAGGCGGGGTCCAGCGGGGCGTGGTTGGAGCCTCGAAACGGCTCGGTATGGAAGTCGGGAATGTCGTGATCCATGACGGGCAGTGTGCGGCGTTGCGAAGCAGTGTCAACCCCGGCCGGCTGGCACGCCATGAGGGGTTCTACCCGGCTGCATCGGTGCCGTTTTGCGTGAGACTGTCGGCCCGTTCCATGAGGAATTTCTTTTCACGTTCGTTGCCCGCGAGTTCGGCCGCGCGCACGAACTCGGTGCGCGCCTCGCCGTGGCGGCCCAACCTCGCCAGCAGGTCGCCACGCACGCTGGGCAGCCAGTGGTATTGCCGCAGCGCCTTGTCCTGCAACAGCGCGTCCACCAGCACCAGCGCCTCGGCCGGGCCGGCGTGCATGGACACGGCCACCGCGCGGTTGAGTTCAACCACCGGCGAGGGCGCCACGCGGGCCAGTTCGGCGTAGAGCGCGGCGATGCGTGCCCAGTCCGTGTCGGCCGCGCGCACGGCGCGCGCATGGCAGGCGGCGATGGCGGCCTGCAGGTGGTACGGGCCGGGCTCGGTGGTGAGCAGGTCGGCGCGGTCCAGCGCGGCCAGGCCACGGCGGATCAGCAGGTGGTCCCAGCGGCCACGGTCCTGGTCGGCCAGCAGCACGGGGCGGCCTTGCGCATCGGTGCGCGCCGCCGTGCGCGAGGCCTGGATCTCCGTCAGGGCCAGCAGGCCATGCACCTCGGGCTGCTGCGGCGCGATACCCGCCAGCATGCGGCCCAGGCGCAGGGCCTCGTCGCAGAGGGCGGGCCGCATCCAGTCGCTGCCGCTGGTGGCGGTGTAGCCCTCGTTGAACACCAGGTAGACCACCTCCAGCACCGAGGCCAGGCGCTCGCCGAGCGCTGCACCGCGCGGCACCTCGAAAGGCACGCCGGCCTCGCTGAGGGTGCGCTTGGCGCGCACGATGCGCTGGGCGATGGTGGCCTCGGGCACGAGAAAGGCGCGCGCGATCTCGTGCGTGGTGAGGCCGCCGAGCAGCTTGAGCGTGAGCGCCACGCGGGCGTCCGTGGACAGCAGGGGATGGCAGGCGGTGAAGATCAGCCGCAGCAGGTCGTCGCCGATGTCGTCCTGCCGCGCCTCATCGAGCGCGTCGACAAAATCGGGCACATGCGTGGCGCCCAGGGCTTCCATGTCGGCCGCGATGCCGTCGTGCTTCTCCTCGGCCATCTGGCGGTGGCGCAGGTGGTCGAGCGCGCGGCGCTTGGCGGTGGTCATGAGCCAGGCGGCGGGGTTGTCGGGCACGCCGTCCCTGGGCCAGTGTTCCAGCGCGGCCACCAGCGCGTCCTGCGCGAGTTCCTCGGCCACGCCAATGTCGCGCACCACGCGGGCCACGCTCGCGGTGATGCGCGCGGACTCGAGGCGCCAGACGGTGGCAATGGCCTGGTGAACACCGGAATGCATCGCTGGAATTTACATCTGCGCCGGGGCCGCGTTCATGTCCATCCAGAACACCTCCCACTGGTGACCGTCCAGATCGGCGAAACCATGCTGGTACATGAAGCCGTGGTCCACCGGCGCGTTGGGCGTGGTGCCGCCCGCAGCCACGGCCTTGGCCACCAGCGCGTCCACCTGCTCGCGGCTGTCCAGGGGAAGCGCGATCAGCACCTCGGTGGCCTTCTTCGCATCCGAGATCGGCAGCCTGGTGAAGCCCTGGAAGAAGGGCTCGACCAGCAGCATCGCGAAAAGGTTCTCGCCCAGTTCCAGGCAGGCCCCCTGCTCGTTGGTGAACTGCGGATTGAACGTGAGGCCCAGCGATTTGAAGAAGGCCTGCGAACGGGCCATGTCCTTGATGGGCAGGTTGACGAAGATCTGTTTGAACATGGTGCTTCCTTTCAGTGGTTTTTCAGTTGGGCATCGAGCCGCTTGAAGTCTTCCAGGGGCTCGCTGGGGGAAAAGTCGTCCATCTCGTAGAGCTGGCGCACTTCGACGATGGCCTCGCGCCCGGGCCCGACCGGGTTGGGAAAGCGGCGACTCCATTCCAGCGCCTCGTCGCGCGAGCGCACCTGGATGAGGGTGTAGCCGGCGATCAGCTCCTTGGCTTCGGCGAAAGGCCCATCGACAATGCGGCGGCCGGCCGGCCCGTGGTGCACGCGCCACCCCTTGCGGCTGGGCTGCAGGCCTGAGCCATCGAGCAGCACTCCGGCCCGTGCCAGCTCTTCGTGGAACCGCACCATCTCGGCCATGACGGCCTCGTCCGGTGCGGGCGTGGTTTCAGCTTCGAACTCGTCGTTGCTCTTGACGATGATCATGAATCGCATGGCGTTCTCCGGTGGAAGTTGTGGCTTCACCGGTACGACGCGTCAGGCGATGCGTTTTCGACAGGACGGGGGTACGGGAAAACCCTGAATTCATACATCGACCGGCGCGCGGCCCGAAGCGCACACCGCGACGCGGCCAGAGGCGTCAAGGGTCCGGCTCCGCCGGCCCGAGACGCCGTCCCCCCCTCCAAGCACCGAAGGTGCGCCAGAGAGGGGGGAAGCCGCAAAGCGGCGCAGGGGGGTGCTCCCTATCGGTCGTGGCATGGGCCGATGGCGCGCACCTCCACCGTCGCCCATTCGGCCGCCGGGCATTCGTGGGCGATGGCCACCGCTTCCTCCATGCTGGCGCAGTCCAGCAGGAAAAAGCCGCCGATCATTTCCTTGGCCTCGGCGAACGGGCCGTCCAGCACCTGCGCCTTGCCGCCGCCGGTGTGCACGCGAACCGCTGTCGACTGGGACGCCAGCGACTCCGCCGCCAGCAGCTTGCCGCGCGACTTGAGCGATTCGCCGAACCGCTGCATGCTGGCGTACGCCTCACGGCCTTCGGCCTCGGTGCGGGTGGCGCGCTGTCCAGCGGGCTCAACAATCAGAAGCATGTGCGACATGGGGCAGACCTTTCGTGGCAGGGAAGGCCGCCATGCTACCGCTTGACCGTGTTCCGCAAACGAACACAATGGGCTTTCCATGAAAACCGCCGACCTGGAAGCTTTTCGCCTGCTGGCCCTGATGGAGGGCTACGACGAGGTGCTGGAGCGCGTGTGGGATCCGCTCACCATCCTGGACATGCACAGCCACCCCTTCGCGGCCAAAGCCATCGTGACGCGGGGCGAAATGTGGCTAACCGTCGGCGACCTCACGCGCCAGTTGCGCCCAGGCGACACCTTCGAGCTCGAACGCGACATGCCGCACGCCGAGCGCTACGGCACCGAGGGCGCCACCTACTGGGTGGCGCGGCGCAAGGACTGAGGCGCCGCCCTCGCGCTCCGAAGGCTTAGTCGATGTAAGCCTCTACCTGCCTGATCACCGGTGACCAGCGCGCGATCTCCTGGCGCAGGTGCTTGCCCAGCCCGTCGGGGGTGGCCTTGTCCTTGCTCACCGGCAGCGCGCCCAGCTTCTGCATGCTGTCGCGAAACGCCGGGTCGGCCAGGCCGTCCTGCAGAGCTTTCACCAGCTTCTCGGTCACGTGCCTCGGCAGGCTCTTCGGTGCGTAGATGCCATGCCACACGGTGACCTCCAGCCCATCCAGGCCCTGCTCGCTCAGTGTGGGCAGCTCGGGCAGCGACGGCAGGCGCTCACGCGTGGTGGTGCCATAGGGCTTCACGCGCGCTGACTGGATCGGCTGCAGTGTGGTCGTGATCTGGTCGCACAGCAGCTCGACCTGGCCGCCTTGCAGGTCGGCCATGGCCGGTGCCGCGCCCTTGTAGGGCACGGTGGTCATGGGGAGGTTCAGGCGGCTCATCAGCATCAACCCGCAGAGGTGTGACGCGGTGCCGATGCCGGCGTTGGCCAGGTTGATCTTCTTTTGGTTCAGGTGGATGTATTGCTGCAGCGATCTGAAGCCGGTCGGCTCCAGGTCGCGCTTGCCCACCAGCGTCATGGGCACGTCGGCTACCTGGCCGATGTAATCGAGATCGGTGGCAGGGTTGAAGCGCAGCGAGCGAGAGAGCGCCGGCAACGTGGACATGCCGATGTTGTGGATCAACAGCAGATAGCCATTGGGTTCGGCGCGCACCACGGCCTCGGTGCCGACGATGCCACCGGAGCTCGCGCGGTTCTCCACCACCACCGGCTGGCCGAGCGAACGTCCCATGGACTGAGCCAGATGCCGGGCCACCACGTCGGTCGGGCCGCCGGCCGAGAACGGCACGATGAGCGTCACCGGGCGTTGCGGAAAATCCTGGGCCAGCACCGGGGTGCTGGCGGCCAGGGCGAGGATGAGTGCAGTGATCCGTTGCATGTCCTTGTCTCCTTCGTTGGTGTTGTCGTTGCCGCTCCAGGCGGCAGTCTCGAGGTGTTGATCGCGGGGCTTCAGGCCTCCGTCTTCTCGTTAGCGGTTGCGGGGGTGCCGAGCAACGGATCGCGCACCAGAACGCCATCGCGGTACAGCTGTCCGATGTCGTCGTCGTCCAGGCCGGCCAGCGACTTGAGCACGTCC
Source organism: Hydrogenophaga laconesensis (assembly GCF_031457235.1). Lineage (NCBI taxonomy): Bacteria > Pseudomonadati > Pseudomonadota > Betaproteobacteria > Burkholderiales > Comamonadaceae > Hydrogenophaga > Hydrogenophaga laconesensis. Next base: position 10,908 of record NZ_JAVDWE010000013.1, read on the forward strand.
TCGTTGTGCTGGCCCAGAAGGTCTGCACGCAGGGGGCCGCCAGTCGGCCACGCCGAGAAGCGTGCTGGCGGGCCGGGAATGTCGAAGTCGCCGATGTAGGGGTCTTGAACCTCCCGCACCACACCCCGCTCGCGCAGGTGCGGATGCGCCATGGCTTCGCGCAAGGTAAGCACAGGCGCACAGGGAATGCGGTGGCGCTCCAGCGCGGCGATGGCGTCGGCGCGGGTGGCGAAGCCGGCCAGCCAACCCTCGAGGATCTCCTTGAGTTCCTCGTTGTGGTCGCGTCGCAACGCTGCAGTGGCAAAGCGCTCGTCATCCAGCAGCCCGGGTTGCCCCAGCGCTTCCACGAAGGCCGTCCACTGATGGGGCAGCGTAGCCAGCGTGAGGTAGCTGCCGTCGCCACAGCGGAAGATGCCGGTCGGCCCGCCGTCGGGGTGCTGCGACCCAGTGCGCACCGGCGTGTGGTTCTTGCGCAGGCTCACGCGCGGCACGGCCACCTCGTGCATGTTGAAGTAGGTGTCGAGCAGGGAAGTCTCGATGTACTGCCCTTCCCCGGTGCGCTCGCGGTGCAGCAGCGCGAAACCGACCGCCATCGCAGCGGCCACGCCGGTCGACGCATCGCCGATGGCCATGGTGATCAGTGCGGGTTCGCCATCGCGTTCGCCGATGAGATCGGTGATGCCCGCATAGGCCTGCGCCACATAGTCGTAGCCGGGCTTCTGCGCCAGCTCACCCTGCTGGCCGGCCAGCGAAATGGAACACATCACCAGCTTCGGGTTGATCGCCTTCAGCTCTTCGTAGCTGAGACCCGCGCGCGCCATCACACCCGGCGAGAAGTTCTCCACCAGCACGTCGAATTTTGGAATCATGGCCTTGATGAGTTCGCGCGCGCGCTCGCTCTTGAAATCCAGCGCGAGGCTCTTCTTGGAGTGGTTGTGCTGGATGAAGTAGGTGCTCTGGGAACAGCGCTTGTGTTCGGGCTTGTTGGAGCGCAGGCCACCCACGCGGGTGCGATCGCCGAAGGGCGCGAGTTCGAGCTTGACCACCTCTGCGCCCATCTCGGCGAGGATGCGCGTGCAGGTGGGGCCGGCCACGATCTGCGTGATGTCGAGCACGCGGTAGTCGGTGAGCATGGGGTTCTTCTTCATGGTGTCTTTTCGGGTGTGGAAAACTGGCGTGTGCCGAACAGGTTGTCCCAGCGCTCGCCGGTGGGCTTTGCGCCCGACTTGTCCACCTTCTCTTCGAGAACAGCCAGGCCGCGCTGCACGGCGGGGCGTGCGCGCACAGTGGCGTACCAGCGCTGCAGATGGGGGAAGTCGGCCAGGTCCTGGCCCTGCCACTTGTGCGCGCGCAACCAGGGATAGGTCGCCATGTCGGCGATCGAGTAGTCGCCCGCGAGGTATTCGGACTCGGCCAGACGCCGGTCGATCACGGTATAGAGGCGCCTTGCTTCGTTGGTATAGCGGTCGATCGCATAACCGATCTTCTCGGGCGCGTACTTGCGGAAGTGGTGAGCCTGGCCAAGCATGGGGCCGACGCCACCCATCTGGAACATCAGCCACTGCACCACGCCGTAGCGCGCGCGCATGTCCTGCGGCATGAAGGCCCAGCCGCATTTCTCGGCGAGGTACATCATGATCGCCCCCGACTCGAACAACGCGATGGGCTCACCGTCTGGTCCATCGGCATCGACCAGCGCCGGGATCTTGTTGTTCGGGCTGATCCGAAGGAATTCGGGCTTGAACTGCTCGCCCTTGCCGATATGCACGGGAATGACGCGGTAGGGCAGGCCCAGCTCCTCCAGCAGGATGGAGACCTTGTAGCCGTTGGGCGTGCTCCAGAAATACAGGTCGATCATGGCCGTTCCGTTGATGGACAGGCGGCGATGATGGTCCGCGCCGCGCGCACGCGCCAATACCGTGTCGCACTTGGGGCATCACAAAAAGATATGGGGCGCGCGCGGGGCCGATAGGACAATGGCCCGATGGAAATCCGTCAGCTCAAGTACTTCGTTCGCATCGTCGAACTGGGCAGCGTGTCGCGCGCGGCCGCCGATCTCTTCATCGCCCAGCCCGCGCTCAGCCACCAGATGTCCAACCTGGAGGAAGAGCTCAAGGTCAAGCTGCTCTCGCGCAGCGTGCGCGGTGTATCGGCCACCGAGGCGGGTGAGGTGTTCTACCGCCACGCGCGCGCCATGCTGCGCCAGATGGACCGCATGCGCACCGACGTGCAGCACGCGGGCGACTACCCGCAAGGCCTGGTGTCGGTAGGCCTGCCCAGCAGCGCCGCCACCTTGCTGGCACCCCCGCTGATCGCCGAGGCCGCCACGCGCTACCCGGACATCCAGCTGCAGATCACCGAAAGCCTCAGCGGCCACCTGGAGGAGCTGGTGGTCAACGGTCGCATCGAGATGAGCCTGCTGTTCGATCCCCTGGCGACCGACATGGGTGCGTCGCGCCGCAAGGTCTCCAGTCACCTGGATGTGCGCCCGCTGCTCGTCGAAGACCTGTTCCTACTCTCGGCGCACGGTGTGGGCGCAGGCGACGATGTGTCGCTGGCACAGGCCGCGTCCTGCGCGCTCGCACTGCCCGGTCGATCCAACGTGACGCGGCAGATCATCGACGCGGCGTTCCAGTCCGCCGGGCTCGACATGCGGGTGATCGCCGAACTGGATTCGCTGGCGACCATCCGCGCGGTGGTCGCCAGCGGCGTCGGTGCCACCATCGGCTCGGCCTCCATCCCCGGCGGCACGGCGGGCCTTCGCATCCAGCGCGTGACGGAACCTGCCCTGCAACGGCGCCTGTCGCTTTGCACCTTCGACATCGTTCCTCTCAGCAGCGCGGCGCACCGCATCGTCGAGCTGATCTCCGAAGTGACGGCCCGCCTGGTGAGTGCAGGCCAGTGGCCGGGCGCTTCACCAGTGCCGCAACCATAGGCCAGCGCGATACCGCCACGTCAAAGACCTATTTCCCCACCCGCCGGCCCGCTGCCTACACTGCGGCGCACTCTTCAATCGGTGGGCACATGACGGCAAAGATTCTCGATGGCGTGGTCGTTCTCGATCTCACCCGCTTCTTCTCGGGACCGCAAGGCACGCTGTTCCTGGCGGGTCTGGGGGCCGAGGTTATCAAGATCGACGACCCGAAGACCGGCGACCCCACGGCCTTCGCACCGCCTTTCGCGGGCCCGCGGGGCGTGTCTTTCTCTCGCCAGACCGACGAGGACATGGGCATTGCCTACCTCAAGCGTGCGCGGGGCAAGAAGTCGGCCACGCTGAACCTCAAGAGCATGGAGGGCCGCGAGATCTTCCTGCGCATGGTGAAGCACGCGGACGTGGTGGTGGACAACTTCAGCGCCGGTGTGGCCGACCGCCTGGGCGTGGGCTATGCGGCCTTGAAGGAGGCCAACCCGCGCATCGTGTACTGCTCGCTCACCGGCTACGGCTCCACCGGCCCCGACCGCCATCTCAAGGCCTACGACCTGATGGTGCAGGCGGCCGTCGGGCTCATGAGCATCACCGGCCAGCCCGGCAGCGCACCCACGAAAGCCGGGTCACCGGTGTCGGACGCGATCGCTGGCGTGTTCGCCGCACTCGGCATCGTTTCCGCGCTGCTCCACCGCGATCGCACGGGCGAAGGCCAGTCCATCGACGTGTCGATGGCCGACTGCCTGTTCTCCCTGATCTTCGACGAACCACTCGACTGCTATCCCCGCCTCGGTCTGCAGCCGCAGCAGGGCAACCGCATCATGCGGTTCTCGCCGTTCAACGCCTACCGCACGCGCGACGGCTGGATCACCATCGGCGCGGCCACCAACGACGACTGGCTCGCTCTGCTGGAGGTGATGGACCGCACCGACCTGAAGAATGACGCCCACATGATGTCGGTCGGCTGGCGGCTGGCGAACAACGCGAAGGTGGACGAGGTCGTCGCGCGATGGGCGCAGGGCTACACCACGGAAGACATCGAGGCGCGTCTTGCGCACGCCAAGCTGGCCTGCAGCCCGGTGCGGGATATCCACGACGTGCTCCGCTGGGAGCAGATGGCCGATCGCCAGATGGCGGTGCCGCTGTGGAACCCGCTGAGCCGCTCCAATGTGGCGGCCTCGGGCGCCGGTTTTCCGATCAAGTTCACGGGCTCTCCTGCCGGCTACGACCAGCCCGCGCCCTTGCCCGGCCAGCACAGCGACGAGGTGCTCACCCGCCTGGCCGGGCTCGATGCCACGCAGATCGAGGCGTTGCGCTCGGCCCGGGTCGTCTGAGCCCGGCCAGGCGCCATGAAGAACGCCGGCACGGCGCCGGCGTTCTTCATGCAGGTGATGCACTCACCCGGTGACGCGCGCGAGCTCCTCTTCCATGAAGTCGAGCCGGTCCTTGCCCCAGAACATCTCGTCGCCCACGAACATCATGGGCACGCCGAACACGCCGCGCGCCACGGCATCGTCCGTGCTTCTGGCCAGTTCCGCACCGATCTCGTCGCTGGCGCTGGTGGCTTCAAACCAGTCCGGGTCCACGCCCAGCCGTTGGGCAATCGGGCGCAGGCCGGCGTACTCCACGATGCCCGCATTGCCTTGCTCCCAGTACGCATCCAGCACGGCTTCCACAAAGGCCCCTTCCTGTCCCTGGCGCCGCATGGCCAGCGAACCTCGCAGCACCCGGCTGGACTTGATGGGGAACTGGCGCGGAATCTGGAACGGCAGTTGGTACTTTTCGGCCCAGCGCATCAGGTCGCGCTTGCGGTAGCGCAGCTTGGCCTTGGATTCCTTCATGAGCTCATAGTCGTTGTTGCGGAACACGTAGCCCAGGTTGTAGGGGTGCAGCACCAGTTCAGCGCCATGGCGCTCGAGGATGGGCCGGATCAGCTTGAACGCGAAATAGGTGTTGGTGCTTCCGATGTCCCAGTACAGATCGACTTGTGGTGTGGCCATGCGCTTCCCGTGGTTGGCAGTTGAGTGGCCCACAGTCTAGGAAGCGTGCCCCGCGCTGACCAATACGGATTGGCGATTCGGGTATAGGCGCGCGGTATGGATGCCGCGCTCAGTGCGCCACCGGCTCCAGCAACACGTACAGGCCCATCACCGGCTTCTGCTGGTCTTCGCGCAGCGGGGCCTCCCAGGTCTGGCGCACGCGAAATCCATTGGCCGCCGCGAGCCGCTCCACGTAGGCGAGCGAATGCGCGTAGCGCAGGCTGCTGCGCAGTTCCAGGTCTTGCCCCGCACTGGCCCGCTCCACCGAGAAGGCAAAACAGCCTCCCCGGTGCAGGCGCTGGCGCACGGCGGCGAACACTTCGTCCAGCGCGCCCACGTAGATGAACACGTCGGCGGCGATCACGAGGTCCGCCGGTTCTTCGGCGGAACGCAGGAAACCAAGCAGGTCGCCACGCTCCACACGGCGGTAGGCACCGCTGGCGCGCGCCTGTTCCACCATGGCCTGCGCCAGGTCCACACCGTCCACCGCATCGGCGTGCGGACGGATGAGCTGGCCGCACAGGCCGGTGCCGCAGCCGAGATCGAGCACCAACGGAAAACGCTGGCCGCCCACGCGCAAGGGCGCGAGCAGGGTGTCGTGCGCCTGGTATTTCAGGTGCCGGATCAGGTGGGCCTGGAAATCGTCGGCGTATTCGTCAAACAACGCTTCCACGTACGCGCGCGGCGGTTGTGGCGGCACGGCGCCGCCGGCGCGCACCGAGGCCAGGTAGAAGCGGTGCAGGGTTTCATCGCCTCCGTGGGCCAGCGCCTGTTCGAAGCAGCGGGCCGCCTCCTCGTTCTGCCCCGCGTCGCGCAACAGGCTGCCGCGCTGGCTCCAGGCTTCGGCCAGGGTGGGGTCGAGGACCAGCGCCTGGTCCAGCGCCTTCAGGGCCTCATCGGGCCGGTCCAGCCGCAGCAGGCACAGGGCCAGCGAGAGCTGGAGCTGCGCCGTGGACGCGCCGAGGGCCACTCCCTTCTGCAGCGCGTGCACCGCGCCGGCCCAGTTCGACATCGCCTCGTGCGACAGCCCGAGCGCGACCCAGGCGTCCCGGTGGGCAGGATCGGCCTGGGTGGCCTGCGTGAGTGTGGCCACAGCGTCGGGCCATCGGCCCAGGCGGCATTGCGTCACGCCCAGGTTGGCGAGGATGGAGGGGCGCCCTGGCACCAGCGCCAGGGCGGACTGGTAGCGGCTCAGCGCGTCTTCGAGTTGTCCGGCCTCGAAGAGCGCGTTGCCCTCGAAGAAAAAGGCCTTGGCCTGTTCGGTGGGGTCGGTGGTGCTCATGGCACCACCTTACAACACCACCGCCCTCACCTGCTCCGCCACAGCGGCCGCAAACTGCGGATCGTTGATGTGGTGACGCAGTTTCAGCAAGCGGTGCGTCTCGCTTTCCTGGAACAGGTGCTCGAGTGTGTCGAACAGCACCGCGTCGGCGCGGGGGTCGTGAAAAGGCTGTCCCGGGGCGTCGATCATCGACAGGCCGCCCAGGGGCAACAGCAACCGCACCGGACCGCGCGATCGGTTGAGCTGCTCGGCGATGCGCCGGGCTGCGGCTTCCAGTTCCAGCGCATTGCTGCGCATCAACGTCACGTTGGCGTTGTGCACGTGGAAAGTGCGGTTCTTGTGGCGCGCGGGAATGGTCGATGGCGCGCCCCAGTTGATCATGTCCAGCGCGCCGACCGAGCCGATCCAGGGCAGGCCGTGGCGCGCCGCCGCGTCGAGCCGGTCGGGCCCGGCGTCACACACGCCGCCCGCCAGGTGCTGACCCACTTCGGTGGTGGTGATATCGACCACCGCGCCCAGCATGCCCGCGGCGGCCAGCGCCTCCAGCGTGCGACCGCCCGCGCCGTTGGCGTGGAACACCTGGGTGTCGAAGTCGGCCTGCAGCAGATCGCGCACGGCCTGCACGCAGGGCGTCGTGACACCGAACATGGTCAGACCGATGGCTGGCTTGTCCACGCCATCGCTCAGGGGCGCACGGTGCTGCAGCATGCCGGCGATCGCATGCGCCGCGTTGGCCAGGATGGTGCGCGAGAGGCGGTTCAAGCCGGCGATGTCGGTCACGGGGTACATGAGCGTCATGTCGACCACGCCCACATAGGCCGACACGTCGCCGGCCGCCATGGTGGAAACCAGCAGCTTCGGCATGCCGATGGGCAGCAGGCGCATGGCGGGCGCGATCATCGAGCTGCCGCCCGATCCACCCACACCCAGCATGGCCTGAATCTCGCCCGCCGTCAGGCGCTCACGCACCAGCGCGGCCAGCGCGTCGCCCATGGCGATCACGGCCTGGCCGCGGTCGGACGGCTCGAACACCGCGGCCGAGCCCTGAGGATGGTGGCGCGCCACGGTGGCGGCGTCGATGTCGGCCACACCCGCAGCGCGGCGCGTGCCGATGTCCACGGTGACGACGCGCACGCCGGCCGCGCGCAGCAGGCCGGCGAGGTAGCCAAGCTCGGCGGCCTTGGTGTCGAAGGTGCCCACCACCCAGGTGGCGGGTGGCGTCCTGCTCATTTGCGCCGGTCGTGGTGCGCGTTCACGCATTCGAAGAAAGTGCGGAAGGTGCCTTTCACGCGCTCCACCGCCTCGGCCTCCTGGTCCGCCGGCACGTCCCACTCGGCCCACCATTCGCCGAAACAGCGGTCGCCTTCGGTGATGGGCAGCAGGCGCATCTCGGCCACGTAGTTCTTCCAGTCGGCGTCGATGTGCAGGATCTTGTAGCGGCAGCGGTGCTCGTCGTCGGACAGCGCCAGCAGCTGCTCACGCAGGTAGCCACCGCCGTCGCGCACGGTGAAGTGGCGCACGCAGCCGATCTGGTCCGACGGCTTGCCATCCTCGATGTAGGACTTCTCGAAGTAAGGGTGGTAGTTGCCGAGCGCGCCGAAGTCGCGCAGAAAGGCCCACGCCTGGTCGATCGTCGCGTTCATCACCGCGCTCACATAAACCCTGGCCATGTCTTGTCTCCTGTTCTCGTCGGGGTTCAGAAAGTGACTTGCTTGTAGCGTTCCACGTGCGACCTGATCGCAATCTCCGTGGGCAGGCGCTCCATGCTGCTGGCGCCATAGAAGCCGTTGCAGTGCCGGCTGTGCTGGAGCACGTAGGCCACGTCCTCCGGGCTGGAGATCGGGCCGCCGTGTGCGATCACGATCACGTCCTTGCGCACCCGCCGTGCGGCCTCGCCCCACTCGTCGATGAGCTGCACCGACTGTTCGAGCGATTTCGCCGTGGTGGCACCGATGGTGCCACCGGTGGTCACGCCCATGTGGGGCACGATGAAGTCGGCGCCGGCTTCGGTCATGGCCACCGCCTCTTCGGCAGAGAACACGTAGGGCGTGGTCAGCAGGTCGATGGCGTGGGCCTGGCCGATCATCTCGACCTCCGTCGCGTAGTTGATGCCGGTTTCCTCGAGGCTCTGGCGGAAGGTGCCGTCGATGATGCCCACGGTGGGGAAGTTCTGCACGCCGGAAAACCCGAGTTCCTTGAGCTTCTTCAGGAACACCGGCATGACGATGAACGGGTCGGTGCCGTTCACGCCGGCGATCACCGGCGTCTTCTTCGCCACCGGCAACACCTCGCCGGCCATCTCCAGCACGATGTCGTTCGCGTTGCCGTAGGCCAGCAGACCGGCGGACGAGGCACGCCCGGCCATGCGGTAGCGGCCCGAGTTGTAGATCACGATCAGGTCGATGCCCGCGGCCTCCTCGCACTTGGCGGAGATGCCGGTGCCGGCGCCCCCGCCGATGATGGGCTGGCGGTGGCGGACCATGTCCTGGAATTTCGCCATCAGGGCTTGGCGTTCGAAACGCGGCATGAATGTCTCCTTGAAACGGAAATCGGCAACGGGATGAAAGGGGCTCAGGGTCCGGAACGGGGACGGGTGCGCAGCGCGTTGACCGCGCCGGCGATGCCGCTGCGGAACGAGAGCACGCACACCATGAAGATCAGGCCGGTGACCAGCGTCACCCAGCCACCGAAGGCGTCGAGGTAGTACTGCAGGCCCACCACCAGCGTGGCGCCGATGGCGGGGCCGAACACGGTGTGCATGCCACCCAGCAGGGCCATGAGCACCACGTCGCCCGAGAGGTGCCAGTGCACATCGGTCAGCGAGGCGACCTGGAACACCAGCGCCTTCATGGAGCCGGCCAGGCCGGACAGCGCGGCCGAGAGCACAAACAGCGTGAGCTTGTAGCGTTCCACCGGGTAGCCGAGCGAGCGGGCACGCGGTTCGTGTTCGCGGATGGCCACCACCACATGGCCGAAGGGTGAATGCACAACGCGGTGGATGAGCCACAGGCCGGCCACGGCGAGCAGCAGCACCAGGTGGTACATCGCCATGTCGCTGCGCAGGTCGATGAAGCCGAACAGCGTGCCGCGCGGAATCTGCTGCATGCCGTCTTCCGCGCCGGTGAAAGGCAGTTGCAGAAAGATGAAGTACACCATCTGCGCCAGCGCCAGCGTGATCATGGCGAGGTAGATGCCCTGGCGATGGATGGCCAGCGCACCGAACACGCCACCGAGCAGGGCCGCGAACAGCGTGCCCGCGAGCAGGCCGAGTTCTGGCGGCAGGCCCCAGATCTTCACCACCAGGCCGGTGATGTAGGCCGCACTGCCGAAGAAGGCCGCATGGCCGAAGGACATCATGCCGCCGAAGCCGAGCAGCAGGCTGTAGGCGCAGGCGAACAGCGCCATGCACAACAGCTTCATCACGAACACGGGATACACCACCTGCGGCACCCAGGGCACCGCGAGCAGCAGCACCAGCAGCACGGCGATGAAGGCTTTCTGCCAGGGGGCCATGGCGCGGGTCTTGTTCATGCCGAACCCTCCTTGCCGAAGAGCCCGCGAGGGCGGAACAGCAGCACGAGGGCCATGACGACGAAGATCACGGTGGTCGACGCCTCCGAGTAGAAGACCTTGGTGAGCCCTTCGATCACGCCGATGCCCAGGGCGGTGACGATGGAGCCGAACACCGAACCCATGCCACCGATGACGACGATGGCGAAAACGATGATCACGAGGTTGGAGCCCATGCCCGAGTTCACGTGCAGGATGGGCGCGGCCAGCACGCCGGTGAAGGCCGCCAGGGCGATGCCACCGGCGTAGGTGAAGGTGAGCAGGCGCGGCACGTTCACACCGAACGACTGCGTGAGCGCCGGCTTCTCGGTGGCGGCGCGCAGGCGCGCACCGAGCGAGGTGCGCTCGATCAGCCACCAGGTGAGCACGCAGGCGGCGAGCGCGGCGAGGATCACCCAGGCGCGGTAGATCGGCAGCACCATGAACCCGAGGTTGAACACGCCCTGCAGGCTGGCCGGCACCGGGTACGGCTGCCCCGAAGTGCCGAAGGCGACACGGAAGCCCCCCTCGAGCACGAGCACAAGGCCGAAGGTGAGCAGCAGGCCGTAGATCGGGTCCAGCCCGTACAGGCGACGCAGCAGGCCGCGCTCGAACACGCCACCCAGGCCACCCACCACCACAGGCACCAGCAGCAACGCGGCCCAGTAGCCCAGGCCCGCGTAGCGCTGCAGCATCCAGGCACCGAACGCGCCTGCCATGAAGAAGGCACCGTGTGCGAAGTTCACGATGCGCAGCAACCCGAAGATCACCGCGAGGCCGAGGCTGAGAACGGCGTAGAAGCAGCCGTTGACCAGGCCCAGCATGATCTGTCCTGCCAGCACGGGCAGCGGCAGGCCGAACACCTCGGTCATCGGATCGCCCTCCGTGCGGCGCACTGCGGTGCTGAGCGCCGCCGCAAGAGCCGGGCGGCGCTCGCCGTCTCCCTGTCTATGATGCAGGCGCCATGTCGATGAAGCATCCCGATATCTCCCAAGAAACCCATGTGCTGGGCGATGCCACCGTGCAGACGGTGGTGCGTGCCGAGCAATGCGATGCATTGGCCGCGCGCCACATCGCCCACGTGGCGGTGGTGGACGCGGCAGCCCCCTACACGGTGGTGCGGACGAACCTCAGCGGCGCGTTCATGCAGGTGTGCCTGAGCGGCGAAGGGCAGACCCTGCTCGATGGCCGCTGGTACACGCACAAGCCCGGCAGCGTGAGCTTCGCGCCTGCGCACGTGCTGCACGCCTTCCATTGCGTGCCGGGCAAGCGCTGGCGCCTGGCCTGGGTGCGCTTCCGGCCCGACTCGGTGCGCTCGGTCGACGGTGCCCTGGCCCCCACCATGAGCCCGTTCGACGGCCAGGTGCTGGAGCACGCCATCCTGGGCCTGCACGGCGAGATGCTGGGCGCGGCCGACCCGGGCACCTGCGTGGTGTGGGTCGACGTGATCGAGCGCTATGTGGCGCGCCTGCTCGAACCCCTGCAACGCGAGCCGCGCCTGGTGCCGGTGTGGAACGCGGTGAAGGCGGACCTCGCGCGCGACTGGACGCTGGCCGACCTGGCCAGCCTGGCCAACACGAGCGAGGAGCACCTGCGCCGCCTCTGCCAGAAGAGCCTGGGCCGCAGCCCGGGCCGCCAGCTCGCCACGCTGCGCATCGCGCACGCGGCGCACCTGCTGGCCACCAGCGACGACAAGATCGAAGCCATCGCCCGCAGCGTGGGCTACGTGAACCCCTTCGCGTTCTCCAACACCTTCAAACGCCTCACGGGTTTTCGCCCGTCCGATTACAGGATGCGCCATCTCTAGACCCCGATCCGGGCCGTGATGGCCTCGAAGTCGCGCAGCAGCGTGGCCGCATCGAAGGTGTCGGTGATCCTGCCCGATTCCATCAGGCAATGGCGGTCGGCCAGCTCGGCGGCGAAGTGCACGTTCTGCTCCACCAGCACGATGGTGTAGCCCCGGCCTTTCAGCTGGCGGATGAGGTCGCCGATGCGGTCCACGATCACGGGCGCCAGGCCCTCGGTGGGTTCGTCCAGCAGCAGCACGCGCGCGCCGGTGCGCAGGATGCGCGCGATCGCCAGCATCTGCTGCTCGCCGCCCGAGAGGTGCGTGCCCGCCGAATTCGCGCGCTGCGCCAGGTTGGGGAAGAGGTCGTACAGCTCCTGCTCGCTCATGCCACCCTCGGCCACCACCGGTGGCAGGCGCAGGTTCTCGCGCACCGAGAGCGAGGCATAGATGCCGCGGTCGTCCGGGCAGAAGGCCACGCCCAGGCGGCCGATGTGGTGTGGCGCCAGACCGATGAGTTCGTGACCCCTGAAGCGGATCGAACCCTCGCGGCGGCCGATCATGCCCATCACGGTCTTGAGCAGCGTGGACTTGCCCGCGCCGTTGCGGCCGAGCAGTGTGACGACTTCACCATCGTGCACGTCCAGGCTGGCGCCATGCAGCGCCTGGCTGGGGCCGTACCAGGCGCGCACATCGTGCAGCGTCAGCAGCGGCTCAGCCATGGGAAGCCTCCTCGCCGCTGCGGGTGTTGTGGTGCTTGCGCTGGCCCGCGTGGCCATGGCCCAGGTAGGCCTCGACCACGCGCGGGTCGCGCGAAACGGTGGCGTAGTCGCCTTCGGCCAGCACCTCGCCGCGCGCCAGCACGGTGATGCGGTCGCACAGGTCGGCCACCACGGAGAGGTTGTGTTCCACCATGAGCACGGTGCGACCGCGCGCGGCCTGGCGGATCAGCGATGCGGCATGGGCGATGTCTTCCGCCCCCATGCCGGCCATGGGCTCGTCGAGCAGCAGCACACGCGGCTCCAGGGCCAGCGTGGTGGCCAGTTCCAGCGCGCGTTTGCGGCCGTAGGGCAGTTCGCCGGCAGCGTGCCCGGCCCAGGCGGAGAGGCCGGCCTCGTCCAGCAGCTCGCGGGTGCGCTCGTCGTAGACGGCGAGCGCGCGGTCGCTGCGCCACCAGTCCATCGAATGGCCCCGGCGGCGTTGCAGGGCGAGGCGCACGTTCTCGAACACGCTCAGCTGGCCGAACACGGCCGATATCTGGAACGAACGCACCAGCCCCATGCGCGCCACCGCATCGGCGGGGGTGCGGGTGATGTCCTGGCCCTGGAAGCGGATGCGGCCGGCGGTCGCGTCGATGAAGCGCGTGAGCAGGTTGAAGCAAGTCGTCTTGCCAGCCCCGTTGGGGCCGATCAGGGCGTGGATGCTGCCCTCCTGCACGGACAGGTTCACGTTCGAGACGGCGTGAAACCCGTTGAAGGTGCGGGACAGGCCCTGCGTTTCAAGAATGTGAGGCATATGGAATACGAAGTCGCAAACAGGTTGCAAACCAAACCCCTCAACCAGGGGCCGCTGCGCACGGCCGCTCCGAAGCGGCCGGCCCGCCCCCCAGTGGGGGGTATGCGGCTACACGCAGTGAGCAAGCAACGGGGGGCGTCCTACTTCTTCACGAGATAGCAGGTGCTCTGCGACAGCGGCATGAAGGCCTGGTCGCCCGGAATGGTCTTCACCAGCTTCAGGTAGTCCCAGGGTCCCTTGGACTCGGCCGGCGTCTTCACCTGCCAGAGGTACATGTCGTGCACCATGCGGCCGTCTTCGCGGATCTTGCCGCCTTTGGCGAACATGTCGTTGATCGGCATCTCGCGCATCTTGGCCGACACGGCATCCGGGTCGTCCGTGCCCGCGGCCTGCACGGCCTTGAGGTAGTGCATGGTGGACGAGTAGTCGCCCGCGTGCGCCATGTTCGGCATCATGCCGCCCACGCGCTGCTGGTAGCGCCTGGCGAACGCACGGGTGTCGTCGTTCATGTCCCAGTACCACGCGTTGGTGAGCTGCAGGCCTTGCGCCGTCTGCAGGCCGAGCGAGTGCACGTCCTGGATCCACAGCAGCAGCGCGGCGAGCTTCTGGTTCTTGGTCAGGCCGAATTCGTTGGCCGCCTTGATCGCGTTGATGGTGTCGTTGCCGGTCGATGCCAGGCCGATGATCTTGGCCTTGGACGCCTGCGCCTGCAGCACATACGACGAGAAGTCCGTCGTGCCCAGCGGATGGCGAGCGGCGCCCACCACGCGGCCCTTGGCGTTGCGCACCACGTCGCCCACCTGTTGCTCCAGGCCGATGCCGAAGGCGAAGTCCACCGTGAGGAAGAACCAGGTGTCGCCCCCACCCTCCACAATCGCCTTGCCCGTGCCATTGGCCAGCGAGTAGGCGTCGTAGGTGTAGTGCACGGCGTAGGGCGAGCACTGCGCGTTCGTCACGCCCACGTTGGACGCGTTGTTCACGATGGCATGGCGCTTTTTCTCCTTGGCCACACCGGCCACGGCCAGCGCCACGCCGGAGTTGGCCAGGTCGTTGATCATGTCCACGCCCGAGTCGTACCACTCGCGCGCCTTCGCGGCACCCACGTCGGCCTTGTTCTGGTGGTCAGCGAAAACCACCTCGATGTTCTTGCCGAACATCTTGCCGCCGAAGTCCTCGACGGCCATCTTCACCGCCTCGACCGCACCCTTGCCCGAGATGTCGGCGTACACGCCGGAGATGTCGGTCAGCACACCGATGCGCAACACATCGTTCGACAGTTTGCCCGGCTGGGCGGTTTGTGCCTGGGCCACGCCCACACTGGCGGCGGCGACAACGGACGCGGCGGCCCACAGTTTCAGTTCCATGCTGCTTGTCTCCTGTTTTGGTGATGGCCCCGAACAAGGTGTTCGAGTGGCGCCATCCTAGGAGACGAGGTGCCCTGCGCCCATGGCCTGAAGGCACAGGCATCTACTCAAAACACACATTCTTTTCTGGAAGCATGATCTGGCCTCCACGTCGACGAAAGACAACGCATGCAGATCAAGTGGCTGGAAGACCTGATCGCCCTGGCGGAGACCCGCAGTTTCGTGCGGGCGGCTGCGCAGCGGCACGTGACCCACCCCGCCTTTGGCCGGCGCATCAGGAGCCTGGAGGAGTGGGCGGGGACCGACCTGGTCCTGCGGGACAGCGGGCCGGTGACGCTCACCCCGGCGGGCGACACCTTGCTACAACACGCGCGCCAGGCGGTCGAGGCGCTGGCGGCAGCGCGCAGCGAGATCGAGGACAGTGCCCTGCCCGGCCAGAGCGTGCTCACGCTGGCCACCGGCCGCACCCTGGCCCGCACATTGGCCGCCGACTGGCTGTGGCGGGTGAGGACGCACACCGCGGGCGCGCGTGTTCAGGTACGCACGGGCTCGATGGCCGAAACCTTGCAGCGTTTCGAGCGCGGCGATGCCGATTTCATGCTGACCTACTACCACCCGGCGGTCACGACACGGCTGCAGCCTTCGCAGTACTTGCAGCACACGATGGCCCACGATCGGCTGGTCCCGGTATCGCGCGCAGCGGCGGGCGGCAAGGCGCTGTTCCATTTTTCGGCCAGCAAGGCCGTGCCCTGCCTCGCCTATGCCAACACCCTCGCTCTGGGGCAGCTGGTGTCCGACCACCTGTCGAACCATGCGCAGGCACCGCGCCTCAACCCCATCCTGCAATGCGACTCGGCGGATGCGCTGCTGGAGTACGTGCTCAAAGGCCTGGGCGTCGCATGGCTGCCGTGGTCCCTGGCGGTGGGCGCCTACAAGGAGGGCAAGCTCGTTCCCCTGGCGGGCCGGGCATTGGAGATCGCGTTCGAAATCCGCATGGTGCGCAGCAAACGTCGACTGTCTCCGCTTGCCGAGCGCGTGTGGGACGTCTCCACGGCGACTTGAAGCCATATGCATTTGGCACGGATTGGTGCCGTTTCAGCACATCGGACGACCGACGGGAAATCAAGAATCGCCGTTATTCAAGACAGGAGACACCCATGCGATTTCTTTCCCCGCGCCTTGCTCCGGCACTCTCGGTCGTTCTGGCCACGGTCCTCGCGCCCTCAGCCCATGGCCAGACCGACACCTACCCCGACCGGCCCATCACGGTCGTGGTGGCCTACCCACCGGGCGGCAGCACGGACCTGACCGGCCGCGCCGTGGCCGACCAATTGTCAAAAAAGCTGGGGGTGCCGGTCGTGGTGGAAAACGTGGGAGGCGCCGGCGGCGCCATCGGAGCGCACAAGGTCTCCCGCGCGGCACCTGACGGGTACACACTGCTGCTCGGCGCCAACAACGAGATCGCGATCAACCGCTTGATCTCCCCCGCGGTGAAGTACAGCTACAAGGACTTCACACCGATCGGCCTGGTGGCCTCGCAGCCCATGGTGCTGGTCGCCTCCACGCAGAGCGGCATCACATCGGTGGATCAGTTCATTGCGGCGGTCAAGGCGCGGCCCGGCAAGTACACCTACGGCAGCTCCGGCGTGGGGACGGCGCTGCATCTCTCTGCCGAAATGGTGAAGCAGCAGGCAGGCCTGTTCATGTCGCACATCCCCTATCGGGGCGTCGGTCCGCTGACGACGGATCTGTACGCCGGCACGGTCGATTTCGGCGTGTATGTGCTGTCCAGCGGACTGCCCCACATCCGCAGCGGCAAGGTGGTGGCGCTGGGTCTCACCGAAAAGAAGCGCTCGACCGTCGCCCCGGAAATCAAGCCCCTCGCCGACCATCCCGCGCTCAGGCACACGGACATCAGCGTGTGGTTCGCCCTCATGGCGCCGCCTCAGCTGCCCGAGGCCGTCACGGCGCGCCTGCGCAAGGCCCTGGCCGAATCGCTGCAGACGCCCGAGTTCAGGAAGAAGCTGGAGGACAGCGGTTCCACCGTGGCACCGCTCCATGTCGAGATGGGCCGCTTTCTGGCGGAGGAATCGGACAAGTACCAGAAGATCGTCGAGTTCGCGAACATCAAGGAATGAGTGGCAACGTGTTTGAGCTGACTCCACCCGATCTCGGGAAATGGCGCGCCGGCAACACCGGCGTGGAAGGTGTCTGGCATTTCGATTCGAGCGCACCGGGGCGGCGTGTCATGCTCAGTGCGCTGGTGCATGGCAACGAGCTCTGCGGCGCCTGGGTCTTGAAGGAACTGCTGGATGCCGGCGTGCGCCCCGAACGCGGTTCGCTGACCCTGGCGTTCTGCAACCTCGATGCCTTCGACCGGTTCGATGAGAGCGATACCGACGCGTCGCGGTTTGTCGAAGAAGACCTGAACCGGCAGTGGTCGCCCGCGCGCATGGCCAGCGCCAGCACCCGGGAACGCCAGCGTGCCGCCGAACTGGAACCCTTCGTGAAACGAACGGACTGGCTGCTCGACCTGCACTCCATGCACGAGCCCGGCCTGCCCCTGTCGCTGGCGGGAACCCATCCGCGCAACGTCGCGCTGGCACGCCAGCTGCGATCTCCGGAACATGTGGTGGTGGACGCTGGCCACCAGGATGGTGTTCGCATGCGCGACTACGGTCCATTCGGCATGCCCGACCACGACCAGCCCGATACCCGCTCGCTGCTCATCGAGTGTGGATACCACGGCGACCGCGCCAGTGTGGGTGTGGCCCGCGACCAGTGCATCCGCTTCCTGACGGTGGCCGGCACACTCGCCGAGGCATCGGCACGGCGGTCGCTGCCCGGCTGGAAGAAGCCCGATGCGGCTCGGCAATGGGCCTTGAACGTGACGGATGCGGTGGTGGCCAAAAGCCCGAATTTCACCTTCACCCATCCCTTTCAAGGCCTGGAGCGGATACCGCAGGCCGGTACCGTGATCGGGGACAACGACGGCGAACCGGTCAGGACGCCCTACGACAACTGCGTTCTCGTGATGCCCTCGACGCGCCAGGCCCGTCAGGGCGTGACAGTGGTCCGGCTTGCACGCTGCGAGGCACTGACCTGATCGGGCTCCCACGCAGGCCGCATGGCCGCGACCCAATCACCGAAACAGGGAGCACCGGACGCGGAACGCCGCAGCACTGCCGCCGGGTGGTGCACCACCCAGACGGGCAGGCCGTCCGTACGCCTCAGCCAGCGTCCTTGGCTTTGCGCCACCCCCACCGGTTCGCCCAGCAGGCTGGACGCGGCGGTGGCGCCCAGCGCGAGGATGGCCCGCGGCGCCACCAGGCGGATCTCCGCCTCCAGCCACTGCTCACAGGCCTCCACGGCGCGCTGGCCCGGCGTCTTGTGGATGCGCCGCTTGCCCCGCGCGAGAAAGTGGAAGTGCTTGACGGCGTTGGTGAGGTAGAGCTCCGCCTCGGGCCAGCCGAGTTCGGCGATGGCCTGGCGCAGCAGCGAACCGGCGGGGCCGACGAAGGGCCGGCCTGCGAGGTCTTCGTGATCGCCCGGCTGCTCGCCCACGATCATCAGCCGCGCGCCCACACGCCCTTCGCCCCACACGGTCTGCGTCGCGGCGCAGGCGACGGGGCATGCCGAACAATGGCGCGCGCGCCGGCCCAGGTCGTCCAGCTGCTCCTGTGGGGTGCGCGGCGTGTGCGGCACCGCGCGCGGTAACTCGGTCGGCCTCCGCCGTTGTGATTCGCTGGCCTGCGCCACCATGCGGGCACTGCGCTGCGGCGCGGTCTGGATGAGTTCGGTGATGGCTCGCGTTTCCGGCAGGTTGTGCCAGTAGCGCCGGGGCATCTCGCGCATCATGGCGGCGGTCTTGAGACGCGAAGGGTTGAAGATGCTGCGGTAGTAGTCGAGCCACAGCGCTTCGCCCGCGTCGGCCGCAGGAGCCAGCGAGCGGTCGGCCCCGGGCGAGAACACCAGACCTTCGCGGTTCCAGTGCACGCACAGGCGCGGGGTGAGGATGGCCCAGTGCATCGCAGCGAAGCGCTGCGCAAAAAACGGGGCGGCAGCGCGCACGATGTGGTGCACCGGCTCGAACCACGCGGCGTAGCGCACCTCTGCGCCGTCGTCGATCTGGCGGAAGCGCACGAAGGCGTGCATCTTGTGGATCTCGCGCCGCACCTCGCGCGCCATGCGTTCCAGCACGAGGCGGCGCGGGTCCAGCGTGTCGCGCCAGCGGCGGGGGTCCGTTTTCAGGTCGAGCGCCCACGCGTGCAGGCGCTGGAAACGGTCGGGGTCGGCGTGCATGGCCACCGTTTCGGCCAGCGCCATCGCGCCGGTGGGCAACGATCGCAGGGCGCGCAAGGGCATCGTTTCGGGCGGTGGCGCGGCCACACCCGCCCCCTCGTCGCACAGAAGATCGCCCTGCATCCGGGCGCCGTCGCGCCATGTCACGTCGTCGGGCTGCGCACCACAGGCGATCGCCGATGAGAGCGCGCGCAACGCCACGGTCGCATCGCTGGCATCGCACTCCACCGTCCAGTGCATGGCATGTCTCAGGCGGCAACGACCTGTGGTGCGGCCCAGCCGAACAGATCGGGCTGCGTGCCCGCACCGCGAGCGGGTTGGCGCGCGGCAGGCAACGAAGGACCGCGCGACAGCGGGACCGCACCGGGACGGTGGTCTGGCAGGTTCACAAAATCCAGCGCCTTGCGGCCGGCCGTGCCCAGCCGCTCCATGTCCGCGCGGCGCACCTGGCGCACGCGGCGCGCGGCCAGCAGGCGCTGCACCGAATGCACACCAAGGCCGGGCACACGCAGCAGCGTTTCACGCGGCGCGCGGTTCACGTCGACGGGAAACAGCTCGGGGTGCGCGAGCGCCCACGCGAGCTTGGGGTCCATGTCCATCGACAGCATGCCGCCGGGCAACACCAGTTCGCTGGCGTCGAACCCATAGAAGCGCATCAGCCAGTCGGCCTGGTAGAGCCGGTGCTCGCGCACCAGCGGCGCGGCCTGGCCCGGCAGCCTGGCGCTGGCGTGGGGGATCGGGCTGAAGGCCGAGTAGTACACGCGCTTGAGGCGGTAGCCCGCGTACAGCCCGGCACTGACCTGCAGGATGCTGCGGTCGTCCGAGGCATCCGCGCCGACGATCATCTGCGTGCTCTGGCCGGCGGGCGCAAAGCGCGGCGGCGTGGTCCGCGCGGGGGCGCGGCCGGGCAGCGAGCGGATCTGCTGTGCGTGCACCTTCTGTTCACGCGCTTCGTCCAGCTTCAGGCGGATGCCGGCCATCGATTGCCGGATCTGCTGGCTGCTCTTGCCGGGTGCGAGCGCGTCCAGCGAGGTCTGGCTGGGCAGCTCGATGTTGATGCTGAGCCGGTCCGCATAACGCCCTGCGCGTGCGAGCAGCGCTTCGTCGGCGTCGGGAATGGTCTTGAGGTGGATGTAGCCGCGAAAGCCATGCACCTCGCGCAGCTGGCGCGCCACCTCGGCGAGCTGTTCCATGGTGTAGTCGGGCGAGCGGATGATGCCCGAGCTGAGGAACAGGCCTTCGATGACATTGCGCCGGTAGAAGTCCAGCGTGAGGTTCACCACCTCTTCCACGGTGAACCGCGCGCGCTCCACATCACTGGAGACGCGGTTGACGCAATAGAGGCAGTCGTACACGCACCAGTTGGTGAGGAGGATCTTCAGCAGCGAGATGCAGCGCCCGTCGGGTGCGTAGCTGTGGCAGATGCCCATGCCCTCGTTGGAGCCCAGGCCCTGCTGGTCGCTCGAATCCCGACGCGTGCCACCACTGGAGGCGCAGGACGCGTCGTACTTCGCGGCATCGGCGAGGATGCGGATCTTGCGGGCGACGGACATGATACTGTCATTATATACAGTACCCGGGCAGGTACCAAGTCCGGCCCGTCACCGGGGTGACGGACGCTGGACCGGCCGCGTTCAGCGGGAACGCGCCAGCTTGTGCAGCAACTCCGTGAGCATGAGGTGCTCGGCCGGGGTCAGGGTCTTGAACTTCGCCCGCTCGTTCTCCAGCAACTGCGTGGTGAATGTCTGCGCCAGGGATTCGCCCTGGGCAGTGACCGAGAGATGGAATCCCCGCCTGTCATTTTCATTTGTTTCACGAACTATCAGCCCGCGCCCGGCCAGTTTGTCGAGACCGTTGGTGATGTAGGGGGCGCTCAGGCCGAGGGCTTTGGTGAGTTGGGCGGGGGACACACGGGGATTGGCCTGGATCAGCGCCAGCAGGGTGTATTCGACCGTGCGCAAGGCATGCGGATTGCCCACCACGTCCTGGAACAGGGCGATGGTGACGATGGAGGCCTGCGCCAGCTGATAGCCAAGCAACTGTTGCAATGGGCCTTCGCGCAGACGCCCGGCGGGCGTGGATTCCATGGCGAGCTTGGGCTCTTCCGCCCTGGCGCGTGGCGGCTTCAGCGGCGCGGCCGGCGCGGATGGCGAGGCCGCGTTGTGTTCGCGCGGCTGCGGCTTGTTCCGGGCCGGTTTGGCGGAAGACGGCGTTCTGGGGCTGCGCTGGTTGTTCATCGGAGTGTTCCCTGCAGCGAAGTGCGGAGACCCTGGATTCTGCCCGCTCCACAGCTAGGGTTTTTCCTCGTCTTTTATTTAGTTAACTGAACTAATCTTATGAAGCGAACGGGATGCAAATCGTTCGCAACAAATCACAAACACACGTAGGAGACCCCCCATGTTTCAAGTCAAGATGGTCGCCCTCGCGGCGGCCAGCACGGCAGTCCTGCTCTCGGCATGCGGCGGTGGAGGAGGTGGTGACGCCACACCGCCGGCCACGCCCGAGCCCTCCCTGGCCATACCCGCACCGGGCTCGCTGTTGCCGGAAGCAGCACCTGTGACCATCACGGCGGCCGACTGCACGGCCGCCAGGCTCGGCACCACCGTGGCGTCGGCGGACATTGGCGAGCCGGTGGCCGCGGTGACGCTGAATGCGCCCGTATGGACCGCCGCGGCAGGCTCGAACCAGGCCTATTGCTCGCTCACGGGCGCCATCTATGCGGTGGACCCGAGCGCACCGGCGATCAACTTCCGCGTCTCGCTGCCCTCGAGCTGGAGCCTGCGCGCGGTGCACACCGGCGGTGGCGGCATGAACGGCTTCCCGCCGGGTGCTCCGTCCGCCGCCATCCTCGCCCTGGGCGCGGCCACCTGGGGCAGCGACTCCGGCCACAGCTTCCTGGACTCGACCTGGGCGCTGAACGAAGAAGCCATGATGAACCTGGCCTTCATGCAGATGAAGAAGACGCGCGACGTGGGCGTCAAGCTGACCGAGCGCATGTACGGCCAGAAACCCCGCTTCACGTACTGGCAGGGCGGCTCGCAAGGTGGCCGTGAAGGCCTCACCGTAATGCAGCGCTACCCGGCCGACTACGACGGCGCGGCGCTCACGGTGCCCATCGTCAATTTCTCCACCCTGCTGCTGGCCCCCGAACTGATCCGCATCCAGGAAAAGCCACTGGCCAACTGGGTGCCACCCGTCAAGGTGGCCGCGATCCGCCAGGAATTCATCCGCCAGTGCGACAAGCTCGACGGACTGGCGGACGGCATCATCAACAATTACCAGGCCTGCCGCGACATCTTCAATGTCAAGGCCGGCACGCCCGGCCGCAATCCCTGGCTGAACAAGCGATGCCCGGGCAACGTCGATCCCAACCCGACCGACAACACGGCCAGCGCCTGCTTCACCGATGGGCAGATCGAGACGCTGAACTTCATCTACTCGCCTTACAACTTCGCCACGCCGCTGGCCAACGGCGTCACCTCGTTCGGCATGTGGGCGCCCACGACCGACCCCGGTGGTTCCGGCCTGCTGGTCCCCGCCCGCTACATCGGGCAGGAAGGCGCCGATCCGGGTGCGACCATGCACAGCCACCTGGGCATCCTCGGCGTGACCGGCTTCCTGATGAAGGACCTGAACGCGAACCCGCTGGACTATGTGGAAGGCGGCATCCTCAACGCGCGGCGCGTGCAGATCTCGCGCTACCTGGACGCCACCAACCCGGATCTCTCGCCGTTCTACCGGCGCGGCGGCAAGGTGCTCATCACCATCGGCTCGAACGACAGCCTGGCCTCCACCGGCGCGCAACTGGACTACTACCAGTCGGTCCTGACCACGATGACCCGACCGGTGCTCGACGCCTTCGCTCGCCTGTGGGTGTTGCCGCAGACCGGTCATGGCCTGTCCGGCAACAACCACACGGTCAATGGCGATGGCGACACCATTCCCTCGGCCGCGATTCCCAACGCGTTCAATGGTCTGCAGATGGTGGTGGACTGGGTGGAGAAGAACCAGGCACCGGCCAAGAACCCCACGGTCACCGCAGGCGCCAAGTCGCTCCCGATGTGCTCGTACCCGCAGCACCCCCGGTACGTGTCGGGTGACACCGCACTGGCCGCGTCCTACGTCTGCGCGGACTGAACCCAGGCGCTTCAGACAAAAAGGCCTCGCACTCGCGAGGCCTTTTTCATGGACGAATGGCCGATATGTGACGCCGTCACACCTTCGAGAAGTCCGGCTTGCGGCGTTCCATGAACGCGCTGAACGCCTCGCGCGCGGCGGGTTCACCCAGCATGCGACCGAAGCTGGCGCCCTCCTCGGCCATCACGGCGAGCACCTGCTGGCTTTGGCTCTTCTTCATCAGGCGTTTGGTCTCCACCACCGAGCTCAGCGGTTTGGCGGCAAGCTTGCGGGCCACGGCCTGCGCGTAGGAAGCGGCCTCGGTGGGCGGCAGCACACGGTTGACCAGCCCCACTTCGAGCGCGGCTTCGGCCATGAAAGGCTCACCCAGCATCAGCGCCTCGGCGGCGCGGTGGTAGCCGAACATCTGCGGTACCAGCATGCTCGACGCCGCTTCGGGACAGATGCCGAGGTTGACGAAGGGCATGGAGAAGGCGGCGTTGTCGCCGGCATAGACGAGGTCGCAATGGAACAGCATCGTGGTGCCGATGCCCACGGCCGGGCCGCACACGGCGGCCACCAGCGGCTTGGGGAACTGCGCGATACCGCGCAGGAAGCGGAACACCGGCGAATCCATGCCGGCGGGCGGGTTGTTGAGGAAGTCGGCGATGTCGTTGCCGGCCGAGAAGATGGTCTCATTGCCCTGGATCACAACGCAGCGCACGCTGGTGTCGTCCTGAGCGGCCTGCAGCGCGTCGGCCAGCTGGCCATACATGGCCGAGGTGATGGAGTTCTTCTTGTCCGGGCGGTTGAAGGTGATGGTGCTGACGCCGGCTTCGGTGTGGACGAGGATGTCGCTCATGGGTGTCTCTGGAGGTGCGAGGAAGGGACCCGAAAATTACCACGAACGAGCGTGCTTTTTTAGACACCTCGCCAGGCGGTTGACCGGTGCGTGACAGCGTGTTTCAGCAGCACCCGCGCCCCGGTCGCCCCCCTACACTTGCCGCTTCCAGGCGCTGCGGCGCCGACGCTGTCCACAGGTGCCGTTTCATGCCGTCCCGCCGTTCCTCTTTCCTTGTCCATGGCCTGAGCGGCCTGCTGGCCCTGTGCCTGGCCGGCGTGCCGTTGCTGGCGCAGGCGCAGGCGCCCTCCACACCCTCGGCCGAGCGGCCACGCGTGGGCCTGGTGCTCTCGGGCGGTGGCGCGCGGGGTTTCGCGCACGTGGGCGTGCTCAAGGCGCTGGAGGCCGCGCGCGTGCCTGTGGACCTGATCGTTGGCACCTCGATGGGCGCCATCGTCGGCGGGCTGTACGCCAGCGGCATGAGCGCGGACGACCTGGAGCGCGAAATTCTCGCGGTGAGCTGGGGCGATCTTTTCGACCGCCGCGAGCCGCGCCAGCTGCTGTCGCAGCGCCGCAAGGAAGAGGACTTCGAGCTCTCGCCGGTGCTGATGCTGGGTTTTCGCGATGGCCAGTTCGTGCTGCCGACGGGCGCGGTCTCCAGCCGCTCGCTGGAAATGCTGCTGCGCCGCTACACCCTGTCCACGCGCCACCTGGCCAGCTTCGACGGCCTGCCCACGCCGTTCCGCGCCGTGGCCACCGACATGGAGACCGGCAAGGCGGTGGTCATGGACCACGGTGACCTTGCGGCGGCCCTGCGCGCCAGCATGTCGGTGCCCGGCGTGTTCTCGCCGCTGGCGGTGGACGGGCGCATCCTGGGCGACGGTGGGCTGGTCAACAACCTGCCGGTGGACGTGGCACGCCGCATGGGCGCGGACGTGGTGATCGCGGTGAACATCGGCACGCCGCTGGCCGGCCGCGAGACGCTGGGCAGCGTGGTGGGCATCACCACGCAGATGGTGAACATCCTCACCGAACAGAACGTGCAGGCCAGCATCGCCACGCTCACGCCCAACGATCTGCTGCTGGCGCCGCCACTGGAACAGCTCACCTCGGGCGATTTCGGCAAGGCGCCCGAGCTGGTGAAGATCGGCCACGACTACGGAAAGACCGTGGCGGACGCGCTGGCCCGCTTCTCGGTGGATGCGCCCCGTTACCAGCGCTGGGTGGCCACGCGCGAGGCACAGGCGCAGGCGAACACCGGGCGCATCGGCGCGGTGGCCTCGGTGAAATTCGAGGGCGTGAACGAGGCGCACGCCGCCCGCCTGGCCACGGCACTCGAAACCAGCGAGGGCCGGCGGCTGGACGTGCCCACGCTGGAACGCGACATGCAGAAGCTCGCGGCCTCGGGCGACTACGAGCGCGTGGACTACACGCTCACGCGGCGCGACGACGGTGCGGAAGACCTCACACTGCAGCTACGCGAGAACGCCTGGGGCCCGAACTACCTGCGCGTGGGGCTGGACCTGCGCACCGATTTCCAGGGTCAGGGCGCGTTCAACCTGCGCATCAGCCACAACCGGCACTGGCTGAACGACAGCGGCGCCGAATGGCGCAACCGCGTGCAGTTGGGTGAGACACTGGGCCTGTACTCCGAGCTCTATCAGCCGCTGAACCTGCACAGCGACCGCTTCGTGGCCGCCTATGTGGACGCGAACCTGCGCCGCGTCGATCTCTACACCACCGACGGCGACATGGCCGCCGTGGTGCAGCGCCAGGGCATCCAGGTGGGCGCGGACATCGGGTGGCCGATGGGCCTGCTCGGCAACGTGGGGGACATGCGCGTGGGCCTGGTGGCGGCGCGCCGCAAGGTCAAACCCGAACTCATCGCCGGGCTGATGCCGGGCGAAGCGCAAGGCTCGCTGGTGTGGAGCGAAGTGGGTGTGCGCGCGGCCGTCATCGCCGACCAGCTTGACTTCGCGAACTTTCCATCGCAGGGCTACCGGGCCAAGGGCGAGGTCGTGATCGGCCGCCGTTCTTTCCGCGACGACGAGAACAGCGGCAGCTTCACGCGCCTGGAAGGCACGGCCACGGGCGTGAAGAGCTGGGGGGTGCACACCTTCAACGTGGGCGCGCGCTTCGCGTACGCGAGCCAGATTCCGGTCGGCGCGATCGACGAGTACGCGCTGGGCGGTTTCCAGCAACTCTCGGGCTACCGCGCGGGGCAGGTGGCGGGCAACTACCTGGTGTTCGGCCGCCTGACCTACTACCGCCGGCTGCCGTGGAGCGTGGGCGTGGCGCGGGCGCTGTTCGTGGGCGGCTCGCTGGAAGCGGGCAACGCCTGGACGGCGCGCCGCGACATCTCGATCAAGGACATGCGCAGCGGCGCCAGCCTGTTCGTGGGGGCGGACACCGGCATCGGCCCGCTGTACCTGAGCGTGGTGAGCGCACCACGCGGCTACACCGGGCTCTATCTATTCCTGGGACGGCCATGAGGACACCGGCCGGCGCGCCAGGGTCTACTTCCAGCAGACACCGCGGTACTGGCTCTGCCAGGCCGCTGGTGTCGCCCCCTTGAGGGGGTCGCGCGCATCGCGGCAGGGGGGGGCCATCTACTCCTTGTAGTAGACGATCTGGTGCGTGGTGGCGAGCAGCAGGCCCGCCTCGTTCCAGAGCTGTGCCGTCTGGTCGAAGAAGCCGTTGCGAAACACCTGGCCGCGAGCTTGCGCGAGCAGCCAGCCCCTGCCGGTGGCGGCGAGCTGGGCCGGGCCGGCGTGAAAATACACCGTCATCGACACCGTGCCGGTCGGCACCGGCCTGGCGCGGCGCAGCCACACGCGCGGGTAGAACACATCGGCCAGCGCGGTGAGGCCGGGGAAGTCGAGCACACGGCCAGGTTCGTCGCGCACCCACATCTGCAACAGGCTGGAGTCGCCCTGGCCATCCCAGCGCTCGGGAATGGCGCCGGTGATGAAACGCATCGCGTAACGCCGGGGCCATGCGACCTGCGGCGCCATGTTGGCGCGGGGAACGCCGTCGGGCGCGGGCACCACCGGCATGGGCTCATCGTCCACGCTCCAGGTCTCGCGCCGCACGGCCGTGACGGCCGTGGCGGTGAGCACCGTGGCGGGCATACCCTTCGCATCGGGCTGGGTGATCTCCAGCAGCCAGTGCTGGGTCGATCGGTTGGTGCGCACCGGCCGCGCAGTCAGCGTGAAGGGTCCATCGGCCAGCGCGGCCGCGTAGTTCACCGTCAGCGAGATCGGTTCACCCAGCCGCTCGGGATGCAGCATGACGGCTTGCATCACCGTGGCCGCAGTGACACCGCCGAAGGGCCCCACCATGTTGCCGTAGGCCGGCGAGGTGGCGCCGCTGTAGGTGTGCGGGCCGGTGGCGCTGAGGGCGATGGCTTGGTCGAGAGAATGCGGTGTGGTCATGCGGCGAGTGTGCAAGAGAAGAAAACAATCCCGCGTCCACCCTGCGACAGTCGATCAGGCGCGCGCGCGCCACTCCAGAGATGCCAAGGGTCCGGCTCCGCCGGCCCAAGGCATCGCCCCCCCTCACAGGGGGGTGACGCGCCGCAGGCGCGGCGCGGGGGGTAGGGTCGTCAGACCCTTTCGAACACTCCGGCGGCGCCCTGACCCATGCCCACGCACATCGTCACCATGCCGTACTTCTTGTTGTGCCGCTTGAGCGCATGCACCACGGTGGCCGAGCGGATGGCGCCAGTGGCGCCCAGCGGGTGGCCCAGCGCGATGGCACCACCCATGGGGTTGACCTTGGCCGGATCCAGGCCGAGGGTGTTGACGACGGCGAGCGACTGCGCTGCGAAGGCTTCGTTGAGCTCGATCCAGTCGATCTGGTCCTGCGTGAGGCCGGCGTACTTCAGCGCGGCGGGGATCGCCTCGATCGGACCGATGCCCATCAGGTGCGGCGGCACGCCGCGCGAGGCATAGCTCACGAAGCGCGCCAGCGGCGTGAGGCCGAAGCGCTGGATGGCAGCCTCGCTGGCGAGGATGAGTGCGCCCGCGCCATCGCTGGTCTGCGAGCTGTTGCCGGCGGTGACGGAGCCGCGCGCGGCGAACACGGTGCGCAGCTTGGCCAGACCTTCGATCGACGTGTCGGGGCGCGCGCCTTCGTCCAGGCTGACGGTACGGGTGCTCGTGGTGACCTCGGCGCTTTCCAGGTCCACACTGCGCTCCGTCACTTCCACTGGCGTGATCTCGTCCTTGAACTCACCGTTCTTCATGGCCAGCACGGCGCGCTGGTGCGACTGCAGCGCGAAGGCGTCCTGCGCCTCGCGCGAGACCTTCCACTTCTGCGCCACCTTTTCGGCGGTGAGCCCCATGCCGTAGGCGATGCCGTAGCTCTCCACGTCGTCGGTGTTGCTGAAGATGGTGGGCGAGAGGCTGGGCGAGTTGCCCATCATGGGCACCATGCTCATGCTTTCGGTGCCGGCCGCGATCATCACATCGGCCTCACCCACGCGGATGCGGTCGGCCGCCATCTGCACGGCGGAGAGGCCGGACGCGCAGAAGCGGTTGACGGTGATGCCACCCACGCTGTTGGGCAGGCCAGCCAGGATGGCACCGATGCGCGCCACGTTCAGGCCCTGCTGCGCTTCGGGGATGGCGCAGCCGCAGATCACGTCTTCGATGGCCTTCGGGTCCAGGCCAGGCGCCTGCGCCAGCGCGGAGCGCAGCGCAAGGGCCAGCATGTCGTCCGGCCGCAGGTGCTTGAAGGAGCCCTTGTGCGAACGGCCGATGGGAGTGCGGGTGGCGGCGACGATGTAGGCGTCTTGAATCTGTTTCATGTTGACTCCATAAGTGTCTTTTCCAGAACACCGCGGAACCGGCTTTACCGGGCCGCTGGTGTTGCCCCCTTGAGGGGGTCGCGCGAAGCGCGGCAGGGGTGGGTCAATTCCTCACGGGCTTGCCCGTGTTGAGCATGCCGAGAATGCGTTCCTGTGTTTTCGGGTGCACGATCAGCGAGCAGAAGGCCTGGCGCTCCAGCGTCATCAGGTACTCCTCGCTCACCAGCGTGCCGGCCTCCACGTCACCGCCGGTGACCACGTTGGCGATCAGCGAAGCGATGTGGAAGTCGTGCTGGCTAATGAAGCCACCGTCGCGCATGTTCACCAGGCTGCCCAGGATGGTGGCCTTGCCGTCGCGCCCGGCCACGGGGAACAAGCGTTTGTGCGGTGCGCGGTAGCCACCGTTGAACAAGCCCTTGGCTTCGTTGATGGCGACGTACAGCAGTTCGTCCTTGTGCGGCACGATCACATCGGAATGCAGCACATAGCCCAGCTTGCGCGACTCGATGGCGCTGGTGCCCACCTTGGCCATGGCGGCGGCGGTGAAGCCTTCGGTGAGGAAGGGCAGCAGGTCCTTGCCGGTCGAAGTCTCGGCGTTCTCGGCCGCGCGGCGGGCGATGTAGGTGAGGCCGCCGGCGCCGGGCACCAGGCCCACGCCGACTTCCACGAGACCGATGTAGCTCTCCATGTGCACCACCCGGCGCGCGCTGTGCACGGCCATCTCGCAGCCGCCGCCCAGCGCGAGGCCACGCACGGCGGAGATCACCGGCACGCTGGCGTAGCGCAGGCGCAGCATGGTCTGCTGCATGAAGCCTTCGGCGTCTTCAATGGCGCTCACGCCCACGGCCATGAAGGCGGGCAGCATGGCCTGCAGGTCGGCGCCGGCGCTGAAGGGCTCGTCGCCCGACCAGATCACCAGGCCCTGGTATTCCTTCTCGGCCAGCTCGACAGCCGCCATCAGGCCTTCGCACACCTCGGGGCTGATGGCGTGCATCTTGGTCTTGATGCTGGCGATGAGCACCTGCTCGTCCAGCGTCCAGACGCGGATCGAATCGTTCTCTTCCAGCGTGCTGCCTGCGGTCTCGAACTTCGGGCCGGCTTCGCCGAGCAGCAGTTCGGGGAAATGCTGTCGCTGGTACACGGGCAGTTGCAGGCGACCCTGGAACTCGCCCTGGGTGGGGTTCCACGAACCTTGCGCGGTGTGCACCCCGCCGGCCTCGGCCACCGGGCCCTTGAACACCCAGTCGGGCAGCGGCGCCTTCGAGAGCGCCTTGCCGGCGTCGATGTCCTCCTGGATCATCTTGGCCACCTCGAGCCAGCCGGCTTCCTGCCACAGTTCGAACGGGCCCTGCTTCATGCCGAAGCCCCAGCGCATCGCCTGGTCCACATCGCGCGCGGTCTCGGCGATGGAGGCCAGGTGCACGGCGGCGTAGTGGAAGCTGTTGCGCAGGATCGCCCAGAGGAACTGACCCTGCGGTCCTTCGCTGTTGCGCAGCAGCTTCAGGCGCTCGGCGGCGGGGCGCTTGAGCATGCGGCCATACACCTCGTCGGCCTTCTCGCCACCGGGCACGTAGTCGTTGCTCTCCAGATCGAAACGCAGAATGTCGCGGCCCACCTTCTTGTAAAAGCCCGCCTTGGACTTCTGGCCCAGGTTACCGGCCTCGATCAGCGCCTTGAGCACCGGGGGTGTGCCGAAGCTGCCATAGAAGGGGTCGGTCTCCAGGCTCAGGTTGTCCTGCAGGGTTTTCACCACGTGGGCCATGGTGTCCAGGCCCACCACGTCGGCGGTGCGGAAGGTGCCGCTGCTGGCGCGGCCCAGGCGCTTGCCGGTGAGGTCGTCCACCACGTCGTAGGTGAGGCCGAAGTTTTCCACCTCCTTCATGGTGGCCAGCATGCCGGCGATGCCGATGCGGTTGGCCACGAAGTTGGGCGTGTCCTTGGCACGCACCACGCCCTTGCCCAGGCCGCTGGTGACGAAGGTCTCCAGGTCGTTGAGGATCTGTGGCTCGGTGGTGGGCGTGGCGATCAGTTCCACCAGCGTCATGTAGCGCGGCGGGTTGAAGAAGTGGATGCCGCAGAAGCGCGGCTTGATGGCCTCGGGCAGCGCCTCGCTCAGCTTCGTGATTGACAGGCCCGAGGTGTTGGACGCGACGATGGTGTGTTCGGCGATGAAAGGGGCGATCTTCCTGTAGAGATCGAGCTTCCAGTCCATGCGCTCGGCGATGGCCTCGATGATGAGGTCGCAATCGCGCAACTGCTCCATGTGTTCTTCGTAGTTGGCCTGGCCGATCAGGTCGGCATCGGCCGCCACACCGAGCGGCGACGGCTTGAGCTTCTTCAGGCCTTCCACCGCGCGGGTGACGATGCCGTTCCTGGGGCCTTCCTTGGCGGGCAGGTCGAACAGCACCACCGGCACCTTGACGTTGACCAGATGCGCAGCGATCTGGGCACCCATCACGCCGGCGCCGAGCACGGCGACTTTCTTCACTTGAAATCGGTTCATTGACTTTCCAGGTTGTCGGTTCGGGCTGGGATCACTCCACGCGCAGCCACACCTGCGTGCGGTAGAACGGGCCGATGTAGCCGCGCATTTCGAGCTTCTTGCCCTCCTCGATGGGCTTGAGGCGCGAGCGGTAGACCTTGCCGTTGTTCGGGTCGACGATGTCGCCACCTTCGTACACGGTCTTGTCATCTGCGCTCTGCTTGAGGTTGCGCAGGATGGTCATGCCCAGGATGGGCTTGTCCTTGCGTTCGTCGGTGCACTTGTCGCACACGGCATCCGCCTTGGTGGCCGGATCGAGAAACCTCTCGATCGTGCCGCTGTAGACACCGTTGGTTTCCTTGATGCGCACCAGGGACTTCTCCTTCTTCGTGTCGTCGTCGATGGTCTTCCAGAGCCCGACGGGCGACATCTGTGCGAGTGCGTGACCGGCAAAGACGAGGAGCGAAGCAGCCAACGTTGTCTTGATCATCGAAGTCTCCTGGTGGTTGTGAAAAGGAACCCGTGTTTAAGCCAGCGCCGCGTCGGTGTCCATCAAGACCTTGCTGCCGGCGCGCGCGGTGCGCATCAGCGAGGCGGTCTCGGGGAACAGCCTGGCGAAGTAGAAGCGCGCGGTCTGCAGCTTGGCGGTGTAGAACGGGTCGGTGTTGCCGGCCGCGATCTCGCGCAAGGCCACCTGCGCCATGCGGGCCCAGAAGTAGCCGAACACCAGGTGACCGGCCACGCGCAGGTAGTCCACGGCGGCGGCGCCCACTTCGTCGGCGTTCTGCAGGCCCTTGAAGCCGATCTCGGTGGTGAACTTGGTGATCTGCTCACCCAGCACCGCCAGCGGGTTGATGAATTCGGCCATCTTTTCGTTGACGCCTTCGTCCATCACCAGCGCGCCGACGAGCTTGCCGAATTTCTTCAGCGTGGCACCGTTGTTGCCCAGCACCTTGCGGCCCAGCAGGTCCAGGCTCTGGATGGTGTTGGTGCCTTCGTAGATCATGTTGATGCGGGCATCGCGCACGAACTGCTCCATGCCCCATTCCTTGATGTAGCCATGGCCACCGAACACCTGCTGGCACTGCGTGGTGGCGTTGTAGCCGTTGTCGGTCAGGAAGGCCTTGGTGATGGGCGTGAGCAGCGACAGCATCTCGTCGCTGTCCTTGCGCACTTTCTCGTCGGGGTGGTTGTGCGCCTTCTCGAGCAGCACCGAGCAGAAGATCGCCAGCGCACGGCCACCTTCGGCGTAGGCCTTGGCGGTGAGCAGCATCCTGCGCACGTCCGGGTGGACGATGATGGGGTCGGCCGGCTTGTCCTTGGCCTTGGGGCCGGTCAGCGAGCGCATCTGGATGCGGTCCTTCGCGTAAGCCAGCGCATTCTGGTAGGCCACTTCGGTCAATCCCAGTGACTGGTTGCCCACGCCCAGGCGGGCCGCGTTCATCATCACGAACATGGCCTGCATGCCCTTGTTCGGCTGACCGACGATGGTGCCGACGGCGCCGTCGATCACGATCTGCGCGGTGGCGTTGCCATGGATGCCCATCTTGTGCTCCAGGCCACCGCAGTAGATGCCATTGCGCTCGCCCAGAGAGCCATCGGCCTTGACGTTGAACTTGGGCACGATGAACAGGCTCACGCCCTTGATGCCAGGCGGCGCGTCGGGCAGGCGGGCCAGCACCAGGTGGATGATGTTCTCGGCCATGTCGTGTTCACCGGCGCTGATGAAGATCTTGTTGCCGGTGAGCTTGTAGGTGCCGTCGGCCTGCGGTTCGGCCTTGGTGCGCATGAGGCCCAGGTCGGTGCCGCAGTGCGGTTCGGTCAGGCACATGGTGCCGGTCCATTCGCCGCTGGTCATCTTCGGCAGGTAGGTCTTCTTCTGGTCGTCGGTGCCGTAGGTGTGCAGCGCGGCGTAGGCGCCGTGCGTGAGACCGGGGTACATGGTCCAGGCCTGGTTGGCCGAGTTCATCATTTCGTAGAAGCACTGGTTCACCACCAGCGGCAAGCCCTGCCCGCCGAACCCGGGGTCGCACGACAGCGCCGCCCAGCCCCCTTCCACGTAGGTCTTGTACGCCTCCTTGAAGCCGGCCGGTGTCTTCACCTCATGGGTCTTCTGGTCGAGCGTGCAGCCTTCGGTGTCGCCACTGATGTTGAGCGGGAAGATCACCTGCGTGGCGAACTTGCCGGCTTCTTCCAGCACGGCGTTGATGGTGTCGACATCGACTTCGGCGTGCTGGGGCATGTCCTTGAAGTCGTCGGTGACCTTGAGCACTTCGTGCATCACAAACTGCATGTCTCGCAGGGGCGGGTTGTAAACGGGCATGGGGGAGGACTCCTGTGCTGGGTTTGTGAAAAGGCGAAAGGGATCAGCCCTGCGACTTGCGTGCAGATGCCGGGGGCGGGCGGTGGCTGTAGCGCTCCACGATGCCTTCGAAGGCCTGGAGCGCGCGGCGCACCGAATCGGGGCTGCGCAGGAAGCGCGCCTCGTAATGCAGCGCAAGGATCTGCGCATGGATTTCAAATGCCATCTGTGACGCGTCGGTGTCGGCGGCCAGATGGCCTTCCTTGATGGCGATCTCCACCGCGCGGCGCATCGCCGTGAGCCAGGTGTTGACCGAGCTCGCCAGCGCATCGCGCACCGGGCCGGGCCGGTCGTCGAATTCAACGGCGCCGCTGATGTAGATGCAGCCCGAGTCGATTTCCACCGACGTGCGTTTCATCCAGTTGTCGAACAGCTTGCGCAGGCGGGGCAATCCCCGTGCTGCCGACATGGCCGGGTAGAACACTTCATCCTCGAAACGGGTGTGGTACTCGCGCACCACCGATATCTGCAGTTCCTCACGCGAGCCGAAATGGGCGAACACACCGGACTTGCTCATCTGCATGACTTCAGCCAGTGCGCCGATGGACAGGCCTTCCAGGCCGATCTGCGTGGCCAGCCCGAGCGCGGCGTCCACGATGGCGGCCTTGGTCTGCTGACCTTTCTGCAAGGGCTTGTGGGCCGTGGCGTCGGCGCGCGCGCGGCGGGCGGTGGTGGTCACGCTCATGCGGTCGGTCCTGGTGGAAGGATGGGGTGAAAAAAACGACCGTCCGAATAAATACGAACGGTCGTTCTATTTTTACCG
Organism: Hydrogenophaga laconesensis; assembly: GCF_031457235.1. Taxonomy (NCBI): domain Bacteria; kingdom Pseudomonadati; phylum Pseudomonadota; class Betaproteobacteria; order Burkholderiales; family Comamonadaceae; genus Hydrogenophaga; species Hydrogenophaga laconesensis. The sequence continues at coordinate 45,045 of NZ_JAVDWE010000013.1, forward strand.
CAAAACCCGCCCATGGGGCAAACCCCCGGTGATTTGTGCGATCTTTGTTAGGGGCTGCCCCCTAATTGCCGGACGTCAGTGGCGAATGATCGGCAGCAGCAGCGCGAGGCTGTGCTCCAGGCTCTCGCTGGGCGACCGCTTGAAACCGCTGCGCGCGAACCGTTGCAGGCGGCCGACACAGAAGGCGGTGATCACCGAGGCATCGGCCTGGGCATCCACGGTGGGCGTGGCCGCGCCGGCCACCAGCGAGGTTTCGCGCAGGTTCTGGCGCAACGCGGCTTCGATCTTGTCGAAGAACAGGTTCATGCGCTGCTGCAGGCGCTCGTTCTCGAACACCAGGGCATCGCCGACCATCACCCGCGTCATGCCCGGGTTCTTTTCGCCAAACTGCAGCAGCAGGGTGACCAGCTTGCGCGAGCGCACGTTGGCGTCGGCCTCGCGTTCGCCGAGCTGGTTGATCAGGCCGAACACCGACTGCTCGATGAACTCGATCAGGCCTTCGAACATCTGGGCCTTGCTCGCGAAGTGCCGGTACAGCGCCGCTTCGCTCACGTCCAGCCGGGCGGCCAGCGCGGCCGTGGTGATGCGCTCGGCTCCCGGCTGTTGCAGCATGGTCGCCAGCGCTTCGAGAATCTGCACACGGCGCTCACCCGGCTTGGGTCGCTTGCGCACACTCCCGCCATCGGTGTGCGCCGCCGCCTCGATGGCTTCGGCGGCCTCGCGCGCGGCCTGGTCTTCCGGGGAGGGGGAGTCTGGGGCGTTGGATGTCATGGCGAGCAATCCGTGTGGTGTGGCTTCATTCTCGCACAGCGATGCGTGTTCGTTGCAAGCAGGGCCGCGCCATCCAGCGGCAGTGAGTGACCGCCTCAAAGGAGGCGGTCACCCCATTCAATGTGAACGGATCATGGTCCCGAAGGGTTCGTTGCCCAGCACTTCGAGGAGCAGGGCGTGGGGGACACGGCCGTCGATGATGTGCACCGCGTTCACGCCGCTCTTGGCCGCGTCCAGCGCGCCAGCGATCTTGGGGATCATGCCGCCCGAGATGGTGCCGTCCTCCACCAGTTCGTCGATGCGGCGCGGCGTGAGCTCGGTGAGCAGTTGCATGTCCTTGTCGAGCACGCCCCGGATGTTGGTGAGCATGAGCAGCTTCTCGGCCTGCAGCACGGTGGCCAGCTTGGCGGCCACCACGTCGGCGTTGATGTTGTAGCTCTCGTTCTGCTCGCCAAAACCGATCGGGCTGACGACAGGGATGAACTGGTCGTCCTGCAGTGCCTGCACCACGCTGGGGTCGATGCTGACGATGTCGCCCACCTGGCCGACGTCGTGTTCCAGTGTCGGGTCTTTCTGGTCGGCCATGCGCAGCTTGCGCGCACGGATCATGGCGCCGTCGCGTCCGGTCAGGCCCACGGCCTTGCCACCGGCCTGATTGATCAGGCCCACGATGTCCTGCTGCACCTCACCGGCCAGCACCCACTCGACCACCTCCATGGTCTCGGGATCGGTCACGCGCATGCCCTGGATGAACTGGCCTTGCTTGCCGAGGCGCTTGAGCAGGGTCTCGATCTGCGGGCCGCCGCCATGCACCACCACCGGGTTGATGCCGACCAGCTTGAGCAGCACCACGTCTTCCGCGAAATCCTGCTGCAGCGCCGGGTCGGTCATGGCGTTGCCGCCGTACTTGATGACCATGGTCTTGCCGTGGTACTTGCGGATGTACGGCAGCGCCTGCGCCAGGATTTCGGCCTTGTCGCGCGGGGCAATGGAGGTGATGTCGGTGGGCTCGGTCATGCGGGTTCCTGCAAAGCGGGCAAAAGGGAAATTCTAGGGCCGACGCATGACACGCCCCACCCGCCCGTCACCCATACAGAAACACCGCGGAACCGGCTTCGCCGGGCCGCTGGTGTTGCCCCCTTGAGGGGGGTCGCGCGACGCGCGGCGGGGGTGCTTCAGAAATGTATGCCGCGCATCATCTGCTGCATCGCCACCGCCTCGGGCGACAGCTGGGGTTTCGCCCCCTTCTCGCCCTTGGCGGCGGCCGAGTCCGGGAACATGCGGAAGCTGGTGTTCATCACGATCTGTGCCACGCGCGGCACGAGCGCGTGCATCACCTGGCCGGTGATGCCCAGGCGCGTGGCGATGCGCACGGGCTTGAAGATGCAGGCCTGCGCGATCATGTCGGCGGCTTCCTCGGGTGAGAGGGTGGGCACGTTCTGGTAGATCTTGGTGGGCGCGATCATGGGCGTGCGCACCAGCGGCATGTTGATGGTGGTGAAGGTGATGCCCTGGTCCGCGAACTCGCTGGAGGCGCAGCGGGTCCAGGCGTCCAGCGCGGACTTGCTCGCCACATAGGCGGAGAAGCGCGGCGCGTTGGTGAGCACGCCGATGGAGCTGATGTTCACCACATGGCCCTTGCGCTTGGCCACCATGCCCGGCAGGAAACCCATGGTCACGCGCAGGCAGCCGAAGTAGTTGAGCTGCATGGTGCGCTCGAAGTCGTGGAAGCGGTCGTAGCTGCCCTCGATGGCGCGCCGGATGGAGCGGCCCGCGTTGTTGATCAGGAAATCCACGCCACCGTGGTTCTGGATGAGCAGTTGCACGAAACGGTCGGCATCGGCCATGTCTGCAATGTCGGCCGGGTAGGCGATGAACTGGTAGCCCTTGTCCTTCGCTTCCTTGCAGGCCTCGTCGAGCTTGTCCTGATCCCGCCCGCAGATGATGGTGACCGCACCCGCTTCGGCGAACTTGTGTGCCGCCGCCAGGCCAATGCCTGAGCTGCCGCCCGTGACCAGCACCACCTTGCCCGCCACCGTGCCCTTGAGGCTGCGGTCGATGTGCAGGTCGGGGTCGAGGTGACGTTCCCAGTAGTCCCACAGCCGCCAGGCGTAGTCCTTCAGGTTGGGACATTCGATGCCGCTGCCCTTGAGCGCGGCCAGCGTCTCGCGGCAGTCGAAGCGCGTGGGGTAGTTGACGAAGGTCATCATGTCCTCGGGCAAGCCGAGGTCCTGCATGACGGCCTTGTAGACCCGGCGCACCGGCGCGAGCGCCATCAGGCCCTTCTTCACGCTCCTCGGGATGAAGCCCATCAGCGCGGCGTTCACGAAGAGGTTCATCTTCGGCGCGTGCGCAGCCTTGCTGAGGATGTCGAGCACGTCGCCGACGCGGTAGCCCATCGGGTCCACCAGGTGGAAGCAGGCGCCGCTGCCGCGTTTCTGGTGGGCGATGTGGTCGAGCGCATCGACCACGAAATCCACCGGCACGATGTTGATGCGCCCGCCCTCCAGGCCCACGCTGGGCATCCACGGCGGCAGGATCTGGCGCATGCGCTGGATCAGCTTGAAGAAGTAATACGGCCCGTCGATCTTGTCCATTTCGCCAGTGCGCGAATCGCCCACCACGGCGGCCGGGCGGTACACGCTCCACGGCACCTTGCATTCGGTGCGCACGATCTTCTCGCTCTCGTGCTTGGTCATGAAGTAGGGGTGGTCGTAGTTCTCGGCTTCCTCGAACATGTCTTCGCGGAACACACCTTCGTAGAGGCCGGCCGCCGCGATCGATGACACGTGATGGAAATGGCCGGCACCAATGGCCTTGGCGAACTCGACCGTGTTGCGCGTGCCATCCACGTTCACCGCGATCTGGCTTTCCTCGTCGGCCTCGAGGTCGTACACCGCGGCCAGGTGGAAGAAATGATCGATCTGGCCCTTGAGCGCCTTCACGTCGTCGGCCGAGACGCCCAGCTTCTTTGTGGTGAGGTCGCCAAAGACCGGCACCGCCCGCGATGCGCCCACGCCCCAGAACTCGCGCAGCCCGGCCACCTTGCCTTCGCTCTCCTGACGGATCAGGAAATGCACCACCGCCCCCTTGCGCTGCAACAGCCTGGCCACCAGGCGTTTGCCAATGAAGCCGGTGGCACCGGTGACGAAGTAATGCATGAGGGGTCTCCTGAAACGGTTGGTGTCGAAAGAGGGAAGGCAATGTGCCCGCCATTCTTGACCAGGACCGAGCGCCCCGACTTCCGCAAAAACCCGCGTGGGGTTTAGTCGCGCGCCCCTACACAGCCGCGCCATGCGGGCCGTACAGTGGCCCATCGATGCAGCGGCCCGCCCGCATGCCCTCTTTTCATCCACCACAGGAGCATCTCGCATGGTCAAGAAAATCCAGAAAACCGGCAGCGCCGCCAAGTCCAACGCAGCGTCCACCTCTCCCCTGTCGGGTGCCATCAAGGATTCCGCACAGCAGATCTGGCTGGCCGGTCTGGGTGCGTTTGCCAAGGCCCAGGAAGAAGGCGGCAAGGCCTTTGAATCCCTGGTGAAGGAAGGCCTGTCCATCCAGCGCAAGACCCAGGCCGTGGCCGAAGAGCGCATCTCCGAAGCGACCAACCGCGTGAGCAGCATGGCCACCGACATCTCGTCCAAGGCCGCGGGCCAGTGGGACAAGCTGGAGAACATCTTTGAAGAGCGTGTGGCCAAGGCGCTGAACAAGCTGGGCGTGCCGTCGGCGCGCGACGTCGAAGCCCTGATCGAACGCATCGACGCACTGAACCGCCACGTGCAGAGCCTGGGTGGCAAAGCCCCGGCCAAGACCGCCGCACGCAAGGCGGCCCCGGCGAAGAAAGCCGCTCCGGCCAAGAAGGCCGCTCGCAAGGCCCCCGCGAAAAAGGCGGCCTGAACCCGATGCGGGCCGGACACGGCATGAGCAACCAGGGGGCGCTTGACGCCCCCTTTTTGCGTGCGCGGCCCATGCTGCAACGCAGCACTTTCACCGCGCAACGCGGTCTACACTCAAACGCATGACCACGTCCCGCAAAGCCCCACGACGCCCGGCCGCCGGCCGTTCCCGCATCGCGCTGGCGCTGGCTGGCGGCGGGCCACTGGGCGCGATCTACGAGATCGGCGCGCTGTGCGCGCTGGACGATGCCCTCCACGGCCTCGACCTCAACGACTGCGAACACTACGTCGGCGTGTCCGCTGGCGGGTTCATCGCGGCAGGCCTGGCCAACGGCATCCGACCGCGCCAGCTCTGCGAGGCATTCATCGAGAACCGTCCGGGCAGGGACCACTTCGACCCCTCATGGCTGCTCAAGCCTGCCTGGGGCGAATTTGGCGACCGGCTGCAGCGCCTGCCGAAACTGGTCGGCAGCGCACTCTGGGCCTGGGGCGCACAACGAAAACCCCTCACCCACGCCATGGAGCGCGTGGGCGCTGCGTTGCCCACGGGCGTGCTCGACAACGAAGGCATCCATCAGCAGATCGAGCGCCTGTTCCGCCAGCCCGGCCGCAGCAACGACTTCCGGGAGCTGCGCGCACGCCTGACGCTGGTCGCCACGCAGCTCGATACCGGTGACGCGGCCCCATTCGGGCGACCCGGATGGGACCATGTGCCGATCTCGCGCGCCATCCAGGCCAGCGCTGCGCTGCCCGGGCTGTTTCCACCGGTGGAGATCGGGGGGCAGCACTACGTGGACGGCGCGCTCAAGAAGACCCTGCATGCCACGGTGGCGCTGGACGAGGGCACGGATCTGCTGCTGTGCCTGAACCCGCTGGTGCCCTTCCACACCAACCCGAGCCTGCACGATGGCCGGCGCATCCCTTCGCTGGTCGAGGGCGGCTTGCCCGCCGTGATGAGCCAGACCTTCAGGTCCATGATCCACTCACGGCTGGCGCTCGGCCTCAAACACTACGAGCGGGCCTACCCGGGTACCGACATCGTGCTGATCGAACCCGACCAGCGCGACGCCACGCTGTTCTTTGCCAACACCTTCAGCTACCGCCAGCGCCGCGAGATCGCGGAACACGCGTACCAGCAGACGCGCCGCATGCTGCTGGACCGGCAGGCCGAACTCACGCCCAGGCTGGCGCGCCATGGCGTGACGCTGGACCTGCCCGCACTGCGCGACCCCGGCCGCAAGCTGCTGGCCACGCGCCCGGCACAGACCACCCTGGCCGCGCGGCTGCATGCCTCGCTCGACGACCTGCAGCGGCAACTGGAACGCAACGCCGCGCCCGCCATCAACCGCTGAGCGCCGCACCATGGCCAAAAAAGCCCCGCGACGCACCGCCGAGCGCATCCTGGAGGTGACGCTGGAGCTGTTCAACCGCTTCGGCGAACCCAACGTCTCGACCACACTGATCTCGGCCGAGCTGGGCATCAGCCCCGGCAACCTGTACTACCACTACCCGGCCAAGGACGAACTGATCAATTCGCTGTTCGAGCGCTACGAACGTGCGCTTGGCGAGCTGCTGAGCGCCAGCGAGGGCGTGCGCAATGTGGAGGACGCGTGGTTCTTCCTGCATTCGCAATTCGAGATCATCTGGGAGTACCGCTTTCTCTACCGCGACCTCAACGACCTGCTGTCGAAAAACCGTCTGCTGGAGACGCGGTTCCAGACGGTCCTGAAGAACAAGTCCCGCGCCATCCGGCACTTGCTTGACGGCATGAGCCGCCATGGCGCGGTGCGCATCGACGCACGGGAAATCGAACCGACCGCCACCAGCATGGTGGTGGTGCTCACGTATTGGTTGAGCTTCGAGTACGTGCGCGACCCACGGCATGCGCTCGAACCCGACAACGCCCAGCAGGCCTTGCTGCGCGGGGCACACCACGTGCTCAACCTGCTGGCCCCCTATCTGGAAGCCACGCAGCGGCAACACCTCTTGACGTTGACCGGCGCCTACGGCCCTCAGTCCTGAACACCCCACGGGAGAACCACCATGGCCGACTGGAAACCCTATCCCAACACCGGCCATGCTCCCCTCGACGCCGATCGCCTGAAAGCGCTCTGGGGCCGCCTGCACCGGGGCGATGCGGAGCCATGGCCAGACGAATCGGCCGTGGTGCAGGCCTGGGTGCTGTTCCACAACGGCGAATTCCAGCGCGCCGCAGAAGCCGGGCTGGCGCTGGGCGATGCCGGCATGAACGTGGCCAACAAGGCCACCTGCATCTACGCCAACTACCTCGAGGCCCGCGCCCTGGCCCGGGAGACCTTGCTGCTCGAAGCGGCCGCGCGCGCCGAGGCACTGCAACACCGGCAGGCCGACCACATTGGCGCCTGGTACTGGCAGGCCTATGCCCTGGGCCGGTACAGCCAGGGCATCAGCGTGGCCAAGGCCCTCACACAAGGCCTGGGCGCGCGCGTGAAGCACGCCCTCGAAACCGTGATCGCGCGCTGCCCGCACCATGCCGACGCCCACCTGGCGCTGGCGGCGTTCCACGCCGAGGTCATCGACAAGGTGGGCGGCATGGTCGGAGGCATGACCTATGGCGCGAACAAGGCGACCGGACTTGCCCTGTACCAGAAGGCCATGGCACTCAATCCGGATTCGGTGGTGACGCTGACCGAATACGCCAATGGCCTCGTCATGCTCGAAGGCCCGGACGCCCTGCCCGAGGCCAACCGGCTGCTGGACCGCGCAGCGTCCATCGAGCCGCAGGACGCGATGGAGCGCCTGTACGTCGCGACCGCGCGCGTCGCGCTGGACAGCTAAAAGTTCAGGCCGCCGACAGGCCGTCCACCGCCTGGAACATCGACTGCCGGGCCTGCACGACAATCTGCGCCTTCCACTCGTCCGTGTCCACATAGAAAGCGGCGAGAATGCGTGCCTTGATCGCGGCCCGCAACTCGGCTGGCGCCTCGGGGTGGATGTGCTGCCAGTGGTCGCCGCGCAGGGCATCGATGAGTTCGGTGATGGGCACCGTGCCGTACTCCATGGCGATGCCGGTGTACTCTGCCTGTGGGCACTCCTCGTAGGCGGCGCACCACATCAGGCCGGTCAGCAGGGCCGAGGTGGAGGAGCCGTCATAGATCGAGGTCACCGGCGTCTTGCCGTCGCCGCCCCACCAGGCTCGCGCGCGCTGCAGCGCGGCCGCATCGTCGGCGCACGCAAAGATGCGTTCGCCCAGGCCCGAGGGGCCCAGTCCCGTGTGCAGGTCAATCCAGCCCAGGCGCCTGGCCTTCCGGCCATGGCGTCGCAGCACCTCGCGCAGCGTCCGGTTGCTCCAGGTGGGTTCGGTGCCGCCGTAGAACAGACCGTCGGCAAAGGCGTGCTGGCCTTGCGACACCGCGGCCTGGAAGCGTGTCAGGCCATGGGTCTGGATATAGGCCTGGATCGCGGCGACGTTGTCGGGGCCGGGCGGCCATTGCGGCGGCAACAGCAGGTCGTGCAGCTCGGCGTACGCCGGGTTCTGCGGCAGGGGCTGGCTGAAGTCCTGGAAGTTGCGGTTGAGGTCGACGTTCTCGTGCGTCACGCGCCGCACCCACGAGAAGCCGTGGGGGTTGAGCGCGTGGATGTAGAGCACCGCCACCCCGGCCGAGCGTGCGTGCGCCAGCCACTCGGCATCGTGCAGGGCGAACACCTGCACACCCGAACCGCAGTAGCCCTCGGCGCCATGGCAGGCGCTGCTGACGATGAGCAGGCGCTCGGCATCGGGCGAACCGTCGAGCGCCACGTCCATCGCCAGCGTCTCGCCATCGCGACCGGGCAGAGGGTGGTTGTGGCTGCTGATCGCCATGCCGGCGGCGGCCGCGCCTTCGAGAAAACGCACCCGGGCCCGCGCATAGGAAGGGGAGAAAGCGTCCTGTGGCGAGATCAAACCGCACCTCCCGCGCGGGGCTGGCCCAGCCATTTCTCGGTCAGCCGCACCCAGAAGGTGGCGCCCAGCGGAATGAGGTCGTCGTTGAAGTCGTAGCTCGGGTTGTGCAGCGTGCAGGGACCGCCTCCATGCCCCATTTCGCGGTGGTCGCCGTCGCCGTTGGCGATGAAGGCGTAGCAGCCGGGACGTGCCTGCAGCATGTACGAAAAGTCTTCGGCGCCCATCGTCGGCTCCTGCTCCACGACGCGGTCCGCCCCCACGATCTCGGCCATCACTTCCCGGGCGAAGGCGGTTTCGGCAGGGTGGTTCACCGTGGGCGGATAGTTGCGCTTGAACTTGAATTCCACCGTGGCGCCGAAAGCGGCGCAGGTGTGCTCGGCGATCTCCTGCATGCGGCGCTCGATCAGGTCGAGCACTTCGAAGGTGAATGTGCGCACCGTGCCCTGGATTTCACAACTGTCGGGCACCACGTTGGTGGCCTCCCCCGTGTGGATCATGGTCACCGAAATCACGCCGGCGTCCACCGGCTTCTTGTTGCGCGTGATGATGGTCTGGAAAGCCTGCACCATCTGGCACGCCACCGGCACCGGGTCGATGCCGTTGTGCGGCAGCGCGGCGTGGGAACCCTTGCCGCGGATGACGATGTGAAACTCGTTGCTGGACGCCATCACCGGACCGGCGCTGGCGGCAAACGTGCCCACCGCCATGCCGGGCCAGTTGTGCATGCCGAACACGGCCTCCACCGGGAACTGCTCGAACAATCCGTCCTTGATCATCTCGCGCGCACCACCGCCCCCCTCCTCCGCCGGCTGGAAGATCAGGTAGACCGTGCCGTCGAAGTTGCGGTGTTTCGAAAGGTGCTGGGCGGCCGCCAGCAGCATGGCGACATGGCCATCATGGCCGCAGGCGTGCATCTTGCCCGCATGCTGGCTGGCATGCGCGAAGGTGTTGTGCTCCTGCATGGGCAGCGCGTCCATGTCGGCACGCAGACCGATGGCCCTGCCGCTCTTCCCGCCATCGCGCCCATGCACGATGCCGACGACGCCCGTCGTGCCCAGCCCCCGGTGCACCGGTATGTCCCAGTCGGTGAGTTTCTGCGCGACCACATCGGCGGTGCGCACTTCCTGAAAGCAGAGTTCAGGGTGGGCATGGATGTCGCGCCGCACGGCGGCGATGCTGGCGGCCTGGGTGAGGATGGAATCGATCAGCTTCATGGGGCCTCTCTTGATACCCCTCGGGGCATCTGTTCAAAAGGGCCATGGTACCCAAGGCCATCGCCCGGGAAGGCCCTGCAGGCGACAACCGACTGCCATCAAGGGGATACCCCCGCGCATATCATGAAGTCCGCACGCTTCACCCACGCCATGACCTCGTCCACGACCACCCCGGAAACCACACAGGTGCGCGGCGCCTGCCCGCACGACTGCCCTGACACTTGCTCCCTTGTCACCACAGTCGACAACGGCGTGGCCGTGAGGGTCAACGGCAATCCGGCCCATCGGCACACCGATGGCGCGCTGTGCACCAAGGTGTCGCGCTACGCCGAGCGCAGCTACCACCCCGAGCGCCTGCTCACACCGCTCAAGCGAAGTGGTCCCAAGGGCAGCGGGCGCTTTGAACCGGTGGGCTGGGACGAAGCGCTCGATGACATCGCACAGCGCCTGAAGACGATCGCCGCGCGCGATCCGCAGGCCATCCTGCCTTACAGCTACGCCGGCACGATGGGCCTGGTCCAGGGAGAGGCCATGGCCGGGCGCTTCTTCCACCGGCTCGGCGCCTCCCTGCTGGACCGCACCATCTGCGCATCGGCCGGTGGCGAGGCGCTGGTGCAGACACTGGGCGGCAAGGTGGGCATGAAGGTGGAACACTTCGCGCGCGCGAAGCTGATCCTGATCTGGGGCAGCAACTCGATCGGCAGCAACCTGCACTTCTGGCGGCTGGCGCAGCAGGCCAAGCGCGATGGCGCACGCCTGGTCTGCATCGATCCGCGCCGCACCGAGACGGCCGACAAATGCCACGAGCACATCGCGCTGCGCCCCGGCACCGACGCCGCACTGGCTCTGGCCCTGATGCACCAGCTCATCGCGCACGACTGGCTCGACCACGACTACATCGAGAAGCACACCCTGGGCTGGGAGGGCCTGCGTGAACGCGCCTTGCAATGGCCCCCCGAGCGGGCGGCCGAGGTCTGCGGCGTGCCGGTGCAGCAGATCGTGGACCTCGCACGCGACTACGGCACCACGAAGCCGGCGGCCATCCGCCTGAACTACGGCATGCAGCGTGTGCGCGGCGGGGGCAACGCGGTGCGCGCCATCGCCTGCCTGCCCGCCCTGGTGGGCGCCTGGCGCGACCCGGCCGGGGGTGTTCTGCTGTCGGCCTCGGGCCACTTCCCCGTGAACCGTGCTGCCCTGCAACGGCCCGACCTGCTGGCCGGGCGCGCGCCGCGCACCCTCAACATGAGCACCGTGGGCGACGACCTGCTGCGCGATGCATCCCCCACGTTCGGCCCCCGGGTGGAGGCCGTGATCGTCTACAACAGCAACCCCGTGGCCGTGGCCCCCGAGTCCGGCAAGGTGGTGCAGGGCTTCGAACGCGAAGACCTGTTCACCGTGGTGCTGGAACACTTCCGCACCGACACGGCCGACGTGGCCGACTACATCCTGCCGGCCACCACCCAGCTGGAGCACTGGGACATCCACAGCAGCTACGGCCACACCGACGTGCTGCTCAACCGTCCGGCCATCGCGCCCGTGGGGCAGGCCCGCACCAACACCGACATCTTCCGTGCGCTCGCCGCGCGCATGGGGTTCGACGACCCCTGCTTCGCCGACGACGACCTCACGCTGTGCCGCACCGCTTTTGGCGATCAGGTCGATTTCCAGCGGCTGCTCGACGTGGGCTTCGCCACGCTGCCCTTGCCCGATGCGCCGTTCGCGCACGGGAACTTTCCCACCGCGTCGGGCCGCTGCGAGTTCTTCAGCGAACGGCTGGCGGCCCGAGGCCAGGACGGCCTGCCCGACCACCTGCCCAACTTCGAGAGCATCGGCAGCTCGTCGCAATTCCCGCTGGCCATGATCTCGCCACCGGCGCGCAACTTCCTCAACTCCAGCTTCGTCAACGTCACCAGCCTGCGCGACATCGAAGGCGAGCCCCTGCTGGAGATCCACGCCGACGATGCCGCATCGCGCGGCATTGCCAGCGGGCAGATGGTTCGGGTCTTCAACCTGCGCGGCGAATACCGCTGCAAGGCCAATGTGTCGAAGCGCGCCCGCCCGGGGGTGGTCAATGGCCTGGGCATCTGGTGGCGCAAGCTGGGCCCCTCCGGCACCAACGTCAACGAGGTCACCAGCCAGCGGCTGACCGACATGGGTGGCGGCCCGGTGTTCTACGACTGCCTCGTGGAAGTCGCCCCGCTGCACGAGGACGCCTGATGCGGCGGTGCCTGGTGCTCCTGACCTTCGCCCTGCTGGGCGCGGGCTGTTCCAGCACCACCGGCGTGGGTTACTACTGGCAATCGGTCACCGGCCATCTGCGGCTGATGCAGGCGGCGCGACCGGTGGACGATTGGCTGGCCGACAGCCGGACACCGGAACGCCTGAAGACGCAACTGGCACTCGCGCAGCGCATCCGCGCGTTCGCGGTCACCGATCTGGGGCTGCCCGACAACGCCAGCTACCACCGCTATGCCGATCTGCGACGTCGCGCGGCGGTCTACAACGTGGTTGCGGCCCCAGCGCTCTCGCTCAACCTGCAGAGCTGGTGTTTTCCGGTCGCGGGCTGCGTGGGCTACCGCGGTTACTTCGACGAGGCCGACGCCCGCGCCTTCGCCCGCAGCCTGCCCACCGACCTGGAAGTCGCGGTCTACCCGGTGCCGGCGTACTCCACGCTGGGCTGGATGAACTGGGCAGGTGGCGACCCGCTGCTCAACACCTTCATCAGCTACCCTGAGGGAGAGCTCGCCCGCATCGTCTTCCACGAGCTCTCGCACCAGGTGGCCTATGCCCGGGGCGACACCGAGTTCAACGAATCCTTCGCGACCACGGTGGAACGGCTGGGCGGTTCGCGCTGGCTGGAGACCCGGGGCAGCGCACAGGCCCGAATCGACTACGCGACATTCGACCAGCGACGACGCGCCTTCCGGGCCCTCACGTTCTCCACACGCCAGCGGCTGCAGGCCATCTACCAGGACATGGCGCTCGAAGCGGCCGAAAAGACCCGGCGCAAGACCGAGGTCATGGCCGACTTCCGCCGCACCTACCAGGACCTCAAACGCGACTGGGGTGGATTCGCGGGCTACGACCCCTTCGTGGCCCAGGCGAACAACGCCAGCTTTGCCGCCCAGGCCGCCTACGACGGGCTGGTGCCGGCGTTCGAAGCCCTGTTCGAGCGCGAGGGCCGCGATTTCAGGCGGTTCTATGATGCGGTGCGCACGCTGGCCGCGCTGCCCAAGGAAGAGCGGCGCGCCCGGTTGCAGGGCCTCGCTCCCCTGGCACATCTGGCCAGCCCGCCCGGCGCACCACCCTGACCCGACCACCACACACGAGGCAAGCCATGGCAGACATCCATATCGAACGCGAGCACTCCCTGGGCCTGCCGGCCGCGCGCAAGCTGGCGTGGCGCTGGGCGGAGCAGGCCGAGAACGAGTTCGACATGAGCTGCACCTACGAAGAGGGCAAGCACGGCGACGAGGTGCAGTTCACGCGGTCCGGCGTCAACGGCACGCTCAAGGTATCGGGTGACCGCTTCGAGCTCGACGCGCGTCTGGGTTTCCTGCTCGGGGCGTTCAAGGACCGCATCGAAAGCGAGATCGTGAAGAACCTCGACACCCTGCTGGCCGCGAAGAAGCCCGCCACCAAGGCCGCGGCCAAAAAGAAAAAAGCCGGCTGAACCGGCTTCGTCGCATTCAAAAGACACCCGCGGAACCGGCTTTCCCGGGCCGTCAGGTGCCCCCCGAAGGCGGGGCAGGGGTCAGCTCAGGCTTTCGATCAGATCGATGTACTGCTGCATCGCATCGTCGCTGCCCGTGCCCTTGAGGCCGTTCCAGGCATCCCATTTCGCGCGGCCCACCATGTCGCCAAAACCGGGCTTCTTCTCGGCGTTGTCGCCAGCGGTGGCCTGCTTGTACAGCGCATAGATCTTCAGCAGCGTGGCGTTGTCGGGCCGCTCGCTCAGGTTCTTGGAGTTCGCCACTGCGGCTTCGAAACGGGATTTGAGATCGGCCATGAATGCTCCTGGTGGTCTGTGAGACGCCCGGCTCGATGGGGCCGGGCTTAGGGGTGTCCCGCTATCTTACGATTTGGCCTCTCTGCACAATAGGGCCACAACCCCAAGACCAGCGGCACCGGCCATCGTGGCCTGGTTCACGCACCCGAGGAGCATCCATGGTTCAACGCGTCGCCGCTGCCCAGCCCGGCCAACCCGCCGCGCGCCGCGCCAGCAAACCGAAGTCCGCCGTGGCGCGCGTGCGCGGGGCCAGCGCGTCGGTGCAGCAGGCGCTGGCCACCACGCTGGGCATGGAGGGCGAGCGCATGAGCAAGGTGGACACCGCCTGGCTGCGCATGGACTCCCCGTCCAACCTCATGATGATCGTGGGCGTCTGGATCCTGCGCCCCGGCATCACCCAGGCCGACCTGAAGCAGCGGGTGCGCGAACGCCTGCTGCCCTACCGGCGCTTCGTGCAGATTGCCCGGGAGGACGCCGCCGGCGCGCACTGGGCGAACGACCCCGACTTCCAGATCGAACGGCACATCGTCACCCACCCCCTCAAACGCCAGCGCGGCCAGACCGAGCAGGAAGCCCTGCAGGCCCGCGTGGGTGAGCTCGCCATGCAGCCGCTGGACCGCGAACACCCGCTCTGGCGTTTCGAACTGATCGAACAGTACGACGGCGGCTCGGCGCTGGTCGCCCGCATCCACCACTGCATCGCCGATGGCATCGCGCTCATCAGCGTGATGATGAGCCTGGTCGATGGCGGCGGCGCACCACCCGAACGCAGGCCCCGCAAGTCGGCAAAGATCGGCCTCGATGGCGCCGAGGACTGGCTGGCCGATAGCTTGATCCGCCCCTTCGGCGACATCACGGCCAAGGCACTCGAGGCCGCCGGGGGCGGCGCGGCACGGTCGCTCTCCCTGCTCACCGCACCCCAACAGAGCCTGAGCAGCACCCTCGGCCAGGCGGCCGACATCGCCCGCATGGGCGGTCAGCTTGCCAGCGACCTCGCCTCGCTGGCACTGATGCCCGACGACTCCCCCACCCGCCTCAAGGGCCTGCCGGGCAGCACCAAACGCGTGGCGTGGTGCGAGCCGATCCCGCTCGACGAGGTCAAGGCCATTGGCAAGGCCATGAACTGCTCCGTCAATGACGTGCTGCTGGGCTGCGTCGCCGGCGCCATCGGCGCCTACCTGCGGGGCCTGGGCGACGACACGCGGGGCAAGGAAATCCGCGCCATGGTGCCGATCAACCTGCGCCCTCTGGAAGAGGCCTGGAAACTGGGCAACCGTTTCGGCCTGGTCCCCCTGGTGCTGCCGATCGGGCTGGACAACCCGATCGAACGCGTGTTCGCCGTGCGCGCGCGCATGAACAGCCTCAAGGGCAGCCTGCAACCGCTGCTGACCTTTGGCCTGCTGTCGGTGGCGGGTCTGCTGATCAAGCCGGCGCAAGACGCCATGCTCAGCCTCTTTGGCCGAAAGACCACGGCGGTGATGACCAACGTGCCCGGCCCGGCCACCAAGCTGAAGGTGTGCGGCTCCACGCTGGAGCAGACCATGTTCTGGGTCCCGCAGACCGGCACCGTCGGGCTGGGTGTTTCCATCCTGAGCTACGGTGGCGGCGTGCAATTCGGCGTGATTGCCGACACCAAGCTATGCCCGGACCCTCAGCAGATCATCGACCGCTTCGAACCCGAGTTCGCCCGCCTGCTCACCCTGACGCTGATGCTGCCCTGGGGCGAAGCCAGGGCCTGAGCGCGGTCTATGTTGATGAGGTCAGGGCCAGGCGCTGGTCGGCGATTTCCAGCAGGCCATCGAAGATGAGGCTTTCCACCAGCTCCACCTGGGTGGACATGCTGGGCGCCATCTTCCAGCCAGCCCCGCCGGTCATGTAGCACACCGGCTCCTCGCCGCAGTGGCGCCGCAGGTTCTCCACCATGCGCTGCACGGCCCCGGCGATGGCGAAGGTGCCCCCGCTGGTGAGCGCATCGCTGGTGTTGGTGGGAAAGTCGCAGACCTCGCCCGTGGGCACGTGAAGGCCGGCCGTGCCCGACTCCAGCGCCCGCAGCATGATGCCGTGGCCCGGCAGGATGATGCCGCCGAGGAAGCGCCCCTCGGTGTCGATGGCCTCCACCGTGACCGCCGTGCCAACCATCACCACCACGCAAGGCCGCTTCGGCCCATTGGCCAGCAGGCGCTGACGCGCACCGATCATGGCCACCCAGCGGTCGGAGCCCAGGCGGGCGGGATGGTCGTATCCATTGAGGAGGCCGGCTTCGGAGATGCTCGACACCACCCAGCGCGGCGTCACGTCCCAGAGCTCGAGCTGTTCCTCGACCCGTCGCTTGACGGCATCGCCGGCCACCACGCAACCCAGCACCCACCGCGGGGGAGGCAAGGTGCTCCAGTCACCCTCTTCCAGCGTTTCGATGTTTTCCAGGAACTGGGCACCGCTCGCCAGCAACGTGGCGCCCACGCACGGCGCATCGTACAAAGCCCACTTCAGGCGGGTGTTCCCTACGTCCAGGGCCAGAAAAGTCATGCGCGGATTATGACCATGCGACCCGGACCGGATTGCGGCGGCGCAGCATCGGCGTGAGAGGCCAGATCAGATCAGCCCGATCCAGCACGCGCGCTGCACGGCGGCCAGCTTGTTGTCCGTCTGCAACTTGGCCATGGCATTGGCCAGGTGGTAATTCACCGTGCGTTCCGAACAGTCCATGCGCGCGGCTGTCTCGCGCGCGGTCAACCCCTCGAAGGCGAGGTTCAGGCTCTCGAGCTCACGCGGGCTCAGACCCACGCGCTGCTCGGCAATCGTCCGCCGCAGCATCGGCCAGACATTGAAAGCCGACCACGCCAGCACCGCCGCCTCGGAACGATCGGCAAATGCACGCGGGCTGAACATGAAACATTCGAAGGCGCGGCTAGCCGGCAGGCTGAACGCCACGCGCACCAGGGTCTGATAGCCATGCGCCAGCCAGAGGCGGCGCCAGCGGCTTGACTGCTCGAAGGACGACTTGGAAATGTCCTGCCAGGCCACGAGCGGCGCATCGCTGTCGCGCCAGCCCGCACCAAAATCCCGGCTCTCGGCCAGCGCTTCCGCGGCCGCGACAAGACGGGGTGGATGGACAGCCAGCACCTCACGCTGGTCCCGGCCGCCCAGGGGATTCGGCCCCAGCACGAGGACGGCTTCCACTCCCTGGTCACGCAGCGCGCAGACCCAGTCGGCCAGAATGCCGTCCAGGCCCACACTGTCAAAGTTGACAGGCAGGGTCATGGTTGTTGACGCCCTGTTGCATACACAATGCCTACTGAATCAGGATAGGGGGCTGGCGCCGAGGGTGTTTGGCGATCGAAGGAGTGCATATTGTCTTTTGACCGGTTGTGGATGCTCAGCGCCAAAGCCCGCTTGTGGCGGTGGTTGCTGGACGAGGTCGTCCATGCGCCCGTGGAGCCTATTTTGCACCCATCGCGGTACCGGCTGCTATGGATAGGCGCATTCACCTTCGTCGGCCACCTCGTCATCTACGGCATCTGGGGCCAACTGGTGCCCCAGCCATATGAGAATGTGTGGGCGCGACTCGTCATGGCGTTCCTCGCACTCATCTATGTATTGCCGCGAATTTCGCGCGACCCATCGTCGACTGCAAGCGGTCGCCTGTTCAGCCTCGCCACCTGGATCCAGCTCCCGTGGTTCTTCACCTGGATGTACTGGATGAACGGCGGCAACGCCGCCTGGCTGGGCAGCATGGCGGCCATGATCCTGATCTACTACCACGCGACCGACTGGCGCCTGGCCACGCTCGGCCTCATCACCGGCGGCATCGCGGGCTGGGCCACGGCGGAGTTCTATGGTGGCAGCACACACCCGTTCGAAGAGCCGCTGGCCAATGTCGTGGTGATCACCTTTTCATGGCTCATGGGCCTGATGCTCGGTTTCTCCAGCGCCAACCTGCGCCGCGCCCGGCTGCTCAACACCCTGAGCACCATGGGCGTGATGGCCCACGAGCTGCGCACGCCGCTGGCCACCGTGAACCTGATGGGCGATGTGCTGCGCAACCTCGTTCAGCACGATGTGCCTGAAGCCAAGCGCAAGAAACTGGAAGAGCTGGCCACGCGGTTGCAGAATCTCGTGCGCAGCATGAACCGCCAGATCGACACGCAGATATCGAACGCCCAGCTGATGCGGCTGCCCCGCGAGCAGTCGTTGATCATGGCGGCGGAACTGGTGCAGGAGGTGGTGAGTCAGTACCCTTACCGCTCTTCGCGGGAGCGCGACTGCGTGCAGGTGCACATCCAGGGTGACTTCTGCTTCTCCGCCTCCCGCCCCCTCTTCGCCCAGGTGCTCACCAATCTGCTCAAGAACGCCTTGCACGCCCTGGCCGCTGCCAGCACGGCACCCAGCCCGGGCGATCTGCGCGTGGACGTGGGCCTGCACCACGGCAAAGGCAGAATCGCCGTATCGGACGATGGCATCGGCATCACCCAGGAACAGCTCCAGCGCATCTTCGAGCCCTTTTTCTCGACACAGAGCGGTGCCGGCAACGGCCTGGGCCTGACCTTCTGCAAGAACGTGGTCGAGGCCGCGCAAGGACGCCTCAGCGTGCACTCCCAAGCCGGGCTGGGTGCGGTCTTCATGATCGACCTGCCCCTACATACCCCCGCGGCCCAGCCCCAGGCCGTCTCAGGCTGACCAAGATGGCATTGACGATTTCTCTCTTTCACCGTCCTGGCAGCGTGTTGTTTCTGGATGACGACACCGACTACCTGGAAATGCTGGGCATGGTGATCCCTGCACACTGGCAGGTCGAGCTGTTCTCCCGACCCTCGGGCTTTGCCGCCCGCATGCAGAACGAACCCGCGCGCTGGGAAGCCGATGCCATGGCACAGCTGCAGATGATCGAACGCTGGCGCCAGGGACAGCCTTTGTTGCCGCAGGTGTTGCGGTACTGGGCCATCAGCGCCTCGCGCTACGAACTCGCCCAAACATGCGTGGTGGACTATGCGATGCCCGGCACCGACGGTCTTCGAGTGCTCAACACCCTGCTCGACTGGCCGGGATCGCGCGTGCTGCTCACAGGCCAGGCCGACGAGCAGATCGCCATCCAGGCCTTCAACAACGGGCTGATCGACCAGTTCGTGCCCAAGCAGACCACCGACATCACCCGCCATCTGCTGGGGGTTCTGCGCAAGCTGTCCCAGACACCGCACCCACGGCTCAATACCTTGTGGCGGGCGGCGCTGCGGCCGGCCCAGCAGTCCATGCTGCAGATCCCCTCGGTGGCGCAGGCCCTGCGGGCCTACACGGAACAGCACTGGGTGGAGTATGTGGTGCTGGGCGAGCCCTTCGGCCTGGTGGGGCTGGACTCCATGGGCAACTGCCACTGGCTGCAACTTGAACCCACCGCAAGCCTGCCCGATCTGGCCGAACTCGCAGGCTCGGCGGGGTTGGGCTTCGACGCGGTGCGTGCGGTGCAGTCCGGCCAGCGGCTGGCGGCCGTCGAACTGCATCAGCAGATGGGTCTGCGTGGCCCGGTGCGCACCGCCCAGGCCTTTCCGGTGGGCGATGACGGCGTGCTCTCAGGCGCCCTGTTCAGCCTGGACGCCAGCGATCTGCCCCAGCCCATCTATGCCTACCGGCATTTTCTGGAAGCCCAGGGCGGGCGACACGTTCACGACACTTAGGCCGCGACCTCCATGGCGCTGGCCTGCACGCGGGCGCGGCGGGCGCACGGCCAATCCCAGGGCTTGACGATCGGCGCAATCTCGCGCGCCACGTTCTCCAGGTGTTCGATCTCCGCCTCGGTGAGGGCCGAGTTGAGCGTGAGGCGGACCAGGGCGCGCTTGCTGCTGGTGGCCGGTGCACAGAAGATCGCGCCGAACACACCCCGCGTCTCGAGTTCGTCGCGCAGGCGCATGGTGTCGGGCTCTGTGCCTGCCTCCAGCGCAATGATCTGCTCGGTGCCGTGGTGCAACGGGTAGCCCATGGCGCTCAGGCTGTCGCGCACACGCTGGGTAATGGCCTTGAGGCGGGCGCGCCCATCGTCCGCCTTCTGCAGCACATCCACGGTGGCCCTGAGGCCGGCGATCTCGTGGGGCAGCAGGCAGGAACTGAAGATGTTGGGGAAGCTCGAACTCAGGATGTAGTAGCGCATGCTGGCCGGCGCGGTGAAGAAGCCGGCGCGGCCGGCCATCGACTTGGCCAGGCTGGCGGAGATGAAGTGCACGCGGTCCGTGAGACCAAGTTCGGCGCAGAGCCCTGCTCCACCCGGGCCATGCGTGCCCAGGGAATGGGACTCGTCCACCAGGATCATGCTGCCGTGCTTTTCGACAACTTCCAGCATGTCCTCCAGCGGACACACCGAACCGGTGGTGCTGTAGACCGAGTCCACCACCACCACGCCCGGGCCGTTCTTGGCCATGATCTTGTCGAGGTGCGCAGCGTCGTTGTGCCGGAATGCAAAGGCCGGAGCGCGGGCCGCGTGCGCGCCTTCCCACAGGGAGGCGTGGGCCTGGGTGTCCAGGTACACGGGGGTGTTGGCGTCAGCGATCGACTGCAGCAGGCCGACGTTGGCGGAATAGCCGGACTGGCAGACAAAGGCGTCTTCCTTGCCAACCCAGTTCGCCAGTGACATTTCCAGCGCCCGCGTCGGGTGCTGCTGGAGCAGGAACACGCCGGACTGGACCACGAATTCGCTGGACTTGGTGATCGCTTCCACCTGGGCGGCGACGATGCTGGGGTGACCTGTGACGGCCAGGTAGTCGTTGCCATCCAGACGCACCGCATTGGGGCCCGGGGACGAGCCGTGGAGCACGAACTTGCCGCCCCAGGTGCCTTCCCAACGCGGCTTGAAATCGCGTTCCATCCGTTGAACCAGCGTCGCGGCCAGCGGGGGGTTCTTGAAGACTGCGGCTTCTGCGCGGTCCAGCGTTTCCATGGGGTTCACCTTTGCGGATTGAAAACCCCATTTAAAAAAGAAATCCGTGAAAAATTGCACGATACCTGTCAGGGTTGACAGGGCATGTGAGGCTTTTTACTCAAGTTTTGGCTAATGGTGCCGACAAGCGGCGACGCTGTTTTGCAACAGCTGTACGAAAGCACTCAGTTCTGGCGCCACGGCAAACCGCGAAAACGCCAGCCACCCTTGCGGCCCCGGTGCGCATCGGTGTCGGGATCGCCTTCAAAACCCTCCAGAATGTTGTACGCCTCAAGGCCCAGTTCAGTGGCGCGCCTGGCCGCCGCGACCGACCGCACGCCGCTGCGGCACAGCAGCACCAGTTTGCGCCCTTGGGCCGCCTCCAGCACCTGCTGGTCGAAGGTGGGGTTGATCGCCATGCCGGGCCACTGCTTCCACGCCACCGGCACCGCGCCGGGCACAAATCCCACCCATTCGCGTTCGGCATCGGTGCGCACGTCCACCATCACGGCCTCCCCGTCCTGCACCCAGCGCCAGGCCAGCTCAGGGGACACATCACCGGCGTATGTGCCCTGATGGGCGCCAGACGGAGGTTGCGGCTGCATCTGCAGGGCGCCGTCGGCGTCGTGCCGCAGGCCCGACGTGAGATTGGCCGGCACGGCTTCATCGATGCGACGCGGACGCGGCAGATCCAGTGCATTCATCAGAGCCACGAATTCCTCCTCGGTCTTTCCCGCCACCCGCGCGTTGGTGGTCTTCTCCCGCCCGATGCTGGAGCAGGACCGCCCCTGGTAGTCGTGGCCCGGCCAGACGATGGTGTCGTCCGGCAGCGTGAAGAGCACCTGGGTCAGGCTGCGGTAAAGCGCCTCGGCACTGCCTGACTGGAAGTCCGTGCGGCCGCAGCCATTGATCAACAGCGTGTCACCCGTGAACACATGCTCACGCCAGACGAAGCTCATGCTGCCGGCGGTGTGGCCCGGCGTGTGCAAGGCCTTGAGCCGCTCGCCGCCGAAATCCAGGATGTCGCCATCCTGGAGCTGGATGCCGGCGGTGCCGATGCCGCAGCCCACAGGAGCGGCGGTCTTGGCGCCCGCGAGTTCGGCCAGCCGGCCGGCGCTGGTGATGTGGTCCGCATGGGCATGGGTCTCGACCGTCCAGGCCAGCTTGAGCCCGTACTCCCGGAGGGTGGCGAGATCGCGTTCGATCTGCTCGTCCACGGGATCGATGATCACGGCCTCGCGGCTGAGTTGGTCGAACAGCACATAGGTGTAGGTGCTGGAGGCGGGGTCGAACAGCTGGATCGGTTTCATCGTCTTCGAAGTGGTGTGGTCGCGTGAGCTCGCGATCATGCATGAGCCGGCTCACACAAATTTCAAAGGGTGCTGAAAGTATTTTCACGCCCGTTTTTGCGGCCCGCTCCCTAAAAAACAATGGCTTGCACCCGTCGCCTATTCACTGGTCGGTGAAAACCCTGCGCACGCAAAGGGCACCTTGGGCGCATCATCGGCGGCTCATCAACCCAGACTGGAGACAACAGATGACTGACAAGAAGACCGTCACTTCGCGCCGCGGCATGCTCAAGGGTGCTGCCGTTGCGGCCGGCGCGATGTCCGTGCCGATGATCGCCACCGCGCAGACCACGACGCTGCGTTTCCAGAGCACATGGCCGGCCAAGGACATCTTCCACGAGTACGCACAGGACTTTGCCAAGAAGGTCAACGACATGGCCGGCAATCGCCTGAAGATCGAGGTGCTCCCTGCGGGCTCCGTGGTCCCTGCGTTTCAGTTGCTTGACGCGGTGGCAAAGGGCACACTCGACGGCGGCCACGGTGTGGTCGCCTACTGGTATGGCAAGAATTCCGCCCTTGCGCTGTGGGGCTCCGGCCCCGGCTACGGCATGGATGCCAACATGGTGCTGGCATGGCACAAGTACGGCGGTGGCAAGGCGCTGATGGAAGAGATCTACAAGAGCCTGAACCTGGACGTGGTCTCCTACCTGTACGGCCCCATGCCCACCCAACCGCTGGGCTGGTTCAAGAAGCCGGTGGCCAAAGTGGCTGACATGAAAGGCCTCAAATTCCGCACCGTGGGGCTGGCCGTGGACGTGTTCACCGACATGGGCGTGGCCGTCAACCCGCTGCCCGGCGGCGAAATCGTGCCGGCACTGGACCGCGGCCTGATCGATGCGGCCGAGTTCAACAACGCCTCCAGCGACCGCGTGCTCGGCTTCCCGGACGTGACCAAGAACTGCATGCTGCAGAGCTTCCACCAGTGCAACGAGCAGTTCGAAATCCTGTTCAACAAGTCCAAGCTGGCTGGCCTGCCCGCCGAACTGCGCTCCGTCATCGAGTACGCCGCCGAGGCCAGCAGCGCCGACATGAGCTGGAAAGCCATCGACCGCAACTCGCAGGACTATGAAGCGCTGAAGAAGGACGGCGTGAAGTTCTACAAGACACCCGACCCCATCCTGCGTGCGCAACTGGCCTCGTGGGACAAGACGATCGCCAAGAAGTCCGCCGAGAACCCGCTGTTCAAGAAGGTGCTGGATTCGCAGAAGGCGTTTGCGCAGCGTGCCGGGCAGTGGCACAACGACTACACCGTCGACTACAAGATGGCCTTCAACCACTACTTCGGCAAGAAGAGCTGAGGTTCTCACGCTGAAAGAGGGGCATGGCGCCGGCGCGATGCCCCTCTTTTTTTGGTCTTTTCATCCGCGCCGGTGAGGAATTCCGATGCAATCCATCCTGTGGACCGTGGACCGGCTGTCGACCTTCATCGGCAAGGTCTTCGCCTGGTGCGCGCTGCTGCTCACGCTGTTGATCAGCTGGGAGGTGTTCTCGCGCTACGCCCTGAACAACCCGCACGCCTGGGTGCTGGACGCCCAGATCATGCTGTACGGCACGCTGTTCATGACAGCCGGCGCCTATACGCTCTCCAAGAACGGGCACGTCCGTGGTGACGTGCTTTATGGGTTCTTCCAGCCCCGCACGCAGGCCACCGTGGACCTGGTGCTCTATATCGTGTTCTTCCTGCCCGGCATCATCGCGCTGACCTGGGCGGGCTGGATCTACGCGGGCGAGTCCCTGGCCATCCGCGAACAGACCTTCTCGGCAGACCCCCTTCCGCTGTACCCCTTCAAGTACGTGATTCCGCTGGCCGGCTTCACGCTGCTGCTGCAGGGCTTCGTGGAGATCGTGCGTTGCATCCAGTGCATTAAGAGCGGGGCCTGGCCGGCCCGTGAGGACGACGTGCAGGAAGTGGACGTCGACAAGCTCAAGGAAATGGTGAACGTGAAAGACGAAGACATCGCTGCGCTCGACGCCGTGGTCGTCGCGCAGGAGAAAAACAAATGAAGCTCCGCAAGGAACTCTGGTTCGGTCTCAGCTTCATGGCACTCATCGTGGTCCTGGCGGCTGTGGTGCTGCTGCGCGCCGACACCATCACCAACGGCCACCTCGGGCTGCTGATGCTCTCGCTGGTGGTTGTGGCCATCATGCTGGGCTTCCCCACGGCATTCACGCTCATGGGCATGGGCATGCTGTTCACCTGGATGGCCTACGAGCGTGACGTCACGCGCACGCTGGACCTGATGGTGCAGTCCGCCTACAAGACGATGGCCAACGACGTGCTCATCGCCATTCCGCTGTTCGTGTTCATGGGCTACCTCGTGGAGCGGGCCAACCTGATCGAGTCGCTCTTCAAGAGCATGCACCTGGCCATGGCCCGGCTGCCGGGCGCGCTGGGTGTTGCCACGCTGGTGACCTGCACCATCTTCGCCACGGCCACGGGCATCGTCGGTGCGGTGGTGACCCTGATGGGTCTTCTGGCGCTGCCTGCCATGCTTCGTGCGGGTTACAGCGTGCCGCTCGCGGCCGGTGCCATCACCGCCGGAGGCTGCCTGGGCATCCTGATCCCACCGTCTGTGCTCTTGATCGTCTACGGCGCGACGGCCGGGGTGTCGGTAGTGCAGCTGTACGCCGGCGCCTTCTTCCCCGGCTTGATGCTGGCGTCGCTCTACATCCTGTACGTGATCCTCGTGGCCAAGCTCAAACCGCAATGGGCGCCCCCCTTGACGGCCGAAGAGCGGCGGGTTCCGCTGCCGCTGCTCACGCAGCGCCTGACCAGCGACCCCACCGCCCATGCACTGCTCGGCCTGCTCAAGGGCCGCCGCAACAGCGACGTCCCGATATCGCACCTGCTCAAGCAGCTAGGCCTTGTGGCCTTGCCCGCGATCATCTTCGCCGCCATCATGATCCCGAGCTACCTGGCTGTGACCACCGTGCATCCCGACGAGGTCTACGAAATCGAGGAGATCGGTGCCAGCCGCTCCAGCGCTGGCGAAGGCGGAGGACTGACAGAACCACCGTCCGAAGGCGGCCTTTCCGACCCCCCGTCCGAATCGGGCGGACTCGCCGAGCCGCCAGCCGACCCTGACGAGCCGGCTGAGGCCGGCGGCCTGCAGGAGCCTCCCGGCGCCGAAGCGGAAGCGGCACCGGAAACCACGGCTGGCGAAGCCGCCGCAGCCAAGGCCGAAGCGGGAGATGGTGACGCCGCAGCAGAAGTGACGACGCAGCCCGCCCCCACCTGGTGGTGGGTGGTGTTCGCGGTGGCAGGATCGCTCGTCACCCTGTTCTACCTTTTCCTCAGCTTCGCCCGGCTTGAGATCTTCAAGATGCTGCTGGCGTCATTCTTCCCACTTGTGCTGCTGATCCTGGCGGTGCTGGGCTCGATCGTGCTCGGACTGGCGACGCCCACGGAAGCCGCGGCCATGGGGGCACTGGGCGGCATGCTGCTGGCAGCCGCCTACCGCCGGCTCAACCTCGCCGTGCTCAAGGAGTCGGTCTACCTCACGGCCAAGACGTCGGCGATGGTGTGCTGGCTCTTCGTGGGCTCGGCGATCTTCTCGGCCGCTTTTGCCCTGCTGGGTGGGCAGGCTCTCGTGGAAGAGTGGGTGCTGGGCATGAACCTCACCAAGATCGAGTTCCTGGTGATGACCCAGATCATCATCTTCCTGCTGGGCTGGCCGCTGGAATGGACCGAGATCATCGTGATCTTCATGCCGATCTTCATCCCGCTGCTCGCGCACTTCGAGGTGGACCCGCTCTTCTTCGGGCTGCTGGTCGCGCTCAACCTGCAGACCGCCTTCCTCAGCCCACCGGTGGCCATGGCGGCCTTCTACCTGAAGGGTGTCGCGCCACCGCACGTCACGCTGAACCAGATCTTCCTGGGCATGCTGCCGTTCATGGGCATCCAGATCCTGGCCATCGTCCTCCTCTACACCTTCCCGCAGATCGGTCTGTGGCTGCCGCAGCTGCTCTACAAGTGACCTGAACGGTCCACCCAACACCCAGGGGCGCTTCGGCGCCCCTTTTTCTGGCGAAACGGGTTAACATTACGTTTACGTAAACGTCAATTGGAAGGATGCGCGAAGAATCGCATCCACCGCCTCCCCGGAGACCGCATGCCCAGCCAGAACGACGCTTCCCTGCCCTTCCCGCGCGCGGCCCTGCACGCGGGCAAGGGCGGTCCGTGGCGCGACTGGCAGATCGAGCCGGGCACGGATACCAGGGTTTCGCTCAAGAAGCTCAAGCCGGACGCGAAGCCCTTTTCCAGTGGCAGCAAGGCCACCGACCAGGCTGCGGTGCAGGCGCTTGCCGAAGAGCTGGACGGGCTGCAAGACCTTTTCTACGCCGACCGCCGTTTCAAGCTGCTGGTGGTGCTGCAGGGCACCGACACCGCGGGCAAGGACGGCACCGTGCGCGGCGTGTTCTCCCGCACCAGCCCTCTGGGCGTGCACACCGTGGGCTGGAAAGCCCCGACCGAAGTCGAACGCGACCACGACTACCTGTGGCGCATCCACCAGAAGATGCCGGGCGCGGGCGAAACCATGGTCTTCAACCGCAGTCACTACGAAGACGTGCTCGTGCCGGTGGTCAACGGCTGGATCACACCGCAGCAGACCGCCCAACGTTACGCGCACATCAACGACTTCGAACGCCTGCTGGCCGAGACCGGCACGGTGATCCTCAAGTTCATGCTGCACATCAGCAGCGACGAGCAGCGCCAGCGCCTGCAGGAGCGCGTGGATGACCCGACGAAGCACTGGAAATTCAGCTTCGGCGACATCGAAGCCCGCAAGCAGTGGGTCGACTACCAGCGCGCCTACGAGGCGCTGCTGTCCACCACCAGCACACCCTGGGCCCCCTGGAACGTGGTGCCTGCCGACTCCAAGACCCATCGCAACCTCATGATCGCGACCATCGTGCGCGACACCCTCAAGGCGCTGAACCTGCGCTACCCACCCGACCAGCCCGGGCTGGCCGGCCTGCGCATCGAATAGGCCCGCCCCGACTCCCGCTCCCGGAAAGAGACCCCATGAGCAACCTCGCCGCTGAATACCAGGCCCTGGCCAACTACCGCCCCACGCACAAGGTGCGCTTTGTCACCGCCGCCAGCCTCTTCGACGGGCACGATGCCGCGATCAACATCATGCGGCGCATCCTGCAGGGCATGGGCGCCGAGGTGATCCACCTGGGCCACAACCGCTCGGTGGACGAGGTGGTCACCGCTGCTCTGCAGGAAGATGCGCAGGGCATCGCGATCAGTTCGTACCAGGGCGGCCACGTGGAGTACTTCAAGTACATGGTGGATCTGCTCAAGCGCCGCGGCGGCGAGCACATCCAGGTGTTCGGCGGTGGCGGCGGCGTGATCGTGCCGGCCGAGATCCGCGAGTTGCAGGACTATGGCGTGACGCGCATCTACAGCCCGGAAGACGGCCAGAAGATGGGGCTGGCCGGGATGATCGGTGAGATGGTGATGCGCTGCGACCAGGACCTCAGCCCCTACGCGCCCAAGGCGTTGGCCGCCATCGAGGGACAGGGTGAAATGAACTGGCGCGCGCTCGCCCAGTTGATCACCGTGCTGGAAAACGGCAGCGCCGACGCGGCGCTGGTTACAGCCCTGCGCGAGAAGGCCAGGACCACCAAGGTGCCGGTGCTCGGCATCACCGGCACCGGTGGCGCAGGCAAGTCGTCACTCACCGACGAACTCATCCGCCGCCTGCGGCTGGACCAGGACGACCGGCTGCGCGTGGCGGTGATCTCCATCGACCCGTCGCGCCGCAAGAGCGGCGGCGCGCTGCTGGGCGACCGCATCCGCATGAACGCCATCAACCCCTGGCGCGAAGGCCAGCGTGTGTACATGCGCAGCCTGGCCACGCGCGACTTTGGCAGCGAGATCAGCGCCGCCCTGCCCGACGTGATTGCCGCCTGCAAGTGCGCGGGCTTCGACCTGATCGTGGTCGAAACTTCCGGCATCGGCCAGGGCGACGCGGCCATCGTGCCGCATGTGGACCTGCCCATGTACGTGATGACGCCGGAATTCGGCGCGGCCAGCCAGCTCGAGAAGATCGACATGCTGGACTTCGCGGCCTTCGTCGCCATCAACAAGTTCGACCGCAAGGGCGCTCTCGACGCCCTGCGCGACGTGGCCAAGCAGGTGCAGCGCAACCAGGAAGCCTGGAGCACACCGCCCGACCAGATGCCGGTGTTCGGCACGATGGCCGCACGCTTCAACGACGACGGCGTGACCGCGCTGTACCAGGCGCTCAAGCTGCGCCTGGCCGAGCTCGGCCTGCCTCTGCAGGAAGGTCGCTTGCCCACGGTGAAGGTGCGCCACAGCACCAATCAGACACCCATCGTGCCGCCGGCGCGCACGCGCTATCTGGCCGAGATCAGCGACACGGTGCGCGGCTACAAGCAGAAGGCCATCGAACAGGCGCGCCTGGCCCGCGAGATCCAGCAGCTGACAGAGAGTGCCCGCATGCTGCGGGTGGAAAAGCCCGAGCGCGCGCGGGCCGCCGAAGCCGTGATCGACCTTGCCCAGGTGCGCGAACTCGACCAGGACCCCGCAGCGCGCAAGCTGCTCGCCCAGTGGCCCGACATGCAGAAGGCCTACGCGGGCGACGAGTACGTGGTGAAGATCCGCGACAAGGAGATCCGCACAGCGCTGACCACGAAGAGCCTCTCGGGCACGGTCATCCGCAAGGTGGCGCTGCCGAAGTACGAGGACCGCGGCGAAATCCTGAAGTGGCTGATGCTCGACAACGTGCCGGGCAGCTTCCCGTACACCGCCGGTACCTTCGCCTTCAAGCGCGAAGGCGAAGACCCCACGCGCATGTTCGCAGGCGAAGGCGATGCCTTCCGCACCAACCGCCGCTTCAAGCTGCTCTCCGAAGGCATGGCCGCCAAGCGCCTGTCCACCGCGTTCGACTCGGTCACGCTCTACGGCAACGACCCCGACCCGCGTCCCGACATCTACGGCAAGGTCGGCAACTCGGGCGTCTCCATTGCCACGCTGGACGACATGAAGGTGCTCTACGGCGGTTTCGACCTCTGCCATCCGGCCACCTCGGTCTCCATGACGATCAACGGCCCGGCGCCCAGCATCCTCGCGATGTTCATGAACACCGCGATCGACCAGAACCTGGACAAGTTCAAGGCCGAGAACGGCCGCGAGCCCACCGACACCGAAGCCGCCAAGATCCGCGAATGGGTGCTGGCCAACGTGCGTGGCACCGTGCAGGCCGACATCCTCAAGGAAGACCAGGGGCAGAACACCTGCATCTTCAGCACCGAGTTCAGCCTGAAGGTGATGGGTGACATCGCCGAATACTTCGTGCACCACGACGTGCGCAACTTCTACTCGGTGTCGATCTCGGGTTACCACATCGCCGAGGCCGGGGCGAACCCGATCAGCCAACTGGCGTTCACGCTGTCCAACGGCTTCACCTTCGTGGAGGCCTATCTGGCGCGTGGCATGCACATCGACGATTTCGCGCCCAACCTGAGCTTCTTCTTCAGCAATGGCATGGACCCGGAGTACACCGTGCTCGGGCGCGTGGCGCGCCGCATCTGGGCGGTCGCGCTGCGCGACCGTTATGGCGCCAACGAGCGCAGCCAGAAACTCAAGTACCACGTGCAGACCAGCGGCCGCTCCCTGCACGCGCAGGAGATCCAGTTCAACGACATCCGCACCACGCTGCAGGCGCTGATCGCGATCTACGACAACTGCAACAGCCTGCACACCAACGCGTTCGACGAAGCCATCACCACGCCCACGGAAGACTCCGTGCGCCGTGCGATGGCGATCCAGCTGATCATCAACCGCGAGTGGGGCCTGGCGAAGAACGAGAACCCCAACCAGGGTGCCTTCATCATCGACGAGCTCACCGAGCTGGTGGAAGAAGCCGTGCTACAGGAGTTCGAGAAGATCGCCGAACGCGGTGGCGTGCTGGGCGCGATGGAAACCGGCTACCAGCGCGGCAAGATCCAGGACGAGTCCATGCACTACGAGATGCTCAAGCACACGGGCGAGTACCCGATCGTGGGCGTGAACACCTTCCGCAACCCGCACGGCGACCCCACGCCCGAGACGCTGGAACTCGCGCGCTCGACCGACGACGAGAAGCAGAACCAGCTGCAGCGGCTGGCCGACTTCCATGCCCGCCACGCCACCGAGTCACCCGCCATGCTGCAGCGCCTGCGCCAGGCCGTGATCGAGAACGGCAACGTGTTCGAGGTGCTGATGGACGCCGTGCGCGTGTGCTCGCTCGGGCAGATCACCAGCGCGCTGTTCGAGGTGGGCGGGCAGTACCGCCGCAACATGTGAGGCCGGCCGGCGACGGCCTCAGACGGGGCGCGCCAGCGGCAGGTTCAGCAGCAGGTTCTGCGGCTTGAGCTTGAGCAGGCCCCCCGCCGTCATGGCCAGCCCCAGGTAGACGGGCTTGCCGCGCACCTCGGCCTGCATGTCCATGGGATCGGCGAAGTTCAGCCGAAACAGGCTGATCAGGCGGCTCTGCCGCTCTGCCTCGACGTCCACCCCCTGGTACAGATCGTTCAGCAGCGCACTCGACTCCACGTCCAGCCCCAGGTGCCACCGCCACGCCGGGTCATCGACCCGCGTCTCGGCCTGGATCGCCACGTCGACACCGTGAAAATGCCGCACCCATTTCTCCAGCACACGGGCCAGGGCCTTCAGGCCCGATTGCGCCCGGGTCATGGTCAGCGTGAGGCCATGTGGCAATTCGTTCTGGACTTCGTGTGTGAGGTCGAGGACGAAATTGAAGCGACCCACCCCTGCCCGGCTGTGCAGATAGCGCTGCGCGTTGCCCTCGCCCAGCACTTCGATCTGCGCATCGGGCAGCGGCGCCCCGCCCTGCAACAACAGCCGGCCGACCTCGCCCAGGCCACCCGTTTCGTTGAGCATGTCCAGCGTCTCGCTGTCGCCACTGAGCACACGGCCGTCCTGCACACTCACGCGCTGACGACGGAACAGCATCTCGGCCGCGCGCCAGGACCAGGCATCCGGGTCGTCCTCCAGCAAACGGCACACGACGGCCTGCACCACCAGATCCAGAAACAGCGGCGGCACCTGGATGGCCCCGGCCTTGAAGAACCCGGCGTAAGCCGATTCGAGCGAGCCCGCCGCAATCACCGCGTCCCTGAAACCCAGGAACAGACGGTGGTTGGCACGGGCGTCGTCGTCTTCAAAGGCATCGAGTTCGGCCGAGGGCACGGCGCGCGTCGGGCGGTCCATGAGGGCGGCATGCAGCGCGCGCTCCGCCGCGCAGGACTCGTCCACCAGTGCAAGCTCCGGCCGGGCGAGCCAGTGCCGCCAGTAGGCGTCGGTCGGTGTCAGCCAGCCGCGCTCGTTGCGGTTCAACAGGTCGTGGCCACAGGACGACCAGATGGCAGATGATGTTTCGAACATGAGGGGCGCATTGTCGTTCACCGCGCCTGCAGCGCTGCGCCAACTCGCTCACAATATCGCGATGCAGAACGACATCAGCCTCATCGGCGTTCCCACGGACATCGGCGCGGGTGCCCGGGGCGCATCCATGGGCCCGGAGGCCTTGCGCGTGGCGGGCCTGGCCACGGTGCTCGAAGGCCAGGGCCTGAGCGTGGTCGACCGCGGCAACCTGAACGGCCCGGCCAATCCCTGGCAACCGCCCGCCGAGGGCTACCGCCACCTGCCTGAAGTGGTGGCCTGGAACGAGTCCTTGCACGACGCGGTGCACGCCGAACTCGCCCTCGGCCGCCTGCCCATCGTGCTCGGTGGCGACCACTGCCTGGGCCTGGGGTCCATCAGTGCGGTGGCACGGCACTGCCGAGAGACGGGCAAGAAACTTCGCGTGCTCTGGCTCGATGCGCACGCCGACTTCAACACCGCCGCGCTCACGCCCAGCGGCAACATCCACGGCATGCCGGTGGCCCTGCTCTGCGGCATGGGCCCACCCGAGCTCACCGGCATCGGCGGCACCACACCTGCCATCGATGCCGGTGCGGTGCGGCAGATCGGCATCCGCAGCGTGGACCCAGGCGAGAAACGCCTGGTGCACCAGGCGGGCCTGGAGGTGTTCGACATGCGCTACATCGACGAGATGGGCATGCGCCACACCATGGAGCAGGCGCTCAAGGGCGTGGACGAACAGACCCACCTGCACGTGAGCTTCGACGTCGACTTCCTGGATCCGGAGATCGCCCCCGGCGTCGGCACCACCGTGCTGGGTGGCCCCACCTACCGCGAGGCGCAGCTCTGCATGGAGATGATCGCGGACACCGGGCGGCTGGCGTCGCTCGATGTGATGGAGCTCAATCCCGCGCTCGATGTGCGCAACCGCACCGCCGAGCTGGCGGTGGACCTGATCGAAAGCCTGTTCGGCAAGTCGACGCTGATGAGGAAGAAGTAGCCCTCGGCAATACCTGTGGTCCGGCGAAGCCGGTTCCACGGCATCCAGGGCTCAGGCACGCGGGCCCGCACACTTCTCAGCTCTGGCCCACGAGCTCCAGGTGTTCCACCACAGGCGGCTGGGCGAAGAAGGGGCCGACAATGGCGCGCCACTCGGCGAACGCGGCAGAGCCACGGAAATCCACGGTGTGGTTCTCCAGGGTGTCCCACTGGATCAGCAGCAGGTAACGGCCCGGGCTTTCGATGCTGCGTTGCACCTGGTAGCCCCGGAATCCCTTGGCCTTGCCGATCACGGTGCTGGCACCGCGCTGGATGGCTTCTTCAAACGCCGAGGCGTTCGACGGGTCGATGCGGATGTCCGCGTGTTCCAGAATCATGTTTGTCGTCCTGCTGTTGTGGTGGGTTGTGGCGATCCTCGCGCATCATATCCACCGCCTTCTCGGCCATCATGATCACCGGGGCGTTGGTGTTGCCACCCACCACGCTCGGCATCACCGAAGCGTCCACCACGCGCAAGCCGCGCATGCCGTGCACACGCAGCCGCGCATCCACCACATCCAGGGGACCCGGCCCCATGCGGCAGGTGCCCACCGGGTGGTAGATGGTGTCGGCATGGTCGCGGATGAACTGCTCGATCTGCGCGTCGCTCTGCGCCTGGGCAGACGAAGCGGACTCGGTGCCACCGTGGCGCGTGAGTGCGGGTTGCCGCAGCAGTTCGCGCATGCGCTTGAAGCCCCGCACCAGCCGCGCGGTGTCGTCCGGATCCTGCAGAAAGGCCGGGTCGATCAGCGGTGCGACCCGAGGGTCGGCGCTGGCCAGCCGCAGCGCGCCCCGGCTCTTTGGCCGCAGCAGGCACACATGGCAGGAGTAGCCGTGACCCAGCACGGTCTTGCGGCCATGGTCGACCAGCTTGCCCACCACGAAGTGAAGTTGCAGGTCGGGAATAGGTTCGGCGGGCGAGCTCTTGATGAAGCCCCCGGCCTCCGCGAAGTTGGTGGTCAGCATGCCGCTGCGATGCCGGCGCCATTCAAAGATGCTGCGAATGACACGCGCCAGGCCCCCCGGTGAAATGCCGAACAGCTCTCTGGCCCTGGGCGCGTTGACCACCAGGACCACGTCCACATGGTCGTGCAGGTTCTGGCCCACGCCGGGCAGCTCATGCAACGGTGCGATGCCATGCTCGCGCAGGTGGTCGGACGGGCCGATGCCCGACAGCATGAGCAACTGCGGTGAGCCGAATGCACCGGCGCTCAGCACCACTTCGCCGCCGTCCTTGAGGCGCAGGGTTTGCAAGGGGCCGCGTCCGCCATCGTCGCGGTACTCCACACCCACGGCCCGCACCCGACCGCGCTCGCCCGATTCCGTCAGAACGCGCGTGGTCAGTGCGTGGGTGATCACGCGCAGATTGGGCCGGCCCAGGTGGGGGGTGAGGTAGGCCTTGGCGGCGCTGAAGCGCTCACCGTTCTTGTGTGTGACCTGGTAGACGCCCACGCCTTCCTGGTCCGTACCGTTGAAATCGGTGTTGCGCGGGTGACCAGCCTGCACGCCCGCCTCGACGAACGAGGGCAGAAAGGGGTTGGGGCTGCGCAGATCCATGACGTTGAGCGGACCACCCTGGCCATGCAGCGCATCCGCGCCGCGCTCGTTGTGCTCGGCCCGCTTGAAGTAGGGCAACACGTCGGCGAACGCCCAGCCCGGGTTGCCCTGCGCGGCCCAGCTGTCGTAGTCGTGGGGATGGCCGCGCGTGTAGACCATGGCATTGACCGAGCTGGACCCCCCCAGCACCTTGCCGCGTGGCTGGTGGCCGCGCCGGCCATTCAGGCCGGGCTGGGGCACGGTCTGCAGGCTCCAGTTGGCCTGGCCGTTCTTCGCCAGCAACGCCAGGCCGGCGGGGCAGTGGATGAGCACGCTGCTGTCGGGCGGGCCGGCCTCCAGCAGGGCGACACGGACGGCGGGGTCTTCACTCAGGCGGGAGGCCAGGACGCAGCCGGCCGACCCGCCGCCCACGATGATGTAGTCGAACATGGTGTCTCCGAAGTGGGCAACGCCTTGCGGGCGTGCGCGACAATCAACATTCAAGGTAGCACAGGGCCCTGTGCCCGGTTAGGCACCATCGCCTAGGAAAGACACGCCGGCGACGCCGGGTTTTCACGGATTTTTTGAACAGGAGCAAGGTCTTCATGAACCGCATCAACACCGTCGGCATCATCGGCTCGGGCACCATGGGCAATGGCATCGCGCAGGCCTGCGCGACCAGTGGCATCCGCGTGGTCATGGTCGACATCGCGCAGGCCGCCGTCGACAAGGGCATGGCCACCGTGGCCGGCAGCCTGGACCGGCTGATCAAGAAAGAGAAGATCACCGCCGCCGACAAAGGCAAGGCGCTCGCCTTGATCCAGGGGTCGACGAACTACGACGACCTCAAAGGCGCGCAACTGGTCATCGAGGCCGCGACCGAGAACGAAGGCCTGAAGGTCAAAATCCTGCAACAGCTGGACAGCCTGCTTGCGCCCGAAGTGATCGTGGCCACCAACACCAGTTCCATCAGCATCACCAAGCTGGCCGCCGCCACCCAGCGACCGGACCGCTTCATCGGCATGCACTTCTTCAACCCCGTGCCCATGATGGCGCTGGTGGAGATCATCCGCGGACTGCAGACCAGCGACGCCACGCACGACACCGTCAAGGCCCTGGCCGAGGCGCTGGGCAAGTCGCCCATCACGGTGAAGAACGCACCGGGCTTTGTGGTGAACCGCATCCTCGTGCCCATGATCAACGAGGCCTTCTTCGTGCTGGCCGAAGGCATTGCCACGCCGGAGGACATCGACGCGGGCATGAAGCTGGGCACCAACCAGCCGATCGGCCCGCTGGCACTGGCGGACATGATCGGGCTGGACGTGTGCCTGGCGGTGATGAACGTCTATATCGCCGAGTTCAACGACAGCAAATACCGCCCCGCCCCGCTGCTCAAGGAAATGGTGGCCGCCGGCTACCTCGGCCGCAAGACCGGGCGCGGCGTCTACACCTACTGAGCGTCTTCACGGCGTGGCCAGTGCCCCGTGCCTTCGAGGTACGGGGACACGCCTGCCGCCCCCCAGCGCAGCGGCAGGCCGCCGCGCACGCGTCGCACGTGGGTCACATCGAGGCGCAACAGGCGTTCGGCACCGTCGAAGGACGCGAGTTCGGCGCCGTCCCACACCACGCGGGCGTGCGCGGCCAGGTACAGCAGGTCGCCGGACCCGAAGTCGACGAACAGCAGGCCGGCCCGGGGATGCACGGCGATGTTGCCGAGCGTGTTGAAAAAGTGGTTGCCCAGGAAATCTGGCACGGTGAGCCGCTCGCCGTCGATCTTCACGAACCCGGGCCGTCCACCGCGGTGAGAAACGTCCACCCCATGGCTCGGCTCGCCGGCGCTCCCGCTCTGCGGATGCGCCGTGGCGATGAAGAAGGTATCCGCCGAACGGATCAGCCGGCGTGAAGCCTCGTCCAGTCCCGGCCCGTCATGGTCCACAAACCCTGCCTCCGCCGCCGGCGTCCACACCGGCTCGCGCGCCTGGATGTACTTCGGGCAGTTGCCGAAGCTCTGTCCCACCTCCACCATGAAACCGCCCTCCTCCAGCCACGCCGTACCGTTCATGCGGTTGCGCCGGCGTGTGTGCGGCTGGATGCCCAGCAGCCCCAACGGCGCGCCTTCGTGCAGTGTGGTGCTCAACGGGTCGTGCGGCAGAGGACGGGCGCGGATGGCCAGGTGCGTCGGGTCCGGCGATTGCATGAAGCCCGGCGGACCCGCCAGCACGCTGGCCCACGGCTGGCCCTGTGCATCCATGCTGCCCACGACCACAAAGGGCAGCAGGCCGAAGAACTCGCGGTGCTGGTCGGGCATGTGATCGCGCATCACGCGGGGGCCGATCTGCGCCATCTGCGCCTGCACACCAGCACGCGCCTGCATGGCCTGTTCACCACCGTGAAAGGCAGCGATCTGAACACCTGCGCCCTTCGGACTTTGGTGCGAGCTGGCTTGGGAGCGGCCCGGCACTGCGCTCATGCCGCCAACCCGATCGGCGACTTGATCATGGGAACAAACCCCTGCAGGGCCTCGATGCGCTGCAGCCAGGCACGGATGGCCGGATAGGGCTGCAGCGACACCAGACCTTCCGGCGCGCGCGCCACGTAGGCGTAGTGCGCCACATCGGCCAGGGTGGCACGCTCCCCCACCAGGAACGGCGCGTGACCCAGTTCCGCCTCCATGAACCGGAACAGCCCCTCGGCCCGGGTGATCGCGTCGGTCGGATCGGTGGGCAGTCTGAACAGCTGCACCACGCGCGCGGCGGATGGCCCGAACGCCAGGGGGCCAGCGGCCAGCGAGAGCCAGCGCTGCACGCGCGCCGCCCCCACCGGGTCGCGCGGCAGCCATTGACCCGCCGCGTACCGCGCTTCGAGGTAGACGAGGATGGCGTTCGAATCGCTCAGGGTGAGATCGCCGTCTCGCAGCACGGGCACCTGCCCCAGGGGGTTCATGGTCAGGAAGGCGGGCGCCTTGTGCTCTTTCTGCAGCAGGTCGACATCGATGGTCTCGAATGGCAACCCGAGCAACGAGAGGAACAGTTCGACGCGGTGGCAATGGCCGGAAATGGCGCTTCGGTACAGCTGGATGCTGGGTGTCATGTTGAGCTCCTGAAAGAGAAGGACGTCATCTTCTTTGCTGCAACGATATTCACAAATACCCCTGCAAGCACATGACTGATCCACAAATCGGTTTAATGCCCCATGGACAAATTTCGCGCCATGGCCACTTTCGTGCAGATCGCCGACGCAGGCAGCCTCACGGCAGCGGCCTGGGCGATGGGTGCGTCGCTGCCGGCGGTGGTGCGTTCGCTTGCCGCGTATGAGGCCGATCTGGGCGTGCGCCTGTTCAACCGCACGACGCGCCGCATCTCGCTCACCGAGGAAGGGCGGCGCCACCTCGAGAGCTGCCGCCAGCTGCTCGCGGCGGTGGAAGATGCCGAGGCCGCGCTGAAGGACGACGCCAGCGAACCCTCCGGCCACCTGACCATCACCGCCCCGGTGCTGTTCGGCCAGATGCACGTGGCCCCGCTCGTCACGCGATTCGTGCAGCGGTATCCGCAGGTGCATTGCCGCGTGATGCTGATGGACCGGGTGGTCAACCTGCTCGAGGAAGGGGTGGACGCCGGCATCCGCATCGCGCACCTGGAGGACTCCAGCCTGATCGCGCTGCCGCTGGGCGAGATCCGCCGCGTCATCGTCGCCAGCCCGGCCTTCCTGAGGGAGCATGGCCGGCCGCGGCACCCGAACGATCTGCTCAAGGCCAACTGCGTTCGACTGGTCGGGTATGCCCCCCATTGGGGGCATTTCCGGGAAAGTGGCAAGACCTTCAAACTCACCGTGAACGGCAACCTGGAGTTCAATCACATCGCGCCGGCCGTGCAGGCCTGTGCGGATGGTGCGGGCTTCGGCCAGTTCCTCTCCTACCAGGTGGCACCGCTGCTGCAATCGGGCGCGCTGGAGACCGTGCTGGACGCGTTCGCGGACGCCCCGCGGCCGATCCATGTCGTGTACCCCCACGCCCGGTTGTTGCCCGCGCGCACCCGCGCTTTCATCGACTTCATCCGCCAGGAACTCAAGGGCTTCGAACCCGCAAACCTCCTATTACCATGAGCACTTCCAACTTCGACTTCGACCTTTTCGTGATCGGTGGCGGCAGCGGCGGCGTGCGCGCCGCGCGCATGGCCGCCCAGCGTGGCGCGCGCGTGGCGTTGGCCGAGATGCTGGGCACCGGCGGCCTGGGCGGCACCTGCGTGAACGTGGGCTGCATCCCCAAGAAGCTCTACAGCTACGCCGCCCACTACGCCGAGGCGTTCGAGGAATCGCACGGCTATGGCTGGGAGGGCGAGGCGCCCGTGCTCAACTGGGCCACGCTGAAAGCCAACCGCGCGAAGGAGATCAGCCGCCTCAACGGCATCTACGGCAACCTGCTCACCAGCGCGGGCGTGACCGTGTTCAACGCCTTCGCGCGCATCGACGGCCCGCAGGCGCTCGTGCTGAAGCTGAACGGGGAGCCCGGCGAGAAGCGGCTCACCGCGAAGCACATCCTGATCGCCACCGGCGGGCGGCCCCACGTGCCCGACTTCGAAGGCCGCGAGCATGTCATCGACTCCAACGCCATGTTCGACCTGGAGCCCTTTCCCCAGCGCCTGCTGGTCGTGGGCGGCGGCTACATCGCCTGCGAGTTCGCGTCCATCTTCAACGGACTGGGTTCGACCGTGACGCAGCTCTACCGCGGCGAGCAGGTGCTGCGCGGCTTCGACGACGAGATCCGCCACTTCGCGGCCAACGAGATGATCAAGGCCGGCGTGGACCTGCGGCTGGGCGCGGATGTAGCCTTCATCACGAAAACTGCCGATGGCCTCCGGGTGAAACTCAAAGACGGTGGCGAGATCACCACCGATGGCGTGCTCTACGCCACCGGCCGCGTTCCCACCGTCAAGGGCCTGGGCCTGGAGGCCGTGGGCGTGGCCCAGGGCAAGGGCGGCGAGGTGATCGTCGACGAGCACTACCGGACCAGCGTGCCGTCCATCCTGGCCGTGGGCGACGTCACCAGCCGTATCCAGCTCACGCCCGTGGCGCTCGGCGAAGCGATGGTCGTGGTCGACCACCTGTTCGGCCCGGTCGCCGGCAAGGCGGCACGCAGCATGTCGTACGACTTCGTGCCCACCGCCGTCTTCTGCCACCCGAACATCGGCACCGTGGGCCTCACCGAGGCGCAGGCGCGCGAACAGCATGGCGATGTGACCATCTTCCGCAGCGAGTTCAAGTCGCTCAGGCACACACTTTCGGGCAGCACCGAGCGAACGCTCATGAAACTGGTGGTGGACACAAAGAGCGACCGCGTCGTCGGCCTGCACATGGTCGGTGCCGAGGCGGGCGAGATCGTGCAGGGTTTCGCCGTTGCGCTCAAGGCCGGTGCCACCAAGGCCGTGTTCGACAGCACGATCGGCATCCATCCCACCGCTGCGGAGGAGTTCGTCACCATGCGGGAACCCGCCAGGCCGCTGCCCAGCCCCTGATCGCGCGGGGGCTTGCAGCGGCGCCACAATAGCGCATGCAAAAAACACCCGCCTACACCGCACCGCTCGTTTTCAAGGACCCCGCCGAGGCGCTGGCCCAGGTGCAGCGCATCTACCAGGACAACGTGGAGTTCCTGCGCCAGGCCATGCGCGACTTCGTCGCCGGCGGCGATTTCACCCAGACCCACGTTCGCGCTTGCTACCCCTATGTACGCCTGCACACCCACAGCGTGTTGCGCCAGAACGTGGTGGGCCAGCCCCTCAGCCGCCTGAGCTACGGCTTCGTCGCCGGGCCCGGCCGCTACGAAACCACCCTCACCCGCCCCGACCTGTACAGCGACTACTACCTCGAACAGTTCCGTCTGTTGCTGGCCAACCACGGCGGCGAACTGGAGGTGGGCACCAGCACCCAGCCGATTCCCATCCATTTCTCCTTTGCCGAGCACGACCACGTGGAAGGCAGCATGGACGTGCTGCGCCGCGCGCAGATGCGCGACGTGTTCGACTTGCCCGATCTCACTGCGATGGACGATGGCATCGCCAACGGCACGCACGAGCCACGCCCGGGCGAATCGCACCCGCTCTCGCTGTTCACCGCGCCGCGCGTGGACTACTCGCTACAGCGCCTGCGCCACTACACCGGCACGGCGCCCGAGTGGTTCCAGAACTTCGTGATGTTCACCAACTACCAGTTCTACATCGACGAGTTCATCAAGCTCGGTCACGCCGAGATGGCCGACCCCGACAGCGAGTACATCGCCTTTGTCGAACCCGGCAACGTGGTGATGCGCCGCACCGGCCTGGCGGCGGCGGATGGCGATGAACTGGGCCACGCACCACCGCGCCTGCCGCAGATGCCCGGCTACCACCTGCTGCGCGAAGACCGCAGCGGCATCACCATGGTCAACATCGGTGTGGGCCCGGCCAACGCCAAGACCATCACCGACCACATCGCCGTACTGCGCCCGCACGCCTGGCTCATGCTGGGCCACTGCGCGGGCCTGCGCACCAGCCAGCAACTGGGCGACTATGTGCTGGCCCACGCCTACGTGCGCGAAGACCATGTGCTCGACGAGGAACTGCCGCTCTGGGTGCCGATCCCCGCGCTGGCGGAAATCCAGCTCGCCCTCGAAGCCGCCGTGGCGGACGTGAGCGGCGTGCCGCCGGCCGAGCTCAAACGCATCATGCGCACCGGCACCGTGGCGAGCACCGACAACCGCAACTGGGAACTGTTGCCCGACAACATGCCGCAGCGCCGCTTCTCGCAGTCGCGCGCGGTGGCGCTGGACATGGAGAGCGCCACCATCGCCGCCAACGGCTTCCGCTTCCGCGTGCCCTATGGCACCCTGCTGTGCGTGAGCGACAAGCCGCTGCATGGCGAAATCAAGCTGCCGGGGATGGCCAACCACTTCTACCGCGAACGCGTGGACCAGCACCTGCGCATCGGCATCCGCGCCATCGACATCCTGCGCGCGGGGGGCACCGACCAGTTGCACAGCCGCAAGCTGCGCAGCTTTGCGGAGGTGGCGTTCCAGTAGGAACGCCCAGACTCAGGTCATCTTGACTGCACGCCCGATGTAGAGGATCGGCCCGGTCGGGCGACCGGTGGGCGAGCCGCTGTAGGGCTCGAGCGTGATCTCGAACAACTGGTTGGGCACCAGTGGCGGCAGCTTGTCGAGCTTCACCTCCAGCGGCTGGCCCGGCTCCACCAGACCCAGCGAGACCGGGGCATTCCAGTCGTCGGCCTTGGTCCAGAACTGCAGCGAGCGCTGTTCGGGCACGGGTGTGGTGCCCAGCGGCACCAGCCGCAGCGTGTCCGAACCTCGGGTCTGCACCACCCACCCCGGTGCCGTGCCATTGGGCGCCACCAGCACCACCATGTACTGCGGCGCGGCGGGTGCGAACAGGCCGGTGGATGGCAGCAGCGCGACCACCGAGGCGGCCACGAAACCGGTGGCGGCCACTGCGCGCCAGAAACCCAGGCTGCTCCACCAGTTCTGCCAGCGGCTGGGCTTGGCCAGGGGACGCACTGGCGCCCGGGCGCTGGCCGGCGCAATCGATGTCTCGATGCGCGACCACAACGCGGGGGAAGGCTCCACGGCATCGACCAGTGCGGTCAGCGGCAGCAGGCGGCCTTCCCAGCCATCCACCGCATCGCGCAGCGCGGCATCGGAGGGCAGGCGGGCCTGCACATGGCGACGGCCTTCGGCCGAGAGCGTACCGAGCACGTAGGCGGCCGCGAGTTCGTCGATCGGATCCAGCGGTGTCATGCAAGGCACTCCCGCAGCGACGCCAGCCCGCGGCGTATCCAGGCCTTGACCGACCCCAGTGGAGCACCCAGGCGCTCAGCGATCTCGTTGTGGGTGCAACCGTCGAGATAGGCGTACAGCACGCAGTTGCGCTTGGGCGTGTCCAGCCGTGACAGGCAGTCGTCGAGCCGGCCGAGATCGGCACGCACGGCAAAGGCCTCGGCCATGTCGGGCGCAGCGGGCACCTCGTCGGCCAGCGTGTCCAGCTGGTCTTCATCGACAGACACGGTGCGCGCACCGGCGCGCACGGCGTCGAGCGCACGGTGGCGCACGATACCGTACATCCACCCACGACCCGCGCCACGGCGAGCGTCAAAGGTGGCGGCACGGGTCCAGATGTTCATGAAAGCGTCGTGCAACACGTCTTCGGCGGTGGAGCGGTCGCGAACGATGCGCAGCGCCACGCCCAGCAGGTAACGGCCCTCGCGTTCGTACAGGCGGCGCAAGGCCCCCTGATCGCCTTGCGCGCAGGCGGCGAGTTCGGCGTCGTGATCGAAGGCGTCGGATTCGGGCAAGGGCAAACGGCGGGGCAAGGTCGCAGGGCCCGACACATGGCGCAGCGATGCAACCGTGGCGGGAAACTGCCGGCCATACTAGCCGATCGGCAGCCGCCGGTGGTGACCCTGTCGGCCCCACCGGCGCTGTGGCGTCAGGACGCCTTGTAGAAGATGTAGTCGGCCTGGTACTGCACCACCTGCTTCGCGCCCACGTTCGCGGCGCCACACGGCATGTTCGGAGCCACACCGCCCTTGGTGGCCACGCGCTGGGTGTAGGTCACGCCGTTGAGTGCGCCCATGCCCATGGCGGGATTGGCCTTCACCAGCTGCAGCGGGATGTTGCCTTCGCCGTTGGGCGCCACGGCGACCTGGGTGGCGGTGAACTTGGAGCCGTCCATGGCTTCCCAGGTGGCGGGCGGGCCATAGTACTTGCCAACCTGCTTGCCGCTGCGGTCCAGCAGCCTGGCATCAGGCCCGCCGAAAACCCATTCGTGCTGGCCCGGCATGTTGGCCTTGACCTTGCACTCGTAGGTGATCTGGCCCACGCCCACGGTTTCCCAGGCGACCTTGTGGCCGGCGGGCACCTTCACAGCGTCGGGCAGGCTGGCCTGCGAATACATCGGAGCGGAAGAACCGCCCATCTGGGAAGCACAGGCGGTCAGGGCGAGCGCTGCGGCAGCGGCCAGGGTGGCTTTGAACATCATGGCAAAACTCCTCAAGGTTGGGGTTGTGGGCAGCAGCGCAAAAGGCGCCACTGCTTCCACTACGCACCAGCCAGGATTCTGGATGCAGCCGGATGCAGAAAAAAGTCGAAAAAGCTCAGGCCTTGCGTGGCTTGACCTTCGAAGCAGCCAGTTTGGCCTGGTCGCGCGCCTTCTGCACGTCGGCGTCGTACGCCAGCGCCACACCCATGCGGCGCTTGGTGAAGCTCTCGGGCTTGCCGAAGAGGCGGAGCTCGGTCTGCGGCACCTGAAGCGCCTCGTCCACGCCGTCGAACACGATGCCGGTGGCGTCGACACCGCCATAGATCACGGCACTGGCACCCGGGCTGCGCAACTCGGTGGACACCGGCAAGCCCAGGATGGCCCGCGCGTGCAGCTCGAACTCGTTCTGCCACTGGGTGATCATGGTCACCATGCCGGTGTCGTGCGGGCGCGGGCTCACCTCGCTGAACCACACCTGATCGCCCTTGACGAACAGCTCCACGCCAAACAGGCCCAGGCCACCCAGGTCGTCGGTCACCGCCTTGGCGATGCGGCGCGATTCGGCCAGTGCCTTCGGCGTCATGGGATGGGGCTGCCAGCTCTCCACATAGTCACCGCTCACCTGGATGTGGCCGATCGGGTCGCAGAAATGCGTGGCAGTCTCGCCATCTGCCCCTGTCGCCCGCACGGTCAGCTGCGTGATCTCGTAGTCGAAATCGATGAAACCTTCCACGATGATGCGACCCGGGCCCACCCGCCCACCCGCCATCGCGTAGTCCCAGGCCTTTTTCACTTCAGCCGGGCCGTCGATCTTGCTCTGGCCTTTTCCGCT
This sequence comes from Hydrogenophaga laconesensis, assembly GCF_031457235.1. Taxonomy (NCBI): domain Bacteria; kingdom Pseudomonadati; phylum Pseudomonadota; class Betaproteobacteria; order Burkholderiales; family Comamonadaceae; genus Hydrogenophaga; species Hydrogenophaga laconesensis. The sequence continues at coordinate 88,933 of NZ_JAVDWE010000013.1, forward strand.
GCTGCTCATCACCGGCTTGACGATGCAGGGGTAGCCGATGCCGCCGTCGATGGCGGCCTGCAGCTCGTCCAGCGAATCGCAGAACTTGTAGGGGCTGGTGGGCAGGCCCAGCGTTTCGGCAGCGAGGCGGCGGATGCCCTCACGGTCCATCGTCAGGCGCGCGGCGCGCGCCGTGGGGATCACGCGCACCACACCGGCGGCCTCCAGCTCCTGCAGCATGGGCGTGGCGATGGCCTCGATCTCCGGCACCACCAGATCGGGGCGCTCTGCCTCGATCAGCGCCTTGAGTTGCGCCGGGTCGCTCATGGTGATGGTGCGCGCGTGGTGCGCCACCTGCTGGCCCGGCGCGTTCTCGTAGCGATCGACCGCGATGGTCTCCACGCCCAGGCGCTGCAGCGCGATCAGCACCTCCTTGCCGAGCTCGCCCGAGCCGAGCAGCAGGACCCGGGTGGCGGAAGGAGACAGAGGGGTGCCCAGCGTGGTCATGAGAATCTCCAGAAAAAGAAGGTGAAGAGGCTTGAGGAATTCAGAGCGACTGGCCCATGGCCTCGCCCAGCCGCACCGTATTGCCGGGCGCCCACTCGGCACTGAAGGCAATGGTGTCGCGCGGCCACAGCAGCACCACGGTGGAGCCCAGCAGGAAGCGGCCCATTTCTTCACCACACTGCAAGTGCACCGGCTTGTTGTCGTAAGACCACTCGCGCACGGTGCCCGGGCGCGGCGGATTCACCACGCCATGCCATGCCGTGGCCATGCTGCCGACGATGGTGGCGCCTACCAGCACCTGCACGAAGGGCACGGTGGTTTCGCCCACCCGCATGTCGAACACGCAGACCACGCGCTCGTTGCGCGCGAAGAGGCCCGGCACGCCCTGGGCGGTGGCGGGGTTCACGGAGAACAGATCGCCCGGCACATGGATCATGCGGCGCAGCGTGGCAGCGGCCGGCATGTGGATGCGGTGGTAGTCCCGCGGGCTGAGGTAGATGGTGGCGAAGGCGCCGTCGTCGAACAGCGCGGCCAGCGCGGCGTCACCACCGACCAGCGCGCGCGTGCTGTAGGTGTGGCCCTTGGCCTGGTAGATCTGGTCACGCGCGATGGCACCGAACTGGCTGATCGCACCGTCCACCGGACAGACAAAGGCGGCATCCGCCAATGGCCGCGCGTCGGCGCGCAGGGCGCGGGTGAAGAACTCGTTGAAGCTGGGGTAGGCCCGTGGGTCCGGGTTGGCGGCCTCGGCCATGTTCACGCCGTACTTGCGGATGAAGCGGCGGATGATCCACTGGGTGATGCCGCCCCAGCGGCCGCTGGCGACCCAGCCCCCGAACACCGTGAGCGCGCGTTTGGGGAAAAAGTACTGCAGGGCAACGGCAAATGGCATGGGAAACGGGTCTGTGGGCGGGTCTTGCATTGTAGGGGCCGGCCCTGCACGCCCCTGTGCGAGCGGGCACAATGCCGGCACATGAAAGACGCCCTGTTCGAGTGCCGGCATCTGGTCAAACGCTATGGCGAGAGCACCGTGGTGGACGACCTGAGTTTCGCCATCGGCCCCGGCGAATGCCTGGGTGTGATCGGCCCCAACGGCGCCGGCAAGACCACCACCATCCGCATGTGCCTGGGCCTGACCGCGCCCGACGCCGGCGCCATCACCGCCTTCGGACTGGACATGCCGCGCGATGCGCTGGCCATCAAGGCCCAGCTGGGCGTGGTGAGCCAGATGGACACGCTGGACCCGGACTTCGACTGCGCCGAGAACCTGCTGGTGTACGGCCGCTACTTCGGCCTGCCCTCGGCCGCCATCCGCGAACGCATCCCGAAGCTGCTGGACTTCGCTGCGCTCGCGCACAAGGCCCAGGCCAAACCGGGTGAGCTCTCGGGCGGCATGAAACGGCGCCTGTCGCTGGCGCGGGCACTGGTGAACGATCCCCGGCTGCTGATGCTCGACGAGCCCACCACCGGCCTGGACCCGCAAGCCCGCCACCTGATGTGGGAACGGCTGCAGATGCTGCTGCAGCAAGGCAAGAGCATCCTGCTGACCACCCATTTCATGGACGAAGCCGAGCGCCTCTGTTCCCGCCTGCTGGTGCTGGACCACGGCCGCAAGATCGCCGAGGGTCGGCCACGCGAGCTGATCGCCCAGCACCTGGAACCCGATGTGGTGGAGGTGTATGGCAACGGGGCGCTGGCACTGGCCCAGGCCGACGAACACGCTGCGTTGCGCGCCCTGGCCGCGCGCGTGGAAGTCAGCGGCGAAACGGTGTTCTTCTACACGGCGCAGGCCATGCCCCTGCTGGCGGCACTCGGGGATCACCACCACCTGCGCACGTTGCACCGGCCCGCCAACCTGGAAGACCTGTTCCTGAAACTCACCGGCCGGCAGATCCGGGAAGATGGCTGAAACCGTACATGAACACCGCCACGCCCAACGCCCCATCTCACTTTGCCCCGCCGCGCCTGTCCTGGCGCTGGTGGCCTGTCTTCCTGCGCAACCTGCTGGTCTGGCGCAAGCTGGCCATTCCCAGCCTGGTCGGCAACATCGCCGAACCGCTGATGTGGCTGATTGCCTTCGGCTACGGCATGGGTGCGCTGGTGGGCGAGGTGAACGTCGGCACACCGCAGGGCAGCGTGGCCGTGCCCTACATCCTGTTCCTCGCCAGCGGCAGCATCTGCATGAGCGCCATGAATGCGGCCACCTTCGAGGCGCTGTACTCCGCCTTTTCGCGCATGCATGTGCAGAAGACGTGGGACGGCATCATGAACGCGCCCGTGAGCCTGGACGATGTGGTGCTGGCGGAAATGCTCTGGGCCGGCTTCAAGGCCCTGTTCTCGGTGACGGCCATTCTGGTGGTGATGCTCGCGCTGGGCATCAGTCATTCGCCCAAACTGCTGCTGGCCTGGCCGGTGCTGCTGGGCGTGGGCATCACGTTCTCGTGCATTGCCCTGGTGTTCAATGCCCTGGCCAAGGGCTATGACTTCTTCACCTACTACTTCACCCTGTTCCTCACACCCATGATGTTTCTGTCGGGTGTCTTCTTCCCGCGCGAGCAGTTGCCCGGGGTGGTGCGGCAGATCTCGGACTGGTTGCCGCTGACGAATGCGGTGGAACTGGTTCGGCCCCTGTTCATGGACCAATGGCCTTCACAGCCCGGGTTGCATGCGGCGGTGCTGCTGGCCTACACCGTCGGCGCCTTCTGGCTGGCGCTGGCCCTGACGCGCAAACGCTTCGCCAGGTGAACCTGGCGCCGCGGCCGCCTCAGTGGACGGCGACCGTCAGCGCGGGCTGGGCTTCGCAGTACAGCTCGCTGCCGGAGTCCATGAAGTCTTCCGCTTCGATCACGGCGTCGAACTCGCGGGCGGCGGCGTCGAAGACCTTGGGGATCAGGGGCTTGTCCAGCGGGCGGCAGACACGGGCACGCAGGCCGCGCAGGTTGGCGCTGGTTTCCATGGCGCTGATCACGGCTTCCGGATCGAGCATCAGGACGAAGGGGTTGAGGCGGGTGGCGGCGGTGGACATGAGAGGCTCCGGGGGAAAAGTGAGAAGGCACAAAGGGTTTGTCGATGAAACAAACTGTACCGATGGCCCTCTGGAGCGTTAAGTCGGCGCCCCGCCATTCGCGCTGTAGGAACTTCGCTGACAGCGGGTGTGTTGTCCCTACACCCGGTTCGTGAACTGCATCACGAACTGCCGCCGCGCAAGGCCTCCACACTGGCGCGCACCACCGACTGCACGCTGCCGCTTTCCCTGAACTGGTTGCGCAGAAAGGTCGCGTGGTTGCCCACCCGGCCTGCGGTGCGCTCGATCTCGTCCAGCGCGGCGAGTGAATTCAGCGCCACGCCATGCGGCGTGAGGTGGCGCAGCGTGGCGAGGATGTCTTCGCGGATGCTGATCTGCTCGCGCGTCTTGGGGTTGACCATCATCCCGTCGAGGCCGAAACGGCAGGCCTGGAACCGGTTGTAGGTGTAGACGAGGTAATCGTCTTCTTCCGGCGGCGCCTCGCGGCGTTCCAGCAGGTGGCGGCACAGCGCCTGCAGGTAGCAGGCCAGGCCTGCCGCGCGTTCAACCGTCAGCGGCGTGTCGCACACCCGCAGCTCGATGGTGCCGTACTCGGGTTTGGGCCGGATGTCCCAGTAGAAGTCCTTCATCGACTTCACCACGCCCGTGCTCTCCATCTTGGTGAAGTACACATCGGTGAACTCCTCCCAGCTCAACACGAAGGGCGCACGCCCGCTCAGCGGAAAAGCGAACACCGAGTTCAGGCGCGCCGAATCGAACAGCGTGTCCACACCCTGCGAGAAAGGCGACGAGGCCGACAGCGCAATGAAGTGCGGCACGTAACGGTTGAGCGAGTGCAGCAGGAACAAGGCTTCGTCCGCGCTGGCGCAGCCGATGTGCACATGCTGACCGAACACGGTGAACTGCTTGGCGAGGTAGCCATACAGGCCCGAGAGCTGCTCGAAGCGCGGCTTGGAGAAGATGCGCTGCTCGAACCAGCGCTGGAACGGGTGCGTGCCGCCGCCCGCGAGTTCGATGTTGAGCCGGTCGCCCGCGTTCACCAGGGTGTCCCGGATCTGCTGCAGCTGGGTCAGCAACGGGCCGTGTTCTCGCTGCACATCGGTGGCGATCTCGATCATGCTCTGCGTCATCTCGGGCGTGACAACGCCAGGAAATGGCTTGCGCCGCAGCAGCTCGAGCAGGTCGTTGGCGCTGCTGGATAGATCGAGATCGTAGGTGTTGACGAGCTGCAGTTCGAGCTCGACACCCATGGTCAGCGAATCGGAGGCCTTGAAGGTTTCAAGTGGCATGGGTCAACCCTTCGTCACATGCGTTTCGTGAGCGGCCAGCAACGCGCGCTGCGTGACCACCGGGCCCAGCAACTCCTGCAACAGCATCATGCCGGCCATGACCGAGAGCACCTCGACCGCCGGCGCGAAGCCGTACAGGCGGCTCTGCTCGATCAGCAGGATGGCGAAGGCCGACATGGGGGTGAGCGCCAGGCCGGTGAGCAGGCCCTTGCGCTCGGTGATGCCCGACAGGCGCGCGGCCACGAGGTTGCAGCCGATCTTGGAGCCGGTGCGCACCAGGATCAGCACCACACCGATCAGCATGCCCGTGCCCACATCGGCCCAGTCGAGCAGCGAGGCGATGTAGACGAACAGGAACACCGAGAGCAGGTCGCCCGCGGTGCCGAAGTCGCGCTGTGCGTTGGTCAGGTGCACGCGGCGCTCACGCGCGACGATGCCGAACGTGAGCGCGGCCAGCAGCGGCGAGAGCTTCAGGCCATAGGCCGCGGTGGTGAGCAGCAGCACCGACAGCGCGAACACCACGGTGACGCCGCGTTCGTGCGTGTTGCGCTGGCGCAGCATCCATGGCACGGCCACGCCGAGCACCGCGCCCACGGCCACCGAGGTGCCCACCTGGTGGATGCTGCTGAAGGCCGCCAGCACCAGGTCACCCGAGGTATTGAGGTACCAGTAGCCCACCACGAGCTTGAGCACGAGCACGGAGACCATGCAGTTGATGGCGCAGAGGTGGAGCACGCGCTCGGTCACCTGGCCTGCACTGCGAAGTTCGTTGGCCACGCGCACGATGCCCGCCGGCGAGGCCGAGATCGAGAGAGCCGCAATGATGAGCCGCAGATCGGTGGCGAGGTCGAACCAGCCGCTGACCCAGTAGATGAGGGCGAAGGTGACGACAGACTCGATCAGGCCCACCACCATCACCCAGGGGTTGTGGCGGAACCAGCGCAGGTTGATGCGGTAGCCCAGCTCGAACAGCACGAGCGACAGCGCCACATTGGCGAGAAAAGGCAGGCCGGGCACGTCGGTGGTGAGGCCGGGCAGGTTGACCAGGCCACCGATCAGGCCGACCGCCACGTAACTGGTGACACGGGGAACGTGCCAGACCTCGTGCGCGCGCTCGGCAATGAACCAGGCGAGCAGCAGGACCAGGGGCCAGGCGATGGACTGCAGCAGAAAACTGTATTCGGTAACCATGGGTAACGCTCCTCGGGCGAGAGTGTGATGGACGAATCCTGCAAAGCGTGTAGGACACGCGCTGAAAACACCAGGACGTCAGGCCATCAGCGAAAGCTGAACAGAGCGCCGTGAACACGGCAACGGGAATGCCTGGTGGGAAGGAGGCGAAAAGCAGTCAAGCCGCGAAACGCTGGGTGAGCTCTTGCAGGTGGAATTCTTCGAGCACCTGCTGCAGGCGTTGCCGGGCACGCTCCTGCGTGCCATGGCGATCCGGGCCCATTCTACGGGCGAGGATCAGTTCGTTCTTCATCGAATGTTCCCACCCCACCAGCTCGGTCACCGTCACGCTGTAGCCATGGGCTTCGAGTTGCAGGCAGCGCAGCACGTTGGTGATCTGGCTGCCGAACTCGCGGGTGTGCAACGGGTGGCGCCACAGCTCGGCCAGCGGCGTGCGCTTGAGGGCGAGCGCCTTGTGCTGCCGCATCACGCCCGCCACCTCGGCCTGGCAGCAGGGCACCAGCACCATGTGGCTGGCCTGTTTGGCCAGGCCGAACTGGATGGCGTCGTCGGTGGCGGTGTCGCAGGCGTGCAGCGCGGTCACCACGTCGATCGTGGCGGGCAGCGCCGGATCGGTCAGTGCCGCCTGCACCGTGGTGGCCAGGAAGTCCATGCGCCCGAAGCCCAGCCGCCCGGCCAGCGCGCGCGATTTCTCCACCAGCTCGGCACGGGTTTCCACGCCGGTCACGCGCCCCACCAGCTTGTCCTTGAAGAACAGGTCGTACAGGATGAAGCCCAGATAGGACTTGCCGGCGCCATGGTCGGCCAGCGTCACATCACCGCGCGCAGCAAGCACCTCGGCCAGCAGGGGTTCGATGAACTGCACCAGGTGATACACCTGCTTGAGCTTGCGGCGCGTGTCCTGGTTGAGCTTGCCTTCGCGGGTGAGGATGTGCAGTTCCTGCAGCAGCGGGATCGACTGGCCGGGCCGCAGTTCGGGCAGTTGCTCCTGGAGCGTGGGCGCAGGTCGCGCATTCGCCTTGTGTTTCGACATGCAGCGATCATAGGCGCAGGCTTTCCCCCTCCTGCAGGCAGCGACAATCCTGCATGGCCAACGAACACGACAAAGACCACCCCTACAGCGCCCTCACCCCCGACGTGGTGCAGGACGCCCTCGCCCACATCGGCCTGTGGGGTGACGGGCGCATGAGCGCGCTCAACAGCTTCGAGAACCGCGTGTACCAGATCCACCTGGAGTCGCCCGTGGGCGGCGTGGACCAGGTGGTGGCGAAGTTCTACCGCCCCGGCCGCTGGAGCGATGCACAGATCGCCGAGGAGCACGCGTTTGCCGAAGAGCTGGTGGCGGCCGAGGTGCCCGCCGTGCCGCCGCTGCGCGTGCAGGGCGAGACGCTGCACCACTTCGGCGGCTTCACGTTCGCCGTGAGCCCGCGCCGGGGCGGCCGGCGCCCGGAGCTGGACGATTTCGAAGTGCTCGAATGGACGGGCCGGTTTCTGGCCCGCATCCATGCCGTCGGCGCCCGGCAGCCGTTCGTGGCGCGCCCGGCGCTGGATGCGGCGAGCTTCGCGCACGAGCCGCGCGAGTGGCTGATGGAGCATGGTGCCATCGCACCCGAGGTGCGCAGCGCCTGGGCGGCGGCGCTCGAGGAGGCGCTGGCCTTGATCGAGTCGCATGCTGTGCTTCGCGGCGGGGCGGCCGAGGAGCCAGACGGCATCCGGCGCCTTCGCCTGCATGGCGATTGCCACCCGGGCAACATCCTGTGGACACCGGAAGGGCAACCGGGTGCCGGTCCGCATTTCGTTGACCTGGACGATGCGCGCATGGGACCGGCGGTGCAGGATCTGTGGATGCTGCTCTCGGGCGACCGGCGCCAGCAGACGCAACAACTGGGCGCGCTGGTGGATGGCTACGAGCAGTTCCGGCCATTCGACCGGCGCGAGCTGTCCCTGATCGAGCCTCTGCGCACGCTGCGCCTGATCCACTACAGCGCCTGGATTGCGCGCCGCTGGGACGACCCGGCGTTCCCCATCAACTTCCCCTGGTTCGGCAGCCGCGACTACTGGCAAGGACAGGTGGACATGCTGGTGGAGCAGGTCGAGGAAATGCAGGGGCCGCCTTTGATGGCCTGAATTTTCTTTCGCTGCGTTTCTTTCACGGGCCTCGCAGTGGGTCGGTGGCGGTGCCCGCCTGCGCTGGCCTTATTCGCGGTTGCCACAGAGGCTGAGAACAGACCAAGGCGTTGACATCGTGGTCTTTGAAGACCCGGACAGCCCCCCGCGACAAGCCGGCGCCTGGATTGACCGGACCACCCGACCTCCCCCACCCGCCACACCAGAAACCCCCAACATAAAAATGGTTTTCAGCAATTAAATTGCACACAATTTAATTGAAGCATACAGTCCACACCCATGAACACGCAGCGCCTCTCCCCCGACCAGGTCCTCAAGCTCGACCACCAGTTGTGCTTCGCGCTGTACTCCGCCTCCCTGGCCATGACCAAGCTCTACAAGCCCATGCTTGACGAGATGGGCCTGACCTACCCCCAGTACCTCGCCATGCTCGTGCTCTGGGAGAACGACGGCATCACCGTCTCCGAACTCGGTGAACGCCTCTACCTCGACTCCGGCACCCTCACTCCCTTGCTCAAGCGCATGGAGGCCGCCGACCTCGTCACCCGCCTGCGCGACGTGGAAGACGAACGTCGCGTGCTCATCCGCCTCACCGCCGCCGGCCGCAAACTCAAGGCCCGCGCGGCACGCATCCCGGGCTGCGTGCTGCAGGCCACGCAATGCGACGTCTCCGAGGCCATCGACCTCACCCGCCAGGTGCAGACCCTGCGCGACCGCCTCATCGCCTGATCCCATCCCCTTTCAACCCCGCTTCATGCCGAAGCTATTCAACCCAGGAGCCCACCATGCCCACATCCCTCGACAAAGTTCTCTACACCGCCCGCGCCCACACCACCGGAGGTCGTGAAGGCGCCTCGCGGAGCGACGACGGCCTGCTGGACGTGAAGCTCTCCCCGCCCAAGGCCATGGGTGGTGCCGGCAACGCCACCAACCCGGAACAGCTCTTTGCCGCCGGCTACTCCGCCTGCTTCATGGGTGCCCTCAAGCACGTCGCCGGCATGAAGAAGGTGGCGGTTCCCGCCGACGCGTCCATCGACGCGGAAGTGGACATCGGCCCGATTCCCGCCGGCTTCGGCATCGCCGCCCGCCTGGCCGTGAGCCTGCCGGGTGTGGACCGCGCCGTGGCCCAGGACCTGGTGGACACCGCCCACAAGGTGTGCCCCTACTCCAACGCCACGCGCGGCAACATCGACGTGACGATCACGCTGAAGTAAGCCCCGAGGCGATGCCCAGCAAAAAAGCCCGCCGGTTCGCACCGGCGGGCTTTTTGTTTGATGTGTGCTCGTGGCCTCGCGGCCCGTCTCAGTTGCGCTCGTGCGGATCGTGGATCACCGTGCTCGTGCCCACACCCACCCCGACACGGGCATTGCTGTTGCCCACCCCCGTGCTCACGCCGACGCCCGCGCCGGCACTCACCTGGCCGCGCTGGTTGACGCCCACGCCGACACCGACCGGGCCCACCCCCGTGCTCACACCCGCACTCACGCCACCGGTTCCGGCGCCCACACCAATCGAGAACGGGCCCAGCGGCACACCAATGCCCACGCCAACGCCCATGGAACCGCACCCCGCGAGCAGCGCCGCGCCCGCCAGCAACACGCCAGCGGCACAGCGGTGCGCAAGAGACAGGTGGGTGGAAGAAGTGGTCATGGCCGGGTCCCTCTCAGCGGGCAAATGGAAAACAGATGCCCATTGTGACCGCCCCGACGGACAAAAGTGCCCCGGTGATGCAACGTTTCGTCACAAGCCCTTCAGGCCGTCGCCCGGCCCAGGCGCTCAATGGCGTCCGCCAGCCAGTCGGCCGGCAGCAGCGCCGCAGCATCCGCTTGTCGAACGGCCCAGCCGCTGTCGGCCACCACCACCTCGGCCAGGCCGCCCTGCCAGAGCAGCCATGCCAGCCAGGCGCACTCGGCGACCGTGGGCGCTTCGCCTGCGGGACTCGACAGCAGGGCGGTAAGGGCCTGGGCATCGGCCACCAGCACACGGTCACCCTGCAGCTCGCCATTGAGCGCCTGCGCCAGCACCGGGAGGGCGCCCGCGCCGTCGGGCTGAGAGCCGAACTCTCGCAGCCAGTGGCGCAGGTGCGCCGCCACCGCAGCACCGCGCTGCGCCTCGGCCTGCACCAGGTCGGCGTGGTCCCAGCGGTGCCAGTCGATGGAAGGCTCCACCTGGCCCATCCGCAAGGCGGCCTGGGCAAAGCGGTGCACCGCCTGCTCGTGGCCATCGGCATGCACAGCCGCGCCCACCATCAGCAGGGCAGAGAGGCGGCTGGCCAGCAACTGGCCCTGTTGCGCCATCAGCTTGTCACGCATCAGGCCATCGCGCTCGCTGCGCAGCTCGGCCAATTCCAGCGCGTTCTTCAGGTCGGCGCGCAGGCTTTCCAGTTCCCAGGGCTTGTTGATGTAGCGGTAGATCTCGCCGGTGTTGATGGCCTCGATGGCGTCGCCCAGTTCGGAATAGGCGGTGGTGAGCATGCGCACGACGGCGGGGTAGTACTCGCGTGCGTGGCGCAGCAGTTCGTTGCCGTACTCGCCGGGCATGCGCTGGTCGCACACCAGCACGGCGACTTCGGCACCGTGCTCGGCCAGCATGGACTTGCCCTCTTCCACAGAGCTCGCGGTCAACACCGGGGCGAGAGGGCCCACCAGGCGTTCGAAGTACTTCAGGGCCATGGCCTCGTCGTCGACGTACAGAATTTTCACGGGCTTCACGGATTCTCCTGAGGGATGGCTGTGGTTATTGGGCGGAAGGGAAATAGAGCGACACGGTGGCGCCCTGCCCCGCCTCGGACCTGACGACGATCGAGCCCCCCAGCGAGGTCAGCACGCGCCGGCAGAACACCAGCCCCATGCCGCTGCCGCCGGAGGCCGCCCGGGTCGTCATCGGCTCATGGGTGAGGCGGCCCAGCACCTCGGCCGGAATGCCGGGACCGTTGTCGCGCACATGGATGACGGCCTGCACTGGCAGACCCGGGGCGGGTGCTCCACGGCCCAGGGCCACGTGCACATTCGGCCGGGCCGGTGGATTCGGCCGCAGGGCGAGCATGGCGTTCTTGACCAGCGTGCACAGCACCAGATAGAGCAGGTCGCGCCGGCCCGGGAGCACGAAATCGGCCTCCAGGTCGCTGGTGAGCCATTCGGCTTCGTCGTTGTCGAACGGGTATTCGTCGCGCACCGCCTGCACCAGGTCGCTGGCGCGCAGGCTGGGTGCGCTGTCGGGCTGGTAGGCGTCGCGCGCGGTCTGGACGAAGGTCGACACCAGCGACTGGGCATATTCCGCGCGGCGCTGCGCCGCGTTGATCATGAACAGCACATCACCGGGCTTCTGCTCCTGGATGTGAGCCACGCCGCTGTCACCCGTCAGGGGATCGAGGTGGCGGTCGCGCATGGCGGACAGGTAGCCCTGCACGGTGGCCAGCGGCGTGGTGACTTCATGCGCCAGAAAACCCAGCGTCTCACGCAGCGTGGCCGCGCGGCGGTCCAGCAGCGCGCGCTCGCGCGCACGCTCCTGGCTGGACTGCAGGGCCTCGCGCAGGGCCTGCCGCGTCAGGGCCTCGTCCAGCGGTTTTTCCAGAATCTTCTCCACATGCCCCTGGTTGACGGCGGACATCGCGACGTCCTTGTCGGCATAGGCCGACACCAGCAGGCGCGAGACGTGTGGAAACAGCTGCCGGGCTTCACTCAGCAGGGCCACCCCGTCGCGCCCCGGCATCGCGTAGTCGGTGAGCAGCACGGCCACTTCATGGCCGCGCCGCGCCAGCAAGGCCAGCGCCTCGTCCACGCTGCCAGCGGTGAGCACCACGAACTCGTCGCCATACAGGCGCGCAAACCACTTGCAGGCCTGCGGCTCGTCGTCCACCATGAGGATGGCATGGGCGCCCAGGGCGCCGCGCGTCACAACGGCTTCATCGGGTTTCATTCAGAGGCCTCGGCAAATCAAACGTGAATTCGGTCCAGCTGCCCAGTTCACTCTCCACCGCCAGCGTACCCCCATGGCGCTGGACAATGCCGTAGCTCACGCTCAGGCCCAACCCCAGGCCCGCCCCCACGTCGCGCGTGGTGAAGAAAGGTTCGAACACGCGGGTCAGGTTTTCGGGGGCGATGCCCGATCCGTTGTCGCACACCGACACCCGCAGGCGGTCACCATTCGGCGTGACCGTCACCGCGATGCGGGGCTGCTCCCGCCTGGCCGCCTGCAACGCCAGCGCGGCGTTGCTCAACAGGTTGATCAGCACGCCGATGATGGCAGGCTCGTCGCCCAGCACATGGCTGTCCTGCGGCAACTCGATCGGCACCTCGATGCCCTTGAGTTCGTAACCCGCAAGACGCACCGCCGAACGCACCGCGTTCTCCAGCAGGAAGGGGCGCTGGCTGTCCTGGCCGGGCTTCTGGTAGGCGAAGGTCTTGAGGTCGGTGACGATGTTCTGGATGCGCTGCATGCCCTCACGCGCATCGTTCAGGCTCTCCTTGAGCATGTCGTCGGTCTGCGCGCCCTTGCAGCTCAGACCCATGTTGATGGCCATCAGGCTGTAGTTCACCGGGTTGTTGAGTTCGTGCAGCAGGCCGGCCGACAAGGTGCCGATCGCGGCCATCTTCTCGCGCTGCAGCAACTGGCCCTTCACCTCGGCCAGCGTTGCATTGATCTCGCTGAGCGAAGCATTCTTCTCCGACACCTCGTGCTGCAGCTGGAACAGGCGCAGGCGGGCCTTTTCGTTGAACCACGTGCACACCGCACTCGCGCCGGCCGAGAACAGGATGAACAGGGTGTTCGTCACGAGGCGCGGCAGGTTGCTGGACGCATCCGGATGCAGGGCACAGGCCAGCACATACAGCACGATGGTCAACACCCCGAAGCCGATGCCTTCGAAGAAGCTGATCGGCAGGATGATGCCCACCGCATAGAGCGCCAGGTGCAGGCCGACGAAATAGATCGACTGGGCACCATCCGTCTCGTAGATCATGAAGGCGATCATGACCTGCGGCAGCAGCAGCCAGAGCATGGTCAGCGAGCGCACATGCTCGCGCCCGAAATCGGTGAACAGCAGGCGCAGCACGCCCAGCGTGAGCGCGACCACCAGCAGCCGCAGCAGCGTGAACTCGAGCAGGCGATCCGGATAGGAGAAGTAGTCGAGCCCGATGCCGGCGAGCACCAGCACGATGGACGTGACGCTGCCCGCCTTGCTGTACGTCAGACGGAAGTCCGAGAGTTGCTGCTCGTACGGCGAGCTCGGCCGGTTAGCCATTCTCAAGCGCCATGGCCTTCAGGTGTGCGTTGACCACGACTTCCGCGAAGATGTTGACCCCGGTGGCGTCGGTGTACAGCGTGGCCGGGGCGTTCACCTCCTGCATCACGGACAGCATCTGCTTCTCGTCGCGGTAGATCAGATGCCACTCCAGCAGGTGCTCCATGCCGTAACGCTCGGGGTTGTCCGAGTGCACGTTGGTGACCAGCAGGTTGGCGCCGGGGTTGCTGCGCGAGAGGAAATAGCGGATCAGCCTCGAGCAGACCTTGTCGGACAGGTAGTCGAACAGGCCTGCGCAATAGATGGTGTCGAAACCCTCGCCGTCGCGCGGGGCGGTGTCGCGCGTGGCGCGCTTGAGCAGTTCGTGCACCGATTCGTGCACGTATTCCACGTTCACTGTCGCCTTGTGCAGGTGCGCCGCCTCTTCGATCTTCTGGCGCGTGTAATTCAGGGTCTCCAGGCTGAAGTCCATCAGCGTGAACTGCAGGCGCGAGAGGTCTTCGCCGGCGGCAATGAGCTTCTGGATCTCCACCCCCGGCCCACAGCCCACGTTCAGGATGCGGACCGGCCGGTCCCGTTCGGCGGCGAAGGCCACGGCCTTCCTGAGGAAGCCGACCAGAATGTCGATGCGGTTGCGGTGCGCCTCGGCCACCGCCGCACGCAGGAACATGGCATTGACGAGCTGGATGTAGGTGCTGCCGCCCTGGCGCGGATCGCCCAGGATCTGGTTGACCATCTCGTAGTCGCCCGCGTAGCCCAACGGCTTGGCGAAGGTGCGGTAAACGAAAGGCGCTCGCAGCACCAGCGGGTGCAGCGCCGCCTGCGCATAAGCCCGGTGCAGCAGCGCGTCCTCCTCGGGCAGCCGCGAAGCCTCGCCTTCCAGCCGCACGAGAAACTCCTTGCCCTTGACCATCAGGGGTTCGGCGATGGCGTTGAAGACGTCGTCCGTGAGGCGGCCGTCGGGCAGCCGGGGCAGCGAGTCGACCAGGTCGGCCTGGTCGATCCACCGTGCCGTCTCGGCGAGGAAGGCGCGGAACTCGCTGATGGTGACCTGGTAACTCTGCCGGATCTTGAAGCGCGACTCCCAGTCGGCCACGAAGCGCATCGCCTCGTCGCGCACCTGGTTCACGTTGCCGCGGATCGCGTTGAGGTCGGACCACTCGTCGATGAGCGCGACCGAGATGACCGCCATCAAGCCGGTGTTGAGCAGGCTGACCACCACCGCCTTGCCCTTGTAGATGATGCGGTCACCCGAGCGGATGGTCAGCTCGTTGAGCACCTCGCTGACCTGGACGATGGAGTACGGGTTGTAGATCTCCATCACCAGCGAACGCCGCTGCAGGCTGGTCAGGGTGCCGCGTGCACTCTCCCCCTGGCTGTTGCGGAAGGTGACGACGTGATCAAAAGGGCGCTGTAGGTACACGTTGAGGCCGCTGAATCAGATGGTCGGGGCAGGTGCCGTGCACTGCGCCTTGAAAGACTCCCCGGCCCCGAGTGTAGTGGTCAACCGCATACCCTCCACCGGTATGCAGCCATCCGTGTCAGGCCAGCAGGGCGTTGACGCGTTTCACATAGGCCGCCGGGTCGTCCGGCAGACCGCCTTCGGCCAGCAGGGCCTGGTCAAACAGGATGTGCGCGAGATCATCGAAGTGCGCGCTGCCTTCGAGCTTCTTCACCAGCGCGTGCCCGGCATTCACCTCGAGGATGGGCCGCACCTCGGGCGCAGGCTGGCCGGCCTGCTTGAGCATGCGGGCCAGCTGGGTGGAGTAGTCGCCGTCCTCCACCACCAGGCAGGCAGGTGAATCGACCAGGCGCGAGGTGACGCGCACGTCCTTGGCCTTGTCCTTGAGGCTCTCCTTCAGGCGTTCCAGCACGGGTTTGAAGGTTTCGGCAGCGGCCTCGGCGGCTTTCTTCTCTTCCTCGTCCTGCAACGAACCCAGGTCCACCGCGCCCTTGGCCACGCTCTGCAGCGGCGTGCCGTCGAATTCGGTGAGGAAGGACAGAGCCCATTCGTCCACGCGGTCGGTCATGAGCAGCACCTCGATGCCCTTCTTGCGGAAGACCTCCAGCTGCGGGCTGTTCCGGGCGGCGGCGCGGTTGTCGGCGGTGATGTAGTAGATCGCCTGCTGGCCCTCCTTCATGCGGGCCTTGTAATCGGCCAGCGCGGTCAGGCCGTCGGCCTGGGTGCTGGCGAAGCGCAGCAGCCTGGCGATCTTGTCGCGGTTGGCGAAGTCCTCGCCCAGGCCTTCCTTGAGCACGGCACCGAACTCGGCATAGAACGCGGTGTACTTGCCCGCGTCCCGGGCGGCAGCGGCCTTCTCCTCTTCCGACACCACATCGGTCACGCCATCGGCGCCTTCGGTGGCGGCGGGGACCCCATCCTTTTTCGCCAGGTCTTCCAGCATGGCCAGCACGCGGCGTGTGTTGCCTTCGCGGATGGCTTTCACGTCCCGGCTTTCCTGCAGCAGCTCGCGGCTCACGTTGAGCGGCAGATCGGCCGAATCCACCACGCCCTTGACCCAGCGCAGGTACGAGGGCATGAGCGCTTCGGCTTCGTCCATGATGAAGACACGGCGCACGTACAGCTTGATGCCGGCCTTGCGGTCGCGATTCCAGAGGTCGTGCGGGGCCTTGGCCGGGATGTACAGCAGCTGCGTGTACTCGGTGCTGCCTTCCACCCGGTTGTGGCTCCAGGCCAGGGGAGCCTGAGAGTCATAGCTGAGGTTCCTGTAGAACTCGGCGTACTGCTCGTCACTCACCTCCTTCTTGCTGCGCGCCCACAGCGCGTTGGCGGAGTTGACGGCTTCCCATTCGTCCTTGAGCACCTGCTCGCTCTTCTCGGCGTCCCATTCTTCCTTCTGCATGAGGATGGGCAGGCTGATGTGGTCAGAGTACTTGCCGATGATGGACTTGAGCTTCCAGCGGTCCAGGTAGTCGCTCGCATCGTCGCGCAGGTGCAGGATGACGCTGGTGCCGCGCGCGGGGCGTTCGATGGTCTCGACCTCGAAGTCGCCCGTGCCACCGCTGGTCCAGCGCACGCCCTCGGCCGCGGGCAGGCCGGCACGGCGTGATTCGACGATGATCTTGTCGGCCACGATGAAACCGGAGTAGAAGCCGACGCCGAACTGCCCGATGAGCTGGGCATCCTGCTTCTGGTCACCGCTCAGGCGGCTCATGAAGTCCTTGGTGCCGCTCTTGGCGATGGTGCCGAGGTGGTCGATGGCTTCCTGCGCGCTCATGCCGATGCCGTTGTCGGTGATGGTGACGGTGCGGGCTTCTCGGTCGAAGGCGACGCGCACCTCAAGGTTGGGGGCGTCCTCGAACAGGGCAGCGTTGTTGAGGGCTTCGAAGCGCAGCTTGTCGCAGGCGTCGGACGCGTTCGAGACGAGCTCGCGCAGGAAGATGTCCGGGTTGGAATAGAGCGAATGCGTGACCAGGTGCAGCAGCTGCGCCACTTCGGCCTGGAAGGACAGGGTTTGTTTGCTCATGGGAGTCGACAGGCAGAGAAAAAGGAAACGCGCTCGGGTGAGAGCGCAACGCGAGGCGGAATTATGGGCGGGACGCCGGATTTCAAGCGTCAGGCGGGGGCGGCTCCAGCCATGCCAGCAACTGCCGGGCCACCACCGGGCTGGACAGCAGCTCCAGGTGGCCGGTGCGGTAGACGGTGCGCTGGCTGTCGCGCGCGAACACCAGCCGGAACCGGCGGTCGTCGTGCTGGCCCAGCGCGCTGCGCAGGGGCACCAGGCCATCCCCCGTGAGGCGGTCGGCCAGCAGCCCGCGTCGCGGGGCGAGCGCCGCTGCCACGGCGAAGCAGGCCACGCCTTCGGGCAGCGGCAGCGGCTCGTGCGCCCCTTCGCGCACGCGGCCCTGGTGCAGGTCGGTGATGCCGGCGCTGCGCAGCTGGCCCAGGCGCGTGAAGGGCGCGGTGAACGGCGTGGCCGCCAACAGGCCGTTGAGCCACTGCCCGGCGCGCTCCAGGGGCGCGCCATGGTGGGGCGTGCCGAGGAACACCAGGTGCCGCAGCAACGGGCGCCAACGGTGCGCGGCGGCCCGCGCCGCCTCGCAGGCCGCGCGGGCCACGAGCCCGCCCATGCTGTGGCCGATGAGGGTGATGGACTGCAGTGGCACCGGCCACTGCGCTGCGAGCCACTCCAGCTGGCGCGCCAGTTCGCGCCCGTTGGCAGCGATGTGCAGGCCGCTGTTGTAGCGCACGTAGACGGTGGTGGCGCCCAGCGCCTGTGCGAGGAACTCACCGTGGTCGTGGCCGTTGCGCCGCCACTGGGTGTCGTTCATGCAGAGGCCGTGGACCAGCACGATGAGGTGGGACGAGGCGCCGGCCAGGCGGTCGTGCAGCAGAGCGGTGCTTTCCAGCGGAAGGCGCCGGCCCTGGTGGCGCAGCTCCAGGGTTTGCGCCAGGGGGTTGTCGATGGCCTGGAGCCGGTCGCCCATCACACCGTTGAGTGCGGCGAGCACGGCCTCGCGGCCGGGCGATGGATCGGGTTGGCGCGTGGGGTCATCGACCATCGGGAGCAGGAGGGCGAGCGCACCATCGAGCCCATGGCCCACGAGTTGCGTCACGCCGCGGATGCCCTGGTAGATCTGTCCTGTGAGGCCACCCGCACGATCGGGGGCGATGCCTGCCGGCAGGCCCAGGCGGTCGCGCACCGACTGGTGCACGCTCTCAGCGATGCCGATGGCGCCGGTGGTGGCGTGCGACACGAGTTGCGCGGCGGCCTTGAGGTCGCTGGGCCTCACGTGGCGCAGCAGGGCATCGCGGGTGGGGTTGGGAGGCGGCTGGGTCATGGGGCATTGTGTGGGGGTTGTGGTTTTTTTGTGTGACGGTTGGTTGGTTCTGGCTTGCTGGGTTGGGGAGGTCGGGTGGTCCGGTCAACCCAGGCGCCGGCTTGTCGCGGGGGTCTGCCCGAGCGTGCGAATACCGTTTTGTCAACGCCTTGGTTGGTGCTCAGCCTCTGTGGCAACCGCGAATAAGGCCAGCGCCTGACTTGCCCGGAGCAGGCGGGCACCGCCATCGGCCCACCGCGAGGTCACCGCCAGAAAAACTTAGAAAGACTCGGAAGCCGAAAGAAACCGCCACTGCCCCACCGGCAGATTCCCCAGCACAACCCGTCCGATGCGGATGCGCTTGAGCCCGACCACATGCAAGCCCACCTGCTCGCACATGCGGCGGATCTGGCGCTTCTTGCCCTCGGTGAGCACGAAACGCAACTGCTCCGGGTTCTGCCAGTCCACCTGCGCGGGCCGCAGCTTCTGGCCGTCCAGGCTCAGGCCGTGGCGCAGCAGCGCGAGCTGCGCTGCCGGAAAGACCGCCTGCACATCCTGCGTCACCAGGCCGGCGCCCTGCGGGCCATTGGGCGCGAAATGCACGCGCACCAGGTACTCCTTCTCCACGCCACTGCTCTCGCCGATCAGCTGACGCGCCACCCGGCCGTCCTGCGTGAGCACCAGCAGGCCGGTGGAATCGATGTCGAGCCGGCCGGCCGGCGCCAGATTGCGCGTGTGCTCCGGCACAAACCGCCGGCCATCGCTGGGTGTGCGCGCATCGCCCCGCCACTGGCTCGGCGCGCCGATCAGGGTGGCGGCGGCCTCATGCCCGTCCTCGGGCTGGCCGCTCACATAGCCCACCGGCTTGTGCAGCAGGATGGTGACCTGCCCGCTCTGCTGGTGGCGCGCCTGTGGCGCCACTTCGATGTGTGCGTCGGGTGGCACGGGCTGGCCCATCACCGCCGGTTCGCCGTTGACTTTCACCCAGCCGCGCGCGATCCATTCGTCGGCCTCGCGGCGCGAACACAGACCGAGATCCGCCATCCGCTTGTTGAGGCGGATTTCGCCGCGCACGTTGCCCACACGGGCGAGGTCGGGCCGATGGGGTTGCGTCGTCGGGCGTGGAGCAGGCGCGGACGCGCGGGGCGGGTGGCCGGCGCGCTGGTTGTCGGGGGCGTTGCGCGGGGCACTGCGGGCCGGTGCAGGCTCGCGCGGCGGCCTGGGTGCAGAAGCCGACACGCTTTTGGCGCGCGCAGGGCCGGGTGGCCGAACCGGCGCGCGGCGTGGCGCGAACGGATCGGCGGCGGGTTTGCTGGCAGCGCCCGGTTTGAGCTTGAGCGTGCGGGCAGCGGGTTTGTCTGTGGTCATGCGGGGATCATCCTTCATCCAGCGTGCCTGAGCGCAGCGCGGCCAGATTGAGCACGCGCAGGCCACCGTACTCCACGCGGATCCAGCCCCTGGCGGCCAGCGTGGTCAGCGCCTCGTTGACGCGCTGGCGCGAAAGGCCCACCAGGTAAGCAAGCTCCTGCTGGGTGATGCGCAGGACCCCGCCCACGTTGGGCGAGAGCAGCGGGTGGAACAGCGAGGCGAGGTTGCGCGCCACGCGCAGGTCGGGGCTGTTGAGCCGGTCGATTTCGCGCGCGGCGATGAACTGGCCCAGGCGTTCGTTGAGCTGGTGCATCACGAAGCGGTTGAAGCCGATGGAGTGGTCCAGCAGCCAGTCGAACGTGTCCACAGGCAGACCGGCCACGCGGCTCTTGCGCAGCGCGAGGATGTTGTACCGGTACTGCTCGTGCTTGAGCACCGTGCCCTCACCGAACCAGCCCCCAGGCGCCACGCCGGTGAAGGTGATCACGGGGCCTTGCGAATCGTCGTTGCTCATCTTGAGCAGGCCATCGACCAGGCCGAACCAGTACGTGACCGGGCGCCCGAAGCGGCAGATGTAGTCGCCCGCCTCGGCGTCACCCACCACCAGGGCGGCCACGGCGCGTTCGCGTTCGATGGGCGTGAGGCTGTCGAGCCAGGGAATCTCGGCCAGTTCGGCTTCGGTGGGCGGGCGCTTGCGATCGCGCAGGACGGTGCCGGAACGGGTTGAGGTGTGGGGGTGCATGGGGTCAACCCTTCTAGGGAAAGTCCTAGGAGGGATGACCCGAGATTGTCGTCGAACCGACAACATGACGTCAAACGAAGACCTACCATGCGCCACATGACGGAATGTCCTGAAGGGCATTCCTGGCACCGGCGCCGTGAGGCCGGCCTCAGGAGACATGCATGCAACACACGTTCCCCCGGCTCTTGCTGGGTCACGCGAAAAGCCGACCGCAGGGGGCGGCGATGCGCGAGAAGGAATACGGCATCTGGCAGACGACGACGTGGGCCGGCATGGCCGGGCTGGTCGAGGCGCTGGCCTGCGGACTGCATCTCGCCGGGCTGCAGCGCGGTGAGCATCTGGTGGTCATCGGCGCGAACCGTCCCCGCCTCTACGCCACCATGCTGGCCGCGCAATCGCTGGGAGCGATTCCCGTGCCGCTCTACCAGGACGCCGTGGCCGCCGAGTGCGTCTTCCCCATCAACAACGCCGAGGTGCGTTTCTGTGTGGTGGAAGACCAGGAGCAGGTCGACAAGATGCTCGAAATCCGCGAGCGCTGCCCGCAGCTCAGCCACATCTACTACGACGATCCGCGCGGCCTGCGCAACTACGACCAGCCCGGGCTGGACAGTGTGGAAGCCCTGATCGCGGCGGGCCAGGCCCATTCAAACGCCCACCCGGGCTTCTTCCTCGAACAGGTGGAACAGGGCAAGCCCGACGACGTGGCCGCGATGTTCTTCACCAGCGGCACCACGGGCAACCCCAAGGGCGTGGTGCACAGCCACCGCACCCTGATCGACCGCGCCACCGTGGGCTCGAAATTCGACAACCTCACGCCCGCCGACGAGGTGCTGGCCTACCTGCCACCGGCATGGATCGGCCAGAACATCTTCAGCTACGCCCAGTGGCTGGTGGCGGGTTATGTGGTGAACTGCCCCGAGTCGTCGTCCACCGTGACCATCGACCTCAAAGAGGTCGGCCCGACCTACTACTTCGCGCCACCGCGCGTGTTCGAAGGTCTGCTCACCAGCGTGATGATCCGCATGGAAGACGCAGGCGCGATCAAGCGCGGCATGTTCCACCGCTTCATGGCGCTGGCGCGCCGCGTCGGCCCCGACCGCATGGACGGCAAATCCCTCGGGCTCATCGACGCCATCAAGTACCGCCTGGGCGACTGGCTGGTCTACGGGCCGCTGCGCAACAACCTCGGCATGAGCCGCGTGCGCGTGGCCTACACCGCGGGCGAGGCCATCGGGCCCGACCTGTTCTCCTTCTACCGCTCGATCGGCATCAACCTCAAGCAACTGTACGGCTCCACGGAGACCGCCGTGTTCGTCTGCCTGCAGCCCGACCACGAAGCCCGCGCCGACACGGTGGGCGTCCCCTGCGACGGCGTGGAGATCAAGCTGTCGGAGACGGGTGAAATCCTGGTGAAGTCGCCCGGCCTGCTCAAGGGCTACTACAAGAACGAGGCCGCCACGGCCGAGGTGCTCACGGCCGACGGCTGGTACCACACCAGCGATGCCGGCTTCATCGACGCTTCGGGCCATCTGAAGATCATCGACCGCGTGAAGGACGTGGGCCGCATCAAGGGTGGCGCGCACGACGGCGCCATGTTCGCGCCCAAGTACGTGGAGAACAAGCTGAAGTTCTTCTCGCACATCAAGGAAGCCGTGGCCTACGGCGACCAGCGCGAACGTGTGTGCGTGATGGTCAACATCGACTTCGAGGCGGTGGGCAACTGGGCCGAACGTCGCAACCTGCCCTACGCCGGCTACACCGACCTGGCGCAGAAGCCCGAGGTGTACGAACTCATCAAGGACTGCGTGGAGAAGGTCAATGCCGACCTCAGCCGCGACGCCCTGCTCGCGGGCAGCCAGATCAGCCGCTTCCTGGTGCTGCACAAGGAGCTGGACGCCGACGACGGCGAACTCACCCGCACGAACAAGGTGCGCCGTGGCTTCATCGCCGAGAAGTACGCCGTGCTGGTCGATGCGCTGTACGAGGGCAAGACCGAGCAGTACATCGAAACGCAGGTGAAGTTCGAGGACGGCCGCACCGGCTCCGTCAGCGCCACGCTCAAGCTGAGCGATGCGAAGACCTTCACCCCCGTCAAGGCCGCGGCCTGAGCCCGAACACCCCGCTCCCACCATGACACAGAAGAAGATCGGCGACGTTGTCCTGAACGTCCAGAACATCAGCCTGCGGTTCGGCGGCGTCAAGGCGCTCACCGACATCAGCTTCGATGTGCGCGAGCACGAGGTGCGGGCCATCATCGGCCCCAACGGCGCGGGCAAGAGCTCCATGCTCAACTGCATCAACGGTGTGTACCAGCCGCAGGAGGGCTCGATCAGCTTCCGCGGCCGCACCTTCCGGCACATGAACAGCCGCCAGGTGGCCGAGATGGGCATCGCCCGCACGTTCCAGAACCTGGCGCTGTTCAAGGGCATGAGCGTGATCGACAACCTCATGACGGGGCGCAACCTGCGCATCCGCAGCGGCCTGCTTGCTCAGGCGTTCCGCAATCCCTTCGGCATTGGCGGCGCGCAGAAGGAGGAAGAAGCCCACCGCGAGTTCGTCGAACACATCATCGACTTCCTGGAAATCCAGGCGCACCGCAAGACGCCGGTGGGACAACTCCCATACGGCCTGCAGAAGCGCGTCGACCTCGGCCGCGCGCTGGCCATGGAACCGCAGGTGCTGCTGCTCGACGAGCCCATGGCGGGCATGAACCTCGAAGAGAAGCAGGACATGAGCCGCTTCATCCTCGACGTGAACGACGAGTTCGGCACCACCATCGTGCTGATCGAGCACGACATGGGTGTGGTGATGGACATCTCCGACCGCGTGGTGGTGCTCGACTACGGCAAGAAGATCGGCGACGGCACCCCGGACGAGGTGCGCAGCAACGAGGAGGTCATCAGCGCCTACCTCGGCACGAGTCATTGATGAACACCCCCGCGGCGCTCCGCGCGTCCCCCTCAAGGGGGCGGTGCCAGTGGCCTGGCAAAGCCAGTTCCACGGCACCCCTGGACGGACCCCTTCTCGCGAACGGAATTGACCATGGCATTCTTTCTTGAAACCTTGTTCGGCGGCCTCATGGTGGGCATGCTGTATTCGCTGGTGGCCCTGGGCTTCGTGCTGATCTTCAAGGCCTCGGGCGTCTTCAACTTCGCGCAGGGTGCGATGGTCCTGTTCGCCGCGCTGGCGATGGCACGCCTGTCCGAATGGATTCCGCAGTGGATCGGCATCGACAACAAGTGGGTGGCCAACGTGGCTGCGTTCGCGGTGGCGGGCTTCCTGATGTTCATCATGGCCTGGCTGATCGAGCGGCTGGTGCTGCGCCACCTGGTCAACCAGGAAGCGGCGACGCTGCTCATGGCCACGCTGGGCATCACCTACTTCATCGACGGCCTGGGCCAGACCATCTTCGGCAGCAACATCTACAAGATCGACATCGGCATGCCCAAGGACCCGGTGTTCGTGCTGGACTCGGTCTTCCAGGGCGGCCTGCTGCTCAACCAGGAGGACATCATCGCCGCCGCCATCGCCGCCGCCATGGTGATCGTGCTCTCGCTGTTCTTTCAGAAGACCGCCACCGGCCGCGCGCTGCGCGCCGTGGCGGACGACCACCAGGCGGCACAGTCCATCGGCATTCCGCTCAACCGCATCTGGGTGATCGTGTGGTGCGTGGCCGGGCTGGTCGCGCTGGTGGCGGGAATGATCTGGGGCTCCAAGCTGGGCGTGCAGTTCTCGCTGACCACGGTGGCGCTGCGCGCCCTCCCGGTGGTGATCCTGGGGGGCCTCACCTCGGTGCCCGGCGCAATCATCGGCGGCCTGATCATCGGCGTGGGCGAGAAGCTCTCCGAGGTCTACCTTGGCCCCTTCGTGGGTGGTGGCATCGAGATCTGGTTCGCCTATGTGCTGGCGCTGGTGTTCCTGCTGTTCCGGCCTCAGGGGCTGTTCGGCGAAAAAATCATTGATCGCGTATGAAATACGCGGGCAATGATTTTTCAGCAGAGGCTCACTTTGCGCAGCAAAGTGATGCCGTAGCCAAAAGATCATCGATCTGAAAGAAGAACATGTTCTATCGTGAAAACGGCCAGTTCAAGACCACGTACCGCGCGGACCAGCAGATCTTCCCGATCGCGCAGGACCGCTGGCTCATCCTCGGGCTCATCGCCTTCGCCTTCATCGCCGTGCCGATGCTGGCCAGCGACTACCTGATGCGCGCCATCCTGATCCCGTTCCTGATCTTCTCGCTCGCCGCCGTGGGCGTGAACGTGCTCGTGGGTTACTGCGGCCAGATCAGCCTGGGCTCGGGCGCCTTCATGGCGGTGGGCGCGTACGGTGCGTACAACTTCTTCGTGCGGGTGCCCGGCATGCCACTCATTCCGGCGCTCATCCTGGGCGGCCTGTGCGCCACCTTCTTCGGCATCCTGTTCGGCCTGCCGAGCCTGCGCGTGCGCGGCCTGTACCTGGCGGTGGCCACGCTCGCGGCGCAGTTCTTTGCCGACTGGATGTTCCTGCGCATCAAGTGGTTCACGCTGGACACGCCATCCGGCTCGGTGGCCGTGTCCAACCTGCAGGTGTTCGGTCTGCCGCTGGAGAGCGCGGCGAGCAAGTACCTCTTCTGCCTGGCGGTGCTCACCCTCATTGCGCTGCTGGCCAAGAACCTGGTGCGCAGCGCCATCGGCCGCGAGTGGATGGCGATCCGCGACATGGACGTGGCCGCCGCGGTGATCGGCATCCGCCCGATGTACGCCAAGCTCAGCGCCTTCGCGGTCAGCAGTTTCATCATCGGCGTGGCCGGTGCGCTCTGGGCCTTCGTCTACCTCGGTGCCTGGGAGCCTTCGGCCTTCTCGGTGGACTACTCCTTCCGCCTGCTCTTCATGGTGATCATCGGCGGCCTCGGCTCCATCATGGGCAGCTTCTTCGGTGCGGCATTCATCGTGGTGCTGCCCATTGCGCTGAGCCAGTTCCTGCCTTTCGTGGCGGGTCTGTTCGGCTTCGAAATCTCCACCACCGCGGTCTCGCATGCCGAGCTGATGATCTTCGGTGGGTTGATCGTGTGGTTCCTGATCGTCGAACCGCATGGACTGGCGCGGCTGTGGTCCATTGGAAAACAGAAGCTGCGCCTGTGGCCCTTCCCGCACTGAAGGGGAAGGTGTTCGCAAGTGCCCTGTTTTCCGAGGTGTTTGCGCGTTAACCGAGTGAGTGTGTTTCAACCTTTCAACGAGATGGAGACAGTAATGAAACTTCGCAAGATCGTCGTCGCCGCCACGCTGGCCATCGCAGGCTCCGCCTCGCTGGTCTCCACGGCCGCCCTGGCCCAGGCCAAGGAACAGTACCTGCCGGTGCTCTCGTACCGCACCGGCGCCTACGCGCCCAACGGCACGCCCACCGCCAATGGCATCGTCGACTACTACAAGCTGGTCAACGAACGCGGCGGCATCAACGGCGTCAAGCTGCTGGTGGAAGAGTGCGAGACCATGTACGACACGGCGCGCAGCGTGGAATGCTACGAGCGACTCAAGGGGAAGAATGGCGGCGCAACGCTGATCCACCCCTGGGCCACGGGCGCCACCTTCGCGCTCACGGAGAAGGCCGCGGTCGACAAGATCCCGCTGATCACCACCGGCTATGGCCGCAGCGAGAGCGCGGACGGCACCATCTTCAAGTGGAACTTCCCGCTACTGGGCACCTACTGGGTGGCGGCCGACGTGATCGTGCAGGCCATCGCGCAGAAGGAAGGCGGCCTGGACAAACTCAAGGGCAAGAAGATCGCCCTGGTCTACCACGACTCCCCGTTCGGCAAGGAACCGATTCCGCTGCTGCAGGAGCGCTCCAAGATGCACGGCTTCGAGTTGCAGCTGCTGCCCGTGGCCGCACCGGGCGTGGAACAGAAGGCGACCTGGTTGCAGATCCGCCAGGCGCGTCCGGACTACACGCTGCTGTGGGGCTGGGGCGTGATGAACTCCACCGCCCTCAAGGAAGCGCAGGCCACCGGCTATCCGCGCGAGAAGATGTACGGCGTGTGGTGGTCCAGTGCCGAGCCTGACGTGAAGGACGTCGGCCAGGGCGCCAAGGGCTACAACGGCGTCACGCTGCAACACGGCACGGACAAGAACGCGCCCGTGATCAAGGAGATCCTGGCCAAGCTGCACGACAAGAACAAGGGCACCGGTCCGCGCGACGAAGTCGGCGAAACGCTGTACCTGCGCGGCGTGGTGAGCGCGGCCATGGGCGTGGAAGGCATCCGTGCCGCTCAGGAGCGTTTTGGCAAGGGCAAGGTCATGACAGGTGAGCAGGTCCGCTGGGGCCTGGAAAACCTGAACCTGACGCAGGCCAAGCTGGACGCCCTCGGATTCAAGGGCGTGCTGCGCGGCCCGATCAGCACCTCGTGCGCCGACCACGTGGGCGCGGGTGCGGCACGCATCCACACCTGGGACGGCACCAAGTGGGGCTTCACCACCGACTGGATCGAAGCCGACCAGCAGATCATCAAGCCTCTGGTGAAAGCCACTGCCGCCAAGTACGCGACCGAGAAGAAGCTGACGCCGCGCACGCCGGCGGACTGCCAGAGTTAAACACCCCCGCCGCACTGCGCGCGACCCCCTCAAGGGGGCGACACCTCGGGCCGGCAAAGCCGGACCCTTGGTGTCCCTGGAGGGGATGCCGCGCTCCGGTGAGGTTCGTTTTCGCGGCTGGTTTTGCCAGCCGCCATTTGCAAGGCCGGCGTGCCGTGCCTTGCAAATGGTCCAGAAGGAAAGCACTTCATGAGCACATCCAACACCGTTCTCAACGTCAACGGCATCGAGGTCATCTACAACCACGTGATCCTGGTGCTCAAGGGCGTCTCGCTCACGGTCAGCGAGGGCCAGATCGCGGCCATCCTTGGCGGCAATGGCGCGGGCAAGACGACCACGCTGCGCGCCGTCTCCAACCTGCTCCGGGGAGAGCGGGGCGAGGTGACCAAGGGCAGCATCGAGTTGCGCGGTGAGCGCATCGAGAACCTGTCGCCGGCCGATCTGGTGCAGCGCGGCGTGGTGCAGGTGATGGAGGGGCGTCACTGCTTCGCCCACCTCACGATCGAGGAGAACCTCATGACGGGCGCCTACACCCGCAAGAGCAAGGCCGAGATCGCCGCGAACCTGGAGAAGGTATACGCCTACTTCCCTCGCCTGAAGACGCGACGCACCAGCCAGGCTGCCTATACCTCGGGCGGCGAACAGCAGATGTGCGCCATCGGCCGCGCGCTCATGACCAACCCCAGCGTGATGCTGCTCGACGAGCCGTCGATGGGTCTCGCGCCGCAGATCGTCGAAGAGGTGTTCGAGATCGTGAAGGACCTCAACCAGAAGGAGAAGGTCACCTTCCTGCTGGCCGAGCAGAACACCAACATGGCACTGAAGTACGCGGACTACGGCTACATCATGGAAAGCGGCCGCATCGTGATGGATGGCGTCGCCAGCGAGCTGCGCAACAACGAGGACGTGAAGGAGTTCTACCTCGGCATGGGCGGCGGCGAGCGCAAGTCCTTCAAGGACGTCAAAAGCTACAAGCGCAGGAAGCGCTGGCTGGCCTAGAGCTCCCCCGCGCCGCTGGCGCGTCACTCCTCAGGGGCGACGCCCGCGGCCCGGCAAAGCCGGTTCCGCGGCGTCCTGGTTTCAGTCACCTCACTCACACATTTCAGCCATGGCACAGACCGAATTCTTTGATGCACTGGAGGCGCGCCCGGCCGATGAGCGCGAGGCGGCGCTGATGGCCGCGCTGCCCGCGCAGGTGGCGCATGCGCAGAAAAGCGCGCCCGCTTTCGCCGGCCTGCTGGCGGGGGTGGACGCCTCCACCGTGGCCTCGCGCGCCGCGCTGGCGAAACTGCCTGTGATCCGCAAGCACGAACTGCTGGAGCGGCAGAAGGCGCAGCGCGCCACGGACCCATTCGGCGGCTTCTCGGCGCTGCGCTGGGGCCCGGGCATGAGCCGGGTGTACGCCAGCCCGGGCCCGATCTACGAACCCGAGGCGGCCACGCGCGACTACTGGCGCGCCGCGCGCGCGCTTTTCGCGGCGGGGTTCCGCAGCGGGGAACTGGTGCACAACGCCTTCAGTTACCACATGACGCCCGGGGCCTTCATCCTCGAGTCGGGCGCGCTGGCCGTGGGTTGCACCGTGTTCCCGGCCGGCACCGGCCAGACCGAACAGCAGCTGCAGGCGATCAGCGAACTCCGGCCGCAGGCCTATACCGGCACACCCAGCTTCCTGCGCATCCTGATCGAGAAGGCGGCCGAAGCCGGCGCCGACGTCAGCAGCCTGCGCAAGGCCTCGGTCGGGGGCGAGGCCTGCCCGCCCAGCCTGCGCGACTGGTTCGGCGAACGCGGTGTGGCGGTCTTCCAGACCTACGCCACCGCCGACCTCGGCCTGGTGGCCTACGAAACGCAGGCGCGCGAGGGCCTGGTGATCGACGAAGGCGTGATCGTCGAGATCGTGCGACCAGGCACCGGCGAGCCCGTGCCCGATGGCGAGGTGGGCGAACTGGTGGTGACCACGCTCAACCCGGCCTACCCACTGGTGCGTTTCGGCACCGGCGATCTCTCGGCCATCCTGCCGGGTGCCTGCCCCACCGGGCGCACGGGCCAGCGCATCAAGGGCTGGATGGGCCGCGCCGACCAGACCACCAAGGTGCGGGGCATGTTCGTGCACCCGTCACAGGTGGCCGACATCGCACGTCGCTTCCCGCAAGTGAAGAAGGCGCGGCTGGTGGTCAGCGGCGAAATGGCGAACGACCAGATGTGCCTGCGCGTGGAGGCCAGCGAGGCCGACAGCGGCCTGCAGCAGCAGATCGAGGCGGCCGTGCGCGACATCACCAAACTGCGCGCGCAGGTCGAACTGGTCCAGCCCGGCTCCCTGCCCAACGACGGCAAGGTGATCGAGGACGCGCGCAGCTACCAATAGCGGCACCCCGGAAGCCAGGAAACGCGCACAACACGACCGGAACTGACGCCAAACTGACTGAAAAGACCGGTGGCGAGGGTTTTCCCAGGCGTTGAGCTAAGTAATTTCCGCGATACCCGGCGAGGCCGCGCGCACTACCATGCGAGGGTTATCCAACCCTTAAGGAGCACCGTATGAAAAAGATCCTTGCACTGGCTGCCCTGACGGCGGCCGTGTCGACTGGCGCTTTCGCCCAGGCTTTCCCGAGCAAGCCCATCACCTTCGTGGTGCCCTTTGCCGCAGGTGGCCCGACCGACCTCGTGGCCCGCCGTCTGGCCGAATCCATGCGCAAGCCCCTGGGCGGCGCCAACATCGTGGTGGAAAACGCCGCCGGCGCTGGCGGCACCATCGCGGGCACCAAAGTCGCCCGCGCCACGCCCGATGGCTACACCCTGCTCGTCTGGCACATCGGCATGGCCGCCACCACCAGCCTGTACCGCAAGCAAACCTTCAAGCCCCTGGAAGACTTCGAGTACCTGGGCATCATCAACGACGTGCCGATGACGCTGCTGGGCACCAACAAGCTCAACGCCAACACCTACCGCGACTTCGAGGCCTACATCCGCGCCAACGGCGGCAAGCTCAACCTGGCCCACGCCGGCCTGGGTTCCGCTTCGCACATCTGCGGCCTGATGTGGCAATCGGCCGTGAAGCTGGACAAGTCCATGACCACCATCGCCTACCGCGGTACCGGCCCGGCCATGAACGACCTGATCGGTGGCCAGGTGGACGTGATGTGCGACCAGACCACCAACACCACCGGCCAGATCGAAGCCGGCCGCGTGAAGGCCTTCGCCGTGACCACCGCCAAGCGCCTGGACAAGCACAAGCTCCTGAAGGACTACCCTTCGCTGCAGGAAATGGGCCTCAAGGACTTCAACCTGACCATCTGGCACGGCCTGTACGCCCCGAAGGGCACGCCGCCTGATGTGCTGAAGAAGCTCAACGACGCGCTCGTGGTGGCCCTGAAGGACCCTGAGTTCATCAAGAGCCAGGAAGAGCTGGGCGCCCTGGTCGCCACCGACAACCGCGTGACGCCTGCGGGCCACAAGGCTTTCGTTGCCAGCGAAATCAGCAAGCTCAAGACCGCCATCGAAGCGGCCGGCCAGTTCGCGGACTGATTTCCGCACCGCTCGCCCGCAAGGGCGGCTCCATGCAAGCCGCCCTCGGGCGGCTTTTCTTTTTGTCACCCGAGGAGACCATGATGGACAGCAAGAAGTTTTCCGCATCGCGCCGCCACCACCTGCAGACGCTGGCCTCGGCCGGGGCCGCGCTGTGCCTGCCGGGCCTCGCGCTCGGCCAGGGCGCCTGGCCGAACAAACCGGTGCGCATCGTCGTGCCCTTCGCGCCCGGCGGCACCACCGACATCCTGGCGCGCGTGATCGCGCCCGAGCTGAGCAAGGCCTTCGGCCAGAGCTTCGTGGTGGAGAACCGGGCTGGCGCGGGCGGCAACATCGGCGCGGAGGTGGTGGCCAAGTCGCCCGGCGATGGCTACACCCTGCTCATGGGCACGGTCGGCACGCACGGCATCAACAAGTCGCTCTACGACAAGCTGCCATACGAACCGCAGAAGGACTTCGCACCGATCACACTCGTCGCGGGCGTGCCAAATGTGATGGTGATGAGCGCGCGTCGCGCGCAGTCGCTCGGCATCACCAGCGTGGCCGAGTTCGTGAAGTACGCCAAGGCCCACCCGGGCCGGCTCAACATGGCTTCCAGCGGCAACGGCACCTCGATCCACCTGGCGGGCGAACTGTTCAAGTCGCGCACCGGCGTCTTCATGACGCACATCCCCTACCGCGGCTCCGGTCCGGCGCTGACCGATCTGCTGGCCGGTGCGGTCGACGTGATGTTCGACAACCTGCCTTCGGCCATGCCGC
This sequence comes from Hydrogenophaga laconesensis, assembly GCF_031457235.1. Classification (NCBI taxonomy): domain Bacteria; kingdom Pseudomonadati; phylum Pseudomonadota; class Betaproteobacteria; order Burkholderiales; family Comamonadaceae; genus Hydrogenophaga; species Hydrogenophaga laconesensis. The sequence continues at coordinate 120,035 of NZ_JAVDWE010000013.1, forward strand.
ACATCCAGTCGGGCGGGCTCAGGGCCTTCGCCGTCACCAGCGCAGTGCGTTCTGCCGCCCTGCCCGATGTGCCGACCGTGGCCGAAGCGGGCAACCTGCCAGGGTTCGAGGCCAGCTCCTGGTTCGGCCTGCTCGCACCGGCAGGCACACCCCCCGAGGTGGTGAACCGCATCCAGCAGGAAACCGCGAAAGCGCTGAACCAGCCAGCAGTGAAAGAACGCCTGCTGGCGCAGGGCGCCATTCCCAGCGGAAACACGCCCGCAGAGTTCGCGCGCCTGATCGACGCCGAGACCACCAAATGGGCGGCCGTGGTGAAGGCCTCAGGCGCCCGCGTGGACTGACGCACCACCCGCTCCGGCACAATCGGCCTCGGCGTGGAAGCGGGGCCAGTCCCAGCCCGCGCCGAGCAGCACCATGCGGGTGTGGAAGTCTTCCAGCGTGGCGACATCGATGTCGGTGCCCAGCCAGTGCAGGGTTTTGTCGATCAGCGACACGAAGCCCATCGGGTGCCGCCGCGACAACGATTGCCACAGGGCGTGCGCACCGGGCGACTGGCGCGGCCCGCTGATGAAACACAGACCCGCACCCAGCGCCCATTCGTAGACCCCGCGCGCCAGCCCGCGCCGCTGGTAGGCCGGCGCGTAGCGCGAGTGTGGGCCACGCAACATGCGGTCGGCGCGGCGGTCGAGCTCGATCAGGCGGTTGAACACGGTGTAGCCCGCCAGGCAGTCCTGCGCGGTGTCCTGCACATAGACGTAGTGCTCACCGTCCGCCTCCCGGTGGCGCAGCACCAGCCCCGGCCATGGTGAACGCAGCGTGCCGCAGCGGTGCAGGGCATCGCCCGGCGTGCGCAGGCGCCGCTGCAGGCGGCGCAGATCGGCGTCCACGGCCGCGATGGGCAGGTCCACATCAATGCGCAGCTCCGCCGGGCGCGTCCATGGCAGGCGCAGGCCCCGCGAGAAACGCAGCAACGGATTCGGGTGGGCAGGAACCCACCCCGTGGGGATGCCCCCACCCAGGACAAGGGATGTCATCGAAGACGCCTCCGGTTCGCAAGGGCCGATCAGGCCCGGGCGCGGTTCGCACGGAGCGGGGCCCGGCGATGGAAGGTGTGCGTTCGAGGAGAGAGGGTTATCGCCGGGCGGAGGAATGTGCGGCGAGCGGGCGCGGACCGAGCCAGGCCGCAGACCGGACCGGCATGCAACGAACACACGCCGGCATGCACGCGCTAGCGCGGCTCGAGGAGGCGTGGCTTCGTTGCAGGAACATGGGCGGCGAGTCTAGGAAGGCGGGTGGTGGCCGTCAACCCCGGTGCACCATGCCGCACTGCGGCGTGGGGTTGAACGCCAGGAGCGAAGAGGCGTCAGACGCCCCAGACAATCTCCACGCCGGCCTTCTCGCAACGCTGCAGCATCTCGATGAAGGGCGCCGCGCGCATGCGCAGGCTGACCGTGTCCGTGGGAGTGTCGTCGTCGTCCTGCCCCTCTTCTGTTTTCTGCCGCTGGCGCGCGGCATCGTCTGCCTCGACCGCCGCACGGATCGCCTGGATGGCACCGGTCATCTCGGCGGGCTGGATGATGCCCGGGCCGGACGTGCTCTTGCCCAGAATCTCGAGCATGCGTTGGCCATGCTGTTGCAGCATGACGAGATCGCCCGTTTCACGGGACTTGAATCGATAGACAGACATGATGCCTCCGTTGGTCTGAGGTGAAAGCCATTCTTGCACCGACGCGCCGCCAGAAACCAGCGGGTTTGTAGGACGCCTGTCCGGGGGGATGTAGGACAGATGGCCGGGGCGTCGCCCGCAGCGTGATGGGCTACGGGTTTACCCGATTGGATCGCTATATTTTAAGCCTAAACTAATTAGGCATGAAACCCTACACGTCACAGCTCCAGCGCGTTCTCTGCATCGGTGGGGGACCGGCCGGCCTGTACTTCGCCCTGCTGATGAAGCGCCGCGACCCGTCGCTCACCGTCACGGTGGTGGAGCGCAACCGGCCGTTCGACACCTTTGGCTGGGGTGTGGTGCTATCGGACCAGACACTGGCCAACCTGCACGAGGCCGATCCCGTGTCGGCCGCGCTCATCGGCGAGGCCTTCAACCACTGGGACGACATCGAGGTGTTCTTCAAGGGAGGGCATGTGCGCTCGGGTGGCCACGGTTTCTGCGGCATCGGTCGCAAGAAGCTGCTCAACATCCTGCAGGAGCGCTGTCTGGCCCTGGGGGTGAACCTGGTGTTCGAAACCGACGTGACAGACGATCAGGCGTTGGCCGCGCAATACGGCGCCGACCTGGTGATTGCCAGCGACGGCCTCAACAGCCGCATCCGCACGCGCTACGCCGACACCTTCAAGCCCGACATCGACACCCGCCGGTGTCGCTTCGTCTGGCTCGGTACGAAGAAGACCTTCGACGCATTCACCTTTGCCTTCGTGCAGACCGAACACGGCTGGTTCCAGGCGCACGCCTACAAGTTCGACGGCGATACCTCCACCTTCATCGTGGAAACGCCCGAGGAAGTGTGGAAGGCGCACGGCATCGACCAGATGAGCCAGGAAGACGGCGTGGCCTTCTGCGAGAAGCTCTTCGCCCCCTACCTCGATGGCCACCGGCTCATCAGCAATGCCGCGCACCTGCGCGGATCGGCCATCTGGATCCGCTTCCCGCGCGTGATCTGCAACACCTGGGTGCATCAGCAGGACATTGCCGGCCGCAAGATCCCCATCGTGCTCATGGGCGACGCCGCGCACACCGCGCACTTTTCCATCGGCAGCGGCACCAAGCTCGCACTGGAAGACGCCATCGATCTGGCCGACGAGTTCTCGCGCCACGCCAACGCGGACGTGGCCGAGGTGCTGCAGGGCTACGAAGCGCGCCGCAGTGTCGAGGTGCTCAAGATCCAGAACGCGGCGCGCAACTCCACTGAGTGGTTCGAACACGTGGACCGCTACACCGGCATGGAAATCGAACAGTTCGCCTACTCGCTGCTGACACGCAGCCAGCGCATCAGCCACGAGAACCTGCGCCTGCGCGACGCGAAGTGGCTCGAAGGTTATGAAAACTGGCTGTCGCAGCAGGCGGTGCCCGGTATGCCGCCGAAAAAGCACCCCACGCCGCCGATGCTGCTGCCGCTCAAGGTGCGCGGCCTCACCCTCAAGAACCGCATCGTCGTCTCGCCGATGGCGCAGTACAAGGCGGAAGACGGCGTGGTGGGCGACTACCACCTGGTGCACCTGGGCGCGCGCGCGCTGGGGGGCGCCGCGCTGGTGATGGTGGAGATGACCAGCCCCACGCCGGAAGGCCGCATCACACCCGGTTGCCCGGGTCTGTGGAACGACGCCCAGCAAGCGGGCCTGCGGCGCATCGTTGACTTCGTGCACGGCAGCAGCAGCGCGAAGATCGGCCTGCAGCTCGGCCACAGCGGCGCCAAGGGTTCCACCCAGCTCGGCTGGGAACAGATCGACGAACCGCTGGCCAGCGGCAACTGGCCCCTGCTCTCGGCCAGCGAGCTGCCCTACGGGGAACAGAACCAGGTGCCGCGTGCGATGACACGCGCGGACATGGACACGCTCACGGCGGCCTTCGTCGCGTCCACGCAGCGCGCCGCCGACACCGGCTTCGACTGGCTCGAACTGCACTGCGCCCACGGCTACTTGCTCTCGGCCTTCCTCTCGCCACTGACCAATCAGCGCACCGACGAATACGGGGGTTCGCTCGCCCACCGCTGCCGCTACCCGCTGGAGGTGTTCAGGGCGATGCGCGCCGTGTGGCCGGCGGACCGGCCGATGAGCGTGCGCATCTCCGCGCACGACTGGGCACCGGGCGGCAACACCCCGGACGACGCGGTCGAGATGGCGCGCCTGTTCAAGGCCGCCGGTTGCGACGTGATCGACGTGTCGTCCGGACAGACGACGCGGCAGGCGAAGCCGGTCTATGGCCGCATGTACCAGACCCCGTTCGCCGACCGCGTGCGCAACGAGGCCGGCATCCTCACCATGGCCGTGGGCGCGATCACCGAAGCCGACCACGCCAACAGCATCATCGCCGCCGGCCGCGCCGACCTGTGCGCCGTGGCCCGCCCGCACCTGGCCGACCCGGCCTGGACGCTGCACGAAGCCGCGAAGCTGCAGACCCGCGCCATCGAATGGCCGCGTCCTTATGAAAGCGGACGCGACCAGCTCTACCGTGAGATCGCCCGCCAGCAAGCCCTCAACGCGAACACGCCATGAACACCTCTCCGCTTGATCTTGAAGCCCGCGCCCACAGCGAACATGCGCACGAACTGCGCCTCTGGCTTCGGCTGCTCACCTGTTCGCAGCTGATCGAAAAGCGCGTGCGCGCCGGCCTGCGCGAGCAGTTCGACACCACGCTGCCGCGCTTCGACCTCATGGCCCAGCTCGAACGCCACCCCGACGGCCTGAAGATGAAGGAGCTCTCACACCGGCTCATGGTCACGGGCGGCAACGTCACCGGCATCACCGACCAGCTCGTCAACGAAGGCCTGGTGGAGCGCATGGGCGTGGACGGCGACCGGCGCGCGTTCCGTGTGCGCCTCACCGACCGGGGCCGCGCCAGCTTCGTCGACATGGCGCGCCAGCACGAGCTGTGGATCGTCGAAGCCTTCGAAGGCCTGAGCCCGCGCGACCTGGAGAGCCTCCACAAACTGTTGGGCAAGGTCAAGGAGATGAACTCCCCCGCCGTGCTTCGCACGCCCCCCTCAAGGGGGCGCCCCCTGCGGCCCGGCAAAGCCGGTTCCGCGGCGTCCCTGGAAAAGCCATCACACGCCGGAAAGGCTTCCTGAATGAAACACCCCATCCCCGATCACAACCCGATGCGCGGCCAGTACGGCCCCAAGGCCACGCCGGCCCCCACGCACTTTGCGTTGAGCATGGGCGACGATGGCGTCGCCACCGTCACCCTCAACCGGCCCGAGCGCAAGAACCCGCTCACGTTCGACTCCTACGCCGAACTGCGCGACTGGTTCCTGACCCTGCAGAAAGCCACCGACGTGCGCGCCGTGGTGCTCACCGGCGCGGGCGACAACTTCTGCTCGGGCGGTGACGTGCACGAGATCATCGGCCCGCTCACGAAGATGACCATGCCCGAGCTGCTGGCCTTCACGCGCATGACGGGTGCCCTGGTGAGCGCCATGCGCGCCTGCCCCCAACCCATCGTGGCAGCCATCGACGGCGTGTGCGCCGGCGCCGGCGCGATGATGGCCCTGGCGTCGGACCTGCGCCTGGGCACGCCGCAGACCAACACCGCGTTCCTGTTCACCCGCGTGGGCCTGGCCGGTGCCGATATGGGCGCCTGCGCGCTGCTGCCGCGCATGATCGGCCAGGGCCGTGCCAGCGAGCTGCTGTTCACCGGTCGCGCCATGACGGCCACCGAAGGCCACGCATGGGGCTTCTTCAATGCACTGCACGACAGCGCCGCCCTGCTGCCCGCCGCGCACAAGCTGGCGGCCCAGCTCGCACAAGGACCCACCTTCGCGCATGGCATGACCAAGACCATGCTGCACCAGGAATGGGCCATGACGCTGGACCAGGCCATCGAAGCCGAAGCGCAGGCACAGGCCATCTGCATGCAGACGCAGGACTTCCGCCGCGCCTACGAAGCCTTCGCGGCAAGACAGCGCCCGGTCTTCGAAGGCGATTGAACAGGACACGCACATGGTCGCCTTCGAGCACCCGCACGTGGAGCCGCCACAGACACAGTGGGAGCTGCCTTTCTTTGACAGCCACCACGGCGAACTGGCCTCGCGCCTCGCGGGCTGGGCCGCGCTGCAACGGGTGGACGAAGCCGACGACCGCGCCGCGTGCAAGGACTGGGTGGCGCGCCTCGGACGCGACGGCTGGCTGCGCTACTGTGTGCCGCAAGCCCACGGCGGCGCGCTGCCGGCGCTGGACTCACGCTCGCTCGTGATCCTGCGCGAGACGCTGGCCTTCCACTCGCCGCTGGCCGACTTCGCCTTCGCCATGCAGGGCCTGGGCAGCGGTGCCATCACGCTCGCGGGCACACCGGCACAGCAATCGAAATATCTGAGCGCCGTCGCCACCGGCGAGAAGATCGCCGCCTTCGCGCTGAGCGAAGCCGAGGCCGGCTCCGATGTGGCCGCCATGGCCACGCGCGCCACGCCGGCCGCCAGCGGCTGGACACTGAACGGCAGCAAGACCTGGATCAGCAACGGCGGCATGGCGGACTTCTACGTTGTCTTCGCCAAGACCGATCCGGACGCCGGCTCGCGCGGCATCAGCGCCTTCATCGTCGACGCACTGCAGGCGGGCCTGGACAGCAGCGGGCACATCCACGTGATGGCACCGCACCCGCTGGCCACACTGCACTTCCAGGACTGCACCATCGGCAGCGACGCCATGGTCGGCCCGCTGAACGGCGGCTTCAAGCTCGCCATGCAGACGCTGGACATCTTCCGCGCATCGGTTGCCGCCGCTGCCCTCGGCATGGCGCGCCGCGCGTTCGCCGAAGCGGTGGCGCACGCGAAGCAGCGCAAGATGTTCGGCCAGACGCTGGCGGACTTCCAGCTCACGCAGGCCCGCCTGGGCGAGATGAGCGCGCTGATCGACGCCGCCGCCCTGCTCACCTACCGCGCCGCCTGGCAACGCGATGGCAGCACCACACAAGGCGCGGGCACACCCGCCTACACCGCCGCGGCGGCCAGCGCCAAGCTCACCGCCACGGAGAACGCGCAGCGCGTGATCGACATGGCCCTGCAGATGTTCGGCGGGCGCGGTGTGCGCGTGGGTGAGAAGGTGGAAAGCCTGTACCGCGACATCCGCTCGCTGCGCATCTACGAAGGTGCGAGCGAGGTCCAGTTGTTGATTCTTGGCAAGGCTGCACTGAGATGAACAAGATCGCCGTCCCTTCCGCGCAAGTCGACCACTTCGTGCACGACCGCCTGCCACCGCCCGGGCAGTGGCCGGAACTGCGCTTCGACCGGCCCGAGCTGCAACTGCCCGCGCAGGTGAATGCGGTGCAGGCGCTGTTCGAGCGCGCCATCGCGGCGGGCCATGGCGATCGCCCGATGCTGCGCAGTGACGACCGCACCCTGACTTACGCGCAGGCGCAGGCGGAGGTCAACCGCATCGCCAACGCGCTCACGGTGGAGCTCGGTCTGGTGCCGGGCAACCGCGTGCTGCTGCGCGGCGGCAACTCGGTGGCCATGGCGCTGGCCTGGCTGGGCACGGTGCAGGCGGGTCTGGTCGCGGTGGCCACCATGCCGCTGCTGCGTGCGAAAGAACTGGGCGCCATCATCGCGAAAGCCAGGCCCTCGATCGCGCTGTGCGACGTGAAGCTGCAGGACGACCTGAAGACCGCGCTTGCGGCCGACACCGAAACGGCAGGCATCCAGATGCTGGTGTTCAACACGGGCGAGTCCGAGGCGCGTTCGCTCGAAGCCGTGGCGCGCCGCCAGTGCGAGCACTGCACGCCCTGCCCAACGGCCGCCACCGACATCGCGCTGCTGGCCTTCACCTCGGGCACCACCGGCACGCCCAAGGCCGCCGTGCACACCCACCGCGACGTGCTCGCTGCCTGCGAGACCTGGCCGCGCCACGTGCTGCGCGCCACGCCCGACGACATCGTCATGGGCACGCCACCGCTGGCCTTCACCTTCGGCCTGGGCGGCCTGCTGGTGTTCCCGATGTGGGCCGGCGCCTCCGTGTACTTCCCGGCCATCCCGTACACGCCCGAGGCCATGGTGCAGCTGATCGGCCGCGTGGGCGCGACCATCTGCTACACCGCCCCCACCTTCTACCGCCAGATGGCCGCGTTCGCGCAGAAGCACGGCATCGGCCGGCTGCGCATGAGCGTGAGCGCGGGCGAAGGCCTGCCCGACGCCACGCGCCAGCTCTGGAAGGAAGCGACCGGGCTGGAGATGATCGACGGCATCGGCGCCACCGAGATGTTCCATATCTTCATTTCGTCGCCCCCCGAGGCGGTGCGACGCGGCGCCATCGGCCAGGTCGTGCCGGGGTACGAGGCCCGCGTGGTGGGCGATGACGGCCAGCCGCTGCCGCCGGGCGAGGTGGGCAAACTCGCCGTCATCGGTCCCACGGGTTGCAAGTACCTCGACGAGCCGCGCCAGACGCAATACGTGAAGGGTGGCTGGAACTACCCCGGCGACGCCTTCCGGCAGGACGCCGACGGCTACTTCTTCTACCAGGCGCGCACCGACGACATGATCATCACCGCCGGCTACAACGTGGCCGGCCCCGAGGTGGAAGCCTCGCTGCTGCAGCACCCCGCCGTGGCCGAGTGCGGCGTGGTCGGCAAGCCCGACGACGAGCGCGGCCAGATCGTGCTGGCCTATGTGGTGCTCAAACCCGGCCAGGCCGGTGACGCCGCGCAGGTCAAGGCGCTGCAGGACCACGTCAAGCAGAACATGGCGCCCTACAAGTACCCGCGCGAGGTGGTCTTCGTCACCCAGCTCCCGCGCACCGAAACCGGCAAGCTGCAGCGCTTCGCGCTGCGCCAGCAAGCCCAGCAACACTGACAACCCACAACATGCTCAAACACCTCCAACCACCCGGCTGGGCCACGCCCAAGGGTTATGCCAACGGCATCGCCGCGCGCGGCACCCACGTGTACGTGGGTGGACAGATCGGCTGGAACGCCGCCCAGCAGTTCGAAAGCGACGACTTCATCGCCCAGACACGGCAGACGCTGCTGAACGTCCGCGAGTTGCTCGCCTGCGCCGATGCGGCACCGCAGCACATGGTGCGCATGACCTGGTACGTGGTCGACCGCGAGGAATACAACGCCCGCCTGCGCGAACTCGGCGAGGTCTATCGCGAGGTGATGGGCAAGAACTTCCCGGCCATGGCCTGCGTGGAAGTCAGCGGCCTGATGGAAGCGCGCGCCAAGGTGGAGATCGAGGTCACGGCCGTCGTGCCGGACTGAGCGCGCCCCGGCACGCTGACGCTCACCAGAGCGCGGAGTCGCGCATGTCCTGCAGCTTGCGCCGACGGCGTTGCAGGCGACCCTGCACGATCACCGCGACCACCGCCAGCAGCGCGCCCCCCACGAGAACCGTCTCCCAGGTGGTGAGCGCGCGGTCCAGGAACACAGCCGCCAGCAAGGCGATACCCGTCAGGCTGATGGCCCAGCCGGCGGCGGCGGCGAGTAGCAAAGGGAGGTGGTGCGGCATGAATTCATTCTCGCATTCCCGGCCGATTCCAGGTGACTACACTGGCGCGCTCTGCCCCTTTCCGAGCCGTATTTCATGGACATCCTCATTCTGGTGCTGGCGATCCTCGCCGGCATCGCCTTTCTGAACGCGCAGGAACAGAAAAAGCGCATCGCCCTGCTGGGCCACCACCTCCACCAGTACCAGATCGAAACCCTGATGGAAAAGCTGTCAGACGGTTACCTCCGCGCGCTGGGCGAGGAAGACCCGGAGCGCCGCGAGCAGATCTGGAGCATGCTGGCCACGGCCGAGCAGGCCATCGCACAGCAGTTCGGCCGCTTCGCGGCCGATTTCGCCCGGGTGGACGCCGCCCAGGCGCGGATCAGCACCCTCGCCATCGCCCTGCCAGGGGCGAGCCGCTGGTGGCCAGGCGCCAGCTTCGACGCGCGCGAGGCCTTCCGCCTGCACGCGGCCGGCATCGCCGACGCCGCCGCCAGCCAGGGGCGGTCGCTGCGCGACAAGGCCTTCACGCTGTCGGCCGAGCTGTTCCTGATGCAGCACACCTGCCACTGGTTCTGCCGCTCGCGCGCCATCGCCTCGGCGCGCCTGCTGCGCCGCCACCAGACCACGCACGAGCAGGTGCTCGAAGCCGTCACCCCCCGCACGCGAGACGCCTACCGCGCGCTAACGGGTGTGTAAGCGAGCGGGACACGCACCGCACGAGGTGACCCATCCAGAGGCGTCGAGGGTCCGGCTCCGCCGGCCCGAGATGCCGTCCCCCCTCGAAGCGCCGAAGGCGCGCCACGGAGGGGGGAAGCCGCGTCAGCGGCGCAGGGGGGAGTCAACCTACAGCGTCGCGGTTGCACTTCTTGGTGAAGCTGGTCTTCGCGGCACCCGACAATTTCTTCTCGGCGGCGGCGGTGTCGCAGGTGGCGGCGGCGTCCTTCTCGCATTTCTTCAGGAACGAGGTCTTGGCCGCACCGGCAAGTTTCTTCTCGGCGGCGGCGGCGTTGCAGCTCGGGCCCTCGGCAAAGGCAGCGAGGGGCATGAGAGCGGCAACGGCGAAGGAACACAGGACAACGAGGCGCATGAAGTTCTCCGGGGACGAAAGCTCCATTGAAGGCCCTGGCCGTGACGCTGTCAAGAATACCCTCCCGGGGTACAGCACCCGACAAACCCTAGGGTGACACCGCCGACAAGGTGTGGAACAGCGCGGCGGGCAAGGCCGAGGGATCGTGCACCCCCACACCGTTGCCATGGCCCAGGGCGGCATCGAGCGACCGGGCCTCGCCCGGGCTGAACACGAGCGCACGCACCGCCACGCCCTGCACCGTGGCTTCCTGTGCGGCCCGCTGCAGATCGGCCGGCAGATAGTCGGGGTCGTGCACATCCACGTCGTGCAGTTCCCCATCGGTCAGCAGCACGATCACGCGACGCAGGCCCGGGTGCCGGCGCGCATCCGTGATCGACAGCCACAGACCGTGGCGCAACGCGGCGCCCATGCGCGTGGAACCCTCGCCGCGCAACGCGGGCCACGCCAGCGAGGCCACCGTGTCATTCCAGTGCTTCAGGCAGGGCATGTTCACGCGGTGGCGGCCCTGGCTGGAAAACGCCCACAAGGCGCTGCGGTGGCCAAGGCGCTGCAGGGCCAGGGCTGCGGTGAGGGCGGCCTGCTGCATGCGCGCCAGAGCGCCGTCGCGCGCAGTGGAGGCAGAGGCATCCAGCAGCATCAGCACCGCCCACGGAGGGCTGGGCCGGTCCTGGCGCACATGCACGCGCGCGTCGGGTGTGCGGCCTGCGCGCAGGTCGGCCCAGGCATCGGCCATGGCCACCGGGTGCAGGTGCTCGCCGTGGTGCGCCCGGCCACCGGTGCGTTCGGCCCGGCCTTTCAACCCCGCGAGGCGTGCGGCCAGGTGGCGCGCCAGCGCATCGGCATCGGTGGCCGCGATCCGTTCACCGGCGGCCGGCGCCGGTGCGTGCACGCTGCACCAGTCGGGCCGGTAACGTCGGATGCGGTGGTCCCACTCGGCGTGCATGGCCACCGGGGTCTCGGCCACGGGCTCTTCGAGCCCGGCCGGTGCCGAGGTACCCGCCGGTGCGCCGCCCGCGCCCGCAGGCCCGGTCGATTGCGCCAGCTCCGCATCGGAAGGCGGCAGGCTGTCGTCGGGCAGCCAGAGGTGGCTGTTGTCGTCGCGGCAGGCCGCATGCACCGCGTAGGTGCGCGCGTTGAACGGCAGGCGCATCTGGCCGATGTCGTTGCCCAGCACCGAAGCCGCGCGCCGCACCTCGTCGGCCGTGGCCAGTGCCAGCGTGCGCCCATCGGCCTTGAAGAACATGGCCTTCACCCGGGCGATCCAGGGATGGGGGTCGTGGTGAGACGGGTCGAGCAGGCACGCCGAGAGGCGCGCCAGCAGGTCCTCGAAACTGCCCCCGCCCGCCACCGCCCGGCCACCGTGATACGGCCACCACACGCGGCGCAGGCCGGGCAGTTCCTGCAGCGCCAGCCATTCCACGCGGGCGTCTTCGAGCACGCCGCGCAAGGCCTGCTGCACCGGCTTGAGGCCGGCGCGGCTCTGGGGTTCGGCACCGAAACGCAGGTGGGCCGCCGCGTGCGCCGCGATCGCGAGCGCATGCTCCTGCGGCGTGTGGTCTGCGATGGGCAGGTGCAGCACGTGCCCGATGTCACCGTTGCCGGTGATCACCGCGCGGGCCGTGTCGCCTTGCCGCAGCTGGGGTTCGACCCGCAGCGGCTGACCCCACAGGGCCTGTGCGATGGAAGCGATCAGGCCGGCGGGGTTGTCGGTGGACACGATGGGGCGTCAGAAACTCGCGCACACCAGCGCGTTCAGCGCAGCGAGCAACTCGGCGTCGTCGCTCAGCGGATCGGCGATGGCCTGCCGCGCGGCCAGGGCGGGTGGCAGGCCTGCGCGCACCAGCCGCGCCGCGTGCACCAGCATGCGGGTGGACGCGCCCTCTTCCAGGCCCTGGTCCTGCAGGCGCCGGGTGCGTTCGGCAAGCTGCACCAGCCGCCGCGCGAGCGACTCGTCGATGCCTCCTTCCCGGACCACGATGGCCGCTTCGACCGTGGGCTCGGGGTAGCGGAACTCCAATGCCACGAAGCGTTGCCGGGTGGACGGCTTCAGGCGCTTGTGCACGCCCTGGTAACCCGGGTTGTAGCTGACCACGAGCTGGAAATCGGGGTGCGCCTGCAGCAGTTCGCCATGGCGCTCCAGCGGCAGGGCGCGGCGCGTGTCGGCCAGCGGGTGCAGCAGCACCGTGGTGTCCGACCGCGCCTCCAGCAATTCGTCGAGGTAGCACAGCGCGCCGTGGCGCGCGGCCATGGCGAGCGGGCCATCCATCCACCGCGTGCCCTGTGCGTCGAGCAGCCAGCGCCCGGCAAGGTCGCCCGCCGTCAGGTCCTCGTGGCAGGCCACGGTCACCAGCGGCACCTTCAGGCGCCAGGCCATGTGCTCGACGAAGCGCGTCTTGCCGCAGCCCGTCGGCCCCTTGAGCAGCACCGGCAGGCGCGACGCACGTGCCGCCTCGAAGGCCTCGATCTCGCGGCCCGCCGGCTGGTAGTAGGGTTCCTGATCGAGGCGCCAGCCGGCCAGGGGATCCACGGTCAGCGGTGACCCACGGTGGACGGGTTGGGAATGCCCTCGATGGGGCACTCCTCGGTGCCCACCATCGGGCGCGTGATCGCTTCCACCGCCTTCTGCGTGCCTTCGGGGTCGTTGACCCAGTTCGCGTAGAAGCCATAGGGGCACGCGGCCGCTCCCTTGTCGCCCTCGCGCGAGTTGATCATGCCGGTGTAACCCCGGTGCAGCAGCTTGAACAGGTGGTTCTCGCTCTGGGCGTTCTTGCGGAAATCGCGGATCAGGCTGGTGGAGAGCGCGGCGTACTGCACGCCGTAGTCTTCCTCGCCGCACTCGCCGAGCGTGCGCCCGTCGAAGCCGATGATGGCACTGTGGCCGAAGTAGCTGTAGACGCCGTCCCAGCCCGAGGCGTTGGCCACGGCCACGTAGCTGTTGTTGGCCCAGGCCATGGCCTTGGCCATGAGCACCTGCTGGTCTTTCGCGGGATACATGTAGCCCTGGCAGCGCACGATGAGTTCGGCGCCCTTCATGGCGCAGTCGCGCCAGATCTCGGGGTAGTTGCCGTCGTCGCAGATGATGAGGCTGATCTTCAGGCCCTTGGGGCCTTCGCTCACGTAGGTGCAGTTGCCGGGGTACCAGCCTTCAATGGGCACCCACGGCATGATCTTGCGGTACTTCTGCACGATCTCGCCCTGGTCGTTCATCAGGATGAGCGTGTTGTACGGCGCCTTGTACGGGTGCTCCTCGTGCTGTTCGCCGGTGAGCGAGAACACGCCCCACACCTTCGCCTTGCGGCAGGCCTCGGCGAAGATCTCGGTCTCCGCGCCCGGCACGGTGGACGCGGTGTCGTACATCTCCCTGGCGTCGTACATGATGCCGTGCGTGCTGTACTCGGGAAAGATCACGAGGTCCATGCCCGGCAGGCCGGTCTTCATGCCGACGATCATGTCGGCGATCTTGCGCGCGTTGTCCAGCACCTCGGCTTTCGTGTGCAGCCGGGGCATCTTGTAGTTCACCACGGCCACGCCGACCGTGTCCTTGCTGCTTGAAATGTCGCCGTGCATCATGGCAATACAACCTCGATTGGGGATTGGTGAAGGGGTTGCCGGCCATTGTGGGAGGCGCCTCGGGCTCGGTGTATACGTCAATTGACGTAGCCCGGGACGGCACCAGAATGGGCCGCACACGGGAGACAGTCACCATGCGCCACCCGAAACCCCTGGGGGCAGCCGCCCTCGCGTTCACGGCCGTCACGGCCTTGCTCGCACACGCGGGTTCGACGCTGGACGGCCACCCCTCCGTCACCCAGTACCTGAAGAACGACGCGCCCTTCGTCGTCTTCGGCGTGACCCCCACGCAGCTGGACACGGCGTCCAGCGGCCTCACGCTCAGCTTCATCGCCACCGAACCGCTGTCACAGGTCAGCGTGTTTCCCTACGTGCGGCGCCTGCCCGACAAACCGTCCGGCCTGCGAGATCCGGTGAACTGCGGCCCGCGCGACATGGGCTCGTGGAACTGCCGCATCCCGATCGCTGCCCTCCTGCAGGAGCTGCGCGACCATGAGGGTGAGCTGGGCCTGCGCATCGAGGCGCATGGCGATGTGCGCGAACGCAACCAGCACAGCACCGTGGTCATCACGGTGCCGGTGCGCCACCTGCCGGCCAGCGCGAGCCGGTGAGGCGTTCAGCGCGCACGGCGCACCAGCGTGCCGCGCAAGGTCTCGATGAAGCTGAGGCTGGCGGCCGACAGCGAACGCCCCCGCTTGGTGACCACCGACACATCGCGCGACACCCGTGGTGCCGAAATCGGCCGGATCACAAGGTCCGGGTTGCCTTCGGCGTGCGCGAAGGCCGAGGGCATGATGGCCGCGCCCATGCCACTGGAGGTCATCCACAGCGCGGTGGAGAGGAACGACACCTCGTTGCTCACCTCCAGGCTCACCCCGACCTGCGCCGCGGTGTTCTCGATCAGCGACCGGATGCCGTACCCCGGTCGCACCGTCACCAGCGAGTGCCCGGCCAGGTCGGTCCAGCGCACGTTGCGCAGCCGCGCCAGGGGGTGCCCGGGCAGGCAGACGAGCGCCAGGTGGTCGCGCAGCAGGGTCTGCACATCGATCTCGGCACCCGGGCGCTCCGGCGTGCCGATCCCGAAGTCCACGTGCTCCCCCAGGATGCGCGAGACGAACTGATCGGGCGCGCAATCGTCCACCAGCAGCCGCACATGAGGGTGCTTCTGCATGAAACGCTGGATGGCCTCGGGCAGGAGGAAGGAGGCCAGCGTCGGCGTGATGGCCACGCTGATGCGCCCACGCTCGAGCTGCGCGAGGTCACGAAAGCCGGCGGACAGCGCATCCACGTCGCGCAGGATGCGCTCGGCCATCGGCAGCATTTCGGTGGCGGCGGGGGTGGGCTGGAGTGATCGCGTGGTGCGGTCGAACAGCCGCGCGCCCAGGCCCTCCTCGAGCTGCCGCAGGAGCATGCTGACCGCGGACTGCGTGACGAAGAGCTTGTCCGCGGCCGCGCTGAGCTTGCGCAGGTGGTGCACCTGCACGAAGGCGCGCAGCTGGCGGATCGTCGGGCTGAAATTCGGATTCATCAGCAAACATCATATTTGGTTCTGAATTTATTGATTTACGAATGAATGCAGGGCGCGTTCAATGCGGCTTTCCCCGATACGACAACGAAGGAGACAACCACCATGATGGAAAAATCGACCGCCCCCGGGACGCCCTGCGGCCTCACCCGCCGCACCGCGCTTGCCGCCATGACGCTGGCAGGCATGTCGGCCACCGGTCTGGCGCGCGCCCAGGCCGCCTCGGACTACCCCAACAAGCCGATCCGCGTGGTCGTGACCTTCCCGCCCGGTGGCAGCGCCGACGCGGTCTTTCGCCTCCTGGTCCCCCGGTTGTCGGAGAAGCTCGGCCAGCCCGTGGTGGTGGACAACCGCCCCGGCGCCGGCGGCAACGTCGGCATGTCCCTGGTGGCCAAGTCGCCCAGCGACGGCTACACGCTCGGCCTGGGTGCCGCGGGCGCGCTGTCGGCCAACGCGAGCCTGTACGACCAGATGCCTTTTGACGTGCAGCGCGATCTCAAGCCGGTGGCCATGCTGGCAGGCATTCCCTTCGTGCTCGTCGGTCACCCGTCGGTGGAGCCGCGCACGCTCAAGGCCCTGATCGACCGGGCCCGGGCCGCACCCGACAAGCTGTCGATCGCGCACGGCGGCAACGGCACCGCCATGCACCTGTCGACCGCCCTGTTCATGCAGATGGCGGGCATCAAGCTGGTGGAAATCGCCTACCGCGGTTCCGGCCCGGCCGCGCTGGACACCCTGGGCGGGCAGGTACCGCTGGCCATTGTCGATCTGCCGGCGTCGCTGCAGCAGATCCAGGCCGGCAAGCTGATCCCGTACGCCGTGACCGGTACCCAGCGGCTGCCCACGCTGCCCGACGTGCCGACGATGGCCGAAGCCGGCCTGCCCGGCTACGACTCGACCGGGTGGTTCGGCATCGTGGCACCGGCCGGCACGCCGGACGCCATCGTCGCGCGGCTCAACGCCGAGATCAACGCCGGCCTGCGCGACGAACAGACGCGCGCCACGATGCACACCATGGGGGTCGCTCCGGCACCGGGCACACCCGCGCAGTTCGCCAGCTACATCGCCTCCGAAACCACCAAGTGGGCCAACGTGATCCGCACCGCCCGCATCAAGCTCGACTGACCCGATGAAACCGCAGACCCCCATCGCCGATGTGCTCATCGTCGGCGCAGGCCCCGTGGGCCTGACCCTGGCCATGGACCTCGCTTCGCGCGGCGTGCGCGTCGTGATCGCCGAAACCCGCCGCCGGGGCGAGCCCCCCAGCGTGAAGTGCAACCACGTGTCGGCCCGCACCATGGAACAGTTCCGCCGCCTGGGCGTGGCGCAGAAGGTGCGCCTGGCCGGCCTGCCCGAGGACTACCCGAACGATGTGGTGTTCCGCACCACCTTCACGGGGCAGGAGCTGACGCGCATTCCCATTCCCAGCCGGCGCGACCGTTACACCGCCGAGGGCGGCCCGGACACCTGGTGGCCCACGCCGGAGCCGCCGCACCGCATCAACCAGATCTACCTGGAGCCGATCCTGCTGGCGCACGCAGCGGCCTTGCCCGGTGTGTCGCTGCTCGACCGCACGCAGATCACCGGCTTCACGCAGGACGACGACGGCGTGGTGGCCACCGCCCTGGACCTGGACGATGGTCGCACGTTCGACATCCGTTGCCGCTACCTCGTCGGCTGCGACGGCGGCAGTTCGACCGTGCGCAAGATCATGGGCGCGAAGCTCGAAGGCACGCCGGTGATCCAGCGCGTGCAATCGACGTACATCCGGGCCCCCGGCCTGCGCGAGCGCGTGCCCGGCGCACCGGCCTGGTCGTGTTACGCGGTCAACCCGCGCCGCTGCGGCACGGTCTTCGCCATCGACGGGCAGGACCGCTGGCTGGTGCACAACCACCTCAACCCCGACGAGCCGGACTTCGAGTCCATCGACCGCGACCGTTCGATCCGCAACATCCTCGGCGTGGGACCCGACTTCGACTACGAGGTGATCAGCAAGGAAGACTGGGTGGGCCGGCGCCTGGTGGCCGACCGGTTCCGGCAGGGCCGCGTCTTTCTCGCGGGAGATGCCGCGCACCTGTGGGTGCCCTACGCGGGCTACGGCATGAACGCCGGCATCGCGGATGCGATCAACCTGGGCTGGCTGCTGGGTGCGTGCCTCCAGGGCTGGGCCGACGAACAGGTGCTCGACGCGTACGAACTCGAGCGCCAGCCGATCACCGAACAGGTGTCGCACTTCGCCATGGACCATGCGCAGAAGATGATCCGCGCCCGCAGCGCCGTGCCGCCGGACATCGAGGCGCCCGGCCCCCATGGCGAGGCCCTGCGCGCCGCCATGGGGCAGGAGGCCTACGAACTCAACGTGCAGCAGTTCTGCTGCGCCGGCCTGAACTTCGGCTACTTCTATGCGGACTCTCCGCTGATCGTGTCCGATGGCGAAGCGCCGCCCCCGTACACCATGGGCAGCTTCACCGCCTCCACCGTGCCCGGCTGCCGCGCCCCCCACTTCTGGCTGGAAGACGGGCGCTCGGTGTACGACGCCTTCGGCCCCGGCTACACGCTGTTGCGCAGCCACCGCCAGGTGGACATCGAACCGCTGCTGCAGGCCTCGCGGCAGGCGGGCATGCCCCTGGCCGTGATCGATGTGCCGGCCGCGCAGTTGCCCGAAGGCTACCGCCACCCGCTGGTGCTGTGCCGCAGCGACCAGCACGTGGTGTGGCGCGGCGAGCACCTGCCCGGGAACACCGAGGCGCTGGTGGCCCGCCTGTGCGGACGCGCCCGCGCGCTGGTGCCCGAGGCCCTCAGTGGCTGATCATCCAGGGCCGTTTTGACGGAAAGGCCTTGGCGCCATTCGGTGCGGTCACCGTCGCCTTGCTGCGCCCCGGGCTGCAGCAGCCGCAGCCCGCCGGGTGCTTGAGCCGCTGGTAGTCGCGCGACATCTTCGGCTCGTGACGCGCGCGCTCGTTGATGCCGATCGCCGCGCGCGTGCCGCCGTCCATGAGCGCCAGGCGCGGCGCGCTCACGAACACGCGCGGCGACGCGGTGCCGCAGTCCGGGCAGCAGGCGGGTTCGTTGCGTTCGCTCAGGGAGCGGAACGCATCGAAGCCACCGCAGGACGGGCAGTCGTAGTCGTAGGTGGGCATAACAGCTCCGAAGTTGACGTGCCTGCTCCAGCGCACACCACGGAACCGGCTTTGCCGGGCCGTTGGTGTGGCCCCCTTGAGGGGGTGACGCGAAGCGGCGCGGGGGTGTTTCAAAGATCCGGCGACAAGGGCATGACGACCGAACCGTCGAGGTGCTTGATCGGGCCGCTCGCGTTCGGGTTGATGTCGAAGTCGAAGATCTGCGTCGGCAGCCACAGCGTGGCGCAGGCGTTGGGCACGTCCACCACGCCGCTGATGTGGCCCTGCACCGGCGCGGTGCCGAGGATGGAGTAGGCCTGCGCGCCCGAATAGCCGAACTTCTTCAGGTACTCGATGGCGTTCAGGCAGGCCTGGCGGTAGGCCACGTTCACGTCCAGGTAGTACTGCTTGCCGCTCTCGTCGACGCTGATGCCTTCGAAGATGACGTAGTCGTTGTAGGTGGGCGTGATCGGGCTGGGCTTGAAGATCGGGTTCTTGATGCCGTACTTGGCCATGCCACCCTTGATGATGCTGACCTTCATGTGCACCCAGCCGGCCATTTCGATGGCGCCGCAGAAGGTGATCTCGCCGTCGCCCTGGCTGAAGTGCAGGTCGCCCACACTCAGGCCGGCGCCTTCCACATAGACGGGGAAGAAGATCTTGGAGCCGCGCGAGAGGTCCTTGATGTCGCAGTTGCCGCCGTGTTCGCGCGGGGGCACGGTGCGTGCGCCGGTGGCGGCGGCCTTGGCCAGTGCGTCGCCGGTGAGCTTGCCCATGTGGGCGGTGCCGGCGAAGGGCGGGTTGGCCAGGCCGCTGGTGGCGGGGTCGGAATCGATGAGCGCCTGCTCGCGCGTGTTCCACATCTCCAGCATCTTCGGGTCGGGCAGGCAGCCGATCAGGCCGGGGTGGATCAGGCCGGCGTACTTCACGCCGGGCACGTGGCGCGAGGTGGTGAACATGCCGTGGAAGTCCCAGATCGACTTCTGCGCCTGCGGGAAGTGCTCGGTCAGGAAGCCGCCGCCGTTCTTCTTGCTGAAGAAGCCGTTGAAGCCCCAGAGGCTGTCGTCCTTGGCGCCGATGTCGAGCAGGTCCACCACCAGCAGGTCGCCGGGCTCCGCGCCCTTCACGCCCACCGGGCCGCTGAGGTAGTGCACGGTGGTCAGGTCGATGTCGCGCACGTCGTCGGCGCTGTCGTTGTTCTTGATGAAGCCACCGGTCCAGTCGTAGGTCTCCAGCACGAAGTCGTCACCGGGGTTGACCCAGCAGGCCATCGGAATGTCCGGGTGCCAGCGGTTGTGCACCATCTCGTTGCTGGGTGCGGGGGCGTTCAGGTCGACTTTGATGAGGGTGTCGGGCATGGCTTGTGCTCCTTGGGTGGACGGAAAAGAAACGGGGAATCAGACGGAGAGGTAGGACTTGATGCGCTGCTGGTCGGTGTCGGCGCGGTCGGTCTCGTGCACCAGGCGGCCGCCTTCGATGACGAACAGGCGGTCGGCCACGTCCATGGCGAACGAGAGCACCTGCTCGGAGACCACAATGGTGATCTTGCGCATCTTGCGGATCTCGTTGAGCGCCTTGGCGATGTCCTTGATGATCGACGGCTGGATGCCTTCGGTGGGCTCGTCGAGCAGCAGCACCTTGGGGTCGGTGACGAGCGCGCGGGCAATCGCCAGCTGCTGCTGCTGGCCGCCCGAGAGGTTGCCGCCCTTGCGGCGGCGCATCTCCCACAGCACGGGGAACAGCGCGTAGATCTCCTCGGGTATCACCTTGTGTTTCGCGTTCTCCAGGCCGGTCTGGATGTTCTCTTCCACGGTGAGCGTGGGAAAGATCATGCGGCCCTGCGGCACGTAGGCAATGCCCTTGGCCACGCGCTGGTAACTCTCCAGCTTGGTCACTTCCTGGTCGGCCACCGAGATGTAGCCGCTCTTGGTGGGCAGCACGCCCATGAGGCTCTTGAACAGCGTGGTCTTGCCCATGCCGTTGCGGCCCATGATGGCCACCGCCTCGTTCTCGCGCGCTTCGAACGAAATGCCGTGCAGCGCCTGGCTCTGGCCATAGGCGACGACGAGGTCCTTGACTTTCAGCATGGTGGTTCCTTCAGTGGCCGAGGTACACGTCGATGACCTTGGGGTCCGCCTGCACCTGGTCCATGGGACCTTCGGCCAGGATCTTTCCCTGGTGCATGACGGTGACCTTGTGCGCGATCTTCTTGACGAAGTCCATGTCGTGCTCGATCACGATCACGGCGCGGTTCTGGCAGATGCGGTGCAGCAGTTCGGCGGTGAGGTCGCGCTCCTTCGCGCTCATGCCGGCAATGGGCTCGTCGAGCATCAGCAGCTCGGGCTCCTGCATCAGCAGCATGCCGATCTCCAGCCACTGCTTCTGGCCATGGGAAAGCAACCCGGCCTCGGTGTCCAGTTTGTCGCCCAGGCCGATGTCCTCGGCCACGGCTTTCACGCGGGCCTGGATTTCCTCCGTGGCGGTGAAGGCCAGCGCGCCCCACACCGAACGGCCCGAGGGGAACGACACCTCCAGGTTCTGCAGCACCGAGAGGTTCTCGTAGATCGACGGTGTCTGGAACTTGCGGCCGATGCCTTTGCGCACGCGCATGTGCTCAGGCACCTTGATGATTTCCTCGTTCTTGAACTTGATGCTGCCGCCGCTGGCCTTGGTCTTGCCGCAGATCAGGTCCAGCAGCGTGGTCTTGCCCGCGCCGTTGGGGCCGATGATCACGCGCAGCTCGTTCTTGTCAACGTAGAGCGTGAGGTTGTCGATGGCCTTGAAGCCGTCGAAGGAGACGGTGAGGTCTTCCACGGAGAGGGCGAAGTCGGTATTGCTCATGCTGTTCTCCGTGCGCTCACACGCCCTGGCTGCTCGTGCCGTCGGGCAGCTTCACGGTGGCATCGGCCTTGGGCTGTTTGGCCATGGGCGCATGCGGTGGCGGCGAAGGCGGCTGGGGCCGTGCGGCCGAGGCTTCGCGCAGCGCGGCCTGGCGCGACTTCCACCACGGCACGATCTTGCTTTCCCACAGGCCGGCCAGCCCCATCGGGAAGGCCATGGTCACGCCGATGAACAGGCCGGCCATGAGGAACAGCCACAGGTCGGGGAAGCTCTCGGAGAAGAAGGTCTTGCCGGCGTTGACGATGAGCGCGCCGTACACCGCGCCCACCAGGCTCATGCGACCACCCACGGCGGCGTAGATCACCATCTCGATGGACGGCACGATGCCCACGAAGCTGGGCGACATGAAGCCCACCTGCAGCGTGAACAGCGCACCGCCGATGCCCGAGAGCGCGGCCGCCAGGCAGAACACGAAGATGCGGAAGTCGGCCACGTCGTAGCCCGAGAAGCGCACGCGGTCTTCCTTGTCGCGCATGGCCAGCAGCAGCGTGCCGAGCTTGCTGGTCTGGATCCAGCGGCAGACCACGATGGAGAGCACCAGCATGCCCACGCAGACGTAGTACAGGATGTACTTGGCGCTGTCGGTGCGGGTGTCCCAGCCCAGCAACGTCTTCAGGTCGGTCATGCCGTTCACGCCGCCGGTGTAGCCCTGCTGGCCGATGATGAGCACCGTGAGGATCAGCGCCACGGCCTGCGTGATGATGGCGAAGTACACGCCACCCACGCGCCGCTTGAACATCGCGAAGCTGATGATCCAGGCCAGCAGCATGGGCACGACGATGACGGCGGCCAGCGCGAACGGGAAGCTCTTGAACGGCACCCAGAACGAGGGCAGCTCGGTGAGCTGGTTCCAGTCCATGAAGTCCGGAATGCCGGGGGTGGACTGGATCTTGGTGCTCTCGGGGTCGGACGCTTCCAGCTTGAGGAACATCGCCATGGCGTAACCGCCGAGGCCGAAGAACACGCCCTGCCCCAGGCTGAGCACGCCGCCATAGCCCCACAGCATCACCAGGCCGATGGCGACAAAGGCGTAGGTGAGGTACTTGCCGACCAGGTTGAGGCGGAAGATGTCGAGGCTGAGCGGCAGCACCACCGCGAGCAGCAGGGTGAGCAACACCAGGCTGGCGAGCTGGTAGCGGGCGATCCAGGCTTTCAGGGCGTTCATGAAGGACTCCGGGAGACTAAGAAATCAGCGGCGCACCTTGGATGCGAACAGGCCTTGTGGGCGCAGCATCAGGATCACGACGATCAGCGACAGGGTGAGCATCTTGGCCATGGAGCCGGCCATGAAGAACTCGGAGATCGACTGCGTCTGGGCGATGCCGAAGGCAGAGACCACGGTGCCCAGCAGGCTGGCCGCGCCGCCGAAGGTGACGACCAGGAAGGCGTCGACGATGTAGAGCGAACCCGAGGTGGGGCCGGTGGAACCGATGGTGGTGAAGGCCGCGCCGGCCACACCGGCGATGCCGCATCCGATGGCGAAGGTGAGGCGGTCGGTCTTCTTGGTGTCGATGCCGATGGCGTTGGCCATCACGCGGTTGCTCACCGTGGCACGCACCCGCAGGCCCCAGCGGCTCTTGTGCAGCGCGATCAGCACGCCGGCCGTGACCACGAAGGCCAGCGCCAGCACGAACATGCCATTGATGGGAATGTCCAGACCCTCGGCAGGCGCCCAGGAACCCATGAGCCACTCGGGCAGCGTGGGGCTCACTTCCTTGGGGCCGATGAAGGTGCGGAAGCATTGCTGCAGCGCCAGGCTGATGCCCCAGGTGGCGAGCAGCGTGTCCAGCGGGCGCTTGTAGAGGTGGCGGATCAGCGCCCATTCCACCAGCCAGCCCGCGATGAAAGCGAAGAGAAAAGCGGCCAGGATGGCGAACGGAAAGTACGCCGCCACCGCACCAGGGCTGATCTCGTTGGCCAGCGTGGAGCCCAGGAACACCGTGTAGGCGCCGATGGTCATGAACTCGCCATGCGCCATGTTGATCACGCCCATCTGCCCGAAGATGATGGCCAGGCCCAGCCCCATGAGCAGCAGCACCGCGAACAGGCTCAGGCCCGCAAAGCCCTGCATCAGGCCAATGTTGAGCATGTCGTTGAAGCTCATGTCCATGAGAAATCTCCAGGCAAAGAAAACGCGCAACGAGAGCCAGCGCTCAAGTCCAGAACGCCGCGGGTCCGGCTCCGCCGGCCCGCCAGCGTTGCCCCCTTGAGGGGGTCACGGCGCCAGCGCGCCGTGGCGGGGGTGGGTCAGATCACTGATATCCCTTGGGGAACGGATCGGGTTTGATCAGCTCGGGCGACTCGGCCACCACCTTGAAGGTGCCGTCGGGCATGCCCATGGCGATGCGCGACTTGCTCCACAGGTGGTGGTTCGGGTCGAGCTTCACGTAGCCCTCGGGCGCCGTGGTGAGTTCGATGCCGGTGCGCGAGGCGGCCACCACCTTGTCGACGTCGAAGCTCTTGGCCTTCTCGACCGCAGCCTTCCACAGCCAGGGGCCGAGGTAGCCGGCCTGGGTCACGTCGCCGATCACCGCGTCCTTGCCGTACTTGGCCTTGAACGCCGCCACGAACTTCTTGTTGTTCGGGTTGTCCAGGGTCTGGAAGTACTTCATCGACGAATAGAAACCGGCGAAGTTTTCGCCGCCCACGCCGGTCATCTCGTCTTCCGTCACCGACAGGGTCACCAGCGTCTGCTTGTCACCGGTGATGCCGGCGGCCTTGAGCGCCTTGTAGAAAGCCACGTTGGAGCCACCGACCACGGCGGCGAAGATGACGTCGGGCTTCTGCAGCTTGATCTTGTTGACCAGCGAGCCGAAGTTGGTGCTGCCCAGCGGGTAGTACTCCTCGCCGACGATCTTGCCCTTCTGGAAGTTCTCGACGTGCTTGCGCGCGATCTTCATCGAGGTGCGCGGCCAGATGTAGTCGGAGCCGATCAGGAAGAAGGTCTTGGCTTTCTTCTCTTTCTGTGCCCAGTCCAGGCTGTACAGGATCTGCTGCGTGGCTTCCTGGCCGGTGTAGATCACGTTCTTGGACTGCTCCAGGCCTTCGTAGAAGGTGGGGTAGTACAGCAGGCCGTTCTCTTTCTCGAACACGGGCAGCACGGCCTTGCGCGAGGCCGAGGTCCAGCAGCCGAACACGGCGGCGCAGCGGTCGTTGATCAGCAGCTTCTTGGACTTCTCGGCGAAGGTCGGCCAGTCGGAGGCACCGTCTTCCTTGATCACCTTGATCTTGCGGCCCAGGATGCCGCCCATGGCGTTGATCTCGTCGATGGCGAGCTGCTCGGCCTGGATGGAGCCCGTTTCCGAGATGGCCATGGTGCCGGTGGACGAGTGCAGCTGGCCGACGGTGACTTCGGTGTCGGTCACGGCCAGCTTGGTGGTGTTCACCGAGGCGGTGGGCTGGCCGAAGCTCCAGGCGGGCAGGCCGGCGAGGCCGGCCACGCCCAGCATCTGCAGCACGCGGCGGCGGCTGGCTTCCGGGGTTTCGAGGGTTTCGGGCAACTGGGCGTTCGGATCGGAAGGGTGCTTCATGGAGGGCTCCTGGGACGTTTGGGGCGGTGAGACCGGCGGGCTGCCGACTGGGGTGAAGACTAGGGTTAGCCCCTAAGACCGCCCATACGTCAAATAACGTAGGGCGCGTATCTGGCCGGCGGGGACGGTTCTTGCTAGCGTCCCTTTCATGCCCTCGCCCGAGCCCGCCACACCCGTTGCCACCCAGAAAATCTTCCGGTTCCGCCGGGAATACAACTCGTGGGTGGCCGACGAAACGATGGAGGACTACGCCCTGCGCTACACGCCGCGCAGCTTCCGCAAATGGAGCGAATGGCGGGTGGCCAACACCGCGTTCGGTTCGCTGTCCTTCCTGGCGCTGGAGGCGATCGGCGGCGCGATTGCCGTGAACTATGGGTTCGCCAATGCCATGTGGGCGATCCTGGTGGTGGGCCTGGTCATCTTCTTCACCAGCCTGCCCATTGCCTACTACGCCGCCCGCTACGGCCTGGACATGGACCTGCTCACCCGGGGCGCCGGCTTCGGCTACCTGGGCTCGACCATCACCTCGCTGATCTACGCGGTGTTCACCTTCATCTTCTTCGCCATCGAGGCGGTGATCATGGCGCTGGCGCTGGAAATGGCGACCGGCTGGCCGCTGGCCTGGTGTTACCTCATCTCGGCGGTGGTGATCGTTCCGCTGGTCATCCGGGGCATCACCCTCATCTCGAAACTGCAGGCCTGGACGCAGCCGCTCTACCTGTTCCTGCTGGTGCTGCCCTTCGTGTGGATCGGCCTCTCGCAACCCCAGCTCTACCGCGACTTCACCACCCTCACCGGCATCCGCTCGGGCAGCAACGAGTTCCACCCGCTGATGTTCGGCGCGGCGGCGGCGGTCATCTTCTCGCTGGTGGTGCAGATCGGCGAGCAGGTCGACTTCCTGCGCTTCATGCCCGAGCGCACGCGCCAGAACCGCGTGCGCTGGTGGATGGCGGTGCTCATCCCCGGGCCGGGCTGGATCGTCATGGGCATGCTGAAGATGGTGGGCGGCGCCTTCCTCGCCTTCGCCGCCATGCAGTTCGAGGTGGACCCGGAACGCACCGCCGAGCCCACGCAGATGTTCCTCGCTGGCTTCACCGAGGCGGTGGGCCACCCCGGCCTGGCGGTGGCCATGACGGTGGTGTTCGTGATCCTGGCGCAGGTCAAGATCAACGTGACCAACGCCTACGCCGGCTCGCTTGCGTGGAGCAACTTCTTCGCGCGCGTCACGCACAGCCACCCGGGCCGCGTGGTCTGGCTGGTGTTCAACGTGTGCATCGCCACGCTGCTCATGCTGCTGGGCGTGTTCACCGGCCTGGAGAAGGTGCTGGGCGTGTACAGCAACGTGGCCATTGCCTGGGTGGGCGCGCTGGTGGCCGACCTCATCATCAACAAGCCCCTGGGCCTGAGCCCCAAGGGCATCGAATTCCGCCGCGCCCACCTGTACGACTTCAACCCCGTGGGCATGGGCTCGATGATCATCGCCGCGCTGGTGGCCAGCCTGGCCTACACCGGCGTCATGGGCGAATACGCCGCCGCCTTCTCACCGTTCATCGCGCTCGGCCTGGCGCTCTTGCTGGCCCCGCTCATCGCCTGGGCCACCAAGGGCCGCTACTACCTGGCGCGCAAGCCCTCCACCGAATGGAAACGCGGCGAGGCGGTGCGCTGTTCGGTGTGCGAGAACCAGTTCGAGTCGGACGACATGGCCAGCTGCCCGGCGTACCAGGCGCCCATCTGCTCGCTGTGCTGCTCGCTCGAATCGCGCTGCCACGACCGCTGCAAGACCAACTCGCGCGCCATCGACCAGGTGCGCGCCGCGCTCACCGCCATCCTGCCAAAGGGCATGACGGTGCGCGTCAACTTCCGTGCCGGGCAGTTCCTCGCGGTGTGGCTCTCGCTCAGCGCGATCATGGCGTTCCTCATCGGCATGGTGTACGTGCAGGAAAGCCTGCACGCGCCGGCCGAGGCCTTGCAACTGCCCTTCCTCAAGATCTACGCCTTCCTCGTGCTGCTGGCAGCGGTGTGTGCGTGGTGGGTGGTGCTCACCACCGACAGCCGGCGCATGGCGCAGGACGAATCGGAACGGCAGACGCAGCTGCTGATGCTGGAAATCGACGCCCACCAGCGCACCGACGCCGAACTGCAATCGGCACGCGACCGCGCGGAGGCCGCCAGCCAGGCCAAGACGCGGTATGTGGCGGGCATGACACACGAGCTGCGCACGCCACTCACCAGCATCCTGGGCTACGCGCAGATCCTGCTGAAGAACAGCGACATTTCGGTGTGGGTGCGCGAGACCATCGCCACCATGCAGCGCAGCGGCCAACACATGCACGCGCTCATCGACGGCTCGCTCGACCTGGCCCGCATCGAGGCCGGCCGCCTGAAGCTCGACCCGGTGCCGCTGCCGCTGGCGCAACTGCTGGAAGACGTGGAACGCATGGTGCGCCCGCAGGCCGAGGCCAAGGGCCTGCGCTTCGTGGTGCAGCAGAAAGGCGAGCTGCCGCCGTGGGTGCGGGCCGACGCCAAGCGCCTGCGGCAGATCCTCATCAACCTGCTGAGCAACGCGGTGCGCTTCACCGACAAGGGCGAGGTCACGCTGCGGCTCGACTTCCGGCAGCAGGTGGCGCGCATCGACGTGATCGACACCGGCATCGGCATCGCCGCGCAGGACCAGAAGCGCATCTTCCTGCCCTTCGAGCGCGGCAGCGCCGGCCGGCGCGCGGCCGACACGGGCACCGGCCTGGGCCTGACCATCACCCACCTGCTCACCGACATGATGGGCGGCGAGCTGCTGCTCAAGAGCCGGCCCGGGCATGGCAGCACCTTCTCGCTGCGCCTGTACCTGCCACCGATCCCGTCCGACCCCAAACACCCGCTGCCCATCCCGTCCACCATGCGCGCGGTCACCGGCTACCTGGGCGAGCGCCGCACGCTGCTGGTGGTGGACGACCAGCCGCTGCACCGCCAGCTACTGGCCAGCATCCTGGTGCCGCTGGGCTTCGTGGTGCGCGAGGCGGCCAGCGGGCAGGAATGCCTGGAGATCATCGAACAGCACCCGCCCGACCTGCTGCTGCTCGACCTGACCATGGACGGGCTGGACGGCTGGCAGACCGCCGAGGCGGTGCGCGCGCTGCTGCCCGCTGCGCGCCTGCCTATCGTGTTCGTCTCGGCCAACCTGTTCGACAACCGGCCCGAGCGCCTCACCGCGCTGGACTGCCAGGGCTTCGTCGCCAAGCCGATGATGGAGTCGGAGCTGCTCGATGCACTGAAGCACGCGCTGGCGCTGGAGTGGGTGACCGAGCAGGCGCCCGCCACCGCGCCGGTGAGCTTCGAGCGCCACCGCGTCACCGGCCTGCCACTGCCCGAAGACCTGCGGGAGGAACTGCAGCGCCTGGCCCGCCAGGGCCAGGCCGCCGCCTTGCGCCAGCGCCTGTGGCAGGCCCAGACCGCCGAACCCGCCCACGCCGCCACGCTGGCGCTGCTGCAGTCCTGCGCGGACCGGTTCGACTTCCAGACCCTGATCGAATACCTGAGAGACACCGCGGAGCTGACGGAAGAAGATGACATCGACAACTGACCCTGTGGCCGCGCCACCCCCGGCGGCCACACAACCCGTGATCCTGGTGGTGGACGACGCCGTGGACACCCTGCGCATGCTGGGCGACGCCCTGGTGGCCGAAGGCTACGTGGTGCTGGCCGCGCGCGACGCCGCCGAAGCGCTGGAACGCTTCGAGGTCGCCGTGCCCGACGGCGTGCTGCTCGACGCCGTCATGCCCGGCATGGACGGCTTCGAATTCTGCGAACGCATCAAGGCCACGCCGACCTGGTCGCACGTGCCCATCGTCTTCATGACCGGCCTCTCCGAGAGCGACCAGATCCTGCGCGGTTTCGCCTGCGGCGGGGTGGACTACGTGGTGAAGCCGCTGCGCATTCCCGAGGTGATGGCGCGCCTGGCGACGCACGTGCGCAACGCCCGCGTGGCGCGGCTGGCGCAGGAAGCCGTGGACGTGGCCGGCATGGGCACGGTGGTGCTGGACACGCAGGGCCGCATGGCCTGGCGTTCGCCCCAGGCCACCGCCTGGCTCGACCTCGCCTTCGGCCAGGGCGAGGGCGCCAGCCAGCGCGCGGGCGAATGGCTGGGCAGCGCACTGAACCAGCCCGAGACCACGCGCGACCTGGGGCGCCAGGGCCGCCTGCTCGCGCGGCACATGGGCCAGGGCAACCTGGGCGAAGCCATGCTGCTGCTCACCCTGATGCCGCCCGACAGCGCCAGCGCGAGCGCACAACGCCTGCGCGACATCGCCCTCACCCCGCGCGAGACCGAGGTGCTCTCCTGGCTGGCCAAGGGCAAGACCAACCGCGACATCGCCGACATCCTGGGCATGAGCCCGCGCACGGTGAACAAGCACCTGGAGCACGTGTTCGAGAAGCTGGGCGTGGAAACGCGCTCGGCGGCAGCGGCCATCGCGGGCAGGCTGCTGCCGCAGGACTGAACGCGCCGTCCCTGTCCTACAAGCGCAGGTGGCGCCGGCTGACGCCACCGACTGCCGGGGTTTTCTACGATGGACTCACTACTTAGAGGAGTACCACCATGAACACCATCATCTACATCGTCGGTCTGGTCGTCGTCATCGGCTTCATCCTGAGCTTCTTCGGCCTGCGCTGAAGATCCACGCCCAGTCAATGCGCACTCAGTCCGTGCTGTTCGTCATCCCCAGTACGAACAGCGCGCTCGCGCGGCCTGCGTTTGCCGCCTGTTCCAACAGGGCCGTGGCACGCGCCGGATCGGGCCGCACCATCGGGCCGTAGATGCCAGCCCCGTGCATCAGCATGTAGCCCGCGCGCTCGGCGGCCTCGGCATCGCCCTGTGCGGCGAGTTGCTCGTACAGCGTCAGCGAGCGGTCGAACTGGCCCTGGTGGTAAGCCTTGTGGGCGAGTTCGAGCCGTGGCGGCTCCGCCTGTGCGATACCGGTGAACGCGAGGCACAGCGCGGCGGTGATGAGATGGGCACGGGAAGAGGTGGTGTATGACATGTCTTTTCTCGAAGATGAAGGGGTTCAGGCCACCAGCGCCGCGATCGCGGCCTGGATGCGTTGTTGCTGGTCGCGTGTGGTCATGGCGAAGAGGGTCTGGCGAAAGCGCGGGGCGTGCACGCCCGAGACGATGTACTGCCATCGGTAGGCGTCCAGCAGGCCAGCCTCGATGCGAGTAGCCTCTCCGGGGGTGAAGGCGTTCGGCGCGGTGTTGACGAAGTAGTGTGCGTCGGCCACGGCCTGCTGGTGGAGGATGCCGTCGATCGCGCCCACGAGTGCGATCAGGTCGTCCACTGCGGCGTCGCGCTCCTTGGGCGTGAGACGTGCGTTCTCTCTTTCCCATTCCAGTTCGTCGAGGATCGCATGCTGCGACTCTTCCTTCCAATGGAACAGGAACACATCCTTGTACAGCTCGGAGAGCCCGCCATCCGGGTCGATGCTCTCGCGGTAGTGCACCTGCGTGAACAGCTCGATGTGGCAGGCCAGCGCCAGCACGGCCCAGGTGGACGCCTCCAGCACCTCCGAGGCCACGGCGTTGGCTGTGGGCACGAACTCGTAGCCGGGTGCCATGCCCTCGGCGGTCAGCCGCTCGATGCGGCGGAACAGCTCCTGGTGCTTCAGTTCCTCGTCGGTGAAGCGCACCAGTGCCTCCAGCGCCACCTGGTCACCGAACCAGTGGTGGCGGCTGCACGAGAGCATCTGGATGCCGATGAAGCGCTCTACCAAGCCGAACATGTTGGCGTAGGTGCGACCCTGCACCTGGCTGAGCCGCACACGCTCGGCGGGCGGCAGGAATTCGAGCCGGCCCACGCGCGACAGGCCTTCGGGCAGGAAGGGTCGAGAGAAATCGAAGCGGCGCGTTCGGATCACGTCACGGTCGATGTCCCAGCGCACCCGGCGCGAGGCCGCGATGCAGTGCGCATAGCGCTCGGTGTTGATGGTGGTGAAGGTCATTCTTCTCAGCTCCATGGGCAGGTTCAATCGATGAAATCCAGTTGGGGTTGCGGCGCCTGCGCCCCTTCGAGCGCGGCCACTATGTCGAGCAAGCGCGCCTCGGCCGCGCGCCAGCCGGCATCGAACAGATAGGGCATGGCGGAGGTCTCCCACAGGCCGACACGGCGGTCCAGGTCGAGTTCGACGGTGATCACCTTCTGGCCACCGGCCTGTGCGGCCTCGGTGCGCGCCTGCATCAGGTTGTTGATGAGTGTGGTGCTGGTCTGCGCCACCAGGCGCGAAAGACGGTCGACGCGGCGCGGCATGCTGCCGTGGAAACCGAGCGACACCACCACCCGCGCGTCGGATGCGGCAGCAATGGGCAGCGGGTCGGACAGCACACCGTCCACCAGCATCCGGCCGTCGATGACCACGCCGGGAAACAGGATGGGCACCGCCATACTGGCGCGCAACGCGTCCACCACACTGCCATGCGACAGCACCACCGGCCACCCGGTGGCGGCCTCGGTGGCGGCCACGCGCATCGGCGTGGGCAGTTCTTCCAGGCGGTCCCCGCCGAACGCCCGGGTGATGCGCTGCACGATCAGCCGGTCGTCGCGCAACGAGAAGCCGGCGCCGAAGCCGGCAAGCTTCGGCACGATCAGCTGCAGGTAGGAACGCCAGCGCCGTTGCTCGGTGAGCTCGGCGGACCACAGCGTGGTGGCGAGCCGCAAGGCGCTTTCGCCGTGCATGCCCTTGGCGATCTGCGCGCCAAACAACGCGCCCGAGCTGCACCCCACGACGAGGTCGAACCGGATGCCCTCGCGCGCCAGGCGCTCGGCAATGCCCAGCCCGGCGATGCTGCGCACACCGCCGCTGCCGAGCACGAAGGCCAGACGGTGCGGTCGTGCTGGATGCGATGAAGGGGTCTGGTCGTGCATGGCTCACTCCTGTTCCGAAAGAAACGCCACCACGCGACGAATGACCTCGGGGTTGCGCACCACACAGTGGTGGCCCAGGCCGAGCGTGGCCTTGAACTGCGCCGCCGGCAGCGCGGCGGCGATGGCAAGGCCATGCGCGAAGGGGATCTCTTGGTCGTTCTCGTCGTGCACCAGCAACGCGGGGCATTGCGCCTGGCGCGCCATCTCCAGAACCGACATGCGGTGCCAGTCGAAGCGGCCGCTGTAGCGCTGCACGAACAGGTCACGCACGCGCTGCTGCACCTCGGGCGTGAGGCCCGCGTGCTGCGCGAACATCTCCACGAACCAGTTGCAGTGGTTGAACACGCTCACCAGCACCATGCGACGCGCGTCGATGCCCCAGTCGCGCGCGGCGAACAAGGCCATGGCCGCACCGAAGGAGTGCCCGATCACCGCGTGAAGAGGACCGGTGCGGCGCGCCACTGCGGCCACCGCGCCGGCGAAGGCCACCATGTCCGTGGTGCTGCCCGACGAACGTCCGTGCGCCGGCCCATCGAACGCGATCACGCGGAAGCCCTGCGCCAGCAACGGTGCCACCATGCGCCCCATGTGCGTGGCATTGCCGCCCCAGCCATGCACCAGCAGCACCGCCGGGCCCCACCCCCATTCGTGGACCACGAGCTCGCCCGCCCCACACGGCTCGCGGCGCGTGCGCACCTGCTCGCGCACGGCCAGCGGCCACTTGCCCAGCGGTGCACGCGGCGGGGTGGCGAGCTGGCGGTAGGCCAGGCGCGCGGCCACAGTGGGAGACCAGTGGCACAGCCACGCATAGGCGCGGCGCAGCGCGGGCGTGCCACGCGTTTCGGCAAAGCGGCCCATGCGGCGCGGTGCGTCCACGGGCATGGCCCCCGACACGGCGTGCGGGGATTCGAGATGGGGTGAGAACTGGTGCCTCATGGAGATTCCTTGGGTGACACCTCGCGCACGGTGCGCGGGGCATGCCCATGAATCTACGGATGGCGCCCTGTCGCAGCCATGTGAAATTGGTCATGCCAGCCACTCGGGCACCCCCTGCTGCGGGTGCGACGTCAAAGCCCCTGCAGGGCCGCGAGCAACTGCGCGCCCGACACGGGCTTGATGAGCAGCGTGAGCCCATGCCGTGCCGCCGCATCGCGCAGCGCCGCGTGCGTTTCGCCGCTGATGAGCAGCACCCTCTGCCCCATGGCGCGCAGCGCGAGCGCAACGTCCAGGCCCGACGCCGCGTGTGGCAGACGCACGTCGCAGATCGCCACCTGGCCAAAGGCGGCGCGTTCCATGGCCTCGGCCGCGGTGGCCACGTGCAGCACCTGCAGGCCCCAGGCAGTGAGCTGGTCTCGCGTGGCCTGCGCCACCAGCGAGTCGTCTTCCACCAGCATCACGCGCTCCATGGCGAGCGCGGGCAGCGCGGCGGGCCCGACCACGGGCAGCAGCGCGCCCGGGCCCGGGAAGGCCTCCGATCCGTCGGGCAGTTCGGGCTCGGTGTGCAGTGGTGGCTCGGCACGCGGCAACGTCAGCGTCATGCAGGTCCCTTGCCCCAGGGCCGAACGCACCGAGAGGCTGCCATTCATGAGCAGGACCAGCCGCCGTGCGATGGCCAGCCCCAGACCCAGGCCCTGGCGCCGGTCTCGCGCCTCGTTGTGCATCTGCACGAACTCCTCGAACACGCGCGCCTGCTCCTCCACCGCAATGCCCATGCCCGTATCGCGCACCTGCAGCCGCCAACGTTCGCTCGCCCCGCGCAAGGTCACCAGCACCGTGCCGCCCGGAGGCGAAAACTTGATGGCGTTGTCCATCAGGTTCGAAACCACGCGCACCAGCATCAATCCATCGGCCAGCGCATAGGTCCCTGGCCGCACCAGTGCCACCAGGCGGACACCCGCCGCCTCGGCCACGGCACTGTGTTGGCGCACCAGGTTCTGCACCAGTGGCGCGATCTCGGTGGGTTGCAGGTCGGCCTGCACCACGCCCGAATCCATGCGCGTGAGATCCAGCACCTGCGAGAGCAGGTCGTCCAACGCCCGCCACGACTGCCCGATACCGTCGATGGCGCGCAGTGCGGCACGGTCTTGCGCACGCTCGGCCAGGCTGGCTAGCGGCGCGAGGTACAGGCCGATGGCGTGCACCGGCTGACGCAGGTCATGGCTTACCGCCGCGAAGAAGCGCGACTTGGCCAGCCCCAGTGCCGCCAGCGTGTCGGCCGCCGCCTCGGCGCGGCGGCGCTGCTCCACCTGGCGCATCACCCCCAGCTCCTGCGCGCGCGAGAGGAACACCATGGTCACCGTCATGAGGATGCCGCCGATGCCCATGAGCGTGAGCAGGCGGTCGCCGCCCAGCCCGTCCACGATAAGCCGCAGCGAGGTAGGCAGCACCGCCAGGCACAGCGCGATGGTGGTGCGCATCACGTCGCCCGTGAGGCGCACCGCGATCAGCGTGGCGTTGCCCAGCAGGTAGCTCATGAGCAGCGCGAGGATGGGCACATTGCCCGGTACGTAGAGAAACCAGCACGAGCTGCCCACGAACGACATGAGCACCCACATGTAGACGCGGTACACGCGCTGGCGCCGCACCTTGGGCAACGCACGGAATGCTGGCCGGTTCACATGCCACCAGCGCAGCATGCCCATGCCCGCAATGATGGAAAACCACAGCGCCGGCTGCTGCCACGGCAACGCCGTGGCGAACATGAACACGCACAACAGCTCGCACGCACGCAGCGCCCACAGCGACGCCACCGTGTGC
The DNA here is from genome assembly GCF_031457235.1 of Hydrogenophaga laconesensis. NCBI lineage: Bacteria > Pseudomonadati > Pseudomonadota > Betaproteobacteria > Burkholderiales > Comamonadaceae > Hydrogenophaga > Hydrogenophaga laconesensis. The sequence goes on from NZ_JAVDWE010000013.1 coordinate 154,583, forward strand.
GCGCTGTCCTCCGGGTCCGGCTGGTCTTCCTGCCGTGGGGCGCTCGCGCTCACAGCTGGTCGGCGTCGAACTGCGCCGCCTGCGTGCGGTTGGACACCTGCAGCGCCTTGAAGATCTCGCTCATGTGGTTCTTCACCGTGCCCTCGCTGATGCCCAGCGTGCGCGCGATCAGCTTGTTGCTCATGCCCTGGCGCAGCAACTGGCGGATCTCTTCCATGCGCGGGGTCAGCACCACGTCGGGCCGGCGCGATTCGGGCGCGCGGTGCGCGAAAGGCAGCCGGCGCCCCTGCAGCGCGGCGCGAATGGCCTCCGTAATCTGTTCCGACGGTGCGCTCTTCGGCACGAAGGCGTGCACGCTCGGCAACTCCAGCGTGCGCCGCACCACGTCGGGCGAGGTGAGCGCGGAGATGACCACCAGCGGCAACCCGGGGCACCTGTGCGCCAGCTCCGCCAGCCGCTGGCCACGCTCCATGCCCGGCATGTTCAAGTCCACCAACGCCAGCCGCACACCCGGGTTCGCGCGCGCCGCGCGCAACAGCGCCTCGCCATCGGCCACCTCCAGGCAATGCACCCCGTCGCGGCCCAACACTTCGCCCAGCAGGCCGCGCATGCCATCGCGGATCAGCGCGTGGTCATCGGCAATGAGAACGGTGAGGCCGTCGGAGGAGGAGCTGTCGCTGCAGACAGAGGATGAGATTTGGAGGCACACCCCCGCATCTTCAAAGCCGTTGGGCACCGTGTCTTCGCAATGCGTGCGGGAAAGGTTCGCAATGCGTGCAGGCCGATGTACGGCGCCTCGAGGATGCCATTCTTTCAGGAGCGGGGCGTGCCGAGTCTCAAGGCGCAGGAGTCGCCAATGGAATCGCGCCAGACCTTTATCGATTGCAAGGTCGCGGTAGTCTGCAGCCTCTTCGCGATGAACAGGCAGAGGTTTTCCAGGGTGGGCGGTCCGAGGCCGTCGACCTCATCCAGCAATCGGTGGTCCAACGCGTCGCGCAATATGGCGATATCGCGCCGGAGCAGGCCAAGGTCGACCACCATGCCGGTCGACTCATCCTTCACGCCTTCGATGCTCACCTCGACCTGGTAGGTATGGCCGTGGATCCGTTTGCTCGGCTCGGTTTCGATTGCTCGACCAAGTGTGTGCGCGGCATCAAAGAAGAACCGCTGACTGAGTTCGTACTTCACCTGATTCCCAACATCTTGTGTGTCTGCACACTGAGTTGCCAACGCGGGTCGCGGAGGCAGTACTCCACTGCCCACCGTGTGTTCTCTATGACACGCGGCCCATCCATCGGCTGAAGCAGATGCTTGTCGAAGGGTAGATCAATCAACTGGTCCAGATCCAGGTCCGGCTGTGGCACCACCACCTTGAGCTCTTGGCCTTGACGCAGCTTCAACCCAGTGTGAGCCTTCGGACTCACACATATCCAGTCCAACCCCTGGGGGGCGCCCACCGTTCCGTTGGTTTCAACCGCGATCTCAAAACCTCTCTCGTGCAGGGCATGGACAAGACCGTCATCCACTTGCAGAAGTGGCTCGCCTCCCGTCAACACCACCAGCCGCCTGGCTGTGCCTGCCAGCGGCCAATGTGCTGCCACCTGGTCCGCGAGCGCCTCCGCCGAGGCGAACTTGCCACCGCCGGATCCGTCCGCTCCCACGAAATCGGTGTCGCAAAACCTGCACTGCGCCGAACTTCGATCCACCTCGCGTCCAGACCAGAGATTGCAACCCGCGAACCGGCAGAAGACAGCGGCGCGGCCTGCATTCCCACCCTCGCCCTGCAGGGTGTAGAAGATTTCTTTAACCGTGTAACTCATGCGCCTGACTTTTGTAGCTGACGCGCCGTGACAGCGCGGTGATGAACGAGTGACAAACACATCGAGCGTGCTCCTGCTCCGGAAGGTTGGAAGTAGGCCGCGAGAACGCGGCATCCGCGGTATCGGGTCCTGTTATTGGGATCGGGCGGCGTTCCCGGCCACCCGTGGCACTTGCAGGGCAGCGCCTCTAAAACCACGCCGACGGAGAGGGGCACCGGTCCGTGCCATGCCCCTGCCCCGACCTCTCCTGGTTGCTCCTGCACCAGAGGGTGCTGTCAGCGTTCATGGTTCTCATATGAAAGCCCCTTCAGCGCCACGAGATGTCGCCGGCAGCCAAATGGGTTGGGGCGGACGGATACCGCAGCGTGCGCTCCCTCTGGATTCACCGAGTTCGATTGTCGGCCGTGGCCGCGACACTGGCTAACGCTTCGGGTGTACGCGCTCCCACCGCGACTTCGGGTGCTCAGGTACTGCCGCGCCGCTCAGGGTTGGGCCATTCTGGAGAGCTGCGCCGCCGCGCGTGGAGTGGCCCATGGGTTCGCTACTGTGCATATTCACGCGTTATTGTTCGTTTTGACCGAACGGCGGATACTGGCACCGTCCCAACCCAGGAGACGGTTCCATCATGGTCACGGAGTGGTCCACCGACAGCGTGCCGGCCGCTGCGCGCTTCGACGAGTGGCGCGAGGCGTGTTGCGAGCATGTGTATGCGCTGACGCCGCAGCGGCAGCCTGCCTGGCAACGCCACCCGTTCAAAGGCGCGATCGCGCGGCGCCACCTGGGTGCGCTGGACGTGACGGACATCCGGTGCGACGGCCACTTGGTGCAGCGCCGCGAGCAGGACATTGCCGAGCGTCCGAGCGACACCTACTACATCTACCTGCAGCGCCAGGGCCGCGCGTGGTTTGACCAGCGGGGTCGCCGCTGCGTGGCGGAGCCGGGCGACATGGTGATTGCGGACCCCAACCTCGCGTTCAACACGGGCACGGACGGCACGTTCGATTTCCGGTTGTGGCGCATCGAGCGCGAGCGGTTGCGGCCCTGGCTGGCTTTGCGGCCGGGGGGTGAGTTGCCGATGCTGCGCATGGGCCGAGAGAGCGCGGAACGCGAGCTGATCGCCAACTTGCTGGACGGCCTGTTGCGCCAGCACGAGCGGCTGGCGCCGGCGAGCCTGGACGTGGCGGTGGGCACACTGTGCACGTTGGTGGCGAGTGCGACCCAGGTGGCAAGGAGCACGGCGGCGGATCGGGCTGCGGCGCTGGACGAACCCGGGAGGCCGGCGTGGCGCCGCGCGCAGTTGCTGCGGGTGCAGCAATGGGCCGAACAGCGTTCGGCAGACATGGGTTTGACGCCCCAGCAGGTGGCGCGCGAATGCGGCATTTCTCTGCGCGCGCTGCACCAGCTGTTCGCGCAGTCCGACTGCAGTTTTCATGAATTTCTCACCCGCGCGCGGCTGGCGCGCGCGCACGCGATGCTGCACGACCCGGCCTCGCGCCATCTGGGCGTGGCAGAGATTGGTTTCGCCGCGGGCTTTGGCGAGGTGTCGACGTTTTACCGGCGATTCCGGCATCGCTATGGGATGGCGCCGGGGGAATGCCGCGCTGGCAGTTGCACCGCCTCCCAGGCGCCATCGCGCGCAGGTCCAGAGTCCGTTCACCCGAGAAGCAGATCGGACCGATGAAAAAGCGATCCACCGAGGAACATCGCGATAGGGCTTCAAAGCTCCATTGAACCGAATCGTCGTACCGCAGGTATCTTCGAGACCAACAATCCGTCCGTCGCATCGACACCTTCTCGAACAGGGAGGGACGAATCAGATGCGGTCAACAACCCGGGTGCGATAGAGAGAACTGGGTAACTCAAGCCTTGAGCAAGGTGCCGCAGATCGCACCCAGCGGGGAACGACATTCCTCTCCCCTTGGCCCCGCGTTTTCATGGGATGGGCGCCACGGCCAGCAGGTGGTTGGAAAAGCTCGTCTCGGTTTCGCACCGCCAGGTGGCCCAGAGCTTGCAGCCTTCGGCGGACCCCATGTCCAGCTCCAGCGCGAGCCAGTTGCGCGCGGCCATCACGTGCTTGTCGTGCCCGGGGAAGGGCATGACTTCGGCGACGTATTGCACGTCGATGTTCTGCGGTTGTTTGGCGTTGCTGTTGAGCCAGGAGAGGAACAGCCGTTCCATGACGCCGATGAGCGAGGGGTGCACCACGGCGGACGAGGTGAACTGGTGGATTTGCGACCAGGTTTCGGTGGCGGGCAGGTCTTTGCGGTAGGCGGTGCCCCAGGCGGCCACGTGCACGTCGCCAGAGACGAGGGAGACGCGGATTTTCTTGTCGCGCGCGAGGCCCGAGAGCACTTCCAGCAGGCGCTTGCGTTCGCCTTCGTGGTCGTCGTGGGACCAGTGGTCTTTCAGGTCGTCGGCGTTGCTGTCGGTGACGTGGTCTTGCCCGAACTTGTCGAGCAGCAGCTCGGCCAGGGGCAGCTTGGGGTGCACCACGGGCACGGAGGACATAAACAGCAGGTGCTGGCAGGGGCCAGCATCAAGGCTGCCGGTCCATTTCTTGATCTGTGCCCAGGTGTCGGTGCCCATGACCTGGGCGCGGGAGCGTTCGGTGCGCAGGTCGGCCGCGACGATGGCGACGGGGCCGATGGCGTAGGCGGAGGTGAAGCCGGGCTGCTTGTCGAGCAGGGGGAGCGCGAGCGGGTCTTTGGCGAGCACCTGGCTCCAGGCGATGGGTTTGAGCAAGGGGTCTTGCCGGGAGAAGCCGGCCGGCGTGGTGTCTTCCAGCTCGGGCAGGTCGTCCAGCGCGTGCTGCATCTGAAAGACCCAGAAGGCGCGCCGGGCGTGGCGGAACAGGGTCTGGAAGAGCGGCGAGTTCTGCATTTCGCAGCTGTAGGAGCCCCAGCCGTCGAAGATGTCGTGGTCGTCCCACATCATGATGGTGGGCATGGTGGCCAGGGCGGCGCTGGCGTCGAGCGTGGCGGTGGCGGACGACCAGGCTTTTCGGTCCGGGGGCAGCCAGCGCGCCTTGTAGAGGCCGAGGTAGTAGTTCTCGATCTCGCGTTCGAGCGCCTTGCTCACCTTGAATTCCAGCTGGGCCTGACGAGGCAGCGCCACCCACTGGCGCAGGGGCTTGATGTCTTCCCAGATGGCGTCGAAGTAGATCTGGTCGCCGCCCATGAGCATGAGGTGGAAGCGCTGCAGGCCTTTGTCGTGGATGCGCTTTTCGTGCCAGAGCTGTTCCTTGTCGAGCAGCTTGGTGTCGCCGCTGCCCTGCTTTCGGCGGAGCTGGCGGTCGTGGCTGTAGAGCAGGTCTTCCCACACGGCGTCGGAGGTGCGGATGAGTTTGCGCATGACGGCGGGGTCGGAGAAGCCGTTGCAGGACACATAGGCCATGCGGGGGGCGAAGTCTTTGCCGGGCACGGTCATGTTCCATGACGGCCCGCCAGGAATGCCGTAGCTCACCCTGCGCTCGTTCTTGAGCACCTTGCAGCCAAGGTCGTAGCGCAGGTAGCGTTCGCCGCCGTGGAGCAGGAGTTCTTTGGGCGCGGGGCAGGCCTTGCCGTCCACCTCCAGCGCGGGAATGGGGGCGCTGGATTTGAGGCCGAGCAACGCGGTGACTTTCCAGACGTCGCCCTTGCCGACGCCGCGAAACGACAGCACGGGGCCGAGCAGCAGGTCTTTTTCGTTCATGTTCAGTGTCCTTCCCTGGGTTTCTGGTGTTCCTGGGCCGCCGGGCGGCACGGGCGACGATAGCGCGTGAAGCCCGGTCGTTGTCAAGATTGGACGGGGGCGGTCGATAAGAAGACATCCCCCTTTTTTGCAGGACCTTTCGCATGGACGTTTCTCCCGCCGCTCTTGTTCACGCCGTCGCCGAGATGAAGCGCGACCAGACCACCAGCGAAGTGCAGATGCAGGTGCTGAAGAAGGCGCAGGACATTCAGACCTCCAGCGCGATGGCGATGCTGAATGCGCTGCCGGCGAGCCTGCCGCTGGCGAGCGAGGGTTCGCTGGGCACGCAGGTGAACGCGCTGGTCTGAACCCCGCCGGGCCTGCGCTCAGTCGGCCTTGTTGTGCGCGGCCTGCTGCCGCATCAATTCAATGAAGCGTTTGGTGCCGAGGCCCATGGGCCGGTCGGTGTGCCAGACCACGTCCACCCACACCCGCAGCTGGTTGCTAATGTTGCCGAAGGCGATTTCGGCGAGCGTGCCGGCGGCCACCAGCGGCTCCACCAGGCTGCGCGGCAGGTAGGCCCAGCCGAGGCCGGCCTGCACCAGGCTGAGGGTGGCGAGGTGGCTGTCGGTGCGCCAGATGTGCCGGGCGAGCAGCAACCGGGGGTCGCGCCCGTGGGGGTCGCGGCTGACGACGGCGATCTGGCGGATGTCGATCAGGTCGTTCAGTTGCAGTTGGCCCTGGCGCGCCATTGCGTCGGGGTGCGAGGGCGAGATGACGGCGACCAGGATTTCCTGCCCCACTTCCTGAAAGCCTTCGCGCTCGTCGGTGCCGGGGCGTTCGAACACGAGCGCCAGTTGCGCGTCGCCGGCGTGCAGCATGCGCAGCGCGTCGGCCTGCGGGGCAGAGAGCACTTCCACAATGAGCGCGGGGTATTCGGCCGCGAGCACTTTCAGGGGCTGGCTCCACGGGGCGGAGAGCAGTTCGGGCGCGATGGCGATGGTGAGCTGGCGTTCCAGCCCCTGGTGCAGGCCTTCGGCGTGGGCCTGCAGCTGCCGCAGCTGGCTGGCGAGCTGGCGGGCCTGGGGCTCCAGGGCGCGGGCCACGTCGGTGGGCCGGGGTTCGCGGCCGCTGCGGTCGAACAGCACGAGATCGAGCTCGGCTTCGAGGTTCGCGATGGTCATGCTGACGGCGGAAGGCACCCGCCCGAGCTGGCGCGCGGCGGCGGAGAAGGAGCCGGTGTCGAGCACCGCCAGGAAGACGCGCACGTTGTCGCTGGAGAAGGCCATGGGCGCCAACTTATCAGATTTTCTGAAAGTATCTGACTTTTATCTTCAGCCAGGCCGCCATACGATGCACGCATTGCCCCGGCCCATTCCGGCCCGGGGCGCGTTTTTTCTGGAGTTCTGCCGTGCAAGGCATCAAGCGCAAAGTCGTCTACATCACGCTCTACGAGATCATTGCCATCGCCATGTCCACCACCGGGCTGGCGCTGCTGTCGGGCAACGGCATGGGCCACGCGAGCGTGGCGGCGGTGGCGGCCTCGGCCATCGCGGTGATGTGGAACCTGGTCTACAACACGCTGTTCGAGCGCTGGGAGGCGCGCCAGGCCACGCGGGGGCGCAGCGTGCTGCGCCGCGTGGCGCACGCCATCGGGTTCGAGGGCGGGCTGGTGATCACGCTGGTGCCGCTCTTCGCCTGGTGGCTGGAGATCACGCTGTGGCAGGCCTTCGTGCTGGACCTGGGCCTGATCGTGTTCTTCCTGGTCTACACCTTCGTGTTCAACCTGGCGTTCGACAAGATCTTCGGCCTGCCGGCTTCGGCGCAGGCCCAGCCCGCACCGCAGGGAGCCTGAGCCGGGGCAAGACCCGCCACGAAAGAAGAAACGCGGTCCAGAGGCATCAAGGGTCCGGCTTTGCCGGCCCAAGATGCCGTCCCCCCTCCAAGCGCCGCAGGCGCGCCAGGGAGGGGGGAAGCCGCGCAGCGGCGCAGGGGGGAGTTCAGATCGTCTTGAAATCGCCGCTGCGGCCCAGGCCGGCGGCGAAGCGGCCGGCGCCGGCCGCGCCTTCCTCGAAGTGCGCTTCCACGCCGTTGTGCCATTCGACACGCATGGCCTGGCGCAGCGGCAGGCCGTAGGCCTCGTGCACGGTGCGGCGGTCGGCGCGCACGGCGGCCTGCGGAAAACGGGCGATCTCGCGCGCCATGGCTTCGGCCGCTTCGCGCGCACCGCCCTCTTCCACCACCTGCTCGCACATGCCGATGGCCACCGCTTCCTGGGCGGGCACCTTGCGGCCGGTGAGGATGATTTCCATCGCGCGGCCCTGGCCCACCAGGCGTGGCAGGCGCACCGAACCGCCGTCGAGCAGCGGGATGCCCCAGCGGCGGCAGTAGACGCCGAAGTAGGCGGTCTGCGCCATGACGCGGATGTCGCACCACAGCGCGAGTTCCATGCCGCCGGCCACGGCGGGGCCTTCCACCGCGGCGATGACGGGCTTGGAGAGTTCGAGCCGCGTGGGGCCGAGCGGCCCGCGCGGCGCGGCGTTCGCGCCCTGGGGGAAGGCCAGACCGCGCGCGATGTCCTTGTCGAACTTGTCGCGGTCGGCCAGGGCGCTGGCGTACTTCAGGTCCCACCCGGCGCAGAAGGCACCGCCCTCGCCCCAGAGCACGGCCACCGAGGCCGAGGGGTCCTGGTCGAATTCAAGGAAGGCGGCCACGAGGGCGTCGGCGCTCTCGGGGTCCATGGCGTTGCGGGCTTCGTCAAAGCGGCTGTGGATGATCGTCCAGACCGCGCCGTTCTTCTCGGTTCTCACTGCCATCTTCATGTCTCCTGTGGGCCGGCGGCTCGCCGGCGGGTGGTCAAGGCATGCTCGACGAGCTGCCGGGGGGAAAGCTTGGAGAACTGCAGGCGCCCGGCCTGGTGCAGCACCAGCGTGCCGATGAGCTGCGCGAAGGCGGCCATTGCGTCGGCATCGGGCGGGCTGTTGCGGGTGCGGCGTTCGTGGGGTGAGAGCAGCACCAGGGTGTCGATCAGCGCCTTGTTGAGCGCGCTGTCGTGCGCTTTGCCCACGCCGAGCTTCTTGAGGCCGTTGAAGGCGTACAGGCCCAGGTTCACTTCGTAGGGACGGGCGAGGTAGTAATCCAGAAAAGCTTTTGCAGCGCGTTCGTGGGGCTGGCCAGCGCCTTTGCCTTGTGCGGCCGCGACCACATGGCTGTGCAGATCGGCGAGCGAGGTGGCGAGCAGTTCGGCGTAGATGAGTTCCTTGCTCGCGAACAGCGGGTAGATGGCGCCGGTGGTGCAGCCGGCGCGCTGCGCGATCTCTCGCATGGTGGCGCCCTGCAGGCCGTTCTCGCCAAACACCTCGCTGGCGGCGGCCAGGATGGCGACGCGTTTCATGTCGCGCACGTTGGCCGTCCAGGGGGCGGCGGCGCTGGGTGGCGGGGTGGCCATGGGGTGTCTCCTTGCGGTGTCTGGTGAATTTTGTATCGCCGGTACGATTCAATAACGTTGTTATTCTGGTGGCAAAAAAGAAGCCGCGCAAGTACCGCGCGGCGTTCAGGCTTTCAGGCGTCGAGCACGAGGCTGCCCGAGCGGCAGCCGGAGACGCAGATCATCATGGACTTGTTGGCGGCGCGCTCCTGCGTGCTGAGCAGGTGGTCACGGTGGTCGACGTCACCGGCAATCACTTTCGTCTCGCACGCGCCGCACACGCCTTCGCGGCAGCTGTACTCGGGGTTCAGGCCGGCGTCGAGCATCGCATCCAGCAAGGCCACGCCGGGCGCGACGTGCACCGTCTTGCCGGATTTGCGCAGCTCCACGCTGTAGCCGGTGGCGGGCACCGAGGGTGCCACGGGCGCGGTGGCGGCGAAGCGTTCCAGGTGCACGTGCGTCTGCCCAAGCTGCTCGCAGGCGCGTTCGTAGGCGTCGAGCATGGGGCCGGGGCCGCAGCAGTAGAAGTGGGTGCCCCTGTCGTGGCCGGCGAGCAGGCGGGGCAGATCGGGCGGCGTGCCGTGCTCGTCGTCGAAGTGGTACTGCACCGACAGCACCGACGGGCTCGCGCTCACCAGCGATTCGACGCTGGCCAGAAAGGCGGCCTCGGCGCGGCTGCGCGCGCAGTAGATGAGGTGTGCGGGTTGGCGCAGCACGCTCAGTCGCTGCAGCATGGCGTAGACGGGTGTGATGCCGATGCCGCCCGCCAGCAGCACGCTCTTCGGCGCGGTCTCGTCGAGCCGGAAGTGGTTGCGCGGCGCGCCGATGGTCAAGGTCTGGCCGACGCGCAACTGCTCGTGCACATAACGCGAGCCGCCCCGGCTGCGCTTGTCATTGAGCACCGCGACCACGTAGCGGTGGCTCTCACCCGGGTTGGTGAGCGAGTAGCTGCGCACCAGACCGTTGCCCAGGTGCAGATCGATGTGCGCGCCGGCCTCGACCGGTGGGAACGCGCTGGCCGGCGCGACGGGCCGCAGCTCGACGCTGGCGATGCCCGTGGCCTCGTGGCGCAGGTTGAAGACGAGCGCCTGCAGGGTGGATGAAGACATGGAAGATGCGGGAAGAAGGCGCCACGCGTGCCGCGTGGCGCCGGGGCTTACATGATGTGCAGCCCGCCATCGACCATCAGCGTGGTACCGGTGATGAAGGACGCTTCGCTCGAGGCCAGCCACACGATGGGCCAGGCGATTTCTTCGGGCGATGCCCAGCGGCCGATGAGCGAGGTGTCCTTCCGCTCGGTCTTGAGCTGCTCGACGCTCTTGCCGCTGGTCTGCGCACGGCCGACGTGGAAGTCGGTCAGCGTGGAGCCGGGGCACACCGCGTTGGCGCGCACGCCGTGCGGCGCTTCCTCGAAGGCCAGGCTGCGCGTGAAGGCGAGCTGGGCGGCCTTGGTCGCGTCGTACAGCGCCATGCCCTTGCGGCCGGTGACGGCGTAGCAGGACGAGACGTTGACGATGGCACCCGCGCCCGACTGCCGCAGCGCGGGCAGCGCCGCGCCGCAGTAGTTGGACATGCCCACCAGGTTCACGCCCACCATGGCCTGCCATTCGGCGGGTGTGGCGTTGGCGGCGGCGGTGTAGTTGCGCATGGCGGCGTTGTTGACGAGGATGTCCAGCCCATCCCACTGCGCAACGCACTGCTGCACGGCGGCCTTTGCGGCGGCCTCGTCGGCCACGTTGGCGGCGACGGTGACCACGCGCGCCGAAGGGATCGTCTCCAGCACGGAGGCCTTCGTGCGTTCGAGAGCCTCAGCGTTGGCGTCCACCAGCAGCACGGCCGCGCCTTCCTGGCAGAACAGGTGGGCGGCAGCGGCGCCGATGCCGGCTCCGCCTCCGGTGATGAGCGCGACCTTGCCAGCCAGTCTGGGTTCACGCATCTGGGCTCACTCCGCCTTCGCGCCGGTGGACTTGATGACCTTGCCCCAGCGTGGGATCTCGGTACCGATCCAGTCGCTGAACTGCTTGGGCGTGCTGGCGACGATCTCGAATTCCATCTCGTGCAGGCGCTTCTGGATTTCGGGCGAGTTCAGGATGCGCACCATCTCGTCGTGGTAGCGGTTGATGATGGCCGGCGGCGTGCCGGCGGGCGCGAGCAGGCCGATCCACGAGGTGGCCTCGAAGTCCTTCAGGCCCGACTCGGCGAGCGTGGGCACATCGGGCGTGCTGGGGAAGCGCTTGGTGCCGGTGGAGGCCAGCAGCTTCAGGCGCCCTTCCTTCACGAAACCCTGCACGTTGCCAGGCACGAAGAAGCCGGCCTGCACGTTGCCGGCAATGAGGTCGGTCACGGCGGGGCCCGCACCACGGTAAGGGATGTGGGTGGCGTGGAAGCTCGCGGCCGACTTCATCATTTCCATGGTGAGGTGTGAGGCGCTGCCCATGGCCACCGAGCCGTAGCTGTACTGGGTGGGGTTGGCTTTCGCCTTGGCGATGAAGTCTTTCACGTCGGTGAAGCCGGCGGCAGGGTTCACCACCAGGTACTGCGGCGCTTTCACGGCCAGCGTGATCGGGGCGAGTTCCTTCATCGGGTCGTACGGCATCTTGTCGAACAGCGTGACGTTGATCGCCAGCGGGCCGTTGTAGCCAATCAGCAGCGTGTGGCCGTCGGGCGCGGAGCGCACCACTTCGAGCGCGCCGATGTTGCCGCCCGCGCCGGGCTTGTTCTCCACCACGAAGGGCTGGCCGAGTGCCTTCTGCAGTTCGGGGCCGATGAGGCGGGCGAGCACGTCGTTGGTGCTGCCGACGATGGGCACGATGATGCGCACCGGCTTGCTCGGGCGCCAGTCGGACGCAGCGGTCTGCGCCCAGGCGGAGGTGGCCGCGCAAGCCGCGAGTGCGACCGTCGCCGCGAGTTTCAAGTGGGACTTCATGGGGTGTCTCCTGAGGTTGTCCGTCGTGGGAAAAAGGGAAATTCGCTTCAGAGGCTGAAGACCGGTTTCTTCGTGGCGTCTGCCAGTTCTTCACGGGCCCAGGCAACCGGGTCCTGCTCCTTGGGCAGCAGCACGCCGGCGGGGCGCACGTGCTGCGCGGCCGGGTCCAGCGCGGGCGGGGTCTGACCCTGTTCCAGGCCGAGCGCGGCTTCGTGCAGCATGCGGCGCGCCATGACGATGGCCTTGTCGGTGGGCAGCAGTTTTTCGGCTTCGTGGTCCTGGATGGTGCCCATGCTCTCCTGCAGCGAATAGTCCTGCGCGGAGAAGCCGAAGACGCCGCTGTACGAGCGCTCGTCGCGCTGCGCCTGGCGGTCCATGCCGTAGTCGTTGTCGCGGTTCTGCTTGGGGATGAAGCTGCCCGGTGCCTCGTACTCGACGTGGATGCCCTTGCCTTCTTCCATGGCGGTGCGCTCCTCTTCGGTGAGCGGGTGGGCTGGCTGCCAGTTGATGCTCCAGGCCCAGCAGCTGTGGTCGTCGATCGGCACCCACACGTGGCCACCCAGCGCGTGCTCGCCGAAGGGCGCGATGAGCGTGAACCAGGGGAACAGCCACTGCGTGATGCGCCAGTAGTACGAATCGGGTTCGCCGTTGCGGCGGCCGAACAGGCTCAGGCCGAAGGACGTCTGTTCGATCTCGAACTTCACGTTGCCGTCGGCCTTGATGTAGTCCAGCGCCTTCACGCCCTGGTGCATCGGATCGGTGTCGACCTCGTAGCGGTGCACGTAGGACACGTGGGCCGTGTCGATGCCGCCTTCCATGGCCTGGAGCCAGTTGCTGTATTGCAGGCGCTTGGAGACGAACACGTGCTCGGGCGGCAGCGTGCACCATTCCAGTTCGGGCGGTGCGGGCTGCTGATCGGCCGGGCCCATGTACGTCCACACGATGCCGCCGCGCTCGACGCAGGGGTAACCCTTGATGTGCATGCGCGCACAGGCCTGCGGCGCGGACGGCACGTCCACGCACTGGCCATTGCCATCGAACTTGACGCCGTGGTACGCGCAGCGGATGCCGTTCTCTTCGTTGCGGCCGAAGTAGAGCGAAACGCCGCGGTGCGAGCAGAACTCGCCGATCAGGCAGGCCTTGCCGTCGGTGTTGCGGAAGGCCAGCAGCTTCTCGCCCAGCAGCTGCACGCGCACCTGCGGCCCATCGGGTTCGGCGATCTCGCTCGACATGAGGGCGGGCACCCAGTAGCGGCGCATCAGGTTGCCCATGCGCGTGCCGGGACCGACGCGGGTGAGCGTTTCAGACATTTCCTTGTTCACTTGTGGGGCTCCGTGGTTTTCATTTGTACGTCTGGTGAGACGCGTGTCCATTCTAGGAACGGGGTTTGATCCATGTCAAAGAAAATGAGCAGCCTGTCCATCAGGCGGACGTATTTCATACAATGCGGCTTCCGATACCCCGGGAGATTCCGATGAGCACCGACAAGAACAACGAAGGCGTGCGGGCGGTGGACCGCGCGCTGGACATCCTGATGGCCTTCCGTGCTGGCGACCGGCAACTGAGTGCCAGCGAACTGCTCAAGCGGGTGGACCTGAGCCGGCCCACGCTGTACCGGCTGCTGCGCACGCTGGAGCTGCGCGGCTTCATCGTGTCGGTGGGCGAACCGCAGCGGTTCCAGCTCGGGCCATCGGTGGCACACCTGGCGCACATGTGGACCTCCGGCCTCGACCTGGCCACGCTGTCGCAGCCCATGATGCGGCGCCTGTGGGAGCAGACGGGCGAGACGGTGGCGCTGCTGGTGCACCACGGCGAGGAGCGCGTGTGCGTGGCGGAGATGCCGAGCGCGCAGCCCCTCAGTTTCAAGCGTGGCGTCGGCCACAGCGAGAAGGTGATCCTCGGCGCGAGCGGGCGTGCCATTCTGGCCTTCGTGCCCGATGCGCTGCAGTACATCGAGGGCCGCATTCCGAAGGCGCGCCAGAAGGCCTACCTGGACGAGCTGGTGCGCATCCGCGAGGCGGGCTACGCGATCAGCCGCGACGAGTTGATCCAGGGCGCGGTGGCCATTGCCGCGCCCTTCTTCTCGGCCGGCTCGAAAGTGGTGGGTTCGCTCGCCGTGTACGGCCCGGGCGCGCGCGTGGACGACAGGCAGGTGAAGCGCATCGCACAGGCGTTGCGGGAGGGCGCGCGCGAGCTCTCGCTGAAGGCCGGCGCTGAAGCCTGACGGCATCGCACGGAGCAGCGCCCGCCAGGGGCAACGGGGGCGTTTTCTTTCAGACCGTGGTTTCCATCAGCGCACGGCTGACGCGGGGCGGCTCATCGCCGAGGTGGAAGGCGAGCTTGCGGTCGCGCAGCGCGACATCGGCGGCCGTGACACGGTCGAAACGCCGCAGGTGATCCGTCCACGACTCGTCGACGATGACTTCGACGAAACGCCCCGGGTCGTTGATGTCGTGCAGCAGTTCCCAGGACAGCGCGCCGTGCCGCAGGCGGCTGCGCCGACTCTCTCCCAGCATGAGGAGCCGGAATTCCGCCGCGCGTGCCGGGTCGATGCGGTACTCGACACTGACCATCACATGGCCATGGCGGGGCGGCTCGGGAATGGAGGGGGCGGGGAAGATGCGCTTGGGCGTGAGGTCGTCTTCCAGCCCGGCATCGGGCATCCAGCGATTGACCGCCGCCATGGCGAGCACGGCGCTGCAGGCGGCAATGCCCAGGCAGACCGGCACGCTGGTCCAGGTGGCGACCTGACCCCAGAGCGCCGCGCCGGCAGCGCTGCCACCCATGATCGCCATCTGGTAGATCGACATGCCGCGTGCGCGCACCCAGTCGGGCAGGCCCATCTGGATGGACACGCTGAGGGTGTTCGCCACCGTGAGCCAGGCCGCGCCGCCCAGGAACATCGCGGGCACGGCAATCCAAAGTTCGTGCGTCACGGCCATGACGGCCATGGCCGCAGCCTGCATGGCCGCACCGCGGAACACCAGGCCGTCGCGGGAGAAGCGCCCGCGCAGGCGGGGCAGGAACACCGTGGAGGCGATCGCGCCCGCGCCCATCGACGCCAGCAGCAGGGTGAAAGTGCCGGCACCGCCGTCCTTCATGCCGCGCGCGATGAGCGCCAGCAGGGCCATGAGCGCCGTGGAATGAAAGAAGAAGAGGAAGATGCGGATCAGCACACCCTTGATGAGGTACGACTGCACGACGTACTGCAGGCCCACGCGCATGGCCGATGCCAGCCGCTCGCGCCCGAGCGGGTTGGGCGTGTGCTCGCGCTTCCAGCGGGTCACGATGAACGCTGCGCCGATGGACAGCAGCGCGTTGAACAGGAACACCCAGGCGCTGCCCGCACTGGCGATGAGCGCACCGGCCAGCAGCGGGCCGATGATGCGCGAGGCGTTCATCGAGACGCCATTGAGCGCCAGCGCCGCCGGCAGCTGCGGACGCGGCACCAGCTCGGGCACGATGGCGGAGAACACCGGCCAGCGCAGTGCCAGGCCAATGCCGTTGGCGAAGATGAGCACCAGCAGCAGCGGCGGCGACATCACGTCCATGAAAATGACCGCGCTCAACAGCGTGGCCACCGCGGCCACCCACAGCTGGGTGAACAGGAAATAGCGCTTGCGGTCCAGGCCGTCGGCCAGCGCGCCGCTGGGCAGACCGAGCAGGAACACCGGCAGCGTCGCAGCGGTCTGCACCAGCGCCACCCAGATCGGCGTGGTGGTCAGCGAGGTCATCATCCAGGCCGCCGCCACCTCGCTCATCCACATGCAGATGTTGGCCATGAGCCAGGTGGTCCACAGCATGCGGAACACGGGCCGGCGCAACGGCGCGATGGGTGAAAGGCTGTCGTCGGACGGGGGCATCAGGGCACTGTAACGGGTCGGTTCCTGGCGAGGTGCGGGCGGGGCGCCCCGGCTAGAGCGGCCGTTGCGACACGGTACCCGGTCGCAAAGAGTAACGCACCTGGCTGTCCAGCGCCTCCACCTCGACCCGCGCAGCCCGTGCGCCGTAGATCTCGGCCTTCAACCATGCAAGTTCCTCTTCCAGTCGGGCCTGATCGGCCAGCGTGCAGAACCACACCCTGGCTTCCGCGTCCCAGCGGTAGCCCCGGGCCTTGAGCTGGTCCTTGGCATCGAACGGCGAACCGTTGGCGCGCAGCCTGAAGCTGGGCGAGGCCGCCGCCGCAATCAGCTGCGCCAGCCCGGTGGACGGCCCCTGCCCCACCGGGCGGGCGAGCACCTGCAGCAGGGCATGGCAGTCCACCTGTGCCCGGTGGGCGTCGTAGAACCAGCCCTGGTCTTGCGCCAGCGACCCCAGCTTGGCCGAATCGGCACCGGCCGCCTTCCAGTCGATGTCCGCAAAGGAACAGGCCCAGGCTTTCTCCGCAAAGCCCGGAAAGCGTGCCTCCACGAATGGCCGGTCGAAGCCAGCGTTGTGGGCCACGATCAGATCGGCTTGCGCCACCAGGGCCTGCACCTCCAGATCGTCCAGCCGATGGCCCCTGACCATGTCATCGTGGATGCCCGTCACCTGCTGCGCCACGGCCGGGATCGGCATCCCGGGATCTTCGAACCCTTCGAAAGGGGTCACCGGACCGAACGGCAACCCCGACACCGGGTCGACATCCACCAGCAGCATGGCCAGTTCGATGATCTTGTCGGCACGGTGCGACAGGCCGGTGGTCTCCGTGTCCAGCACGAGCACCCGCTGCCGGTCAGCCACAGCGGCGGGGCCGCGCGGCGGAAGGCCGAAGTCCGAAATGGGCACCAGCCGGCGAAGCACACGGTAGTCGGCCTCCAGATCCAGCCGGCGCGCCATTTCCTCGAGCGTCAACGTCGAGGCAGGCGATGGCGGTGGCGAGGGTGGGAGCGCGGGTCCGGTGGGGGCGGGTGCGTCGAATTCGAAACTGAACTGATCCATTCCGCAGGTCCCGACGCAAGGCATCGGCGCAAACAAGGGTGCTGGATATTAGCGCTTCCCATCACCTGCATCACCGCTGCGGCATTGAAACCCCGTGCGAACGCAGACCCCGATGCGTGCGCCATGAAAAAGGCCGGGAGCCCGAGGATTCCGTCCTCAAGCTCCCGGCCTCGACCTTGTGCCGGACTGTTGCGGCTCAGAAGTCCAGGTTGACGTTGAAGCCGTACGTCCACAGGCCCGACTGGCTGGCGGTCAGAAGGGTCGTGCTGTTGGCGTAGATGGGCAAGACCACATTTAAGAGCACGTAGGGGACATTTACATATCGGAAAAAAGGTATGAAATATATATGTTTCCATATATATTCTGGCCAAATCAGCGGTCTGGAAAATACTGACGCTGGTGCTCGGCGCCGTGATCAGTGATATGTCAGGGTGTAGGTAAAGACACCCTGGACCAAGCCGCCCGTAAGCGCTCCGCTTCGGCGGATGTAGCGGGCCTCCAGAGGGATGGTGACCGGGGTGCCGTTGGTGGAGGTGGAAATGATGGTCATGTCAGAGCCGAAATTCACCGGCGTGCCGCTGCGCAGGATTTGCAGACCCACGCCCGCCTGGGTGGCAGAGACATTGTTGGTCAGCACGTTGGTCGTGTTGCCCGGCACAGTGTTGTCGGAAAAGCTGGTGTGCAAAGTCATGCCACCATCACAGGTGAGTGAGATGTTGAATGCCTTGGTGCCGGCCACAGCGCCCACGGTGCTCAGGTCGTTGGCGGAAATCGTGTCCAGGGTGACGGTCTGAACGGATGAGTGCACTGCGCAGGCAGGCGAGTAGACGACGCCGGTGTCGGTCACGGTGCGGCTTACCCGGGTGCTGTTTGAATCGAGGCGGATGAAGGTGGAGCGGGTGCCAAGGTTACCTGGCGTGATGGCTCCCGCCGCGATCTTGACCAGTTCAAGTTTCATCGTGTCGCTGTAGCTCAAAGCCGCTCCCGTCGAGGTGTTCGCCGCAACAGTCTGGTTGGCGGAATAGGGCGGTGTGGACGTGGGCCCATTGCCGTTGGTGGAGGTCATGCCCGTGGACGAGGCCGCTCGGGTTATGCGCACCCCGATGCCGGGATTGTCGGTGGCCAGCACGTCTGAGTACGCGGTGCTGCGAGATGTGGGGATCTCGTAGACCACACTGTGGCGCACCCCTCCTGCGGCAGAGCAGCTCACCGTATATGGGATCGTCCGTGTGGCCAGTACGGTCCCGATGGGGGCTGAGGAGGGCACCGGAACGTTCCCAAAGTTGATTGCCGTTGTCGATGGAAGACTGGTGGTGCATTGCGCCTGTGCAGCTAGGGCGCAAAGACTCAGCAATAGAGCCAACATCCATCGCAAACCCGTGAAATTTCGGGACATTTCAGTTCTGCTCTTGTTCATGACACACTCTTTTCGCCGGCCCTTTGCGGCGCCATCATGGTTCTGGCGATGCATCGGCTCGTTGGCATGGGTTGATACGCGGGCGCAGCCTTGTCTGCCTTGGCATCGCCGGGGGGCTGCGAGGTGTAAGGCATCGAGCATTGCTGCCCCGCACCCTCGCCCCATTTCACGGTGAGTTGTCCGGCGTTTTCCGTGATCCGTGCCTCCGCTTTGCCCGCTTGCCCCACGGCACCCACTTGTTCGCCTTTCTCGTTGATTACGGTGGCACCGAACGGAGCGGGGCTGCCATCTTCCAGCACGGTCTTGATCAGGATGACACGTCCTGCCGGTACGGTGAAATTGAACGCAGCTACCGCGCGCGCGCGTGGCGCAGCCTGCAGGTTGGTGTTGTCTACCTGCGTGTCCAATGATGCTTGTGAGAAGTCCAACTCCACGTTGTTGAGCTGGTAGGGAAGCAGGTGCGGAATAACGGTGTAGCCGCGGCTGTCGACGGTCGCGGCTTGCGCTCCAAGGATCCGCACATCCTGTCCGTTCTCCACCTTGACCAGTCCGATGGTTTCACCGAGGTACGGGGCCAGAGTGAGGCCTCCGCCGTGTGCCACCATCCCGCCAGACGCGGAGATGCCTAAGGATTTGTAGCCACCACCGCTGCTGATGTTGGCGCCAAGTTGCGCCAGTGGCGCCTGGTAGTTGATGCTGGCCGAGCTGTTCGTGCCTTCACGGGTGTGCGCGGTGTAAAGACCCCAGCCTGCGCGGTTCTCTGCGCCGAACGAGCCGGAGAGGCTCGCCTGCTCTGCGGTGCCGGTCACGTTGTCGTGTTGCACGAACGTCCGCGCCTGTATGGTGCGACCGGGTTGCGAATCCAGCGGTAACGTGAAACCAATGGAGAACCGGTTGACTGGCGCCTGCACGCCGCTCAAGGTCTCGCGCGTGGCGCTCATGCGCCTGCGCCCAGGCCATGAAGGCGCGGCTGGTGAACTCCGGGCCGTTGTCGGTTCGTACCGCCTGCGGATACCCACGAAACAGCGCAGCG